>CACJGR010000044.1 GCA_902592985.1 uncultured Pelagibacteraceae bacterium | reverse complement strand
ATGCATGACGACTCCTATAAATCTATTGAAGTTTTAAATAAAAAAATAATTTTTTTTATTCCCAATCAAATTACTGAATGGAGAGTTAACAGCTTTTTTACAAAAGAGCCAGAAACTTTAGAATGGATTAACAGTTTTGATAATACAAAAAAATTTATTTTATGGGACATCGGAGCCAACATTGGACTTTATTCTATTTATGCTGCTTTAAAACATAGTAATTCTGAAGTAATCAGTTTCGAGCCTTCTACTAGTAATTTAAGAGTTCTTAGTAGAAATATTTCTATAAATAAATTGGAAAAAAAAATAAAAATTTTTTCTAATCCTTTAACAAATAAAGCAAACAAATTTGCGATGATGAAAGAAACACATTTTAAAGAGGGAGGTGCATTAAATTCTTTCGGCGAGGATTTTGATTTTGAAGGAAAAGAATTTAAATCAAATATGAGCTACCAACTGTTTGGAACAACAATAGACTATATTATAGAAAAAAACTTTTTAGATTTTCCTAATTATATAAAAATGGATGTAGATGGTTTAGAACACTTAATTCTCGGTGGAGCTGAAAGTTGTTTAAATAATATAAATTTAAAAAGTTTATCTATTGAAATAAATGAAAATTTTAAAAAACAGTTAGACCAGATATTGAACATTATGCATAATAATGGATTTAAAATTTTGCATAAGAAAAATAGTTTCGAACTATCTAAATCAAAAAAGACTAAATTTAGTAAAACATTTAATTATATATTTATAAGATAATTTTTATGATAAATTCTATTTAATAAATTGGATGAAAATGCTCAGATATTTTTAATAAAATTTCCAATTTTCTTATATATTGCAACATTTTTTTTCAATAATATTGGAATTGCAATGTAATTTTTGATTTTTTTGTGTGATCTTTTAATTGATTTAATTTGACTTTTTCTTACTGCATGTTTCCAGTAAGTAGCAAAATGCCACTTAATTGCATCTGGAACATTTTTTGTTCCTACGCCATTTTTTTTTAAATAATTAATTATTTTTTTTCTATTTTGAGAATTTTCAACTTTAAACATAAAAGTATCATATGATGGTTCATTAAATTTTATTTTCTCCCTTATTTTAAACTTTTTTGAAACTAAATTTTCAAGGGCTCTATATCTATATTTATTTTCTTTTAGTATTAAATTTAATTTTTTTATTTGTGCTATTCCGATTGCTCCTTGCATTTCTGTCATTCTATAATTAAATCCAAAAATTTTGACTGTATCTAAGCCTCTAGGGAGTTTAGGATTTAATTCATGACCATGGTCATGATATTCTCTACAATATTTAAACAATTTTTTTTTATTAGTTAAAATTGCCCCACCTTCTCCAGTGGTTATATTTTTACCAAAGTCAAAGCTGAAAACCCCGATATCTCCCAAAGTACCTAAAAATTTATTTTTAAGTTTTGCGCCAACAGATTCACAATTATCTTCTAGAATTGGTATTTTTTTTTTTTTACAAATACTTATTATTTTGTCCATATTAGCTGCAAAACCTAACATATGAACAGGAATTACTGCTTTAGTTTTGGAAGTAATTTTTTTTTTTAAATCCACAGGACACATGTTTAATGTATCGTCAATATTTGTTATTATTGGAGTTGCCCCAACATCTAAAATTGCTTCAATAGTTGCAATGAAATTAAATCCTTGAGTAATAACTTCATCGCCAGGTTTGATGCCCAATGATTTTAAAGCAATTTTAATTGCAGCTGTACCTGAGCTTACGCATTGCACGTATTTACTTGAAAAAAATTTTGATAATGTTTTTTCAAATATTCTTATTCTAAATATTCTTTTTCTTCTTTTATCAAAAGCATGAGCAAATAAAACACCACCACTTATAGTAAATATTTTTTTTAATTCATTAAACTCGTCTTTGCCTATAATTTCATTTCCTGGCATTTAATCAGTTTCTATATTTCTTTTTAAATAATAACTTTGCGTTTTCATAATCAAATTTTGTATTGATATCAACAAAGTTAATTTTATCAACTTCATATGCATATGTATCCTCTGTAAATGTTCTTCTGTTTTTTATAAAAAAATCTTTTGAAAAATAATACATTGAGCCGGTGATAAAATAATATTTTTTAAAATTTTGTCTGTTTATTAATAGTTTTTTAGACAATAATTTCCAATTTTTACCAATTTTATTAATACACTCATAAGGTGGTTCTATCATTTCACTTA
>CACJGR010000043.1 GCA_902592985.1 uncultured Pelagibacteraceae bacterium | reverse complement strand
TTGAATGATGGGATACTTTTTAAATGGAAAAATTAAACCAACATCTAAGATAGTTATCATTGAAGTGTAGCCTAAGGCAACTCCTAACATATGTGGAAATGTTTTCTTTATACCAAAATTAAATGACGAATAAGAAGCCAAAATATTGTTAGGACCTGGCGTGCAGCTTGTTACAAAACAAAATAACATTAATGATAATAAATTTGGGTGCATACCTCAGTTAGTTTATTTAAGCAATTTTTAAACCGTTTTTAGTTGGTTGAGACGGATGTACTAAAACTACCTTGCCATCTTCTTCAAGGGCTCCTAGAACTAGAAACTGAGATTTAACTCCTGCAACATTTTTTTCTGGAAAGTTACAAACACCAATTACCTGCTTCCCAGTTAAGCTTTCTTCATTATAGTAGTGTGTAATTTGGGCAGAAGATTGTTTAATTCCAATTTCACCCCCAAAATCAACCTCAATAATTAAAGAGGGTTTTCTAGCTTTTTCATTTTTTTTAACGGAAATTACTGTTCCAATTCTTAAATCTACTTTATCAAAGTTATCGTAGGTTATTTGTTCTTTCATAGAATTACTATATAATTCATTTAACATATGAGTACAGAAAATAATTTGCAAACATTGTATGAAAGTTCTGTAAAAATACTTACGGATTTAATTGCTTTTAAAACTATATCTGGAGAAGATAATAATTCTTTAATTAACTACTGTGATGAAATTTTAAAAAAACTGGGGGCAACCTCATTTAAAACTTTTGATAATGAAAAAAAAAGAGTTAACTTATTTGCAACACTAAAAGCAAAAAAACCAAATGGAAAAAAACCAATTATACTGTCTGGTCATACAGATGTAGTTCCTGTTTCAAAAGGATGGAGCACAGACCCATTTAAAGCAACTATTAAAGGAAATAAACTATTTGGGCGTGGATCTTGTGATATGAAAGGCTTCATTGCTTGCACTCTAGCCTACGCTCCAATTTATTCTAAAGCAAACTTGGATCGAGATATCCATTTTTCATTTACGTTTGACGAAGAAACTGCCTGTCAAGGTGCACCTATATTAATAAAAGAAATGTCAAAAAGAGGAATTAAAGATGGAATTTGTATAGTTGGTGAACCAACTAATATGAAAATAATAGATGGTCATAAAGGTACATATGAATATACAACTCATTTTAAAGGACTTGCTGGTCATGGTTCTGCTCCACAAAAAGGAGTTAACACTATTGAGTATGCAGCAAAATATATAAATAAACTTTTAGAAATTAGAGAAACTTTAAAAAAAAGAACGCCAAAAGATTCTTTTTTTGATCCACCTTATACAACTTTACAAATTGGCGGTATTAATGGAGGTATAGCTAGAAATGTAATAGCAGATAAATGCAATGTGGATTGGGAATTAAGACCAGTAGTCAAAGATGACGGTGTTTGGGTTAATTTAGAAATTGATAAATTTGCGAGTGAAGTTCTTTTACCTGAAATGAAAAAAATTCATCCTGAGTCTTCTATAAAAAAAGAAATTATAGGTGAAATCATAGGATTTAATAGAGATGAAAAATCTGAAGCATGTGAATTAGTTTCAAGTTTAACAGGAGATAACTCAAGGGAAGTTGTTTCTTTTGGGACAGAAGCTGGGTTATTTCAGGAAATAGGCATTAGCGCTGTTGTTTGTGGTCCAGGGTCAATTGAACAAGCTCATAAAGTTGATGAATACATTGTTCTAGATGAACTTAAAAAATGTTTAAATTTACTTGAAGGAATTAAAAAAAACTCAATAGCAAATTAATTTTAGTTCCAACCTCCAACGGTTTTAACCTCTAAAAACTCTATTAAACCCTCGGTGCCAGCTTCTCTTCCTATGCCCGAATGTTTATATCCACCAAAAGGAGAACTTACGGCTATACCAACTCCATTTACATCTACCATTCCTGATCTAAGTTTTCTTGCAACTCTTTTAACTTTTTCTTTATCTTGCGTTTGAATATAATTTGTTAAACCATATGGAGTATCGTTAGCTATTGAAATAGCTTCATCTTCATTTTCAAAAGGAATTATAGACAGTACTGGACCAAAAATTTCAGTTCTTGCAATCTCCATTTGATTATTAACATCTGCAAAAACTGTTGGTTTTACATAATAACCTTTTTCTAAACCTTTAGGCTTACCAGTTCCTCCGGCAACTAATTTCGCACCTTCCTCTATTCCTTTTTGAATTAATGTTTGAATCTTATTAAATTGTATTTCAGAAACTACCGGTCCAATGTGATCACCATCCTTTTGTGGTGAATCTACCTTGGTGTTATTTGCTAATTCTTTTACTTTTTCTACAGTTTCATTGTAAATTGACTTTTCAACAAGCATTCTTGTAGGGGCATTACAGGATTGTCCTGAATTTCTAAAACATCTTAGAACACCTCTTGCTACTGCTTCTGAATCAGCATCTTTAAAAATTATATTTGCGCCTTTTCCACCTAATTCTAAGCTTATTCTTTTAAAATCTTTTGCTGCATTTTGCGATATTAAAGCTCCAGCTCTTGTTGATCCTGTAAAAGAAATCATGTTGATGTCAGGATGGCTAGTTAAAGCATTACCAGTTAC
>CACJGR010000042.1 GCA_902592985.1 uncultured Pelagibacteraceae bacterium | reverse complement strand
ATTTCTTATTTTTTGATAATTTTTTTAGATCTTTTAAGAGCGGAATAGGTTTTTTCTTAGATTTACTGATTTTTAATAATTCTTTATAATTTGTTTTTTTTATAAGCTTATTTATTTTAAATTTACTTTTTAAATTAAAATCATGAAAACAAATGATTTTATTATCTTTTGTGCAATGAATATCTGTTTCAATGCCATATTTTTTTTTAAAACAATATCTAAAAGCTGTGATAGTGTTTTCTGATAAATTTTTTTTAGCTAATCCTCTATGGATTAATAGATGACCCATTTAATGTTGTTAGTTCCATCCTGTAATTGTTTTTATCTCTAAGAATTCTTCTAATCCCCAAGTGCCACCTTCACGACCATTACCAGATTGTCTATATCCACCAAAAGGTGTCCCAGAATCAGCAGCATTTCCATTAATATAAACACATCCTGATCTTAATTTTTTAGCAACTCTTTTTGCTTTTTCTTTATCTTCAGTTTGCAGGTAGTTTCCAAGACCGTATTCTGTGTCATTAGTAATTGTAATTGCTTCTTCTTCTGTTTCGAATGGGATTATAGAAAGAACGGGTCCAAAAATTTCTTTTTTTGCTATTTGCATATCATTTGTAACGTCAGTAAATATAGTTGGTTTAATAAAATACCCTTTGTCCAAACCATCAGGAAGTTCTGGACCTCCTGCAGTTAGTGTTGCTCCTTCATCGATTCCACTTTTAATTAGATTAATTATTTTATCGTATTGAACTTTTGAAACCACAGGGCCTATGTGATCCCCTTTTTTTGAAGCAACATCGACTTTAATTTTATTTGCTTCATTCGATGCTTCTTTAACAGCTCTTTCATAAATAGATTTTTCTACAAGCATTCTTGTAGGTGCATCACATGATTGGCCAGAATTGCTCATTACATTTTTAATTCCATCTCTTACAGCGTTAGGATATGAGTCTGCAAAAACTATATTTCCGCCTTTGCCACCTAGCTCTAAACAAACTCTTTTAATTGTATCAGCTGCACTTTTTGTAATTAGTTTTCCTGCTCTTGTTGATCCCGTAAAAGAAACCATATCAATATCTGGATGACCAGATATTTGTGTTCCAACTCCGGCCCCATCCCCATTAACCAAATTAAAAACTCCTTTAGGAAAACTTACCTCATCTATCATTTCAGCAAATAACAATGCTGAAATAGGAGCTATTTCAGATGGTTTAAGAATCATTGTACAACCAGTTGCAAAAGCTGGGATTACTTTTAATACTATTTGATTAATTGGCCAATTCCATGGAGTAATAAAACCACAGACTCCAATTGGTTCATAACTTATATGATTGTTAGATTTTGAGTCAAAATGTTCTTCGAATTTAAAATTTTTCAATCTTAATATAAAATCTTCTAAATGTGACTGGCCAGATGCAGTTTGTGCTGATATTGCATAATCAATAGGAGCTCCCATTTCCATTGATTGTGCTTCAGCTAATTCATTAAATCTTTTTTTATAAATTTTAAGTAATTTTTCTAAAAAATTTATTCTTTCTTCTTTCGAAGTTTCTTTCCATTTTACAAAAGCTTCTTTAGCAGCTTTAACTGCAGCATCGGTATCTTCTTTAGATCCTAGAGAAATAATAGCAAAAGGTTTTTCATTAGACGGATTAATTACTTCAAAGTCATTTGATTTAAAAGGTTTAACCCATTTTCCATTTATATAAAATTTTTTTTTATCAAGCATGAATAATTATTAACATATTAGTTAGATTTCATATCCTTTTTCTTTTTTTTCATTATCGGTTAATTCTTCAGGAAATCCAGAAGTTCTAAAATCTATTCCAAATTTATCTTCAAGCCTCTTAACGACCATCGAAGACCATGCTCTTGATCCATATTTTTTATTAGCGTCTTTAAATATATCTAAAACAAAAGGGGATATTTCTAATGGAGTTTTTAATTTTTTGGACAAATCATTAAATAAAGTCATGTCTTTTTCAACCAAATCCATAGTAAAATTTATATTGTATGATCCATTTAGAATTACCTGACTTTCAGTTTCATGTACAAATGAATTACCTGATGAAATAGCTATTCCTTTGTAGGTTTTATTAAGATCAAGATTTGATTTTTTAGCAATAGTCCATGCTTCACCAAGAGCCGCTAAATGAACTGAAGCCAAATAGTTGGTAATTACTTTCAAGACCGATGCAGTTCCAAGCTCACCAGTGTGGAGAATTTTTCTACCCATAATGGTTAAAATTGGCAATATTTTTTCAAAACTATTTCTTTCACCACCAACAAAAATGGCAATATTTCCTGTTGCAGCTCTATGGCACCCACCGCTAACTGGACCATCTAAGGGGATTGCTTTTTTATTTACAACTAACTTTCCTAGTCTTTTAACTTCAGATTCATCTGTTGTACTCATTTCCAACCATATTTTATTTTTTGAAAGTCCATTAATAACTCCTTCAGGCGATTCCATAACTTTTGCACATGCTTCAGGAGATGGAAGACATGTAATGATTAAATCAGTTTGCTCAGCTAGTTCTTTTGCAGTTTTCGAAATCTTTGCACCTCTATTTTTAAAATCATTTGTTAAGTTTTTTTCTAAGTCTCGTACAGTTAAATCAAACTTATTTCTCAACAAACTGTTTGCTAATTTACCCCCAACATTTCCAAGCCCTATAAATCCTATTTTCATAACAACCTTTTAATTTTAGTGAATATTAAATACTTTATGATATATTTTTTTTTTAAAATGTATTCAACAAAAATAAATCCAAAATTCAACAAAAATCAAAACCCAAAAATTGGTTTGATTGCACTTG
>CACJGR010000041.1 GCA_902592985.1 uncultured Pelagibacteraceae bacterium | reverse complement strand
CCAATTAATCCAATTAAGAAAAAACCTGAGTGGATAAAATCTAAACTTACGAATAGCAAAGAATTTTTTTTTACAAAAACTATTGTTAATCAAAATAATTTAGTAACTGTTTGCCAAGAAGCAAACTGTCCAAATATTACTGAATGTTGGAGTAAACGACATGCAACATTTATGATAATGGGCGATACGTGCACAAGAGCTTGTGCTTTTTGTGATGTTAAAACAGGTAAACCTGGGAAATTAGATCCATTAGAGCCATTTAAAATTTCATCTGCTGTTAAAAAATTAAATTTAAAACATGCTGTAATTACTTCAGTTGATAGAGATGATCTTGATGATGGTGGTGCTAATCATTTTTACAATGTAATTTTAGAAACAAAAAAAAATAATCCTAAAACAACTTTAGAAGTTTTAACTCCAGATTTTTTAAGAAAAGGAGAATCTTATAAAAGAATTATTGAAAGTGGACCAGACGTATTTAACCATAATATTGAAACTGTTCCAGGACTTTATAAAAAAGTTAGACCTGGTTCTAGATACTTTTCTTCAGTGGAACTTTTAAAAAATGTAAAAATAATTGATAAAAACATTTTTACCAAATCTGGTTTAATGGTGGGTTTGGGAGAAAATAAAGATGAAGTTTTACAAGTTATGGATGACTTAAGATCTGCAGAAGTGGATTTTTTAACAATAGGACAATACCTGCAACCTTCTGTTAAACACCATCCTTTAAGCAGATATTATCATCCTGATGAATTTAAAGAATTGGAATCTATAGCTAAGTCGAAAGGTTTTTTATTAGTTTCATCTTCTCCTTTAACCAGATCTTCTTATCATGCAGATGAAGATTTTGCTAAGCTTCAAATGAATAGACTGTATCAAACTTATGCCCAGAGCATCAGTTAAAAAATTTATTGAATGCAAAAAAGAACAGTTAATTGATCTAGTTCTTGATATAGAAAAATATCCAGAATTTGTTCCTTTTTGCATGAGTGCAAAAGTTTATGAAAAAAAAGAAAAAGGTAATTTATTATTAATTGTTGGAGATCTTACAATTGGAAAAGGTCCTTTTAAAGATACCTACAAAAGTGATGTTAAATATAATAAAAAAGATGACTCCATATTTGTAACTAATTTAGATGGTCCCTTAAAACATTTAGAAAATACATGGCATTTTAAAGAAGAGAATAATTTTACCGAAGTTTCCTTTGAAGTTGATTTTGAACTTAAAAATGAATTTTTAAATATAGTAATGACAAAATCTTTTCAATTTGCCCTTGATAAGATTGCAGAGGCTTTTCAGAAAAGGGCGGAAGATTTATTCAAGAAAACGCAAAATTAAATTTAAAGCTTTATTAACAGCTGCTTTTTGAATATGTATTCTTTTCTTATTTTTAAAAAAATGTTTTTTAACCAACATTTTGTTGCCCTTTTTAATACCAATAAAAACTAAACCCAATGGTTTTTGTTTATTTCCTCCTTTAGGACCAGCTATACCAGTAACAGAAACTGACATATTAGTTTTGCTAATTTTGTTTAAATTTTTAACCATAGATAAGCACGTCTCGTAACTAACGGCGCCATATTTTTTTATGGTGTTTTTTGGTACTTTGAGTATGTTTATTTTTGATTGATCTGAATAAACAACCAGTCCGAGAGTAAAAACTTTAGAAGAACCATTAATTGAAGTAAGTGAACTTGAAAGTAATCCACCAGTACAAGATTCAGCAAAAGAGATCTTAAATTTTTTCTTGGTTAATAATTTAACTAACTTTAGAGAAAGTTTTTTCATGAACTTACAACCATATATAAAACAAGTACTGCAACTACATACAAACCAGCACAGACATCATCCATAATAACACCAAAACTATTTTTAAAATTTTTATCATAATAGCTAATAGGGTAAGGTTTAATGATATCAAAAATCCTAAATAATATGAACATTATAAAATAAAATGTTAATACTTGATTGGATTCTATTGCCCCTTCATGAGCAATCTCATAAAGACATATAGGAATTGATTGGCCAATAAACTCATCAACTACTACTTCTTTAGGATCTTTATTATCTAAATCTTTTATAAAAATATTAATTGAATAAAGTGAAATAAAAAAAATTACAATTACAGAAATTAAAATAATTTCTGGGGAAATATTTAAAAAATGAAATAAAAAAAATAAAAAAAATGTTGTAACTAAAGATGCAAAACTTCCAGGGATTTTTTTAATTTTTCCTATTCCAAGAAGAGTTACAAACAAAAAGTTTATATTGTTAAGCATTTTTAATAACTGAAGTTATTACTTCACATGCTATAGCTTTTTCTTTTCCTATAACACCTAATTTTTCAGTTGTTTTACCTTTAATATTAATTTGTGAAATTGATAATTCACATAAATTTGCAATAGATTTAATCATCTTATTTTTATATTTTTGAATTTTAGGAGTTTGTGTAATTATATTTATATCAATATTATTTATCAAATAATTTTTTTTAATTTTTTTTACTAGTTTCGATAATAAAATAGTTGATCTTATATTTTTAAATTTTTTACTTTTGTCAGAAAATTTTTCACCAATATCTCCCATCCTACATGCTCCAAGAATGGAATCTGCAATAGCGTGAAGAACTGGATCACCATCAGAATGTCCTAATGTTCCTATATTTGATGGAATTTTAATACCACCTAAATACAACTTTCTTTTAGGAACTAATCTATGTACATCAAAACCAATCCCATACTTAATAGGTTTATTAATCTTAATATCTGAATTTATTGTGATTTTTTTATTATTAATTTCACCATTAATTAATTTAATTTTTTTT
>CACJGR010000040.1 GCA_902592985.1 uncultured Pelagibacteraceae bacterium | reverse complement strand
TCTCTCATTGTTTTGTTAGCTACTAAAAAAAAACCTTTAACACTGTCATAAAATTTTCCTTTATAGTAATTTTTTGGCCAAGGCCCCGCGTTAGTTGGTAAATAGAAATTAAAAAATAATATTAAAAAAAATATAGGAAAAAATTTCTTCATTCTATAATTTTATTGCAGTCTTTTTAACTTCTTCTAAGAATTTTTTTCTACTTTGTTCTGTTACAAAAGGAACTGCAAAATATCTTTTATACACAACATCTTTAATTCCGCAGATATTAAACACACCTCTTCGAAGTCTTTTAGTAGGCATATTTAAAAAAAAAGTTCTAATAGCAAATTGAGGAGATCCATATGTACAAAATACAATCGCCTTTTTTGTTTCTAAATTACCTATAGGATAACCATAATTTCCAAATAATTTTTTAAATTTAAATGCCCATGGCGGCGCTAAAACTTTGTCAATCCATCCTTCAAGAATTGCTGGCATTCTAAAATTCCAAATTGGTCCGATTAAAACAATTATATCTGATCTTTCTATTCTTTTTTGATGATCAATAACTACAGCGTCTGGCTCTTCTCCTGAAAAAACTGGATTAAATTTTTCTTTATAAAGGTCAACAAGATCTATCTGATGACCTTTTTCCTCTGCTGTTTCTATAAATGTTTTTTTAATAGATGCATTAAAAGATGCATCATTATAATGTGCATAAACAATAAAAATTTTTTTCATCTAATTCCAATATTAATTATACTAACCTTACCTGAATATTTCATTCCAGAATTAATAGTAAGTCCAATTTTTTTTGCATGTAATGTATAAGTTGAATTAGCTTTAATGGCTTCTCCCATTATTTTTCCATTATCACCATTAATTCCTGAAGGAATATCTATGGAAATCACATATTGTTTTGATTTGTTAACTTTTTTAATGATATTTTTATACATTCCCTTAACTTTTCTATTTAGACCAATCCCAAATAGACAATCAATAATCACAGATTTTTTAGGAATATTTAAACAGTTATAATTATTTTTGATTAATCGATTTTTTTTAAAAGCGATTTTTGCATCTTTTTTATAAGCTATAGGCTTAAGACAGTATAAAATAACATTTTGATTAAATTTTTTTAAAACTTGAGAAATAACCAGGCCATCGCCTCCATTATTTCCTGGTCCACACAAAACAATAAATTTACTATTTAATTTTGATTTATATATTTTTTTCGCGCAGTTAATTCCTGCTCTTTTCATTAGTACGTAGGAACTTTTTAGTTTTTTAAATTCTTTTTTTTCTATATTGTGAATTTCTTGAACAGAAAATATTTTCTTCACTAATTTTTTAGTACTGGGAATACCGGATTAGCTTTTTGAAATAACTTCTGATACTCCTGCTTTATACATTTGTTGGAGACATATTGAATTTTTGCATTTTCAGCAATTTTCTTTGCTTCTTCATTTTGAATTCCATACTGTAACCACAACACTTTACTTCCAATTTTAACTGCTTGATTTGCAATACCAGGTGTCTCTTTTGAAGGTCGAAATATATCTACTATGTCTATTGGTTCAGAAATTTTTTCTAGACTACTAAGTACTTTTTCTCCATTTATTACTTCTCCTTCAGCAAAAGGATTAATTGGTATTACTTTATAGCCAAAATCCTGCATATATTTCATAACGACATTAGCTGGTTTTCTTTTTAAATTATTTCGATCTTCACCTTTTGTTTCTGAACTTACACCAATCATTGCAATTGTTTTTGAGTTTTTAAGAATATCTTTTATTTGATCATCTCTCATTATTTATTTTCCATTTTGGATGGTGCATTTTAAATTTGGAAGTGACTGTAGTATATTCAGAATATCCCAATCGCGCAACATAACGCATAGCCGCACTATCTACACGTCCTTTTTTTATAAATCTATTATTAATAAATATTCCGATAACCTCACCAATGACAATTGTACCATATTTCTTAAAGTTAGATTTTAACTTTAATATTTTTAACAATTTGCATTCTAGATTCACAGGGCTTTCAGCAACGGACGGGGCTCTTACTTTTTTTGATTTACGCTTTTTAAGTTTTGTAAATTTAAATTCATCAACATCTGAAGGTGCGTCTATGGATGAGAGAGCCATCTGTTTGCGTGTTTTTAAAGTAGCAAAATTAACAACAAATTCTTTAGTTGAAAGAATATTTGATAGAGAATCTTTATACCTATTATGTGAAATTGATGCTTCTTCAGAGAACATAACTTGTGGTGGATAGTCAGCTACGGCATTAAAATAAGAATAAGGTGCTAAATTTGGTATGCCCTTTTTGCTTATTGTTGAAATCCATCCGATAGGTCTTGGAAAAATGAGAGACTTATATGGATCGATTGAAAATGGATGTCCTTTTTTTGGTTCATAAAACATTGATCCTCCCACAGAAAATAATTTAAAAAAATATATCAAATAAATTTATTTGATCATCTCTTATTTATTTTTCCACTTTGGTTTTCTTTTTTCTAAAAAAGCAGATATTCCTTCTTTAGCATCTATCGCCATCATATTTAAAGTCATCATTCTACTTGTATAAGCGTAAGCTTTTCTCAAGGGCATTTCTAATTGTTTATAAAATGCTTGCTTTCCAATTTTTATTGTTAAATTTGATTTTGATGAAATTGTTTTTGCTAGTTTTAAAACTTCTCTATCTAATTTTGCTTTTGAAAAATGATTATTAATTAACCCGATTTCTTTAGCATAATTAGCTTTTATAGGTTCTCCTGTTAAAAGCATTTTCATCATTCTTTTTCTATTTACTTTTCTACTAACAGCAACCATTGGCGTGCTGCAAAATAATCCTATATTTACCCCAGGAGTAGCAAACATTGCATCATTTGTACTATAAGCTAAATCACAACTGGCAGCTAATTGACAACCAGCTGCATAAGCCGCTCCATGTACTTTTGCTATCACTGGTTTTCTTCCCTCAACTA
>CACJGR010000039.1 GCA_902592985.1 uncultured Pelagibacteraceae bacterium | reverse complement strand
TAATTTCTTATTAAATTTTTACTATTTAGTTTGGTTAAATCAATGATTTTAGGGTTTTGGGCTGAGTGAGGATGGTTTTCACCAGAATAAATTTTTAATTTAGTTAGTTGTTTTTTTCCAAGCGTCCCACCTGGTAACATTCTTTTAACAGCTAATTTTAAACTTTCGGCTGGTTTTTTTTCAAAAAGCTTTTCAGGTGTTGTTTCTTTTATTCCTCCAGGATAACCAGTGTGTCTATAATATTTTTTATTTTGAAATTTTTTTCCTGTAAATTTTATCTTTTCAATATTTTTTACAACAACAAAATCTCCATGATCCATATGAGGAGTAAAAGTATTTTTATTTTTTCCTCTAATAATTTTTGAAATAACGGTAGCCAATCTTCCAACAACAGCATTTTTTGCATCAATTTCAAACCAAGAGTTTGTAACTTCACCTTTTTTAACAAATTTTGTCATAAGAATGCGCATAAATACTGAGATTTATCAATAAAGTCAATTTTTTTAGAATATTATTTGATTGAAATGAATACTTATTCTGTTAGTTTTCAATTTGCCGATTTGATCGCTTGCGGGCTATAACTGCTAAAGTGGACTAGTTGAAGTTATAACCGTCATTATGGCGGTTTTTTTTTGGCTAGGCATTTAACTAAATTGTGCGCCTTGTTAAACTAAAGCACTAAAAAAGGAGATAAAATGACAAAAACAATAAAACACGCGGAAACTATAGCGTTACATGGTGGAGACTATAGAAACGATCCAGCTACTACAGCTGTTGCAGTTCCAATTTATAGAACAACTTCATATCAGTTTAACAATACTGATCATGCGGCGAATTTATTTGCATTAAAAGAGTTTGGGAATATTTATACCCGAATTATGAATCCTACAAATGACGTGTTAGAAAAAAGAGTTGCAGCTCTTGAAGGTGGTTTGGCATGTGTAACAGTTGGATCAGGTCAAGCGGCATCTACTTTTGCAATAACTAATGTATGCCAATCGGGCGATAACTTTATTAGTTCTACTGATCTTTACGGAGGTACGGTAAATTTATTTACTCATACGTTAAAAAAACTTGGTATAGAAGTTAGATATGCAGACCCTTCTGATCCAAAAAACTTTGAAAAACTAATTGATGATAAAACTAGAGCTATTTATGCTGAAACTTTGCCAAATCCATATCTAAGAGTTTTTCCTATTAAAGAGGTTGCTGATATAGGAAGAAAACATAATATACCGCTAATAATGGATAACACTGCTTCACCCGTAATTTGTAAACCAATAGAACATGGTGCTGCTGTAGTAATTCATTCATTGACTAAATTCATTGGTGGTCACGGCACAGTTATTGGAGGTTGTTTAGTTGATGGTGGAAACTTTGATTGGACAGCAAACCCAAAAAGACAACCTTTATTTAATGAACCGGATGCTAGTTATGGTGGTGCTGTATGGGGAGAAGTAGTTCCTCAACTTACTGGAGCAAATGTTGCCTTTGCTGTACGTGCAAGAGTAGTTCTATTAAGAGACCTTGGAGCTCCTTTAGCGCCTGATAATGCTTTTGGTATCATACAAGGTCTAGAGACGGTTGCTTTAAGAATGAAACAACATTGTTCAAATGCACAAAAAGTTGTTGATTATTTATCTAAACACAAAAATGTAGATAGAGTTATTTATCCAAATGTGCACAAAGGTGAAATTGGAGATAGAGCAAAAAGATACTTTAATGGTGGAAATGGTGGCTTAGTCGGTATTGAAGTTAAAGGTGGAGTTGAAGCAGGTAAAAAATTTATTGAATCATTAAAAATGTTTTACCATGTAGCAAATATTGGAGATGCTAGAAGTCTAGCAATTCATCCAGCCACAACTACCCACAGTCAATTGACTCAAGAAGAACTTTTAGCGGCAGGTGTTACACCTGGATATGTTAGATTGTCCATTGGAATAGAACATCCAGATGATATTATTGCTGATTTAGATCAAGCTTTATCTGCATCAGGAAAACCTAGTCTGAAAGCTGTAAGTTAGTATAAAGATTAAGATATAGTAAATATATACCTGAACTAACTAAAAAAATTGAACTTATTTGGTGCAGAGATGAGATAATTATTTGTGCGCCAGATAATAAAGTTAAAATTCCTAGAACTATTTGTAATAACAGTAATAAACCAATTATATTAATTGTTTTAAAAAAAGTTGATAATTTATTTTTATAGACATTATAGAAAATCAGTGAGTAAAATAAAAATATTAAGTAAGCTATATTTCTGTGAACAAATTGCATTAATGAAGGTTCATTAAAAGCTGAAAGATTAAATAAACTTGATATTACATTGTCATCTGGAAAATAACTTTTCCCCATTAACGGCCATGAATTATAAATTTTACCAGCATCCATACCAGAAACAAAAGCACCTATAATAATTTGTACAAATAACAATAACAAAAAGGTAATCGGTAAAAAATTTTTAATTTTATCTTGTGGATAATTTATATTTTTACATTTTAAATAGTTCCAAAAAATTAATGAAAGAATTATAAAGGCTAAAAGCAAATGTAATGACAATCTATAATGACTTACATCAACTCTGTCTATCAGGCCACTAGAGACCATGTACCATCCAATAAAACCTTGAAAACATATTAAAATAAAAATTGCATATAAGTTTTTTGTTTTACTAAATCCTAATTTTATGGAAAAGAAAATTAATGGTAAAATAAAAAAAATACCTATTAATCTACCTAAAAATCTATGAATGAATTCCCACCAAAAGATTACTTTGAATTCTTTTAGGGACATTGAGTAATTTTGTAATTTATACTCAGGAATTTCTTTGTATAAATCAAAGTACTCATTCCACTGATTAATATTAAGAGGTGGAAGAAATCCTGAAAACAACTGCCATTTAGTTATTGATAAACCCGAATCTGTAAGTCTAGTAAGACCACCTACTACGATCATAATCGAAACAATCCAAAACATTAAAGCTAACCAATAAGAAATATATTTCTTTAATTCTTTATTCTCTA
>CACJGR010000038.1 GCA_902592985.1 uncultured Pelagibacteraceae bacterium | reverse complement strand
TTTTTTCTCTTTATAATAATCATAGATTGAATTTATTGAATTCATTGTTCCAAAAAAATTAACTTCCATTATTTTTTTAATTTTTTCTAAATTAAATTTTTTTTCTGATTTGGGATCATGAATTCCTGTTCCAAATACACAGATTTCAATATTTTCAAATTTTTCAAGAATATCTTTGAATACAGACTTGCATTTATTGCTATCCGTAACGTCCAAAGGAAATGGTTGAATATTTGGGTATTTATCACTTAATTCTTTTAATAAATTTACTCTTCTTGCAGAAGCTGCAACTTTCCAACCTTCGTTTGCAAATCTTATAGCTAATGCTTTTCCAATTCCGCTACTTGCACCTGTTATCCATATCTTTCTCATAAAAACATTTTATATATTTTTAACAAAAATGTAATGACTAAGATGCGACAAGATGTGTGTGGAATAATTAATTAAAAATTTATACGCAAAGCATTAAAAACATTATGCAAAAATATCTTATATTTGGCGCAACAGGTTCTGTTGGGTCTAATCTTGCCACACAATTATCTCAAGCAAATAAAGAAATTCATCTAATCGGAAGAAATGATGAAGAGCTAGAGAGACTATCATCAGAATTGGAATGTGATTATACAGTTTTAGATATTTTGTCAGATGATATCTATGAAAATTTAAAAAATGAATTTGAAGACATTGACTTATCAGGCATTGCTTATTGTATTGGATCAATAGATTTAAAACCCTTATGTAAAACCAATAAAGAAGATTTTCAAAAATGTCTAAAATTAAATTTTTTTCCGATCTTAGAAGTAATTAAAGCTTTTCAAGATAATTTAAAAAAAAACAAAGGATCAATAGTTCTTTTTTCAACAGTTGCAGTCCAAAGAGGATTTACTAATCATAGTATTATTGCATCAGTTAAGGGAGCTATTGAAGGTTTGACAGTTTCTTTAGCTGCCGAATTTGCTCCAAACATTAAAGTAAATTGTATAGCACCAAGTTTGACTAATTCAAAAATAGCTGAACCAATTCTAAAAAATAAAATTGTGGCAGAAGGAATAGCCAAAGCACATCCTATGAAAAGAATTGGAGAAGGAAAAGATGCGGCAGCAATGGCTAAATTTTTACTCACTGAAGAAAGTTCCTGGATTACAGGGCAAATAATAGGAGTTGATGGTGGAAGATCCACATTAGCTTAAAAATTATGTTATCTAAAAGACAAATTAATTTATTAGCTTGGACAAAACAAAAATGGAAAACTAAATCAGGAAAAAAATCTTCAATTACTGGAGAGCGTTATTTACCAGAGAAAGCTATAAAAGCTCTTTCTTCTTTTGAATATAAACAAACTACAAAAGCTAAACGAAAAGCTACAAAAAAAGGCAAACAATTTTCAAAACAACCTAAAAATGTAGTTGATAAAGTTAGGATCTATAGAAATGAATGGAAAATTGATAACAAGATTAAAAATGGCAACTATACTAAACCTAACTTAAGAAGAAAATTGTTTAAACAGATCAAAGCTATTAGTACTCACGGCACCAAAGCTGGCCAGTGGTCCGCTAGGAAATCTCAATATTTAGCAAAAAAGTATAAATTATTAGGAGGAGGATATTATTAATGGACACTTTAAAATCAAAAAAATTTACTTATTTAGGTTTATTTATTTTTTTATCTTTTTTTATGTCATGGTGGGGTGGATATATTTCAAGTTATTATAAAGAACCTTGGTACTCTGAACTTATTAAACCTTCTTTTAATCCTCCAGATTTAATATTTGCACCTATTTGGATTATTTTATATCTATCAATGGGTTTTGCAATTTGGTTGATATGGTTAAATCCAAAAAAAACTCAAAAAATTTTTACTATTTATTTTGTCCATTTAATAATAAATGCTAGCTGGAGCGTAGCTTTTTTTGCATTTCACCAAATACTTGTATCTTTAATTATAATTGGTTTAATTATTTTTTTTGTAGTTTGGCTAATTAAACTTTATTATCCAGTTAATAAGATTAGCGCTTTGTTAATGGTTCCATACATTGCATGGTTGTGTTTTGCATTTATTTTAAATTATTCTATCTTTACTCTTAATTAACTTATTATATAATTTTTACTAACTTAAAGATTCATGGACGATATAGTTATTATTGGTGGCGGAATAATTGGCGCATCAACGGCATATTTTTTATCCAAAGAAGGAAGAAAAGTAAAAGTTATTGAAAGAGATCCAACTTATAAAAATGCATCATTTCCATTATCTCTTGGTGGATTTAGAAGGCAGTTTTATCAAAAAGAAAATATTTTATTAGGAAAATTTGCAAGAGAATTTATTTTTCAAATACCTGAGTTATTAAAAACAGAAAAAAATCCAAATCCTACAGCTAGCATGGTTCCTAATGGCTACTTGCTTATGTTTGGACCCAAAGATGCAGAAGAACAATATAGAGCTCTAGAAAATCATAAGGCTTGTGAAGCAGACACAAAAAATATTAAAGGTTCTGAATTATCAAAAATATTTCCTTATATAAATAGTGATGGAATAGAAACGGCAACTTACACAGATAACAAAAGCGAAGGATGGATAGACCCTTTTATGTTTCATAGCGCTCTTAAAAGTAAAGCAATTGAATTAGGAGCCGAATTTATTAAAGGTGAAGTAAAAAGTATTTCTGAAATAAATGCTAAAATTATTATTTCTGCTGCAGGTTGTTGGACCAAAGAATTATTAGATGATATTCCAGTTGTTCCTCAAAAGCATACTGTCTTTAGAGTTAAATGTCCTAAACATATTCCCGAAATGCCATTAACAGGTGATTTAACGACAGGCGTATATTGGAGACCAGAAGGCAAAGAATATTTAGCTGGATCACCTAATTCAGTATTTGACGCTAATGATCTGGACCCTGCTTGGAATGATTTTGAAGAATTAGTTTGGCCTGCACTTGCACAAAGAATACCAGCATTTGAAGAATTAAAATTAACTGGTGGATGGGCAGGTTATTATGATTGTAATAAATTAGATAACAATGCTGTAGTTGGAAAACATCCAAAATATGACAATGTCTATATGGCATCTGGATTTACTGGCAGAGGTTTAATGCAAGCGCCTGGAATTGGTAGAGCTTTAACAGAGCTTATTACAACTGGAACTTATCAATCGATAGATATAAGTTGTTTTGCAGT
>CACJGR010000037.1 GCA_902592985.1 uncultured Pelagibacteraceae bacterium | reverse complement strand
AATGCCAAAAATGGATGGTGAAGAACTTTTAAAGAAGTTAAGAAAAAAAACATCTTTGCCTGTAATTTTTTTAACATCGAAAGATGATGAGATTGATGAATTATTAGGTTTAAAATTAGGAGCAGATGATTTTGTAAAAAAATCAGGTGGTTTTTCAATAAAAGTTTTGGTTGAAAGAATTCGTGTACAGTTAAGAAAAAAAAATATTAGTAATATAGAAGATACAAAGAATATTATAGTGCACGGAAAATTGAAATTAGATCCTTCTCAGCTAGAATGTGAATGGGATGGAAAACAATTACCAGATAAATTAACAACTACTGAATTTTTAATTGTAAGAGAACTGGCCAAAAGACCAGGTATTATAAAAGAGAGATCACAACTTATGGATATTGCTTACAGAGAAGATACTGATATTGAAGATCGTACTATAGATAGTCATGTTAAAAGAATAAGAAAAAAATTTAAAAAAATTGATGCTAATTTTTCTGCAATAGAAACTAGATATGGTAGCGGGTATAGATGGAACGTTAGTTGATGTTCAAAACTTTTTTAAGAAACTTATCTATTTTAAAAAAATTTTTATTTATTAATTTAATTATATTTATTGTTATTGGTAGCTTTACGTTTATTTATCTTAGCAGTGTTAAGCCAGATTTGATAAAAAAAAAAACATTAAATCATATACAAAGACTTAAAATAAAATTTAATGAGGATGATATAAGAAAATTTTTATTTTCAATTAGATTTTTATTTCAAAATTTAGATCGAGTTATTTTATTTGATAGTCAGTATAAGTTGGTTGGAGATACAGACACATTAGATCTTGATCCTAGGTCATTTTCTCAAAAGTTAGACATTATTGAGCTTGAAATATTTGACGATGAAACAAATAAAAAAATAGTAAAAAAAAAAAATATTAACAAAGATAAAGCAATTCCATTAAATGATATTTTGTTAAAATATTCTGAATCCAAAAATTTTGGAAAATCATTTACATTTACACAAGAAAATTTTGGTCAATTTTTTTTAACTACAATTAAAAATGTTAATATAGATGGAGTTAATATTGGATTTCTTGCAATTACAGAAAATGCAAATGATATTAGAGCAGCAATAAATGAAAGAAAAAGCTTTATAATGAGAACTGCTTTTGTAGTTGCTATAGTTATTTTGATATTTTCTATTGTTTTAAATAGATATTTTTTAAAACCTATTAAAAATTTAGTTACTTATACAAAAATAATCAAAGATAAAAGTAAGGAAAAAACAAACATAGAAAGATTAAAAAATAGAAATGATGAACTTGGAATTCTATCAAAATCATTAGATGAGATGACTCACGAACTTCAACAAAGAGTAAATACTGCTGAGAATTTTTCAACTGATTTGGTTCATGAAATAAGAAATCCTCTTGCTTCATTAAAAAGTGCTTCTGAAATTATTTCTGAAACAGATAATAGAGAACAAAGAGACAAATTAATAAATATAGTTTCACATGATGTTGAAAGAATAGAAAGGTTAATTACTGATTATTCTCAAATGTTAAAAGATGAAGCAGCTATAAGCTCAGAAAAAATGCAGAAAATAAATTTAAAATCAATTGTAACGTCAGTGGTTGATGATTTTAATAGCATTTATAATTCAAAAAGAGGAATTTCTATTAAGCTAAAAACAAATGGATTAGAAGATTATATAATATTAGGAATTGAAAATAGAATTGAACAAATTATTGCCAATTTATTAGAAAATTCAATTTCATTTAGTGAAGACCATCAAGAAATTAATGTTGAATTAATTCAAAAAGAAAATGGAAATATAAATTTAAATGTTATCGATCAAGGAGCAGGTTTTAAAGAAAAAGATACAAAAAAAATATTTAATAGATTTTATAGTAATAGGCCTGAAAAGTTTGGAAAACATTCTGGTTTGGGACTAAATATAGTTAAAAATCTTGTTGATCTGCACAATGGACAAATATTTGCGACTAATAATAAGAACAAAGGAGCAAAAATTGAGATTATTTTTCCAAAGGCTTAATGACCAGTTGCAAAATATTTTATAATTGCTAAAAGAAGCAGCTTCCATGACTGATTATAAAGTAAAAGATATTAACTTAGCTGATTTTGGCCGAAAAGAAATATCATTGGCAGAAACAGAAATGCCCGGTTTAATGGCGCTAAGAAAAGAATACAAAGAAAAACATCCTCTTAAAGGTGCAAAAATTTTAGGGTGTCTTCACATGACAATCCAAACTGCTGTATTAATTGAAACATTAGTTGAGTTAGGTGCTGAGGTTAGATGGTCTTCATGTAACATTTTTTCAACACAAGATCATGCAGCTGCTGCTATTGCAAAATCAGGAGTACCAGTTTTTGCATGGAAGGGTGAGACAGAGGAAGAGTATTGGTGGTGTGTCAGACAAACAATTGAAGGTAAAAAAGATTGGAAGCCTAATATGATACTTGATGATGGGGGAGATTTAACGGCGCTAATGCACAAAGAATATAAAGAATTAATGAAATCAATTAAAGGCTTGTCTGAGGAAACAACAACTGGGGTTTTAGCTTTAAAAAAAATGCAATCGGAAGGCAAATTACTTGTTCCTGCAATTAATGTTAATGATTCTGTTACAAAATCCAAATTTGACAATTTATACGGTTGTAGGGAGAGCTTAGTTGATGGGATTAAAAGAGCCACAGATGTTATGATGTCTGGAAAAGTTGCAATTGTTGCGGGATTTGGAGATGTTGGAAAAGGAAGTGCTGCATCTCTAAGACAAAGTGGCGCAAGAGTTATGGTAACAGAAACAGATCCAATATGTGCACTTCAGGCTGCTATGGAAGGTTATGAAGTAGTTTTAATGGATGAAATGATTAAAGAGGCAGATATTGTAGTTACTGCAACAGGAAATAAAGACATAGTTACGGCAGACCACATGAGAGATATGAAAGATAGGGCAATACTTTGCAATATCGGACACTTTGATAATGAAATTCAAGTTGAAGCTTTAAAAAATTATAAATGGGATGAAATAAAGCCACAAGTTCATGAAATAACATTTCCAGATAACAAAAGGATTATATTGTTAGCAGAAGGAAGATTAGTAAATTTAGGATGTGCTACGGGACATCCAAGTTTTGTTATGAGCGCTTCCTTTACAAATCAGGTAACGGCACAAATAGAACTTTGGAATAATCCCAATAAATATGAAAAAAAAGTATATGTTTTGCCAAAACATCTGGATGAAAAGGTTGCAAGATTACATCTAGGGAAGGTTGGTGCAAAATTAACAAAACTATCCAAAGAACAGGCTGATTATATTAGTGTAACACCAGAAGGACCTTATAAACTAGATACTTATCGCTACTAAACTGGCATTAAGATGAAAATTTCATCTATCTTCGACTTACAAAAAATAACCAATAAGATTAATAAAATATTATTGCCAGGAGATGCGATTTTTTTGTATGGACAAATAGGAGTTGGAAAAACTACTTTTGTAAGATTACTAATCAACAATTACGAAAA
>CACJGR010000036.1 GCA_902592985.1 uncultured Pelagibacteraceae bacterium | reverse complement strand
ATTTAAGAGATTTAATAATTTATCAATTTATTATTTATAAATATAGTCTCTTCTAATAGGAGTAGATGTAAAGTTCTTGATTAATTGAAATTGATATACAACCATATCGCCCCATTTAAATGCCATTTCGCATGATGTTAAGTAAAATTCCCACATTCTAAAAAATTTTTCATCAAACATTTCTAAAACTTTCTCTCTATTATCTAAAAATCTTTGTTTCCAATGTCTTAATGTATAAGAATAATGCATCCTAAGAACCTCAACATCTGAAACCGAAAGTCCCGATTTTTCAATTGGTCCCGTTACTTCACTCATACTAGGCGTGTATCCTCCTGGAAATATATACTTGGTTATCCATGGGTGCGGATCCCTTGGTGGGTTTACCGATCCAATAGTATGAATTAAAGCTATGCCATCATTTTTCAATAATTTATTTACTTGATTGAAAAATTTTTTATAGAATTTTCTGCCTACATGCTCAAACATTCCAACACTTACTATTTTATCAAATTTTTCGTTTATTTCTCTATAATCCATCAATTTAAAAGTGACTTGATTTTCTAAATTGAGTTCTTTTGCTTTTTTTACACTATAATCTAACTGATTTTTTGAAAGTGTTATTCCAGTAACTTCACATTTACTTTTTTTTGCAATTTCTATTGCTAAAGATCCCCAGCCAGAACCGATATCAAGAACCTTTTCGTTAGGTTTAAGATTTAATTTTTTTATTATGTGGTTAATTTTATTATTTTGAGCAACTTCTAAACTATCATTTGGATTATTAAAATATGCACAAGAATATTGTCTTTTGGAGTCAAGAAACAAATCATAGAAATCATCAGAAATATCATAATGATGAGAAACATTCATTTTTGATTTTTTAATAAAATTAAAATTAGTTAAATATCTATAAGAGCCTTTAAATTTATTTATTAATTGACTAAATACATTTGTTTTCTTTCTTCCTATATTTTTAAGTGCAAGGTTTAAAAATTCAGTCAAATTACCATTTTCAATTTTTAAGGTACCTTCTGCATATGCTTCACCTAAATATAAATCTGGAAAAAACAATAATTTATAATGAAGTGTTTTATCTAAAAGTTTAACTATTATAGGATTGTCTTTTTCAGGAGATCCAATTGTATGCTTATTTAAATTAGCATCAATTAAAACAAAACCACCAATTTTAAATAATTTGTTTAAAAATCTTGCAAGTTTCATTCTATGCTGCCTTTATAGATTTTAAATCAAAATCTAATTTTTTAAGATCTGAAATTAACTTATTTTTATCATTATTATTTAATAGACTAAGTGGCGGTAAAATATTTTTAAAAATACTATCTTGATTAGACATAAAAGTATGCAATCCAGAAATTAAATTATATTGATCAAATATTTTTCTAACATTGCATAATTTTTCATTTTGAGTTTGAGACTTTTGAGAAAAAAAATCTTCATATACTTTTCTTGATAGTGATGCTGTTACATTGCATGTGGCTGTAATAATTCCACTACATCCAATTTCTAGACCTTTTAGTAATTTTAATTCTGATCCTGGAAAAATTGAAAAATTTTCCATATTTAAAACTTCATACAAATTATAAGAACTATCTTTTACCCCTACTATTTGTTTTGGAAAATTTTTAACTAATTTTTCTACGCATGAAATACTAAACTTATAACCACATAACTTTTCAAAATTATAAAGAATAATTCTGCTGTCAGGCACAGCATCAATAACTCTTGAATAGAAATCTATAACTTCTTTATCTCCATATTTGTAATATGCAGGTGGCATAATTAAAAAATTTTTAAAATTTAATGAACATGAAACTTGCATCATATTAATTGTTTCAATTAAAGAATTAAAGCCAGTTCCAATTAAATAATTATTTTTATATTTGCTTGTAGAAAGGCGTGTTAATAAATTTATTTTTTCACTTACAGAAATTAACTGTCCTTGGCCTGTACTTCCAAAAAGTGCAACACCATGACAACCTTGATCAATTAAATTTTCAGCATGTAAAATCGTTCTATCTGCATTTAAACTTAAATTTTCATTTAAAACAGACACTGCTGCCGCATAAATGCCCTTAATTTTGTTCATAAATTAAATTTATATAAAATTTTTTTTTTAGTAAAGGTATTATAAAGATTATATGAAAATTTTAGCAGTCCAAAATCGAATGGGCATTGGAGATATGATTATATTTCTTCCCTTTATTGAAGCCATAGCGAAAAAATTTGAGAGCCCTGTAAGTATCTTGGTCAAAGAAAATACAAAATCTTCAGAAATATTGAAAAATAATTCCTACATTGATAAAATTATATTTCTAGATAGAAATGATCACGCAAAAAAAGGTAGACACTTTGGCTTTGGCGGCACATTAAATCTGGCATCTGATATCCAAAAATATAATTTTGATAAAGTTTTTATATTCAATTCTTCTTTAAGATTTAGACTCATTATGAAAATTGCAAAAATTAAAGATATTTATCAGTATAAACTTTTTGATAAAAAAAAACAAAATATAATAAAAGCAGCTCAAGATTTTTTAAAAAAGTCAATTAATTTAGATGTAGAGAGCAAACCTATTATATCAATAAGTACAAAAGATATAAATGAGGCATCTGTTAAATATAATATAGTAAAAAAAAATATTAATATTTTACTGGGAATTGGTGGTTCTGGGAACACAAAAAGAGTTCCAGCAGAAAAATATTTAGAATTTATAAAACTTTGTGTGAATAGCTATGAATGTAAATTTTTTTTAGCAACAGGAAAAAAAATAGAAGAACAAGAAATACTTAAAAAGATTTTAAATTCTAATTTTAATAATTACTGTAAAGCTTTGGATGATTTAACAATTTCTGAAACTTTACCTATAATAAAAAACTGTAATTTGGCAGTTTGCAATGATACAAGTTTTAGTCATCTTTCTGCTGCTTTGGAGATTGAAACAATTGTTCTGATGACTGATAGTCCCCTTCTTTATGGTAGCTATAGTCCAAAAATGCATCCTATTATTCCTGATGGTGAAAAAACTGTAGCTCACAATACTTTAGGTAAAGATAAAATTAATCCAGGAAAAGTATTTAATAAAATGAAAGAAATTTTAAATTTAGGATAGATTTTTAATAACTATTTCTTTTGCTTCATTAACAATAGATGCAAGACGTGTAAGCTCTGGACTTATATCTGGATGTATTTTTTTCATTATCTTTTTGTATGAATTTAAAACTTCGTTTTTTGTATATTTTGTTTTTGGATCCAAATTTAATATTTTATATGCCTCTTCAACTGAAATACTTTGTGTATTTAAATTTTGATTAAAATTGTTAAAATTAAATCTTCCAGAATTCTTTAATACTCTTAATAAACTCCAGATTCTTAAAAGTTGAAACAAAGATAATCCTGCTTTTGTTTTTATTAATGGCAATATCATTAAAACAAATGGCAAAGAAAATATAAACCTTCCCGCATAAACCATTACAAGGGCTAAAATTGCAGCTAAAATTATGGTAATAGATCTAATGCCT
>CACJGR010000035.1 GCA_902592985.1 uncultured Pelagibacteraceae bacterium | reverse complement strand
ATATAAAGATCAGTTTCTCTATTTATTTTTTTTTTGTAAAATAAGTTAAAAAAATTATTTATATTATTATTTGTTAAGATAATTTTTTTTGAAAAATCAGTATATAAATTATATCCATCATTTACTTTATAAATAATCAACGGCTTATCTGAATTGTAAAGTTTTTCCAGATATGGACTAAATTTTATTTTATGCGTGTTGAAATCTTTCAATTGCTTTCTCTTTTATTGGTAAATGTATCAAGCCAGCAAATAAAGATAAAGCTATAGAAATGTACCAAGCATAATCAAGTGAACCATATAAATCATGAAATAAACCACCAAGATATGCGCCTAGAAAAGATCCAATTTGATGACTTAAAAAGACAAACCCATATAGCAATGATACATATCTTGTTCCAAAAATATGACCAACTATTCCACTTGTTGGTGGAACTGTAGCTAACCAAAGATAACCGAATGTTGCTCCAAAAATTAGTGCATTTACTGTGCTAGGAGGCATATAGATAAAATATATTAATGAAACGCCTCTTAGCATATATATTGCGCTCAATAGTTTTTTCTTACTAACTTTTGTAGATAAATATCCGCTAGATAAAGTTCCAAAGATATTGAAAAGTCCAATCAATGCTAAAATTGCTGTTGCCGTCCAATCTTCAAGCCCCTTATCTCTAATATGCATGGGAATATGAGTTGCAACAAGAGCTATGTGCCATCCACAAACAAAAAAACCTAATGTTAAATAATTAAAACTTCTATTTGAAAAAGCCTCTTTAATTGCTTCCATCGCTGTTTGTTTGTTTTTAGATTCTTGTTTAAGTTCTTCCATTGGTGTTGATAAAAATAACGAAACAATTAAACCAGCTAAAACCATAGCTCCAAATATAACTAATGTTACATTCCAGCCAAATTCCATAAGTGTAAATCTTGTATACATAGGAGAAACAAAATATCCAAAAGAACCAGCTGCAGTAACAATTCCTATTGCGATAGTTCGAGTATTTAAAGGAAAGTGTTTTGATACAATTGAAACAGGTATACTTATTGCCGTTGCAGCAAGACCTATTCCAATTAAAATTCCAAGATCAAATATAAACCAAAAACCTGTATTAGGTCCGTAATTTAAAAAATAAATTCCAGCTAAATAAAATAAAAAACCTATAAAAACAGCTACTCTTCCACTAAATTTATCAGTAATTATTCCAAAAACTGGTCCTAGCAGTCCCCAAAAAAATAGTTGAATTCCCATTGCAAAACCAAATTCAGTTTGTGTGCAACCAAGGTCAACTTCAAAATCAAAAAAGAAAAGACCAAAAGTCTGTCTAATGCCCAATGATATAATTACCACTAAAGATGCTGCTATTAGGGTTATCAGTGCAGTTTTATTTGGAATAAACTTTACCGGACTCATTTAACAAACCTTAAAGATCTTTTTAAATCTTGAATTAAGTCGTTTGGATCCTCAAGGCCTATATGTAATCTAACTAAATGTTCATCTTTTGCTAAATTTAAAAAATTTCTATTTCCTAATTCTCTAAATTCTTGTTGTAATGCGAGACTTTCAAAACCACCCCAGCTATAACCATATCCAAATAGTTTTAATGAGTTTACAAATTTAAGAACAGATTTTTTACTTTTTGCTTTAATTGTTATGCCCATTAGCCCAGATGCTCCTGAATAATATTTATTCCACATTTTAAAATTGTATGAACCTTTTTTATAAGGATATAAAAGTTTTACTTTTTTATGTTTAGATAAAAATCTTGCTACCTTTTTTGCATTTTCTTGATGTTTGTCTAAACGAACATCTAATGTTCTTAATCCTCTTATTATAAGATATGCATCATCAGGTCCTAATCTTAAACCTGTTATTTTATTTGCTTTTTCAACATATTTAAAAACTCTTTTATTAACCGCTAAGCTTCCACCCATTACATCTGAATGACCTGAATAGTACTTGGTTGCTGAGACAATAGACATGTCAAACCCTAATTTAATAGGTTTTAAAAAATATGGTGTAGCCCAAGTATTATCTATTGCTGTAAATAATTTATATTTTTTTGCAAATGAAATTATTTTCGACAAATCTTGGAAATCAAATGAATTACTTCCAGGATTTTCAACGTAAATTAATTTGGTTTTTTTTGTAATTTTTGCTTTTAAAGTATTTAAATTATGAGGGTCGTAAAAAATTGTTTTAATATTAAATGATTTAAGAAAATCTTCGGTTAAAAGTCTAGTTGGATAATAAACTGGATCAGCAACTAGAATTTCATCACCTGGACGAACAACACTAAAAATAGATAAAAAAACTGAACCAAATCCAGTAGGAGTTAAAAATACATGATGGCATTCTTCCATTTCTTTTAACATCTGTTGCAAAATAAAAGTTGTTGAAGTTCCTTGTCTTCCATAATCAAAATGACCGCCTGTTGGATCTTTTTTGCTTCTTTTTTGAGTCTTCCGAAGCTCATTCATTGTTTTAAAGATAATTGTTGAAGCCCTAACAACAGGAGGATTTACTGACTGATTATAATAGTCTTTTGCAGTATGCTTTAAAAATGTTCTAAAATTTTTAGTCATAAAAAAAATTGATAAGTTTTTTTGACAATGCTATATCCGTTCAATAAGGTCAATAAAATTATAACACAAAGGAGATTATGGGGTATCCAAAAAAACATAGAGGTCGTAGAAAAATGGGCTCTAAAAAAAGAAGAGCCAGAAAAAAAAATAAAAAGAAATAATTTTAACTAATGGATAAAATTGAAAAAGTTAAGTCCATTAGCATATGGGTGTTTATAATTCCTTTTATAGCACTAAATGCTTGCCTAATACTTATTACCCAGTTTCACGGATTATTTAACGATAAAGATGTAATTATAAATACTATACCTTATATTGATGGTGGCACATCTATAAGTAGAACTGCAAGAGTTTTTCCAACTTACTTAATATTTAAACCAGCTATGTTTTTTACTTCATATTTATTAATTAAATACTGGCTTTATAGTAGAGAAATCATCCAATTTTTTAATAAGAATCATAAGAATATTAAGTATATTTTGTTTTTTGGAATTGGTTCAGCAATTTTATTAACTCTTCATTCAATTTTTTTGGGAATTAAATTTGATAACGATCTTTATAAATTATTTAGAAGAGTTGTAATGTTGTCTTTTATAATATTTGAACTTGTCGCTCAGGCTTATTTAGTCATGACATATTATTCATTTAAAAACGATTTATTAAAATTTATTAATTTAAATTTTTTAAAAATGAAATTAATACTTGTCTCAATACTAGTTTTAGTCGCATTAATAAGTATTCCTATAGTTTCTATGCCTGGAAACACAGCTTTTAAACATGCTTTAGAATGGAATTACTTTATTGGTGTTATAAGTTTTTATTTATTAACTTTTTTTATGTGGAAAAATAAAAATCAATGAAATATTTTATTTAAAGTCTATTATGTATTTTATCAATCCGTTTAAAGGATTAAGACCAACAGAAGATAATGCGCCTTCAGTAGCAATTGCAAGTACAGATCATTTATCAAAAGAAATTGTAAGCGAATACCAAAAAAATAACCGATGGAGTTATTTAAACGTTTTTAGTGAAAAAAATAATTTAAAATCAAAAGAACAATTTAATTTAATGAAAAAAAATTCAATATTAAAAAAAGATACAATTAATTCGTTTTATATTTACAAAATTTCTACAAAAAATCATGCTCAAGTGGGAATAGTTGGTACGGCTAAGTTATCAGCATATGATAATTTACATATTCGTGGCCATGAAGAAATTTTTTTAGAAAGAGCCCAAACAAGATTGAAACAAATGGAAAATTTAAATGCTCAAATTGGACCAATATATGTAATTCATCCAGATAATATAGAATTAGACGAATTAGTAAAAAAAGAAATTACTTTAAAATCATCATATTCATTTAATGCAATGGATGGATGCAAACATGAAATGTGGATTGTAAATGATGAAAGCAAAGTATTAAAAATATGCGACTTATTTAATACTATTAATCGAATTTACATAGCTGATGGACATCATAGAATGGAAGCTTTATCAAAACTTTCGGGATTCAAAAAACATCAAAACCCTAATCACACAGGAGATGAACCATATAATTATTTTATGGTAGCTATATTTCCACAAAGTCAAGCACGCTTACTTGATTATAATAGATTAATAAAAGACTTATATGGATATTCTACAAAAGATTTTATTAAGGAAATAAAAAAGAAATTTTTCTTAGAGAAGCAAAAATCCACTTTTAAACCAAAAAAACCTCAAACATTTGGAATGTATGTTGATAAACAATGGTATTCTATCGAGTTAAAAGAAAAACCAGAGGCAAACTTATTTCATATAATTAATTTAGATATTAATTTGTTGCACTATTATTTACTAGAACCCATTTTAGGAATTGGAGATCCAAGATATGACAATAGAATTGATTTTTTAGCAGGTTTTCATGGTCTAGAAACAATTGAAAAAAAAGTTGATTCAGATGAAGCTAAAGTTGGTTTTGCATTATTCGCTACACAGATGGAAAATGTTATAAGTTTTGCTGATAAAAAATTAAACATGCCTCCTAAGTCAACCTGGTTTGACCCTAAACCATTGGATGGTTTAGTTGCTTACGATTTTGAATAACTAATTTTTTTTAGTTCTAAATAATATATATAAAAAAAATAGTGATAAATTTTTTTAAAAAGAATTATTCTCTGCAAAAAAATTTATACTAATGGAAAAACCAAGCATTAAACCTAAGAATCCTAATTTTTCTAGCGGACCATGTTCTAAACGGCCTGGGTGGAGTATCGATATTTTAAAAAACGCACCAACTGGAAGATCACACAGAGCTAAAGAGTGTAAAGATAAACTTAACGAAGTAATAATTAAGTCTAAACAAGTTTTAAAATTACCTGATTCATATGTTTTAGGCATAATGACAGGGTCTAACACCGGAGCTTTAGAGGCAGCAATGTGGTCTCTTTTGGGTTGTAGAGGAGTTGATGTTTTGGCCTGGGAAAATTTTGGAAAAGATTGGGTGATAGATGTACTTGAACAGTTAAAAATAAAAGATGTAAACAGTTATATAACTGATTACGGCATACTTCCTGATTTAACTAAAGTGAATTTTAAAAATGATGTAATTTTTACTTGGAATGGCACAACCGCTGGAGTTAGAATTCCAAATGGAAATTGGATACCTGATGATAGAGAAGGTTTAACAATTTGCGATGCTACATCTGGAATTTTTGCTATGGATATTGATTATAGCAAACTTGATGTAATTACTTGGTCTTGGCAAAAAGTTTTAGGAGCAGAAGCTGCTCATGGAATGTTGGCTCTGTCTCCACGTGCAGTTCAGAGATTAGAAACACACGTTCCTTCTT
>CACJGR010000034.1 GCA_902592985.1 uncultured Pelagibacteraceae bacterium | reverse complement strand
GGCATCGGCATTAATTCATTTTCTCCCAGAATTCTAGCTACCCTCGTAGTTGGTTGTGCACCTTTTTCCAACCAATACTTAATTCGATCTGATTCTAATCCCACTCTTTCTTTTTTTTCTTTTGGCAATAACGGATTAAAAAAACCTAATTTTTCTATAAACCTTCCATCTCTTGCAAAACGACTATCTGCCACTACAATTTTATAAACGGGTCTCTTTTTTGTTCCTCCCATTGATAATCTTAATTTTAACATTTTTTCTCCCTTTTTTTATTTAATTTGATTTAAAAGCTCTGAAGGTATTCCTTTATCAGACATGCCCTGCAGATTTCCTTTTGACATCTTTTTCATCATTTCAGACATCATTTTAAATTGCTTTAACAATTTATTGATAGTGGCCACATTAGTTCCAGAGCCATTAGCAATTCTTTTTCTTCGAGAACCATCAATGATTTTTGGGTTTTCTCTTTCTTTTTTTGTCATAGATAAAATTATCGCTTCATTTTGAATTATAATTTTTTCATCTATACCTGCTTGATCCATTTGAGATTTTATTTTTGAAACACCTGGCATAAAAGACATGATTCCTTCTATACCTCCCATTTTTTTCATTTGTCTTAATTGTGTTAAATAATCTTGCATAGAAAAACTTCCTTTTTTAAAATTCTCTTCTGCTTTTTTAATATTTTCCTCACCTAAATCTTGAGCTGCTTTTTCTACTAAAGAAACAATATCTCCCATACCAAGAATTCTGTTCGCAATTCTATCTGGATGAAAAACTTCAATATTGTCTATTTTTTCTCCTATTCCTAAAAATTTAATTGGAACTTGAGAAACATATTTCATACTAACGGCAGCTCCACCTCTTGCATCACCATCAGCTCTAGTTAAAATAATACCAGTTAGATTAACTGTATTTTTAAACTCTTTTGCAACTTCTGCTGCAACTTGTCCTGTTAAAGAATCAGCAACTAAAAAAATCTCTGTGGGATTAATTATGCTTTCAATTTGTTTTATTTCACTCATCATTTGTAGATCAATTTGAGTTCTTCCTGCAGTATCAAATAATATAATTTCAGCACCATTAAGATTTGCTGCACTTACTGCTCTTCTACAAATATCTTCTGGAACCTGACCTTCAATTACTGGAAGCGTAAGAATGTTATTTTGATCCCCCAATAACTTTAATTGCTCTTGTGCTGCCGGTCTGTAAACGTCAAGACTAACCATCATTATTTTCTTTTTTTTATTAATTTCTAGATATTTTGCTAGTTTGGCTGTTGTTGTAGTTTTTCCTGATCCTTGCAATCCAACCAACATCATTGGTACAGGTGGAACAGCATTTAAATTTACCTCTGAATTATTTTCTCCCAACAATTTTACAATCTCATCATAGACAATTTTAACCACCATTTGCCCTGGAGAAGTTGAACGAACTATTTCTTGTCCTAGTGCCTTTGGTTTGACATTGTCTATAAATTCTTTAGCAACTGTTAAAGAAACATCAGCCTCTAAAAGAGCTTGTCTTATATTTCTTAAGCCTTCATCAACTTGTTTTTCATCAAGTGAAGGCGATTTTTTTAAAGAAGAAAAAATTTCTTCGAATTTATTCGTCAAATTTTCAAACATAATTATTACACACAGCCGTAAATGCACTAGTGGGCGAACCCTCGCTGACTAGTGTCGATCTCTTTGTTTCCAAAGACACCGCAAATTTAACGTTTTTGCGGAAACGCGATCAAACTATAATAGAGGTTCAAAAAGTCAATAAATAAGTTAAAGATCTATATATGGATATTAAGGCTTTTAAAATGGATGGTTTAGGCAATGATTTTATAATCATTGACCAAAGAAATGGGAATATTGAATTATCTAAAGATCAAATAATTAAAATCTGTAATAGAAACTTTATAGGCTGTGATCAACTAATAATAATAAAAAAAAATCGCAAAGTAGATGCAGGACTAGAATTTTATAACTCTGATGGAAGTCCATCAGGTGCTTGTGGAAATGGAACAAGATGTGTTGCTGATTTTTTATCAAAAGAAAATAATAAAAAAGAAATTACTGTTTGGACTTCTTCTGGAATTTTAAAATCAAATATTTTAGGTAGTAATTTAGTAGAAACAGAAGTTGGTATACCAAAAACAAAATGGAATGAGATTCCATTAAGTGAAAATCTGGATACTAAAAATCTTAACATTAAAATCTTAAGTAAAAATAATACTGAACACATTGGCGGTACTGCAGTAAATGTTGGTAATCCACATATTGTTTTTTTTGTAAAGGATATTGAAAATTTTGATTTAAAAAAAGTTGGGCCAGAAATTGAAAATCATAAATTATTTCCTGAAAAATGTAATGTTACTCTTGCTAAAGTTATTAATAAAAATTTAATTAAAGTTAAAGTATGGGAAAGAGGATCAGGATTAACAAAATCTTGTGGAACTGCTGCATGTGCATCTGCAATAGCTGGGAATATTAATGGATTCGTTGAAAAAAAGACTGATATAGAGTTTAAACTTGGTAAGCTATCAATTTTTATTGATGCTAAAAATAGTGTCCATATGAAAGGATCTGTTTCAGATATAAAAAATATAGAAATTAAAATTTAATGGGTATATTTGAAAAATTTAAATTAGGTTTTAAAAAAAGTGCATCCACTTTTACATCTGGTTTAAAAGATATTATTACTAAAAAAGAGATTGATGATAAAACCTTAAATAAAGTTGAAGATTATTTAATTTATTCTGATGTTGGTGTAGAAGCCGCTGCAGATATAAAAGATATCATTGCTCAAGAAAAAATTGATCCTAATAAAAATATTATGGAAGAAATAAATGTCATATTAAAAAATTACATAATTTCTCTAATGAAACCTTTAGAAAATGAAAATTTTTTTAATAATAAAAAAAAATTAAATATAATTCTTATTTCGGGAGTTAATGGTGTTGGAAAAACAACTACTATTGGGAAAATAGGTAAAATTTTAAAATCTAATGGAAATAAAGTTATGTTTTCTGCTTGTGATACATTTAGAGCTGCAGCGATCGAACAATTAGAGAATTGGGCAAATAAAATAGATGTACAAATTGTTAAATCAACACAAAATTCCGATCCTGCATCTGTTGCATATAAAGCTGTGAAAGAAGCAATTCATAATAATTTTAGCCATGTATTAATCGATACAGCCGGAAGACTACAAAATAAAAAAAATTTAATGGAAGAATATAGAAAAATTGCCAATGTAACCAAGAAAATAGATTCAAATGCACCACACGATGTTATTTTAATTTTAGACGCAACATCTGGTCAAAATATTATAAACCAAGTAGAAGAATTTAATAAAATTATTCCAATTACTGGTTTAATTATGACTAAACTTGATGGCACAGCAAAAGGTGGAATTTTAATAGCTTTAGCAAGAAAATATAAACTTCCAATTATTGCTGTTGGTTTAGGAGAAAAAGAAGATGATTTACAAATTTTCAGTGCTGACAAATTTGCTGAAGCTTTTATTCAAACTAATTAATTAAATTTTGAGATATTAATGGCTTATAATAATTACATTTATAGGTGTCATTCATTGTTAAATAACCACAATTCTTTGTAATTGATGAAATTATAAAGTCTAATTTACCTTTAGTTGAATATTTGTGTAACTTATTAGTTAATATATCAAATTTAAAGTTTTGATTAATATTTTTAATTGCACTTACCATAATTAAAGTTTTATTATCCTTCATTAAATAATAAGCAAAGTCTTCAGGAAAAACTGGAAAATCATAATTAGATAAGTAAAATTTTGCATGCTTTGGAAACCAATCGTAGGTTATTAGTGGTTTGGTTTTTTTTGTTTTTTTATCATACATATATAAATCTTGAGGGTAATCACTGATATAATTAAATTCTTCACCTTTGGCTAAAATAGCTTTTTCTCTTGTTTTAAAAAAAAGAACAAAGTTTTTATTATGTGAATCCATCTTACCAATATGAAAAATATTATCCACACTTGCTATATTGCTTTCTGAATTAGAACTTTGGGCAAATGATGATATAAAAAGAATTATACTTAATAGTTTTAACTTCATTAAAATTAAAAATAAAATTTAATTTTGTAGATGTTGTGTTTAAATTGTGACTTAATTTAAGCTATAAATGAATTTTTTTAGTTTATTTAAAAGTTCTTCATTATATTCCATCATGTGACCATCATATTTTGTAAAATAAGAATACTTAGGCTCATTAGCCAATTCAAACATTTTTTCTCCCATCCAAAATGGAACTATTTTGTCAACTTCTCCATGCATAATTAAAATTGGAGATTTTAACCTTTTAATCTTTTTATCACTTTCATATTTATCTTTAAGCAAAAAACTTACTGGTAAAAAAGGATAATGGGTTTTGCCAACATTCACCATTGAAGTAAAAGGAGTTTCTAAAATTACACCAGCAAAATTTTTATTTTGGGCAATTTCTACTGCAACACCAGTTCCTAGAGATTCACCATAAATAATAATATTTTCTTCTTTTATTCCTTTATTTTTTAACCATTTAATGGCACTTTTTGCATCTTCATAAAGACCTTTTTCTGACGGTTTACCTTTGTTTCCGCTAAAACCTCTCCAAGCAATAATAAAAAAATTAACATTTACATCTTTAAAATGATTAATTTTATATATTCTATTTTCTAAAGTTCCAGCATTCCCGTGCAAAAACAGAATAGTTTTGTAATCCTCGGAGTTTTTACTGTGGTACCACGATAAAAGTTCAATATTATCTTCGGTTTTAATTTTTACTTTTTCTACTGGAACATTTAATTTTTCACCAAAATAATTATTTACTGCAGGGTAATATAGTAGATTTCTTTGAAAAAAATATACAATTAGTGTGAATAATAAATATCCTACTAAAACTAGTTTTAAAATATTAATTATAAACATCTTTTTTTCATACATAAAATTTATTTATCATAAATACTATGTATTGCTCTAAAAAAAATTTATTATTTTTTTACTATTGCTTTATAAGAATCATAAAACAATAATGATATACAAAAAATTACTATAACCCAAAATGGAATTCCCCTTACAAAACCGGCAAGACCAGTACTAATACTCCATGCTAAGCCAATTACAAATGTAGTAAATAATAAAGCACCAATTATTATTGTTATTTTTTCACTTAGTTTCATTTTTTAATTTTATTTGTTAGCCAGTTTGCATTCCTAAACAATCTTTCATCATCAAACAGTGATGATACTAACTGTACACCTACTGGAAGACCATTTTTTCCTTGAAGTAATGGTAAACTAATAGAAGGCATTCCACAATAAGTCCACATTGTACAAAATATAGGATTACCCGTAAACTCTAAACCTTTGGGTGCCTCACCTGTTGATGAAGGAGTTAAAATCGCATCATAATCATGAAAAAATTGTTTAAAGTAAGTATTTGCTGCATCTATTTTTGATAAAGCATCGTTATATTCCACCGAAGTATATTTCATACCTCTTTCAATAGCTTCAACAATTTTATCACTTAATTTATTTTTAAAAGATTTATATTCTTTTGAAAAAGAGGTTGCCATATCTGACTCCATAATTATTTTGTGCCATTCTGGAATACCATTAAACCCTTCAGGAAGCTCAACTTCATCTACTTTACCTTTTAATTTATCTTTTATTTCATCTTTTATTTCTTCAAAGCCTTCTTTTGCATCTTCCTCTAATTCTTTCATAAAAGGTAATTTAATATATGCCAACACTGGTTCCATAGGAGGTTTTTGCTGACAAGCAGTTAATAATTTTGGTTTAGGATTTAATGATGTGTCAGAATCCTGCTTATCATAACCAATGAGCTGTTCGCTAATTAATGCTGCATCTTCCACTGAATTAGAGAAAACTCCTACCTGGTCCAATTTTCTCGAAACTTGTAGTACTAAATGTCGCGAAATTAATCCTTTAGTAGGTTTGTATCCTACTACACCACAATACGAAGCAGGTCTAATTACTGATCCATTAGTTTGACTTCCAACAGCAAGCGGAACCATATGTGATGCTACAGCTGCAGCTGAACCACTTGATGATCCGCCTGGAGTTCTCGCAAGATCGTGTGGGTTTTTTGTTTTACCAGGTGAATAGTATGCCAATTCACATGTCACAGTTTTTCCCATAATAATTGCTCCGGCTTGTTTTAATTTTGATACAACTGTACAATCATTTAAGCTTAAATTTTTCTTATGAATTTCTGTGCCATCTGTAGTCGGCATATCTTCCGTATCAAAAATATCTTTAATACCAACAGGAATACCATGAAGGTCTCCATGCTTACCTGATTGGTGAAGTAAATCACATTTTTTCGCCTGAGCTAAAGCAAGTTCTTCATCAAAAAACTCCCAAGCCTGAACATCTTTTTCTTTTTTTTTTATTTCTTTTATATAGCTTTTTACAAGTTCCTCGGATGTAAGTTCTCCTTTTTTAAGAGATTTAACCATTTCTACTACTGAAGTATTAAGCAAAGACATTAACT
>CACJGR010000033.1 GCA_902592985.1 uncultured Pelagibacteraceae bacterium | reverse complement strand
CAAAAAAATTGATATTTTATTTGAACTAATAGGTTTGTCTGATGGAATATCAAAAAAAGTTGTTCAACTAGCTTTAAATAATAAAGTACATGTTATTACAGCTAACAAAGCTTTAATCTCTAAACATGGTGAAACTTTAGGAAAATTAGCAGAAAAAAATAAAGTTAATTTAGAATTTGAAGCTGCTGTTGCTGGAGGAATACCAGTTCTTAGAACTATTAAGGATGGTTTAGCAACAAATAAAATTAATAAAGTTGTTGGTATTTTAAACGGTACATCAAATTATATTTTATCTGAAATGGAAAATAGTAATAAAACTTTTAAAGAAGTTTTAACTAGAGCTCAAACGCTTGGCTACGCAGAAACCAATCCTAAAAATGATTTAGATGGTAACGACGTGCTGTCGAAAATAAGAATTTTATCATCACTATCATTTAATACAAAAATTTCTAAAAATGATTGTTTAAGGGATGGAATAGAAAATATTGAATTAAAGGACATTAAAATTGCCAATCAATTAAATTTAAGAATTAAATTATTGGGTATAACTGAGTTGTTAAATAATAAATTATTTGAAAGAGTTCATCCGTGTTTGGTGGGTAAAGAAACATATATTGGTAATATTAATGGAGTTATGAATGCTGTAATTCTCAATGGCAAGCCTATAGGTGAAACAGTTTTACAAGGTGAGGGGGCTGGACCAGGTCCTACTTCATCGGCTCTTTTATCAGATTTACTTTCAGTACTTAGAGGAAACATCAAATATCCTTTTGGAACACCTTATGGAAAAAGGAAAACAATAAGAAGTTATACAAAAGATAATTATGCTAATTCTCTTTATTTGCGCTTTGAAGTTAAAGATAAACCTGGCGTATTATCTGAAATTACTAAAAGACTAGCTAAATACAGAATTTCAGTTAAGAGAATTATTCAAACACCTGATAAGAAGACAAATAGTGCTACTATAGTTATAATTACTCATAAAACTAAAGAAAATAGCACAAAAAATTGCTTATCTATGTTTAAAAAGAATACAAATATTCTCAAATATCCTACTTTAATCCGTTTATTTGATTAAATGGATATTTTTGTAAAATTATTTGAGGTTCTATTTCCAGTTTTTTTATCAATAGGTATCGGATATTGGTATGGTAAAAAAGACGCTAAATTTGATACAAATTTTATTACAACATTTTCAGGCAATATAGGCTTGCCTTGTATAATATTTTACTCCTTAACATATTCAGACATAGACTTTGATGTTTTTTTAAAATTTTCAATATTTACATTTTTATATGTAGGAATTTTCTCAATCATTGGAATTGTAATTTTAAAATTGCTAAAAAGAGATATTGTTAGGTTGTTACCACCATTAATTCTTCCTAATACTGGCAATATGGGAATGCCTTTATGTTTGTTTGCATTTGGAATAAATGGTTTAGCTATAGCAACAGCTATTACATCTACAATTTTAGTTCTTCATTTTAGCGTTGGCATTTTATTAGCAAGTAGAAAATTTTCTATTCAACCATTAATAAAGTGTGCTCCAGTTTATGCTATAATTTTCTCTCTTTTTTTTGTTTATTATAAAATTCCATCGCCCAAGTTCCTTGAGAATGCAACTTTTTTAATAGGATATTCAGCTATATTTTTAGTACTTGTTTCATTAGGAGTTGCTTTATCAAAGTTAAAAGTTTTTTCTTTTAAGGAAACATTAATTTATTCTTTAACTAGAATTTTTGTTGGTCCCATTATTGGTTTTGCTTTTGTTAAATACTTTAATTTAACTGGAATTGAGGCTGGTGTGATGTTTATTCAAGCTTCAATGCCATCTGCTGTTTTAACCTATCTAGTAGGTAAAATGTATTCTCCTAAAAAAATATCTGATAACATAGCAAGTACAGTCGCTCTTTCTACATTTTTGTCACTATTTAGTTTAGTGTTAATTGTATTTTTAGCTCTTAAATATTTTAGTTAATTTTAGTGAAAGCAATTATTTTAAATTTATCTGCCTGGGTAATGCTACCCATCATGGATGGTTTTGCTAAATATTTGAGTTTTACGTTGCCAGTATTACAAATCACTTGGTCTAGATATTTTTTTACAGTTGTAATTGCTTTGCCAATTATGTTAATTTTTTTCAGAAAAAACCTTACTTGGAGTGAACAACCCAAGCTTCAGTTAACTAGAGGGTTGTTATTATTTTGTGCAAATATTTTATTTTTTTATTCAATATCAATTATTTCTTTAGCCAAAGCTCTTACTTTAGCTTTTATTGCACCTTTAATTGTAACTGCTTTGTCTCCTATTTTATTAGGTGAAAAAGTAGGACTAAGAAGATGGGCAGCTGTTATTATTGGATTTATTGGGTCATTAATTGTTTTGAGACCAGGTTTTGTAGAGCTAAATCTAGCAAGTGTGGCTGCTCTAGGAACAGGAATTTTGTACGGTTTTTATTTAATTGTAACTAGAAAATTACATAATTCTGATAATCCATTGTTAACACTTTTGTTAACTGGTATTGTGGGCGCTGTCATAGGTTCTTTAATTGTACCTGTTGTATGGGTTCAACCCACTATAACTGAATGGTGCATGATGTTTGCTATTGGTTTTTTTGCCTCCATAGGACATTTATTCCTAATATTTTCTCTAAAATACGCAGATGCATCTAAACTTGCTCCATTAGGTTACTTTGAGATCGTCACAAATATAATTATAGGTTATTATTTTTTTAGTCACTTCCCTAGTAACTGGACTTTTTTTGGTTTATTTATAATAATTTCTTCAGGAATTTACATTTTTAAAAGAGAGTTAGTTATTAAATCAAACTAAGATAGTACATTAGTTTTGTATATTTCTTAATATATTACTTCAATTAAATTATATATACTATTGAATTTATTGAACAAAAAGCGATACTTAATGTAAATTAAAAAAAATACTAAATAAAATAAAGATATACAGATAGCAGAGTAAATCATCGGTAAACTAGCATTTTAGAATGATTATTAGAAGAGTAGTAATAAAAATATCATATTAAAAATAAGAACCCGGTGGTTTTTATACAATTATTAAAGATAATTTTATTTAAATCTATAGGTTTGCATAAAATGAATATAGTGTTTAAAGGGCCATAGAAGGGGTTTATATTGAGATATTCCAATATATAGCACAACTGAAGGGTGAATATAAAAAATATTAGTAAAAAGGGGGTCGAATTGATAAAAACGTTGGTATTACTATCTTTTATAGTGAAAAACCTTCTTTTCTAAGGAGTTTTTTTTTACTTTTTATTCCTCCGTGACCTGAAAAGCCACCCAAAGTTCCGTCAGATCTAATAACTCTATGACAGGGCACTTTAGGAGCATATGGGTTCTTAGCGCAAGCGTTTGCCACTGCACGAGCTGATTTAGGCTTATTTATGCCTACAGCAACTTGTTTATAGGTCTTTACTTGACCTTTCGGTATGGTTCTAAGATATTTCCAGACCTTAACCTGAAATTTTGTACCTTTTATGATCATATAAATTGAAAAACCCTGTTTCCTTGCACTTTTTACGGTGCAAAGAACAGTAGTTTTGGCACGTCGTTGTATGCGCTACCGCCATGCCATTCGCTCTACATGTTTAGCGCTGCTTTGTAGAGCTTTCTGCCCCCTGGGCTTGAACCTCTCGGTTTTTCCCCAATCGGCCAGTTAAGGGTTGCCCCTTAATTCATTTTTTACATTATCAGGTCAATTAGGTTGTATGTATCACTTTTTGGTTGTTTTTACTGAGTTTTTCACAGGATGGTATAGCGGGGAAAACTTAATTTAAAAAATTAAGAGACTAATTAGAACTACAAACCCAATAGCTATAACTCCAAATATTGAAGTAATTATCTTATTTTTAGTACTATCTTGAAACTTAGGCCAATAGTTCATTATTAGAAATGTACCTAGAACAACTATAAGAGCTATAAGAATATATTTTGGCATTAATTTTGTTGTAACTTATTTTCTTGACATTCTAAATATGTTATATTATTACTAATGATAATTAATGGTTATCAATAGTAATAATATGAACGAACTTGTAACAGCTCTAAAATCACTTCATGAGGAAACTTTAAATAACCTCAAGAGCTCTAAGGCAATTAATACTTTAAGAGCTTATAAGTCTGATTTTAGAGACTTTGGAGCATTCTGCGCTAAACACGGCCTTGATTCTCTGCCCACAGAACCAAAAATAGTTTCATTATATCTGACAAATCTCTCAAAAAACTCAAAGATGAGCACTTTAAAGAGAAGATTAGTTTCAATAAGTATGGTTCATAGGCTAAAAGGTCATTATCTAGATACAAAACATCCAATTATTATTGAAAATTTAATGGGTATAAAAAGAATTAATGGTAGCATTCAAAAAGGTAAAAAACCTATATTAATCAGTCATTTAAAATCAATTATTAATGTTATAGATGAACAAAAAATAAACGAAATAAAAAAATTAAGAGACAAAACAATAGTATTAGTAGGGTTCGGAGGTGGATTTAGAAGGAGTGAGTTAATCTCAATTGATCATGAGGACTTAGAATTTATACCTGATGGAGTTAAAATAACACTTAAGAGATCAAAAACTGATCAATTTGGTGAAGGAATGATCAAAGGGTTACCCTATTTTTCTAATAAGCCTTACTGTCCAGTGAATAATTTGAAAAAATGGTTAGAACTATCAGAAATTAAATCAGGACCAATATTTAGACGGTTTGCTAAAGGTTCAATTATAACAAATAATAGACTAACAGATCAATCTGTCGTCTTAATAATTAAGAATTACTTAAATTTAGCTGGAATAGAAAATAAGAATTATTCAGGCCACAGCTTAAGATCAGGTTTTGCAACTGTAGCAGCAGAATCTGGAGCTGATGAAAGAAGTATTATGGCTATGACAGGTCATAAAACAACTCAAATGGTCAGAAGATATATCAAAGAAGCAAATATATTTAAAAATAATGCATTAAGTAAAATTAAAATTTAAAAAAAAAAAGAAATTATTTTTTTTATTTTATCAGAAAATGATGGTTTATAATCTTGTCTGTAAAAGTAATTAGTACTCTCCCCTTTACATATAAATGCAATATTTTGATGAAGGTATATTGATTTGATTTTTCCATCAAAATTATTTTTTTTGAAAAAAGGTTTATCATTTTTCTCATAATTGATTGAATCAGATAAAGATTTGACAAAATTCATTGAGGAGCTTTTTTTGTTTAAATTGATTCTTGATCCACCATACCTTGGTATATATGAAGTTTGTAGATCCTCAATTACATACATTCCACTATTGTTTAAATAAGGAAATAAAAATTTAAATGATGCAATTATATGTTTTGACTGATGACTGCCATCATCAATTATAATATCAAAATTTTTATATTTATCAATTAACGATTGTAAAAATTTATAATCTGATTGATCACCAGTAAATATTTCAGTATCATTAATTTTAAAGTTTTTCTTATCAATATCTATTCCACAAACATTAGCGTTTATAAAATATTCTCTCCAGATACGTAAACTATCGCCATTATCAACGCCAATTTCTAGAAGATTAATTTTTTCATTTTTATAATTAGAAAGATATTTTTGATATAACTCAATGAAACCAGAAATATTTTTACTAGATGGATATTTTTTACCAATTTCAATAAGATTCATTTTATCTCCATCCAATTAGCTGGCCAAAAATCAAGATTATTAATTCTAAAATCAGTAAAATACTTATCACTAGGTCTACAGACAATTTTATTATGTTTTCTTGAAAGCCAAGCACCCCACCAGTTAAATGATGATGGTATTACAATATGGTGGTTGCATTGACTAATAAGATACATGTCAAGAGCTCTTTTATCTAAATTTTTAACAAATTCATTATCATGAATCACATTATTTATTTTTTCATTAAATGCATTATCTGGCAAATTTATTAAATCATTACTCCATATAAAGAAGGTCGGTTTTTGAACAATCTTTTTGATGTATGATATAGATTCATTAATATATTGAATTTGTTCATTAGTAAATTTAGCAGATTTTTTCGTGTTAATTTCATTATTTCTATCTATTCCTTCTATAAATCTATTTTGTCTCAAACATATAGAAACAGAGTTTAGTTTATTAATTTCATTAAAATAGGCTGATTTTTGATACTTTGTTTCATATAAAAATTTAAATTCATTTATAATAGTAGCTTTAATTGATGCAAAATATTTTTCAGATTCAAAATAGCCCTCAACAAAGACATTTTCCGATAATTTTAAATCATAAATTACTTCATTATAGTTTGTTATTTTCTCAGTGTTTTTTGGCTCTATAAATATAATTTTATTTTTAATATAAGGATTGATTTTTTTTAATATTTTTCTCCTTAAATATCCATATATACCCAAAAATTTTTTATTATCGGGAGCTATAACTGAGCTTAAATTAAAGTTATTTAAACCATATTTACTTATATTTTTTTTTGATTTAAAAGCTGATTCATTATCTATTATTAAGTTCATACCTAGTTTATTTGCTATACCTAGTGCTGATGCGTACATAAACATTTGATTTCCTAATTCATTAGAAATTCTAATAATAATTTTTTTATCAATCATTTTGTAAAGCAAACATCATTTTCCTTAGTGTTTTTTTTATATCATTATTGGGAATTATAAATTTATAACTTGGATATTTAGGTTTAAATTCATAAAAAGCATTTCTATAGTTTCTATAGTCATCCCAATTTTTAATATCACAATACCATAAATCAATTATTGGTTTTTTTTCTAGAGAACCAAGATTAGTCATCATTCCATGAAAGGCTAAAATTTTTGTTGAT
>CACJGR010000032.1 GCA_902592985.1 uncultured Pelagibacteraceae bacterium | reverse complement strand
ATAAATAACGAACAAGATATTATTGAATGTATAGCACGAATTGCCAAATTTTATAAGCATGAAAGTTGTGGTCAATGTACTCCATGCAGAGAAGGAACGGGGTGGATGTGGAGAATACTAAAACGTATGTCAAAAGGAGAAGCATCAAGAAATGAAGTTAGCATGTTAATGGATGTTACAAAACAAATTGAAGGTCATACTATTTGTGCATTTGGAGAAGGTTCTGCTTGGCCAGTTCAAGGACTATTAAGAAATTTTAAAAAAGAAATTGAAAAAAGAAATAATTTTAATCCCATTGTAAGTCAAAGTAAAAATATTCCATATTTAGTTGATCAACACTTATTAGAAAAAGATAATGCTTAAATTAAAAGTTAACAATTTAGATGTAGAAGTAGAGGAAGGTTTAACAGTTCTTCAAGCTTGTGAACAGGCTGGTGCAGAAATTCCTAGATTTTGTTATCATGAAAAATTATCAATAGCTGGTAATTGCAGAATGTGTTTAGTTGAAATAGAAAAATCTCCTAAACCAATTGCTTCATGTGCCATGCCTGCTTCAGAAGGTATGAACATAAAAACTAACACCTTATTTGTCGAAAAAGCTAGAAAAGGTGTAATGGAATTTCTTCTTGCAAACCACCCCTTAGATTGTCCTGTTTGTGATCAGGGTGGTGAATGTGATCTGCAAGATCAGTCCATGTTTTATGGCATTGATAAATCTAGATATAAAGAGAATAAAAGAGCGGTACCAGAGAAAAACATGGGACCTTTAATAAAAACACAAATGACTAGGTGTATTCATTGTACTCGATGTATTAGGTTTGCCACCGAAGTTGCCGGTGTTCCTGAATTGGGAGCTATTGGAAGAGGTGAAAATATGGAAATCACTACATATTTAGAGAAATCTATGGAATCTGAATTATCAGCAAATGTAATAGACTTGTGTCCAGTAGGAGCATTAACTTCAAAGCCTTATGTTTTTGAAGCTAGACCATGGGAACTTAAAAAGACCGAAACCATTGATGTGATGGACGCTGTCGGTTCAAATATAAGAGTTGATACTTATGGATGGGAAGTAAAAAGAATTTTACCAAGAATTAATGAAGATATCAATGAAGAATGGATTTCGGATAAAACAAGATATGCATGTGATGGTTTGTTAAATCAGAGGTTAGATACGCCATTTATTAAATATAAAAATGGAAAGTTTGATAAAGCTTCTTGGAAGGAAGTTTTTAATATAATTAAGGAAAAAATTAAGTCTACAGAAAGCAGTAAGATTTGTGGATTTTCTGGTGATTTAGTTAACATGGAAACACTTTATATTTTTAAAGAGTTTTTTAACAAATTATTAAATTCAAAAAATTTAGAATCTAGAAGTAATCATGTTTATTTAAATCCAGAAAAGAGAGAAAATTATTTATTTAATTCTTCAATAAATGGAATAGAAGAAAGTGATTTTATTTTTTTAATAGGAACAAATCCTCGATTTGAGGCCACAATTCTAAATGCAAGAATTAGAAAATCATATTTAAAAAATAAAACAGAAATTATTTCATTAAACAATATTGGAGATTTAACATATCCTTATAAAAAATTAGAAGGTAATTTAGGTATTATAAAAGAAATTATTGATGACAAGCATACAATTTCAACAACGATCAAAGATTCAAAAAAACCAATAATAGTTTTTGGCCAATCAGCTTTAGCATCAAAATTTGGTAAATATATTTTTGAGTCTATCAAGTCATACTTAATTAAAAATAAAAAAATATCAGATGATTGGAACTCACTAAATACAATTTCAGAGAATGCTTCTACAGTTGGAAGTTTAGATTTAGGTATTTATAAAAACAATGATGGATCAAATGAAGTATTAACAGATTTAGAAAATCACAAATACGAAATAGTTTATTTATTAGGACAGGATAGTTTAAAATTTAAAAAAAAAAACGAATTTATTATATATCAAGGAAGTCATGGCGATAAAGGAGCAGAAATTGCTGATGTTATATTACCTGGTTCAGCTTATACTGAACAAAATGGTTACTTTACAAATTTAGAAGGAAAGTTACAAAAAGCATTCAAAGCTTCTTATCCACCAGGTGATGCAAAAGAGGATTGGCAAATAATAAATGAGTTAGCTGAAGTTGTAAATAATAAAAAAATATTTAAAGATAAAGCTGAATTAGATAGTAGCATGTTAAACTATTTAAATTTATTTAAAGAAAAAAATCTATCTAAAAAATATTCAGAAATGACAAATATAATTTTTGAAGATAATAAACTATTAATAGAAGTTCATGATTATTATTACTCAAATTCTATAGCAAGAGCTTCAAAGACTATGTCCAATTGTAGAAATGAAAAAAATAATATTAAAGCTACTGGAACAGAGGGCTAATAATGCCAGAATATTTTAGTATAATTTTTTTGGAAACATATAAAATTTTGTTTTTATTAGTACCAGTATTAGTTTCGGTGGCACTGATTGTGTGGTTAGACAGACGTATTTGGGCATTTGTCCAAAAAAGAAGAGGTCCAAATGTTGTTGGACCTTTTGGTTTATTTCAATCTTTAGCCGATGCGCTAAAATATGTTTTTAAAGAAATAATTGTTCCAGCCAGTTCTAATAAAGCTATTTTTGTTTTAGCACCTATAGTTACAATGACTTTAGCTTTAATAGCATGGGCAGTAATTCCTTTTAGTGAAACTCTCGTACTATCTAATATAAATGTTGGTATACTTTACTTATTTGCAGTTTCTTCTCTTGGAGTTTATGGAATTATTATGGGAGGTTGGGCCTCGAATTCCAAATATCCTTTCCTTGGAGCAATAAGATCTGCTGCACAGATGATTTCTTACGAAATATCAATAGGAGTAATTATAATAAATGTTCTTTTGTGTGTTGGGTCATTAAACCTTAATGATATAGTCTTAGCTCAAAAAAAAGTTTGGTTTATAATTCCATTATTTCCAATGTTTGTTATTTTTTTTATATCAGCATTAGCAGAAACAAATAGGCCACCCTTTGATTTGCCTGAAGCAGAAGCCGAACTTGTATCAGGATATCAAACTGAGTATTCCGGTATGATGTACGCAATGTTTTGGCTAGGTGAGTACGCAAATATTTTATTAATGTGTGCAATGGGCTCTATACTGTTCTTAGGCGGATGGTTGGCTCCAATAGAAATCTTTCCTTTTAATTTAATACCCAGTGCGCTCTGGTTAGTTTTAAAAATATTATTTTTATTTATTCTTTTTGCCTTAGTGAAAGCAATTGTACCAAGATATAGATATGATCAGTTGATGAAACTAGGTTGGAAGATATTTTTACCTTTATCATTAACCTGGGTAGTTCTTACTGCAAGTTATTTGTTTTATTTTAATTTATTGCCGGTTATTTAAATATGAAAATTTTAAGAATAGTAAAAACAATTTTTTTAATAGATTTTTTAGGGGCGTTAATGATTGCGATTAAAGAAATTTTTAAAAGTAAAAAAACAATTAACTATCCTTTTGAAAAAGGAAAAATAAGTCCAAGATTTAGAGGTGAACACGCTCTTCGAAGATATCCAAATGGAGAAGAAAGATGTATTGCTTGTAAACTTTGTGAAGCTGTATGCCCAGCCCAAGCTATAACCATTGAATCTAAGGAAAGAGAAGACGGGAGTCGAAAAACAACAAGATATGACATTGACATGATGAAATGTATTTACTGTGGATTATGTGAAGAATCTTGTCCTGTAGACGCAATTGTTCAAGGACCAAACTTTGAATTTTCAACAGAAACACGAGAAGAACTTTATTATAATAAAGAAAAACTTTTAGATAATGGCGATAGATGGGAAAATATTTTAGCGGCCAACATTAAAGCAGATAATCCTCATAGATAATATTATGTTAGCACATTCAATATTTTTTTATACATTTTCATTTATTGCAATTGTCTCAGCTATAATGCTGACTGTTTCTAAAAATACAGTTCATTCCGTTTTTTTTTTAATTCTAGATTTCATTAGTATTTCTTGTTTATTTATTATGATTGGAGCTGAATTTTTAGGAATGATGATGTTAATTGTATATGTTGGAGCAGTAGCTGTCTTATTTCTTTTTGTTGTAATGATGTTAAATGTGGCAGAACAAAAAAACGAATGGTTTGTTTCAACTGAAAGTTCTTCTCATATACCTGTAGGTTTACTTATTGGTTTAATTATTTTTTTTGAATTAATAATAGTTATAGGTGGTTGGAAATTTAAACCAGATTTAGTAACTTCAATGTCTTTATCGATTAATCAAGTTAGTACTAATACTCACTCAATAGGAAGTGTTATTTACACAGATTATATTCATGTATTTCAATTAAGTGGTATGATTTTGTTGGTAGCTATGATTGGCGCAATTATTCTTACATTCAGACAAAGGTCTGGAATAAAAAGACAAAGTTACTTTGGCCAAATTTCTAGAGAGAAATCTGATGCAGTTCAATTAGTCGAGGTTGAGAGCAATAAGGGAGTTGATGTAGATGATTAATATTGGTCTTGGACATTATTTAACTCTTGGTGCAATTATTTTTACAATTGGTGTTGTTGGAATTTTTTTAAATAGAAAAAATATTATTGTTATATTAATGAGCATCGAACTTATTTTACTAGCTGTGAACATCAATTTAGTTTCTTTTTCAATATTTTTAAACGATTTAACTGGTCAAATATTTACATTGTTTATATTAACTGTAGCTGCCGCTGAAGCTGCAATTGGATTAGCAATTATTGTTGTTTACTATAGAAATTCAGGAACAATAAGAGTTGAAGAAATTAATAAACTAAAAGGATAACTATGGAATTAATTTTATTATTTCTTCCCTTATTGTCATTTATAATCTCAGGTTTTTTTGGAAAATACCTTGGAGACAGAACTTCAGAAATTATTACAAGTTTGTTTGTTTCTATTTCAGCTCTGCTATCTTTAATTATATTTTACAATGTTATAACTCAAGGTTACGAAAATAATATTATTATAGCTAAATGGTTAAATTCAGGATCATTAAATGTTAATTGGTCAATTAAAGTGGATTCATTATCTGCTGTAATGCTTGTTGTTGTTACTTTAATATCTTCATTGGTTCACATTTATTCGATAGGCTATATGTCTCGTGATCCGCATAAACCAAGATTCATGGCCTACTTGTCATTGTTTACTTTTGCAATGTTAACATTAGTAACTTCTGACAATTTTTTACAATTGTTTTTTGGATGGGAAGGTGTTGGACTTTGTTCATATTTTTTAATTGGTTTTTGGTTTAAAAAAGATTCCGCAAATGCAGCTGCTATAAAAGCTTTTATTGTAAATAGAGTTGGTGACGTTGGTTTTGCTTTAGGAATATTTTTAATTTTTTATTTATTTGGTACAGTAAATTATGATGAAGTATTTCAGCAAATTCCACAAAATCTTTATAATGAATTAAATTTTTTAAATCTTCGTATTAATTCAATAGACCTGATTTGCATACTTTTATTTATTGGAGCAATGGGTAAATCTGCTCAAATTTTTTTACATACTTGGTTACCTGATGCTATGGAGGGGCCAACCCCAGTTTCTGCATTAATCCATGCCGCAACAATGGTTACTGCTGGTGTTTTTTTAGTTGTTAGATGTTCACCAATTTTTGAATATTCTCAATTAGCATTAAACATAATAACTGTTGTCGGAATGAGTACAGCTTTTTTTGCAGCATCTGTTGCTTTAGTTCAAAATGATATTAAAAAAATTATAGCCTATTCTACTTGCAGTCAGTTAGGATACATGTTTTTTGCAGCAGGGGTTGGCGCTTATAATGTTGCTATGTTTCATTTGTTCACACATGCTTTTTTTAAAGCTTTATTATTTTTAGGTTCTGGTTCGGTTATTCATTCTTTTAAGGATGAACAGAACATTAATTATATGGGCGGAATATGGAAAAAATTACCATATACCTGGATTTTAATGATTATTGGAACTTTAGCATTAACAGGATTTCCATTTCTGTCCGGTTATTATTCTAAAGATGCAATAATTGAATACGCATATTTAAGAGGGAACACAGTAGGTTATTATGCAGTTGTTGTGGGTATTTTTACAGCTTTATTGACTTCAATTTATTCTTGGAGGTTAATTTTTAAAACTTTTCATGGAAGTTACAATAATGAAAAATTAAAAATAGAAACAATGCATGAATCACCATTTGCTATGTTGTTTCCTTTAATAATGTTGGCAATTGGCGCATTGTTTGCTGGTTATTTTTTTAAAGAATTATTTATTGGGCATTCTAGTAGTAGTTCTTTTTGGAAAGAATCTATTAAATTTCTATCACCATTAAGTTTAGATCATCCACCATTTTGGATAATTTATGCTACTCCAGCAATGGTAATCTTATCTATACCATTTTCTTATTATTTGTTCGTTAAAAATAAAAATATTACTAATTGGTTAATAAATGAAAATAAACCATTATATAATTTTTTACTTAACAAATGGTTTTTTGATGAGTTGTATGATTTTTTATTTGTTAAACCATTTAAGAAAATTGGAATTTTCTTTTGGAGGAATGTTGATATAAAAATTATTGATAAATTTGGACCTGACGGAATATCTAATTTAATTAAAATTTTTTCAATTAAAGCTGTTAAATTTCAAAGTGGTTTTGTTTATCAATATGCATTTATTATGCTGCTTGGCTTTTCAGCACTACTTACATATTTAATTATAATATAATGGATTTTCCAATTTTATCTTCATTAATTTTATTGCCATTAGTCGGTTCTCTATTCATATTGTTTTTTAAAAGCGATGCTTCAAATAATTACCAAAGCAGTAAATATGTTGCTTTGTTTACATCTTTTGTAAATTTTTTAATTTCAATTTATCTTTGGTATTTATTTGATAATTCTATTTCTGAATTTCAGTTTATTGAAGATAAAGAGTGGTTAAAAGGATTTGTAAATTACAAAGTTGGAATCGATGGTATTTCTATATTGTTTATTTTATTAACCACATTAATTACACCTCTATCTATAATTTCTATAAATAATTCTATTTCTTCTAGATTAAAAGAATTTTTAATTGCTATATTAGTAATGGAAAGTTTAATGATAGGTGTTTTTTGTTCATTAGATTTGGTAATTTTTTATTTATTTTTTGAAGGTGGGTTAATACCAATGTTTTTAATTATTGGTATTTGGGGTGGTCCAAGAAGGGTTTATTCAGCATTTAAGTTTTTTTTATTTACTCTACTGGGTTCAGTTTTAATGTTGGTTGCTATAATTACAATATATTGGATTTCTGGAACTACTGACGTCATTCTACTATATGAATTAGGCATTGACTCTAAATATCAATATTTATTGTGGTTAGCTTTTTTTAGTTCTTTTGCAGTTAAAACTCCAATGTGGCCAGTTCATACTTGGCTACCAGATGCTCATGTTGAAGCTCCTACAGCTGGCTCTGTGTTTTTAGCAGCAATACTACTTAAACTAGCAGGGTATGGTTTTATTA
>CACJGR010000031.1 GCA_902592985.1 uncultured Pelagibacteraceae bacterium | reverse complement strand
TTGTATCAACCCAAACAATATAATCGGCTGGAAACAATTTTCTTGCTTCTGGCGTTGGACAAATAAAATCGGCTATCACGTTATTTCCTTCACTTTTTATTTTAAGTGCTGCTTCTGACATTCTTTTAGCTTGTCTTGTTCTTCCTTCTTCTGAAAAATCCCAATCATTCGCTGCCTTTCTAATTTCATCTGCATTTAATCTTTTAGATTTAATTAAAACAGATAATTCGTTTGCTAAAGTTGTTTTGCCCGCTCCAGGTAGACCCATTATTAAAATTATTTTCATTATAGATGTTCTAAAGGATGATGGGACATAAGTTCAAGGTTATTTTGACCAACCAAATATTGTTGTTCAAGTTTTATTCCTTCTTTGCCACCTACTTTCCCAATATAGGTTTCCACAGTAATAGTCATATTTTTTTCAAAATTACCTTCTCTTTGACCTCCATCCGTTGGGTATTTTATTAGTGGCCACTCATCGCAAAGACCAATTCCATGAACCATACATGGATATCTGTTTCCATAATACTCTTCAGGAAGTTTCCAAGATTTTTCAGTAAATTCTTTAAAAGACATTCCTGGTTTAATTAATCGAGCATTGTGATCAATATGTTCAACTCCCATTTGATATAATTTTTTTTGATCACTGCTAAATTTATTTCCTTCAACAAATGCTCTTGATATATCCGCACAATATCCATACGGTCCAACCATATCTGTATCAAAAGATACTATTTCACCTCTTTGAATAACTTTATTGCTACTTTCTTGCATCCATGGATTTGTTCTTTCACCAGAAGAAAGTATTCTACACTCAATCCATTCACCACCATGTTCAATATTTGTTTTGTGTAAAATTGACCAAAGTTCATCTTCGGTCATACCAGCTTTTAATTCATTACGCATTTTAGCAACACCAATTTCAGCAACTTCCATTGCGGCCTTCATACATTTTAATTCTTCAGGAGATTTTATAACTCTTGCTTGTTCAAGAATTAATTTAGCATCTACTACTTTAATATCTGCTTTGTTTAAAGCTGTTACTGCTGGACCATTAATAACATCAATTGCTACTTTTTTACTTTTAAAATAAGAATTTGATAAATCTTTAATCTCATTAACCCATTTTTTTAATTGTACACTTGCTTGGTCACCATTACTAAAATAATCCCAAGTTATTGCTGGTCTTATTTCATCTATTAAATTTAAATGGCTAGATAGTCCTTCGCAGTTAAAATATTCATATAAAATTACCGGCCCATTAACTGGTACAAAGCAATATCTGGTAAGATTATGCATATGATAAACGCTCATATTTGTAGTGTCTAAAGCGTATCTGACATTAACAGGATCAAACAATATACAAGCTTCAAGATTATTTTTTTCTAATTCTTTTTTGACTCTATCAAGTCTATAAGATCTAAGCTTATCAAAATTTATTTCATCTTCTCTTATTCTTTTTTTAGTTATAAAATTTGTATTAGGTTTTGAATCAGGGTTAATTTTTCTACTAAATCTCATATCAAACTAAATTTGTTGCTACCCACTTATGAAAGTGATGGGTTGGATTATCCATAACTGGTGAAAAATTTCCGCCATTATAGGCTGGTGAATTCCTCCCTTCTTGCATTCCTTCAATTATATCTACGTCCTCGGACTGTACACCTTTCCATAATTTATAATTCTGCTTTCTTAAAGATTTGAATTTTTTTGAATTTGCCGCTTTTTCTCCGACATAATAAATTTCCATATGTTCAATGGTATATTTGTGATTAATTGGTTCTAACCAATAAGAATAAAAATGATCTTTATGTAAGCCCAACATTACATTTGGAAATAAAGCTACATATTCAGCTATGTTTTCCTTGTCTTTTGGCCAATTAGGAAAACATGGAAACTTATCTTTGCCTTTTAATCGTGGATTATAAACTGTTGTTCCTTGACCAGCAAAACGATTTGGTAAACCTTGTATGTGATAATGATCTTCTATTTTTGAATAAGAGTTTAATCCAGGGTGAACCCAAGGTAAATGATAGCTTTCACAATAATTTTCTATAGCAAACTTCCAATTACATTTTGCATTTAAATTAAAATATCCATAATCATCTGAATGAACCATTAATTTTCTATCTTTTATTGACCAAAACTTTTCCCATCGATCGCTTAAAGGTTTTATGTATTTATCAAAGGAAGTTTTGTTTTTACTTATATTTATAAAAATCATATCTAACCAAACACTAGATCTAATTTCTTTTAAATTACTTTTGGATTTATCAAATTTTACTGAATTATGTTTATTCATGCCTCCAAGATGAGGAGTTGCAACTAATTTTCCCTCAGTATCATAAGACCAAGAATGATAAGGACATCTAATTACATTTTTTATTTTACAATTCCTTTGTAAAAGTTTGTAACCTCTGTGACTACAAACATTGTGAAAAACTCTTATTTTGTTTTTTTTATCTCTTAAAATAATCAGTGGAATGCCAAGTAAGTCAAAAGGTTTTGCGTCACCAATACTTGGGATAGAGCTTGCAACTCCAACTACAACCCATTTATCTTCAAATATTTTTTTTCTTTCTATCTTTGTATATGCTTCACTTGTGTAACATTCGTTTGGTAGACCATGAGATGTTTCAATTGGATTATTGACAACGTCTAATTTTTTTTTTTCAATAATCTTAAAAATCTCTGACATTATTTAATTACTTCGTAGAGTCCTAACCATGCATTTACGTCTTTGCTGGATATATAATTTGATTTGAAAAATTCTTTTTTTTTCCATAAGTTTTTTTCTGTTAATTCATTAATTTTTTTATCAAATCCATATTCTTCATAAATACCTTCATTAATTGTAAAACATATTAAACCTTTGTTTTTTATAATTCTAATAAATTCATCAAGTGCTTGAGGTTTAACATGACCAAAAGTAAAAGTTCCAACACATAAAATTGCATCATACTTATTATCGCTAATATTTAATGGTTTATTTAAATCAGCTTTTGAAAGATTTCTGTATAGCCTATTAGGAACCAGATCTAATAATTTTTTAGATAAATCGACCCCATCAAAATTAGTGTAGCCGTTTTTTTTCAATTCAACACCAACTAGTCCTGTTCCACACCCAGCATCATATATTTTAATTTCTTTATTATTTGCGTACTTTTTAAATGTATCTACAGTTTCTTTAGGGCCAGTATAATCCCATTCAACCATATCTTTATCGTACTGATTGTCTGTCCCCCACTCATCATAATATTTCATAATTTCTTCTGTAGTCTTTAACTTATAAATGGGTACTTTATTCTCTACGTCTTTGTCAGCCATTCTTAAAGCTACCAATAAATATTAAACTTCACAAATATATTTTAAAATGAATAAAAATATGGTTAGCTCTTTAAAAAAAGAAGTTTTTTTATGGGAAAAAATTTAATTGAAAGACTTAATGAAGGACCGGTTCTTTGTGCAGAAGGGTACCTTTTTGCAATGGAAAGAAGAGGTTATTTACAAGCCGGGGCTTTTGTTCCAGAAGTGGTTTTAGAACATCCAGAAGTATTATCTCAATTACATAGAGAATTTATAAGATCAGGAAGCGATGTTATACAGGCTTTTACTTACTATGGTCATCGTGAAAAATTAAGAATAATCGGGAAAGAACATTTGCTTGAACCGCTTCAGAAAAATGCATTGCAAATAGCAAAAGATTCTAGAAAAGAATTTAAAGATCTAGATCTAATGGTTTGTGGTGATGTTGCAAATACTAATGTTTGGGATCCAAATGATAAAAAAACTGATCTTGAATGCCAAAAAATGTTTGAAGAGCAAGTTGCTTGGGCAAAAGAAGTTGGAGTTGATTTTGTAGTAGCGGAAACGATTACTTGGCTTGGAGAAATGAAAATTGCTCTTAAAACTATAAAAGATGCTGGATTAATCGCTGTCTGTAATTTTTCAATTAAACGAAATGAAAAAACAAGAGATGGATATACTCCAGGAGATGCATGTAAAATTTTAGAAGATAATGGTGCAGATGTAGTTGGGTTAAATTGTTTTAGAGGTCCAAAAATGACAATGAAACTTTTGCCAGAAATAAGAGAAAAAGTTTCATGTCACGTTGCAGCTTTGCCAGTTCCATACAGAACTACAGAAAAAGATCCTGGTTTTTTAAATCAAACTGATGAAGGTTGCGATTGTATACCAGGAGGAAATGCTTTTCCTGTTGCATTAGATAACTTGTATTGCAACAGATTTGAAATGGCTGAGTTTGCAAAAGAATGTGCAAATAAAAAAATAAATTTTATTGGAATTTGTTGTGGTGCAGAACCTCATCATGTTCGTGAAATGGCAGTTGCTCTCGGTAGAAAACCAATTTCTTATAAGTACTATCCTGATATGTCAAAACATTATGCTCATGGTACTGATCCAACTTTGAAGAAATTGAACACAGAAAAAGCTAAGACATTATAAAATTTAGCAAATGGAAAAAAATGCTAAAGTGGTTGTAATTGGTGGTGGTGTGGTAGGTTGTTCTATTCTTTACCATTTATCTAAGTTTGGTTTAAAAGATTGTATACTAGTTGAAAGAAACGAACTAACTTCAGGGTCTTCATGGCATGCAGCAGGTAATGTCCATGTAATTTCTTCAGATCCAAATATTTCAAGAATGATGGCCTACACAATTGGTCTTTATAAAGAAATTGAAAAAGAATCTGGTCACGCAATTGGTTTTAAACCAAGTGGTGGGTTTTATTTAGCGTCAAATGAAGTATGGGCAGAGTATTTAAAAAGAGAAAGATCAAAAGCGAGGTATATGGGTCTTGAACAAGAGTTTATTTCACTTGAAGAAGTAAAAAAGAAACATCCTTTAATAGATCCAAAAAGATATCTTTTAGCTTTGTGGGATCCTATTGATGGTGAGGTTGATCCTTCGGGAGTAACTTATGCTTTTGCTAAAGCAGCAAAAGTTCATGGTGGAAGATATTACACTCACACAACTGTTAAAGACACTAAACAAAAAGAAGATGGTAGTTGGAACGTAATTACAGACAAAGGAAATATTAATGCTGAAATGGTTATTAATGCTGGAGGATTATGGGCTAGAGAAGTTGGTAAATTAGCTGGTTTAAATTTACCAGTTCAACCAATGGAGCATCATTATTTAATTACAGAAACAATTCCAGAGATAGAAGCAATGGGAAATCAAAGATTACCTATAGGAACAGACTTTGAGGGTAATATTTATTTTAGACAAGAAGGTAAAGGACTCCTTCTAGGAACTTATGAACAAAAGTCTACCCCTTGGAAAGTAGAAGGTACGCCAATGAGTTTTGGACATGAACTTCTTGAACCTAAAATAGATAATATTCAAGACAGACTTGCTATTGGATTTAAAAGAATGCCAGCATTAGAAAAAGCTGGAATAAAAAACATTATTAATGGCCCTTTTACTTTTGGTCCAGATGGAAGTCCTTTAATTGGTCCTATGCCAGGTTTAAAAAATTATTGGGTTGCAGTTGGTGTTATGGCTGGTTTTTGTCAAGGTGGTGGAGTTGGAAAATGTATTGCTGAATGGATAATAGATGGCGAACCATCAATAGATGTTTGGGCAATGGATGTTGCAAGATTTGGTGATTATGCTTCTCCACAATATGGAACAATAAAATCTTCAGAAAATTATGAAAGAAGATTTATAATGACTTTTCCAAATGAGACTTTGCCAAAAGGAAGAAAACAAAAAACCACTACCCTGTATGATCGTTTTGTTTCTAAAGGTGCAGTTATGGGAGATAGTTTTGGATTAGAAGGTGTTTTGTGGTTTGCTAATAATCCAAAAGATGCATATGAAGAACCAACTATAAAAAGATCTAGATCCCACGAATATGTTTCAAAAGAAGTTAAAAATGTCAGAGAAAATGTAGGAGTTATTGAAGTTGCAAATTTTTCTAAACACGAATTTCAAGGGCCAGATGCAAGAAAATTTTTAAATTATGTTTTAGCAGGTAGAATTCCAAAACCTGGTAGAATCTCCTTGAACCCAATGTTAACTCAAAAAGGTAAATTATATGGAGATTTGACGGTAGCTTGTCTTAATGAAAATCGATTTATAATTTTTGGATCTGGTGCAGTTCAAGAAATGCATAGAAGATGGTTTGAAAAACATCTAAAAGATTTTAATATTTTTTACAAAAACAGATCTGATGATTTTCATGGTCTTGCTTTATCAGGACCAAAATCAAGAGAACTATTACAAAAGTTAGTTAGAGAAAACATATCAAATGAAAATTTTAAATTCAGAGATGTCAAAGAAATTTACGTCGCTGGAGTTCCTGCAATTGTAAATAGAATTTCTTTTACTGGAGAACTTGGTTATGAAATTTATGTTGCTCCTCACTTTCAATTAAAATTGTTTGAAGAAATAGAGTCTGTAGGCAAGGAGTTTAACTTAAAACCTTTTGGTGCAAGAGCTTTAATGTCGATGAGGCTTGAAAAAAACTGGGGTGCTTGGACATTAGATTTTAGACCAGATTTTACAGCTAAAGAATCTGGCTTAGATATTTTTATTGATTGGAAAAAAGATTTTATTGGTAAGATAAGTGCTGAAAACGATAAAAGTAATTTAAAATTAACTCCTATGATTGTTGAAACTAAAGATATCGATGTCACAAACAATGAGGCTGTTTTAAAAGATGGAAAAAGTATTGGGTACGTAACCTCAGGCGGATTTGCTCATTATGTTAAAAAAAGCATTGCTTACTCTTACCTTGATGAAAAAATTTTAAAAACCAATACTAAATTTCAAGTTGAAATTAATGGTGATTTTTATGATTGTTCAATAATTAAAGAACCATTGTATGATCCACGTGGAACAAAAATGAGATCTTAAATCTAGCTCTGGTTGAATCAAATTTGATTTTCTCTTTCAAATATGTTTCCCTGCCACACTTAAATTAATTAAAGGGATAAAAATGAAAATAAAAAAAATAATTGTTTCCATATTATCTGTATTATTTTTCAGTACTTTTGCTGGAATAGCTAATGCAGGTTGTGGAAAAGTTGTAGTAGCTAGTCAGAACTGGGCATCAGCGGAACTGATGGCAGAAGTTGATAAAGTTATATTGGAAAAAGGCTATGGTTGTGAAGTTGAACTTATTCCAGGTGCTACTATGCCAACATTTACTTCAATGGATGAAAAAGGCGCTCCAGACATGAACCCTGAACAATGGGCTAATGCTGTTTACGAACCTTTGAACAAAGCAGTTGATGAAGGCCGTTTAGTTATAGCTAATAAAGCTCCAATTACTGGTCTTGGTGAAGGTTGGTGGATAACTCCTGGAACTGTTGAAAAAATTCCAGAAATAAAAGGTATGACAGCGGTTGAAATTTTAGAACATCCCGAGTGGTTTCCATTTAAAGAAGATCCTTCAAAAGGAGCTTTTGTAGGTTGTCCCGCAGGTTGGGGGTGTCAGTTAGCTAATGCAAATCTTTTCAAAGCTTTCGAAATGGAAAAAAAAGGTTGGGTATTAGTTGACCCAGGTTCTGCTGCAGGTTTGGATGGTTCAATTGCTAAAGCTGCTGAGTCAGGAAATCCTTGGTTAGGATACTACTGGAACCCAACTTCAATAGTTGGAAAATATGGTTTAATACATCTTGACTTTGGTGTGCCTTATGCGGGTGATGAAAATTGGAATGGTTGTATAGTTAAGCCTGAACAAGAATGTGCAGATCCAAAACCATCTGCTTGGATTGAGTCAGAAGTAAATACTATCATTACATCTAAGTTTGCAAAACAAGGTGGAAAAGACATTGTTAAGTATATTGAAGATCGTACTTATCCAGGTGCTGTAATGAACGGAATGCTAGTTTGGATGGCTGATAATCAAGCTGGAGGTGCAGATGCAGCAGCTGAATTTTTGAGTAAACATGAAGATGTTTGGACTAAATGGGTATCTTCTGGTGTTGCTAAAAAAGTCAAAGCTGGTCTTTAAAATCTAAATTATTTTAACGAGCCTATTGAATAGGCTCGTTATTAATCTAATAAAATAAAATGGAATTCTTTACTAAATTTCCTGTTATGGAACGAGTTCCTCTTATGGAACTTAAAAAAGGAATTGATTTAAGTTTTAGATTATTTTCCCGAAAATATGGTGACGCTATAGAAAATTTTTTTGACCCATTGTTATTTTTTTTAGTATGGTTGGAAAAATTATTATTAACAACACCATGGCCAATAATAATTTTAGTTATAGGTACATTTGCTTGGTTTGGTTCTAGAAGTTGGAAGTTGGTAGTTGGAAGTTCAATAGCATTTATGCTTATTGGATACTTTGGTATGTGGAATGATTGCATGGCAACAGTCGCTATTATCACTGTATGTACTATTATATGTATAGCAGTCGGAATTCCAATTGGTGTTCTTATGTCAAAATCTGATAGAGTTGAAA
>CACJGR010000030.1 GCA_902592985.1 uncultured Pelagibacteraceae bacterium | reverse complement strand
AAAAAAACTTGCTTTTATTTATCAACAAGAAGTTGAGATCTTCAGGTATTTCACCATCTTATGAAGAAATGAAGGAATCTTTAAATTTAAAATCAAAATCTGGAATACATAGATTAATAAGCGCTTTAGAAGAAAGAGGATTTATAAGAAGACTTCCTCATAAAGCAAGAGCATTAGAGGTTGTAAAGTTACCAGAAACTGCTTCAGCTAATGATATTTATAATACTTTTTCGCCCAGCGTTATTAAAGGTGGTTTAGATCAGGACAAAACAAGCAGTAAAGATGTTGAAGTACCAGTTTTAGGTAAAATTGCAGCTGGTACACCTGTAGAAGCTATTCAAAATGAAATTGCAAGAATACCTCTTCCAAGTAATTTAGAAAGAAATGGGGAATATTTTGGGTTAAGGGTTCAAGGAGACTCAATGATTGAAGCAGGTATTAGCGAGGGTGATACAGTAATTGTCAAAAAAACAGATACAGCAGACAATGGAAAAATAGTTGTTGCATTAATTGATGATCATGAAGCAATGTTAAAAAGAATTAGAAGAAAAGGTAAAACAATAGCACTTGAAAGTGCCAACAGAAATTTTGAAACTAAAATCTTTGGTTCTGATAGAGTAAAAGTTCAGGGTATTTTAGTATCTTTATATAGAAACTTCTAAAAAAATAGTCTAAACATTTCCAATGTCTAAAGTAGCAACTAGATTTGCTCCCTCGCCTACTGGTCCTTTACATATTGGGGGAATTAGAACTGCATTGTTTAACTGGTTGTTTTCCAGAAATCAAAAAGGTTTTTTTTATTTACGAATTGAAGATACCGATAAAGAAAGATCAAATAATGAATATAAAGATCAAATCATTAGATCTCTAAATTGGATAGGTATTAAATATGACAAAGCTGAATATATTCAATCTACAAAAATAAAAAAGCATGTTGAAATATCAAACGAGTTGTTAAAAAAAAATTTTGCTTATAAATGTTACTGCTCTGAACAAGATATTGAAGAAGAAAAAAAAAGGGCTAAACAAAAAAAATTACCATACATATATAATAGAAAATGCAGAGATCTTAAAGAGCCACCAAAAAACTCTGAACCTGTTTTAAGATTTAAAAGTAAAATTAAAGGAGATTCCATTTTAAAAGATTTGGTTCAGGGAGATGTTAAAATAGAAAATTCGACAATTGAAGATTTTGTTATTTTAAGAAAAGATGGAACACCGACATATAATTTATCTGCAGCAGTAGATGATAAAGATATGGAAATTACACACATTATTAGAGGTGATGATCATAAAATGAATACATTTAAACAAATGCAAATTTTTCAAAGTATGGGATGGAATTTACCAACTTATGTACATATTCCATTAATACATACTTCTGAAGGAAAAAAATTATCCAAAAGGGACAAAGCTTCAACTTTAGACGAATATAAAAAAATCGGAATTATGCCTGATGCTCTAAGGAACTATTTATTAAGACTCGGTTGGTCCTATAAAGATAAAGAAATATTCACATTGGAAGAGAGTATTAATCATTTTAATATTGATGGTATTGGCAAATCTCCCTCAAAACTTGATATGAGCCGTATTTTATCTATGAACGAACATTACATTAAACAAATGAATGAAAACGATCTTTTTGATCATTTAATAAAATATTGTGAAAATTATAAAGATAAAATTGTTAACAATTCAGAAAAAATTAAAAAATCTTTAAGTTTTTTAAAAAATAAAGCTAAGACATTAGAAGATATATACAACAATGTTCAGTATTTAATTAAAGATAAAATTGAAATTTCTACTGATGATTTAAAGCTTTTAGATGGTGTTTCTAAAAAAATATTAGGGGATTTTTTAAAAGAATTTGAAAAACTATCAGATATAAATAAAGAAAATTTAGATATAACAATAAAAAACTTAATTAAAGATAATAAAACAAATTTCAAAGGAGTTGGTCAACCTTTGAGGATAGCGCTAGTTGGATCGAAATTTGGTCCAGGTATATATGATATAATTATGTCTTTGAATAAAGAGGATGTGGTTAAAAGACTAAAGGCTGTTAATTAATACAGAAGCTGCAATTTCTGAGGATTTATTAGATTTAAAATCTTTTATAATTTCTTGCGTATTTTCAATTTGATTTTTAATAGACTGATTATTTGTAAAAAAACTATTAATTTTATTATATATATTTTTAGAACTACATTTTGATTGAAGTAATTCAGGGATTATTTCTTTATCAGCAGCAATATTAATGATATTCGCAAATTTAACTTTTACTAACATTTTAATAATTAGGTAGTTTATTGCATTCATTTTATAAATAATAATAGACGGAACTTTAGCATTACAAATTTCTAGTGAAATTGTCCCGGATTTAGCTACAGCAAATATGGAACATTTTAAAATTTCAGATTTTATATTTTCATCAGATATAGATCCACAATTAGCAAAACCTTCATTCAACAAACTATCCTGTATAAATTTATTAAATTCAGTTGTTGAATGAAAAACATAAAAAATATCTTTATGTTTTTTATTCATCATTTTTATAAAATCAATTAAGATTGGTAATAATACTTCTACTTCAGAGCGTCTACTACCAGCGAATATTGAAATAATCTTTTTATTATTTTTTATAATTTGGGATATGTCAATTTTGCTTCTAACCACTGTTTCAAGTAATGGATGACCTGTAAATGTTGATTGAATATTTTCTCTATCAAAATATTTCTTTTCAAATGGAAACAATAGTAATATATGGTCTAAAAATGATTTTAACTTTTTAATCCGATTCTCTCTCCAAACCCAAACTTGTGGGGCAACAAAATGAATTGTTTTAATATTAGAATTGGTTTTCTTAACTTTTTCAGCAACTCTTAAAGTAAAATCAGGACTATCTACACTAAACAAAATGTCAGGTTTAAATTCGATTATTTTATCAACTGTTTCATTAATTTTTTTTTTAATTTTAAATATGTTCAATAAGACACTTGTAAAACCAATATAGGTAACTTCTTTAAGATCATAAATTGATTTTATACCTAATGAATTTAAATGTGTTCCACCTACACACAAATATTCAATATCAAGATTGCTTTGTTTTAGTTTAGAAATAACAGTTGAGGCCAATTTATCCCCAGATGGTTCACCAGTTAATATAAATATCTTTTTCATTGAACGGTAATAAACATTTTGTTTTTGTTAGCAAAATTAATAGATTTGTTTTTATCAAGAAATATATTTTGTTTACTTTTTAAAACAATTCCTTTGAGACCTGCTGATTTACATTGCTTTAATGTCTTTAATCCTACTGTGGGTAGATCAACTCTAAGATCTTGTTTTTTCTTAGGAAATTTTACTAAAATTCCATTGTTTCTAAATTTTTTACTCTTACATCTTTTAAGCATTTTTTCTGTTCCGTCCTTGCCTTCAATAGCAATAATTTTTTTATTTCTAACGACTGTTCCTTGACTAAAGTTATATTTACCTAATTTATTTAATATTTTTATGGCTTTTATAATATTTTTTTTATCATCTTTAGTAGGTCTAATTTTGGAATAGTTTCCTTTTTTAAGAGATAATTCAGGATTGAATGATATTGAACTTATTGTTTTAATTGATTGTTGACTCAATATTTTTATTATTTCTTTTAAAATAGCTGCATCACCTAGTTTAGAAGCTTTGATTATTCTGGGAATGTAATAAATACCTTTTAAATCTAATTTAAGTTTGGAAAAATTTGGCTTTGATACTTTACCAGCAAAAAGTACTTTTTTACAATTATTTTGTTTTAAAATGTTAATGATTTTACCAAATTGACCCATGTACACTTTATAAGAATTCTTATCTTTTTTAAATTTATTATTCTTAGACAGATCAATAATAAAATATTTTTTTTTTAATTTTTTTATTTTGTTAACTATTATTTTTGGAAATTCTGTATCACCAAAAAAAAGACCAATCATTTATTTTTTTGTATAGTTAAAATTTATTACAACTCTAACTTTTTGATCTGTGCAATCTACAGCGGCATGGTTCTGGTGGCTATCAAATTCAACAAGTCTATTGGCTTTACTGTTTATTTTTTTTCCATTTTGAAAAATCGTACCACCGTTATTTGTATTAACATAAAAAACTGAAGTTTTATGGCCTTTTAGATCTGTATCAGTATGCATTGGATATTTATAATTTATATCTTTTTTTGGAGTTAAATTAGCTTTTACTCTAATTAAATCTTTAACTTCTAATTTTTCAATTATTGGAAGAACTAGCTTCCAATGTGATGTTCTTATTGTTTTTTCAGAAAAAAAAATATGTGTGAATTGAAAATTTTCATCATCATCTATGGATGATTTTGATGAATTAAAATACCAGGGGAACTCTACTCCAAGCATTGTGTCGCTTATATTATTAAAACTTTTATCATCTATTAAGTTGTCTATGATTTTCATGTTTATGTAATTATAAACTATTTAGTAAAAGGTGTACAAATAGATCTTTTTTTATCTTTTGTTATAAATTTAATTATATCCTTTACTAAAAAATTTTCTTTAAATTCACCGTTTAATTTACTTAAGTTTTCATTTAGATTTTTTGTGGCAAAAATTTCTTTATAAGCTACAGTCAAACCAAGTATATCTTTATTATCAAAGTTAGCCCTTCTTAAACCAATTAAATTAAGTCCCTGTAAATAATTTCTATTTCCTATAGATAAACCATATGGAATTACATCGTGCAAAACGCCTGTCATTCCACCAATCATCGCCAATTTCCCAATTCGTGTAAATTGTTGAACCGCTGAATTTCCACCAATTACTACATCATCTTCTATTGTAACATGACCCCCCAAAGGTACATTATTTGCTACAATTACATTGTTTCCTACATAACAATCATGAGCTACGTGTGATGAAATCATAAATAAGCAATTATCTCCAATTTTAGTTAATCCTCCACCACCTTCAGTTCCGGGGTTTATTGTTACATATTCTCTTATCTTATTGTTGTTGCCAATTATAAGTTCTGTTTTTTCTCCATTATATTTTAAATCCTGTGGATCATTACCTATAGACGCAAATGGATAAATTTTATTTCCATTGCCAATTATTGTGTTGCCTGAAATATTAACATGAGAATGAATAATTACATTTTCACCTATCTTAACATTTGGACCAATAACAGAATAAGGACCTATATTTGCTGAACTCGAAATTTTGGCTTTGTTATCAATTATTGCAGTTTTGTGTATCACTTATTTATTTTCCTTTATAAAATTTTTTAGACCTTTTGCAGGATATCCCATGACTTTGGAATTATCAGGTATATCTTTAATTACTCCGCTGCCACCTCCTATTTGTACATTATTTCCAATTTTTAAATGACCTGAAATGCCTGCTTGACCACCAATCATTACATGATTTCCTAATGATGAACTACCAGCAAAACCCACTTGGCCAGCGATTACACAATTATTACCAATTTTAACATTATGAGCAATATGAATTTGATTATCCAAATATGTATTTTTACCAATTATAGTATTTGATATTGAACCACGATCAATAGTAGATCCACATCCAATTTCAGAATTATCATTAATTATAACTGCTCCAATTTGTGGATAACGATAATTTTTTTCTTTATTAGGAAAAAAACCAAACCCTTTTTTTCCAATTATACATCCGTCTAAAATAACAATATTGTTTTTGATAATTGTATTTCTAATTATAACATTAGAGCCTATTGAACAATTGTTTCCAATTATAACATTTTTTTCTATAATTGAGTTATGTCCAATAGAACAGTTCTTTCCAATTTTTACATTTTTTCCAATTAACACATTTTGACCAAATTTAATTTTTTTCTTAAATGAAGTTTTGGCAATATCTTTAACAGTTGTGTCAAAATCATCAGTAATAGAATTTGGATAAAAAATTTTTGTAATTTTAGCTGTTGAAATTAAGACATTATTAACAATAATTTTTTTGCATTGATTAGGTAAATAGTCTTTAAGATTTTCTGTTGTTATACAAAAAAAAGCTTTTGTTTTTGATGCCATCTCTTCATATTTTTGTGAATGGAAAAATGTAATATTTTTTTTTGTCGCTGTAGAAAGATCTTTAATGTCTGAAACTTTAGTCTTTGTAAAATTTTCCTTATTATCAATTCCAGATAATTTTAAAAGTTTTTCAATTTTAAAAGGACCTTTATTTTTAAAAAAAGGATTAATATTCATTAAAGTTTTTTTATCAAAACTTTAATTAATTGGTTATCAAAATTTGTTGCTAATTATTTCCTGTTTACTATAGTTGCTGACCATTGGGCATCAGCCATTTTTTTATTACCTACAAAGGCTTCGCCTTTATACTTCCAAACTCTTCCATGAGATCTAATAGCTTCTATGTTTAGTTCAAGCCGACAATCAGGAACAACTGGATTTCTGAATCTGGCTTTTTCAACGCTCATTAAAAAAACTAATTTATTTTCATACGTAGATTTATCTATACCATGAGCTGTTAATGCTGCAGCAGCTTGTCCAAAAGCCTCAACAATTAATACACCGGGCATCACTGGCTGACCCGGAAAATGGCCTTGAACATAAAAACTTTCTTTTTTAACATTAACTATAGCAGTTGCCGAAAATAATTTTTTTACGTTTAATAATTCATCAATTAAAAGCATAGGTTCTCTATGAGGAAGCAACTCCATAATTTGATCTTTATTTAGATTTAGCGAAGTAGCCATTATTAATTAATCTTAATTATAAGACATTAGTCTAATTGAATTTCAGTAATTTTTTCGTCTACAATTAGCAAAATATCATTGGTAATATCAAGCATCGTTTTTCCTATAATTATATTTTTTTTATCTATAATTAAAGAAATAGAATTTTTATCAGAATACTCAGATAATATAGGTCTTACCAATGTTATCATTTTTTGTGTTGCTTGTAATCTTTGGTTATTTAAGTTATTGATGCTATCATTTCTTTCTTTTCTATACTTGTTAGCCTGATTTCTTAAATCTATAATTTTTTTTTCAAATTCTTCACTTGAAACAACATTTTTTTGTGCAATTATTTCAGATTCTTTTTTTTTAAGATCCTCTTCAATTTTTTGAAATTTTGAAATATTTTTTTTATGATTGTTTTCTAATTGGGAAGTTATAGATTTTCCAGCAGTAGAATGATTCATTATTTTATTTAAATCAATATAAACAATACTTTTTTCATGTGATAAAGAAACTTTTGAAAAAGAAATAAAAAAAATAAATAATAATAAAAATAATTTAATTTTCATTATTAAAAAGTAGTACCTAAATTAAATTGAAAACTCTCAGTTTTGTCAGTATTTACTTTGGTAATAGGTTGCGCTAGTGAAAAGTTTAATGGTCCAATTGGAGTAAACCAATTAACTGCTACACCTGTGGATGATCTTATTTTATTAGAGTCATCATTAGCATCTCTATAATCAACTCCCCAAACATTTGCTGCATCTATAAAAAAGCTTACATCAGCTGTTTCAACTGATTGTAATAACATGGGTAATGTTGATGAAAAATTTAATGCTGCTGAAAAGTTTCCACCAACAAAGTCATCGCCATCAACTGGACCTACAGATCTTGCTACAAAACCCTTCAGTTTTTTTCTTGGTAAAAATAATCTTTCAGAAACTCGTACATCTTCGCCTGTTAGTGAATTTTTTGCTCTACTATAAAAATCAATTTTTGTAATTAATTCATTATCAAAATCTAGCCACTTTGTATAATCGTAGCCGATCAACATAGCCCAATTATCTGAAACAATAGGTATAGATTGAGTTAATTTACTTCTATATCCTTCGCTTGTTTGCCATTTTTGATTTCTTTTATCGTAATCTAGGTTATATGAAAAAGAAGTTTCAAAATAGTCTCCTGCTTGTTTTTTCAAATTGGCGCTTGCTGTAGAGTTGGTAGTTAAATTTTCATAATATGATGAAAATTGAGGTCTAAAAAAAAGATCTTCGTACTGCTCAACACTAGTACCAAGTGAAAAACCAGTTTTTTTAGATTCATATCCACTATCAGCCATTTTGTCTACCACATCGCTTTGTATGTTTGTCCTTAAAGGTTTACCTGAATATTTATAATTAGGAGTAATCGTAGAAAAATTACCTCTAATAGTATCTTCGGTTAATCTTAATGAAGTAGATAACTTTATACCTTGTCCCATAAAATTATTTTCAGTAACAGAAAACCCTATGCTTCCTCCATCTGAACCAACACCTGCACCAAGCATCACTTCACCAGTCGGTTTCTCTACAACATTTATATTTATAATTTTTTTATTTGAATCAGAGCTACTTACTACTTCTGAATTTACAGTTTTAAAAATATTTTTAGCTTTCAAATTATTAATGGATTTTGCATGAAGCAGTTCATTAAATGGGTCTCCTTCGTCAACTTCAAGTGAGTTTCTAATTACTTCTTCTTGAGTAATATCGTTTCCTAAAA
>CACJGR010000029.1 GCA_902592985.1 uncultured Pelagibacteraceae bacterium | reverse complement strand
CATGAGCCCGGACAAGGATTTTATAAAGCATTAGCTGAAAGTGTATTGAGAGCAATTAAATTGTGTCAACCATTAAGAGTTCCAACTACAGTAGGAAGATGGAAAGATTTGCAATTAAACTTTGATGTAAGGGAAATTTTAAAAAATCTGTCTGAATAATGAAAAAACTTTTAGTGAGCGTGGTTCTGGTTTTCTTATGAAACAAAAAGGCTTCACCCTAATAGAACTTTTAGTCGTTGTAGCCATCATCGGTATTCTTGCTGCAGTAGGAGTGGTTGCTTATAGTGGGTATACGGCGAGTGCAAAAAGAAATGCCATCAAGTCAAATTTTAAATTAGTTGAAAAATATGTTTCAGCAGAATTAATGAAATGTCAAATTGGTCATACAGATATTTTTATAAATTCAGGAAAATATAAAGTTAGTTGTAGTGCAGTTCAGGACGCCAACAGAATTTCTGCGGCAATGGTTTTTGATCCTAGTCTTAGATTTTTAAATCCCATCGATAATGGGATTTGGAATAGGGAGGATCAACTAGCTGTTAGAAATGACGTTTACAAAGGGTCTTCAATCCCAGACAATATGATAGGGTATATATATTTGAATTTTAAATCAACCTGGCCAGCAAGTATGAGATCTTGTTTTAAGACTCCTTGTAGTAGTAGTGATAATGTCTTAACAGCAACTATAAACTATCAATGAAATAAAAAGGCTTCACATATGAAAAAACTTTTAGGGATCGTGGTTCTGGGTTTGATGTTGAGTGGGAACGCTTATGCTGATCGTTTAGGAATAGGAGAAAAAAGATTAGATATTAATTTTAATTGTACTGTTGCTGGAGACTTTATGTTAAAAGCTGGTTTTCCAATCGAAGCTGTAGAATCAGCTAAAAAAACTCATAACAATGTTAATTTTGGTTATAAAGAATACAATCATCCTGAAGATGATTTTATACTAATACATTTAAATTATAATAATAATAAAAATGAATATAGTTTCCCAGATTCAATAGCAACGAGATGGAAAAGTGAAAAAAAAGGAATTGAATTTTATTATACATCTTACCTCTATGGAGGTGGAACATTATGGGAATTCGAAAATAACTATCTAGGTGAAGAAGATTTTTTATTATTTAAATACAGTTATAAAGTAGACAAAAAAAATATTAAAAAATTTGATAAAAAATTTGACAAATTAATTAAGCTTCCCGATGATGATTTTGTAAAATCTTTATTATTGTTAACTAAAGATTTTTACGATTATGCTAAAGCACATAAAGGTGGGCATTATTTTATTCTACCTTATAATTGCAAGGCATCATGAAAAAGATTTTAGGGATCGTGGTTCTGGGTTTGTTGTGGTGCAACACGAGGTTTGCAGCGAAAGCTTATAAAAATCATGTAATGGTGATTGGTTTTATAAAAAAGTTTACTGCTTTTTTAAAGAAACTATTTTCAATTTTTTTAATTTTTAATTTAACATGGGTTAGCACAGCACAAGCAGCAGGTGTATTTGTAGATAGTTTTAGTGTTAGTAGTCAGTTCGGCCTTGCAGAAGGTGTAGCTTTTAATAACGATGGAACAAAGATGTTTGTTACCGGCCAGACCGCAGATTTTGTGGGTGAATATACATTAACAACAGGCTTTGATGTGTCGACTGCATCTTTCGTTGATAGTTTTGATGTTTCTAATGAAGAAACAGCTCCCGCAGGTTTAGCTTTTAATAACGATGGCACAAAGATGTTTGTTTTAGGCCGGAGCGGAAGAGATGTAACTGAATATACATTAACAACAGGCTTTGATGTGTCATCTGCATCTGTCGTTGATAGTTTTAGCGTAAGCACTCAAGAAGATGATCCCGCTGGTTTAGCTTTTAATAACGATGGAACAAAGATGTTTGTTGCCGGCATCGATGAAGATAAAGTACATGAATATACATTAACAACAGGTTTTGATGTTTCAACAGCATCTTTCGTCGATAGTTTTGATATTTCTTCTCAAGAAAATCACTCTGCTGATTTAGCTTTTAATAACGATGGCACAAAGATGTTTGTTGTGGGCCGGGCTGGAGATGATGTAAATTTATATACATTAACAACAGGCTTTGATGTGTCGACTGCATCTTTCGTTGATAGTTTTGATGTTTCTAAAGAAGAAACAGCTCCAGCAGGTTTAGCTTTTAATGATGATGGCACAAAGATGTTTATTACGGGCTGGACTGGAGATGATGTAAATGAATATACCTTAAGCTGTGCTTATAAAGTTACTAGTTCTTCTACTTGTGATGATCCTTCAACTATTAAAGAAGTTAGAGGTTTAATTGATGCACAAATAGAAACTGCTAAAAACTTTGCCAAAGATTCATCAGCCTCTGCTTTGAAAAGATTATCTATTTTAAGAGCTGAAAAACATTATGGTTCAACTAGTCAAAATATTAATATTAACTTTCAAAATCCAGCACTAGCTCAATTAGCTGATGTTATGCCAGTTTCTACATCGGGTAAACTTAATCCCCTTCAAAAAATTATACCTAATGATTGGGCGACATGGAGTGAAGGGAGTGTCAGCTTTGGTAAAATAGGAGAAACTAATTTAAGTTCAGCACAAGATATGACAAGTCTGGGTATATCTATTGGTGCAGATAAAAAGGTTAATGAAAATAGATTATTAGGGGTTGTTTTAAGAGTTGGTAACAACGATGTCGATGTTGGAACGTATGGTTCTGCAGTTGATACTGATGCTATAAGTTTATCCCTTTACGGATCTAATAGTTTAGATGAAGATCAATTTTTTGATCATGTCATTGGAGTGAGCCTTTTAAATAGTGATATTGTTAGAAAAAATAGTGGAAACACTAACACACAAACAGGTGACCGTGATGGTAAGCAAATTTTTAGTTCGTTAAAATTTGGTAGAGAATTTGAATATAACGATATGAATATCACACCAACAGGTCGAATGGATGGAAGTTTCACTCACCTTAATGCTTATACAGAAAGTGGCAATGAAGCGATTAAGTATAATGATCAAGACATTGTATCCTTAATGACATCTTTAGGAATGATGATTGATAGAGATATTAGTTTAGAAAATTCAATTGTAATATCTAGAGTTAATCTTGAATATGGTAAAGATTTTGCTTCAAGCTCAAAAGTGGTTACACGATACACATCAGATAACAACACAACTTATAGTTATCAGGCTAACAAACAAGATAGAGATATATTAACGGCAGGTTTTGGTTTTGACTTTACTCACATACAAGGTTTAACAATTAGCGCCGATTATCAAAAACAGAAAATAATTAGTGAAGGTTCAATTGATACTCTTTTATTAGCGGCAAGCTTTGTATCTAAACGTGAAACAGAATATGCCATGACATTAGAGGGTACTGATGATTTTGCTGTAGGATTGAATGTTGCAAAAAATATTAATGGTTTTAATTTCACAGTTGGATCAAATTATACTTTAATGAGTGAAATACCTGATTATGGTGCTATATTAAAAGTTTCAAACACATTTTAGTAAAATGTAAATTATGAAAAAACTTTTAGGGATCGTGGTTCTGGGTTTGTTGTGGTGTAATACATCGTTTTCTGAAAGTTCATTACCCCTATGTGAAGGTGAGGATGATACACAGTGGACTAATTGTTTTGGAACTTATTTAAAGAAAGATTTGAAAACAAATGGTTTAACTAGAGATTATACGGGAGAATTTGCCAGCACGCCTGGAAAAAGAGAAGGCAAAGGAAAAACAAAAATTTACAAAAGTGGAAATTTTTTATTTGAATATGATGGAGAATTTAAAAATGATACAGCAAACGGACAAGGAACAGCGACATGGGTAAATGGAAACAAATACATTGGAGAATTTAAAGATGGTAACTATCACGGAGAAGGAACTTACACATACGCAAATGGTGAAACATATGTTGGGAAATTTAAAGTTCATAAATTTAACGGACAAGGAACTTACACATGGCCAGATGGAGCCAAATATATTGGAGAATTTAAAGATGATGTAAAACACGGACAAGGAAACATAACTTATGCAGATGGAACCAAATATGTCGGCGAATGGAGAAACGATAAACGAGATGGAAAGGGAACCATGACTTATGCCGATGGAACCGTATTTGTCGGTGAATGGAAAAATAATATAAAGCAATTAGAATTAAAAAGTGAAGAACAGTTGAAAGGTAAAGAAACTTTGACTTATGCCAATGGTGATAAATATGTTGGTGAATTACGAGATGGTAAACGCAACGGACAAGGAACCATGACCTATACCAATGGAGATGAATACATCGGTGGATGGGCAAACGATAAACGATATAGTAACAGCGGACAAGGAACAATGGCTTATGCAAATGGTGACAAGTATATCGGTGAATGGTTTTCTGATAAACGAGATGGAAAGGGAACTATGACTTATGCTAATGGCGATGAATACATTGGTACTTGGTCTTATGATGAACGAATCGAAGGAACTATGAATTATGCCAATGGAGATAAATTCGTTGGTAAATGGTTGTTTGATAAACGAGATGGAAAAGGAACCATGACTTATGCCGATGGAACCGTATTTGTCGGTCAATGGTCTCGAGACAAAATATCACTGTCTTTGGGACTCCATGACATTCCTTTAATTAATTTTGCTATAAAATGTAATACGGTTGATTATATCAATACTAAAATGGAATGGTTTTGGGATCGTGATAGCATGACAGTAACGCAATTTTCAAGGTACGGTAAAAAATTTATTAAAGCTTTTAAAGACGCTGGATTTTCTAAAGATCAAGTTAAGATAGCTATAGAAGAAGGAAAAGAAGGTTTAACCCATAATATTACGGATTGGAATTCATCAAAAATTATTTTTACAACTAAATTGAATGCTGATTATAAATTTGATGGGGAGGAATTCGAAATAATGAGTAACAGTTTAAAATATCAAGAAAAATGTCGTTTAATTGAATTTAAAGAACAGGAACAAAAAACAAAAAAGAAAAAACCAATTAAAAGAGATAAAGAATTAGATAATTTGAAAAAAGAGGCAGATGTTATGTCAAGAAACGCAGCCGCTTGTCACATAAACTCAACGGGTAATACAAGAAAATTACTTGGTGGGCATATTAATTATCTCTATAGTCTTGTTCAAAATTCAAAACTTCCGGGCTATGGTAATGAACAAATGTATCGACAAATAATTTCCGCTAGCGATACAATTCTCAAACTAGGTAAATGCAATTAGAAATGAAAAAACTTTTAGGGATCGTGGTTCTGGGTTTGTTGAAATCTTATCCTATAAATTATAGGACAACTGGACACAGACTGGAACATAGGGAGATAAAATAAAAAAAAATTGATTATTGATCTTGTTCAATTATAAATATTAGCATAAATACTTATGAAATTGACTAATGCCCTCGTGGTGAAATTGGTAGACACAAAGGACTTAAAATCCTTGCCCTTTTGGGAGTGCCAGTTCGAGTCTGGCCGAGGGCACCATTATAATGAAAATTAAAGCACACATACTGTTTGATAAGACAAAAAATTCAATAAAGATAAAATCTTCTTTAGAAAAAAAAATTCAATCTATTTCACTTGCTAACTCCAAATTAATTGTAGTCATTGGAGGTGATGGTTTTATGCTTCAAATATTAAAAAAATTTTATAAATTTAAAAAATTTTTTTATGGTGTTAACTCCGGTCATTATGGTTTTTTAATGAATAGATTTTCTAACAAAAATTTTTTAAGAAATTTAACTAGCGCAAAATTAATCCAAATTCATCCTTTAGAAATGCATGTAAGAACTAAGCATAACCAATTGAAAAAATCTATTGCAATAAATGAAATTTCAATCTTAAGACAAAGCAAACAAGCTGCTTCTGTTATGATAAGTAATGGAAAAAGAATTGTTATTAAAAAATTAATAGCAGATGGTGTCCTAGTTTCTACGCCAGCAGGTAGCACTGCATACAATTTGTCTGTTCATGGACCAATTTTAAATTTAGACTCAAAAAAACTTGCTATTACACCAATTAGTCCGTTTAGACCAAGAAGATGGAGAGGTACAATTATCAGTGAAAAGTCTAAAATAAATATTAAAAACTTAAATGTTAAAAAAAGACCAATTAGTGCTGTTGCTGATAATTTTGAAGTTAGAAATGCAAAAAAAATCAATGTCAAAATAAATAAAAAAATTAATTTTAGTTTACTTTTTAATAAAAATAACAGTCTTCATAAGAAAATCAAAATTGAACAACTAAGAAAAGAAACAAGTACAAAATAAATAAATATTATTTTTTAACGTTTATATAAGTCTTATTAAAATTTGACTGCAATAGGTCTGCAGTTATAATATTTTTTCATGAGAAAAAATGGTTTTACATTAATAGAACTCCTAGTCGTAGTAGCCATCATTGGAATTCTAGCTGCTGTGGGGGTTGTTGCTTATAGCGGGTATACCAAAGGTGCAAAAAAAAATGCATCTAAATCGATACATGCAACAGTTGTCAAATATGTTACAGCTGAATTAGCCAAATGTAATTCTGAAGAAAAAATATTAGAGGGCACTTTTGATTGTTCAGATAAAACTTTGCCAAGTACAAGTGCTGGAGCTATATCTCATGCATTAGGTAAACTTTGGGGACAAGGAACTTCGAATCCAAAATTTAAACATCCTAATGGAACTTATTCTGCTTACTCAGGTAGAACACCAGGTTATTACAATAGAGTAACATGTAATACTATGTGGGAGTACAACACTTTAATGGAAAACACAGCTTCAGTGATTACTGTCTATACATGTCCTTCAGATGTTGCTACTGAAAAAATTACAACTAAAATTCCAATTGAATAATCTAAAGACTACTTGATTGGTCTACAAAAGTGGTAGCACTATGGTAACACTTATTGCTACCAAAATACTTATTTTGAATTTAGCAAAAATAATTAGTGTTGATTTTATTGAGTGATGGTGCCCCCGCACGGATTCGAACCGCGGACCTATTGATTACAAATCAATTGCTAAAGTTTAAATAAACATTTGTTTGCAACATTAATTGAAAAATACTTCAAATATGTACACACTATAGACACAGTGGTATATTTTTTTGATGTCTAAAAATGTATCTGAAGAAAACAATAAAATATTTTGGTTAGCACCAATTGTTGTTTTATCTATCGGTATTTTACCTCTTCCTATTGGATATTATACTTTATCTCGTTTAGTAGTTTGTGCTTCAGCATTATACTTTGCATATAATTTCTATAAAAAAAATAACCAGACAAACTTATGGATTTTTGGTTTCATTGCGGTTTTATATAATCCAATTATTCCTGTTTATTTATATGAAAAATTTATCTGGATTGTTGTCAATTTAATTACAATTTATCTTTTTTATAAGAATAAAAATTTTGATTAAATTTATTGAATAATGTGAATTTAAACATTAGGATTTTATATGGCAGCTTTTGGTGTACTTGGTGGAATATTATTTCTCATAGTTGGTATAGTTCAAATCTATGTCGGTTATATTGGTATTGAACATCACTTAGGTGCTGGATTTGCCATTGGTGCATTAGTTTTAGGTTTTGTTTTTCGAATAATGTTTCCACTAACCATTGGAACTTTTTTTGGTGCATTAGATGTATGGGGATGGCCATGGTATGGAGCCTTAGCTCTTGCAGCTCCAGGACTTTTGTTTATTGTTCCAGCACTGGTTACTGGTGCTATTTCAACTTTAGTTGAGAAAAAAAATGAAAATAAATTTTCAAGGTCTTTTAGCCCTGAACCAAGTTCATACCAATCTGAAGATGTACCCAAAAATGTTACACCTAAAAAAATGAAGAAGGTTATTAAGAAAATAGCAAAAAAAAAGAAAAAAACTAAAAAGTGAAAAAGTTTTTAGGGATCATGAAAAAGGTTTTATGTATAGTCTTTTTGGGAATAAAAAATTTTATAAAAAACTATCAAATTTTAGTTGGATTTGTTTTTTTGGGACTAATCATTTCAGCAAGTTTATATTTTTTTGAACATCAAAAACAAAAAAAAATAATGTTGCATAATGTGGAAAAATATAAAATTTGCAAACGGGATTCTGATACACACGGTTATGATATTCATATATGTTTAAAAAAAGTGTTAATCCCACCTTATACAATTCGAGAAATTAGAGATACCATATATAATTATTAAGGATCTTAAAGATTAAAAAAATATAGAAATAAATTATTAGTCTGATATATTTAGATTAGTCCTGATTTAGAAATTAACTCTACTTGCTGGGACTATAAAAACAACGCTAAAGGAGGAATATGGTTAAATTCACCATAAAGCCAATAAAAGAATATTTTGCTTCAAAAGAAAGAGAAGGAAAAAAACTTTTATTCTTTGAAAAGATAGGCGACTCTAAGACAAGCAAAGAGGGACGATTAGAAAACCTCAAGCGTCTTTTAGAGAAGCACGGCTTTAAAATAAAAAAATAAATAGAATA
>CACJGR010000028.1 GCA_902592985.1 uncultured Pelagibacteraceae bacterium | reverse complement strand
ATTTCAGCAAGAGAACATGTTGAAAAAAAAAATGGCAACGATACTTCAAAAGTAAAAAATTATCTATTTGATACAGACATACTTATAACTTGTCATTATTGGGAATCAAAATTTCCAAAATTATTTTCTCCAAAAAATATTTACGAGTTTAAAAATTTAAAAATTATAGGTGATATCACCTGTGATATTAATGGATCGGTACCAACTACAATTAGATCAACCTCAATTGCAAATCCTTATTATTCGATTGATATTAATTCAATGAAAGAAATCAGTTTAGGCAATAAAGGTATTGCAGTTATGGCGGTTGATAATTTACCTTCTGAATTACCACGAGACTCTAGTGAAGAATTTGGAAGTAGTGTTATATCAGAAATTTTACCTTATTTTATAAATAAAGATGATGGTCGAATACATAGAGCCACTACAGCTTCAAACGGTAAATTTTTAAAAAACTTTACTTACTTAAACGATTTCATAAATCAATAAAAGCTAATTTAAGAATTTTTGAGGTTTCATATCTTCTTTTTTAATACCAGCAACTTTAACTGGTTTTTTCATTGCGTCTCTTCTAAAAGGTTCACCTAATTCTTGATTAAGAATTACCTCAATAAATGTTGTAATTCCTTTCTTTTGGTCTTCACAAGATTTTTTAATTGCGTTAGTGGTGTCTTCCATTGTTCTAACTGCAACTCCTTTTAAACCGCAAGCAACAGCTACTTTTGCATAACTCAATTCTGGATCAAGTTCTGTGCCAACAAAATTATCATCAAACCAAAGAATAGAGTTTCTTTTTTCCGCACCCCATTGATAATTTCTAAAAATAACCATTGTTATTGCTGGCCATTCTTTTCTAGCACATGAGCTCATTTCATTCATACTTATTCCAAACGCTCCATCTCCTGCAAATCCTATTACTGGAGTTTTGGGACAACCAATTTTTGCTCCAAGTATTGATGGAAATCCATACCCACAAGGACCAAATAATCCTGGTGCTAAATATTTTCTTCCTTTTTCAAAAGTTGGATAAGCATTTCCTATTGCACAGTTATTTCCAATATCGCTCGAGATAATAACATCATCAGGCATTCCCGCTTGAATAGCTCGCCAAACTTGTCTTGGAGACATTCTGTCTTTGTCTCTTTCTCTTGCTTCTTTGTTCCAAACAGTTCCTTTGTCGTCTTCTTCATGATCCAAGCTTGATAGTTTTTGTAACCAGGCAGATTTGGTTTGATGAATTATATCTTTTCTTTTTTGTCTATCTTTATCACCTGCATTTGAAGAAAGTTGTTTTAAAAGTTGTTGCGCAACTAACTTTGCATCACCACAGATTCCAACAGAAACTTTTTTAGTTAAACCAATTCTATCTGAATTCATATCGACTTGAATGATGCTTGCATTTTTTGGCCAATAATCCATTCCATAACCTGGTAATGTTGAAAAAGGATTTAGTCTAGTACCAAGCGCTAACACAACATCTGCTTTTGAAATTAATTCCATTCCTGCTTTAGATCCATTGTAACCTAATGGTCCTGCAGCTAATGGGTGGCTTCCAGGAAAACTATCATTATGTTGATATCCAGAACAAACTGGAGAATCTAACTTTTCTGCTAATTTTTTGCAATCTTCAATAGCATCTCCAATTACAACACCTGCCCCAGATAGAATTACTGGAAATTTTGCATCAGATAATAATTTTGCAGCTTTACTAATTGCATCAATGCCTCCTGCCTGTCGTTCTAATCTTACTATTGGTGGTAGTTCAATATCAATTACTTGAGTCCAATAATCTCTTGGAACATTAATTTGTGCTGGTGCAGATCCTCTTATTGCTTTTTCAATTACTCTGTTTAAAACTTCTGCCATTCTTGATGGATCCCTTACTTCTTCTTGGTAACAAACCATATCTTTAAATAAATTCATTTGCTCAACTTCTTGGAAACCACCTTGTCCCATTGTTTTGTTTGCAGCTTGAGGGGTAACTAATAAAAGTGGTGTGTGGTTCCAATAAGCTGTTTTAATAGGTGTAACTAATCCAGTGATGCCTGGACCATTTTGAGCAATAACCATTGACATTTTTCCTGTTGCTCTTGTATATCCATCAGCAATTAAACCACCATTTGTTTCATGAGCAACATCCCAAAATGTAATTCCTGCCTTAGGAAATAAATCTGAAATAGGCATGAATGCTGAACCAATAATACCAAAAGCATGTTCAATTCCATGCATTTGAAGAACTTTTATAAAAGCTTCTTCAGTTGTCATTTTTGTCATGGCAATTTATTACCTTTCTAAATAATTTTATAAGTTTTTGTTTGCAAACTCGAGATTAATATATAAATTTAGTCAAATTTTCTACCAAGAAATCGTTATAATGGCCAAAACAGATATAATAATTCACGATGAAAAAGATAACGTTGGCGTTGTAGTTATTGAAAAAATCACTCCAGAACAAGATTGTTCATGCTGGATTATGGAAAATGATAAAACAGTAAATATCCAGGCTTTAAATAAAATAGCCCTAGGGCACAAAATTGCTATGATCGATCTTAATGAGGGTGATACCATTTTAAAATATGGTCATGACATTGGTAAAGTAGTTAAGCCGATAAAAAAAGGCGAACATGTGCATGTTCATAATGTTAAAACCAAAAAGTGGTAATATATGGAAATTCCAAAAAGTTTTTTAGGTTACAAAAGAGAAAACGGAAGAGTTGGTACTAGAAATCATGTAGTAATTCTTCCTGTTGATGATATTTCAAATGCGTGCGCTGAAGCTGTTGCAAATAATATTAAAGGTACTTTTGCGATACCGCATGCTTATGGAAGACTTCAGTTTGGGGCAGATTTAGAATTATTTTTTGACACTATGATTGGAACTGGCAAAAATCCAAACGTAGCTGCAATAATTGTTATTGGTATAGAACCAAAATGGACTAAAAGAATTGTTGATGCGATAGCCACTACAGGAAAACCTGTAGAAGGTTTTAGTATTGAAGGTGCTGGTGATATTAAAACTACAATGAAGGCTTCACAAAAAGCACAAGAATTTTCACAGTGGGCATCAGAAAAACAAAGAGAAGAATGTCCTTTAAGTGATTTATGGATTTCAGTAAAATGTGGTGAGTCAGATACTACCTCTGGTATGGCAGCTAATCCTGCTGTTGGAAATTTAATGGATAAGTTAGAACCATTAGGTGTTCACTTATGTTTTGGTGAAACATCAGAACTTACAGGAGCTGAAAAAGTATGCGCTTCAAGAGGCGCAACTCCAGAAGCTTCTAAAAAATTCATGAAAACGTGGAGTGACTATAACGATTTTATTCTTAAAGAAGCAACTAATGATCTTTCAGAAAGCCAACCAACCGCAGGTAATATTGCGGGTGGCCTTACAACAATTGAAGAAAAAGCCTTTGGTAATTTTCAAAAAATTGGTTCAAGAAAATTTATAGATGTGTTAACGCCAGCTGAGGAACCAAAAAAAGGTCCAGGTCTATACTTTATGGACACATCCTCCGCCGCTGGAGAATGTTTAACTTTACAAGCTGCTGCTGGATTTAATATTCATTTATTTCCAACTGGGCAAGGAAATATTATTGGTAATGCAATTGAACCTGTAGTTAAATTAACAGGTAATCCAAGCACAGCTGCTAATATGAAAGAACATATTGATCTAGATGTTTCAAAAATTTTAAAAAGAGAAATGAATATGGATCAAGCTGGAGATGAGTTAATAAAAACTACTATAAAAGCAGCAAGTGGACGCTTAACTTGTGCAGAAGTCCTAGGTCATAAAGAATTCATTATGACTAAACTTTTTAGAAGTGCTTAAATCTAAATTGAAGATTTTATAGCTTCGTAAATTAAATCTTTAGTTGTTTCGCCAATACTTCTGTAAACTTCTTTATTATCTTTAAAAATCAAAAGTGTTGTTTGATATTGCACATTTAGTAAGTTAGCAATTTCTTTATTTTTTATTTCAAATGCTAAAAACTCAATATTATCAAATTCATTTTTAGCTTTATCTAAAACTTTCATCTGACTTGCACAAGATGAACAATATTTAGTCCAAGAACTTACCACCACAATCTTGCCCTCTGATTGAGCTTTATTAAAAATTTCTTTGGTAAATGTTGTGCTTTTTTCTACGGCAAAACAATTAAATGAAATTAAAGTAAAAATTAAAATAAATATTTTTTTCATTATTTGTAACAATATATATATTATTCGGCAGCACTTATAGAGACATAATGTGCTACTGCTTCAATTTCTTTAGTCGATAATACTCCTTCGTAAGGTGGCATTACTCCAATTCCATTGGTAACTGCACTAATAACCCTTGTGATGTCAGGTTTAATTTGATTTAAATTTGGACCAATTTCACCGTTGGATTTTGCATCTGTAAGTGAATGACAAGCTGCACAATTTCCTTGTTCTAGAAAAATAGTTTTTCCCATTTCAAAAATTGGGTCTGATTTTACAGGTAAAAAAAATAAGTTTAAAAGTAAAACAAATAATAGATAAAAGTAATTATTATTTTTCATTAAATTTCTAGTAAATTGTTGCTCCAAAAACTTTAACTTCATCATCTTCAACGCCAAGTACTAAACGTCCTAAAAATTCTCCAGGAACTGTATTGCTGGTCTGTTTATAGAGGATGGTAACATAACTGTCTCTTCTCAAACAACCAAATACTTCTCTTTTGTCAGACAAGCTAGTTAATAATTTGTTATTAGCCCATTGTTTACCCAGCTCAACTTCATTTGCACCAAATAACATTTGAGATGAAAAATCTTTTGTAAATCCACCATAATCTTTAATATTGGATGATTTGACTAAATTTTCCCAAATAGGATTAGCTATATCGATTATCTCTTGGTCAGATTTCTCAAGAAGATTCATTTCTTATTTGTTTCTAAGATGCTTTTTTTTTCTCTTTTTCGTCAACAATATGATACACAGGCACTTTTTCCAAAGTAAACTTTCCTGTCTTAGGGTCTCTTCTAGATACTGTTAGGCAATGCCAGTTGTCGTCATCTAATTTTAAATGGTCGCCTCTGTAATAATATCCGGGCCAACGAGTTTCTTCACGAAACATAGTATGTTCTGTCACACATTGGGAAGTAAGAGCTCTATGCTTTAATTCCCAAGCACGCATTAGTTGGTGGTAATCTTCAGCACCAACATTCTCTAAATCTTCTTGTAACCATTCCAATAATTCTAAAGCTCTTTTAAGCATATTACCATTAGTCATATAATGAGAAGTAATTCCTCCTACATACTCATCCATAATCTGTTGAAGACGTTGAAGTCCTTGAATTGGCGAAATATAACTTGGTGAAACTGTGCCTCCTGTTATTTCGTTTCGACCAACAGTGTAGTTTTCTAAAGGCTTGTATATAGTTTCTTTAAAATCATCACACTGTTTATCAGTAACATTAATACCTTCAGCCTTTTGATCTTGAATATATTTAACAGCAGCTTTTGCAGCTAACCGACCTTCAGTAAAAGATCCTGAAGAAAATTTATGAGCACTTCCACCAACTGTGTCTCCAGCTCCGAAAAGACCATCAACAGTTAACATTCTATTATAACCCCAGAAATATTCTGCTGGTGAAAGATCTTCTGGGCCACTTACCCAAGCCCCTGAACAAGTAGCATGAGAACCCATAACATATGGTTCTGATGTAGTTAATTCAGGATTTGTGTACTTTGGATCAATATTTTGAGATGCCCAAACTACTGCTTGTCCAACAGTCATACCAAGAAAGTTTTCCCAACCTACTTGTTCTAAATGAGGATCTTGAAAAGCTTCTTTAGTGACCATTTGGATTGGTCCACCGCCTGCAGCAACTTCTTGAATAAAAGCATGATTACGCAAACATGTTGGCACTGGATGATGATCAATATATTCTCCAACAAGTTTTTTTGTATGCTCATACCATTTTTTTTCGTAATTTTCTCCGTTAGCATTTTGAGTATAAGTTTTAAGATGCAAGAAATATGCGCCTACTGGGCCGTAACCATCTTTAAATCTACATAAAACAATACGATTTTCCATTTGAGTCATTTTAGCACCAACTGCAATTGGTAATGCGTAAGCAGATCCATTGCTCCATGGTGCATACCAAGTTCTTCCCATTCCCTCACCTACCGCTCTTGGTTTAAAGATATGTGATGCTCCACCTGCCGCTACAATTACAGTTTTTGCACGAAACACATAATAGTCACCCGTACGCATATTAAAACCTACTGCACCACCTACTCTATTCTCTTTGCTCTCATCCATTAGTAAATGAGTAATCATAATTCTATTGTATATTTTATCTGCTGATTTTTTAGCTGCTTCAGCTACAATGGGTTTGTAACTTTCTCCGTGAATCATTATTTGCCATTTACCTTCTCTAAGATAACGTCCAGTCTTTTCATTTTTCATCATGGGCAACCCCCACTCATCAAACATGTGTACTGTTGAGTCAACATGACGAGCCATATCATAACCAAGGTCTTCACGTACTAAACCCATTAAGTCGTTACGTGCATAACGGACATGATCCTCTGGCTGATTTTCATCCCATTGCATTCCCATATAACAGTTAATTGCATATAGACCTTGAGCTACCGCTCCACTTCTGTCTATATTTGCTTTTTCAACACAAATAATTTTTAAATCTCTTCCCCAATGTCTAGCTTCAAATGTAGCGCCAGTACCAGCCATACCACCACCGACAACAAGAATATCACAATTTTCATAATGAGTTTTAACTTTTGCCATTAATAGTAAACACCTTTTTTAAATGACTCTTTGGGTAAGGTTGGTAATTCTTTTTTTGTGTTTAAACCTTCTGGTTCTGAGTAAAGTTTTTGAGAATTAATCTCTCCTTGATTTGGCTTATCACCTTCAGCAAGTTTAGGAATAAATTTTCCCCATGGTTTAGTTGTAATTGGAGATACGAAATCTTTGACTGTTCCATTTCTGAATTTAATTTTCCAAGAAATAGTACCCTTTTCTTCTTCTCTTCTAACTCTTACACTATGTCCCATAGGTGCAAAATCAGCATAACCACGAACATCAATAGCATGGTTTGGACAAGCTTTCACACAAGAATAACATTCCCAACAAAAATTTGGTTCAATATTTTTTGCACGTCTAATTGTTTCATCAATATGCATTATATCGGAAGGACAAATATCTACGCAGTGACCACAACCATCGCAGCGAGTCATATATACAAAAGTTGACATAATTAATTTTTCTCTATCATATTAATAATGTTTTGGCTCTTCTCTTTTTATACCTGGGCCAAATTGCTCAGGTGCATCAGCAGGAGGTGGTAAGTTGTCTCTTGAACCATCGGCTTCAGCTAAATTTTTTTGTATTGCTGCGCCAGGTTTATAAAACATATGGGCAAATTTTGACCAATATACTCCACCAAACAACACTAAGTTAGATACAACATAAAAAGCTAAAAATACTTTATCGTCCCATCTATCATTTAAGTTTAAAGATTGTAAAAATGACCAAATTAAACCAAATAAAGAAGATGCAATAAGCGCAAGTACAAATAAATCTGCTTTAATAATTCTGTACCAAGGTTGAGCTTCTGAATAAACATCAACTCTTAAAAAAAACCAAAACCAAGATCCTCCAAGGACTGTCATTATTGCACCCACGTGCCACATAATTGGCCATATAGATGGAGTGTTAGAGGATGGATTAACGTAACAAAAAATCAGTATTATTGAAGCAATCCAAAACAAAATAGTTCCATACATGCCAAGAAGATGTGCTGCTCTTCTTTGTCCAGCACCTAACTCAGATGTAGTTGCAATATCACTAATAATAGTTTTAGAAACTACTGATATTTTTTCACTTGTACTTAAAGTTTTAATTGCTGATAATTTTGCTTTTTTTGCATTTTCAAAGAAATACTTTACATTTTTTTTATGAATAATGTCTACTAGAGTTCCTACAATAACCAACATTGCCATTATAATTACAAACCATTGCATTAAAATCGGCGGCACTGTCTCTGCTAATATTGAAAATGGATTAGTTGTAATCATTAAAATTATCCCCTAGTAAATTAGGTTTCTAGTACAGTTAATATAATAGATCAACCAATATATCTTGGGCAATTCGTAACAGCTTTTTGGTAAAACTTTAATAAAATTCTATAATATTTTAAACTTTTTCTTTTCCAAGGTGAGTTTGTAATATTACTAACCGAAACCACTCCTTTTCCAGAGCCAACAACAATAATTTCATCATATTCTCTTAATGAGTCTATTGAAATATTTGTTTTTTTTATTTTTTTTATTTTTTTTTTAAAAAATTTTAACGTTGTCCCATTATAAAAATTTTTATTGGGAGAATATATCTTGTTTTTTTTTATAAATAACAAATTAGAAGTTCCAGTCTCTAATATTTTATTATTCTTGTGGAGAGCTATATCTGATTTTGTTGTATCCATTTTATTTAGAAAATTTAAAATTTTTTTATACTTTAAATTTTTATATTCTGGATCTATTCTTTTATAATTAACTAATTTAAGACTAAAATTTCAACTTGGCTTCAATCTTTTTCTTAAAGAAATTGAAATCATTTTATTGTTTGCGGC
>CACJGR010000027.1 GCA_902592985.1 uncultured Pelagibacteraceae bacterium | reverse complement strand
AAGCCAAGTTCAGTTAATTTTGCTTTGAGGCCGCTTAAATCCAACTTCGAATTAATTTGAGATATTTTTCCTTTGGCAGGATTAATTCCATTTTTCCATCTGATAGTTCTTTGTCTTGCAAATTTTTTACACTTTTTTCCAGTTTCTCTTTCGCAAATTTTAAGGTCAGTTTTTGCGGAACCTGGAGCACAATTGGTCATTACCCTACAAGTCCAGTAGATTGCATCTGTTCCATCTATAGTAATATAAAAGTCTGCAGGATATTTGCCGTTTTTTCCTTTTATGTACTTAAGAAAATATTCAACAATATTATCTGATAATTTTAATTCACCTTCTCCATAAATATCTCCAGATTTAGCTGGATTAAAAATCATCAAAACTAAAAAAATTATTCCTAAAAGTTTTTTCATCACCCACACTATCAAAAAATTTATGAAGTGCGCACAGAATATGCACAAAAAAATCAACTTTTTTAAAGAAATGCTTTTACACACCAAATATTTCTATTGATTTTATTGATTAATGGTGAGCCCTGTTGGACTCGAACCAACGACCCATTCCTTAAAAGGGAATTGCTCTACCAACTGAGCTAAGGGCCCACATACAAAAATTCTTATAATCTTTTTTAAAAAATAATCAATCTCAAAAATTTTATAACTTATTTATATATAAATCATGAAACTCATTAAAAGTCCCTTTTTGAATACTGTTTCTTATGTTCGTCATTAATTCTTGATAAAAATTAATGTTATGTAAAGATAATATCATTGAGGCAAGAATTTCATTTGTATTAAATAAGTGGTTTAAATAATTTTTTGAGTATTTGTTTAAACTTAAATTTTTACAATTAGCATCTAAAGGTTCATTGTCATTTTGATATTTTGAATTTCTAATATTAATTCTTCCTTTCCAGGTAAAAGCCAAACCAGTTCTTCCTGATCTTGTGGGTAATACACAATCAAACATATCAATGCCTCTTTTGACGGCTCCTAATATATCTGATGGTGTACCCACACCCATTAAATATCTAGGTTTATCTTCTGGCATAAAATCTTTAATATCATCTAAAATTTTAAACATTTCGCTTTGTGTTTCTCCTACAGCTAAACCACCTATTGCATAACCATCAAAACCAATTTTTGTTAATTCATTTAAAGATTTAACTCTTAAGTCTTCAAATAAACCCCCTTGGATAATTCCAAATAATGCTTTCTCAGGGTTTAAGCCAAAAGCTTTTTTTGATCTAGATGCCCAGTAGTTTGATATATCCATGGACTTTTCAATTACTTTATAATCAGTTGTTTTTTTGGGACATTCATCCATGACCATTACAATATCTGAATTCAATTCTTTTTGAATTTTAATGCTTTCTTCTGGACTAAGAATAAATTTTTTTCCATCAATATGAGATTTAAAAATAGCACCTTGTTCTTTATCAACTTTATTAAACTTTGATAATGACATAACTTGAAAACCACCAGAATCTGTAAGAATAGGTAATGGACAATTCATAAATTTGTGCAGGCCACCAACAGATTTTATTCTTTCAACTCCTGGCCTTAACATTAAATGATAAGTATTTGATAAAATTATTTCCGAACCAGTTTTGATAATATCATCAATAAACGTTGCTTTTACTGTTGCCTGTGTACCGACTGGCATAAACACTGGTGTTTGAATATTTCCTCTATGAGTTTTCATCAATCCACATCTAGAATAATTATCTTTTTGAATAACATTAAAGTTGAACTTTTTTAATGCCATCAATGACTTTAAAGTGATTTAAAGCTTATAATTTTATCTGGATTTTCAACTGAACCGTTTTGATCTTTATTCCCTTTTTTAATCTTATCAACATTATCCATTCCTTCGATAACTTTACCAAAAACAGTGTACTGTCTATCAAGAAAAGGTGCTTCTTTAAAACATATAAAAAATTGACTATTAGCACTATTAGGATCCTGGGATCTTGCCATTGATAAAGTTCCTCTTAAATGAGGAAGATCACTAAATTCTGATGGAAGATAGGGTAAATCTGAACCACCAGTGCCAACTTTTAATAAATCATAGTTAGTAGAAGAAGAGTTTCCAAATTCAACGTCACCGGTTTGTGCCATAAATCCATCTATAACTCTATGAAAAACTACATTATCGTATTTCCCATCATTAGCTAATTTTTTAATTCTTTCTACATGTTTGGGTGCAACATCTGAAAATAATTCAATTTTTACGTCACCATGTTTAAGTTTTAAAATCATCAAGTTCTCCTCTGCAATTGTATTGTTAGTTAATAAAAAAAATAAAATTAAAATTTTTGAAATATATTTAATCATTTTTTTGTTTTAAAGATTTAATAGTACTTTTTGTTGTAAATTTTTTAACATCACCGCCAAGAGAAATTATTTCTTTAACAAATTTTGAAGAAATAATTTGATTTTCTACGTCTGACATTAAAAAAATTGTTTCAACACTATCGTTTAGTTTTCTATTCATTCCAGCTAATTGAAATTCATATTCAAAATCAGATACCGCGCGTAGACCTCTTAATATAATATTTGATTTATATTTTTTGCATAAATCTGTAGTTAAAGATTTAAATAAGATTATTTTAATTTTTTTTTTATTTAATTTTAGATCTGAAAATAAAGCTTTTTTTACAATATCCATTCTTTCCTGAGCATCAAAAAAATAATTTTTATTGTTTGTTTCCGAAATAGCAACAATAACAGTATCAACAATTTTTAATGCTTTTTTAATAACATCAATATGTCCAAAAGTTATTGGATCAAAAGTTCCTGGATAAATTGCATTAGTTTTCATTATAATAAATTATCATCTATTCTTATTGCTGAAACAACTTTTTCATCTCCAGATAACTTAATAATTCTAACACCTTGTGTATTTCTTCCAGCAACTCTAATTCCTTTAACCGCAACTCTAATAACTCTTCCTTTGTTTGTTGAAATCAATATTTCATCACCCTCATTAACTGGAAATGAAGAAGAAATATTGCCGTTTCTTGCAGAATTAACAATGCCAATAATTCCTTTTCCACCTCTATTTGTAACTCTAAATTCATAATGGGAAGTTCTTTTACCAAATCCATTTTCAGTAATTGAAAATATAAATTTTTCCTTAGCTTTAATTTCAGATTTATCATCACCGTTTAATTTGCCATTTTTTTTGTTTAAATCATGATCGATTATAGAAAGAGACACTATTGAATCGTTATCTGACAAATTAATTCCTCTAATTCCTTTTGAAGAACGGCCTTTAAATACTCTTAATTTTTTTGATTCAAATCTAATACATTTGCCGAGTCTAGTGCTTAAAATAATGTCTTGGTTATCTCTACAAATTTTAACACCAATAATTTTATCATTTGTGTCAAGTTTCATAGCTATTTTGCCTGATGTATTAATTGAAGCAAAATCGTCAAGATTATTTTTTCTAATTTTTCCTTTTAAAGTGGCAAATACTATTTGTAAATCTTTCCATTCTGATTTTTCTTCAGGAAAAGGCATAATAGAGCTTATTGACTGATGGTTTTTTAAAGGCAAAATGTTGAATAAAGACTTACCTTTCGATGACGCTGAGCCTTCTGGAATTTTCCAAGCTTTAATTTTGTAAACTAAACCTTCTGTTGAAAAGAAAAGTACAGATGTATGTGTGTTTACAGAAAGAGTTTGCACAACAGAATCTTGATCTCTAGTTTTTATCCCAGATTTACCCTTTCCTCCCCTTTTTTGCTGTTTAACGCTACTTAAGGCACCTCTTTTTATATATCCCTGAAGTGTAACAGTGATTATAACAGATTCTTTTTGTATAGTTTCCTCAACATCATAATTTAAAACAGCATCAATAATTTGTGTTCTTCTTGGTACTGAAAACTTTTCTTTAATGATTTTTAATTCTTGACTAATAACATTTAAAAGTTCTTTTTTAGAATTAATAATTTTTTTATACTTAAAAATTAATATTGAGAGTTTTTTAATTTCAATTTCTATTTCATTAATACCTAATGCAGTTAATTTTTGAAGTTTAAGTTCTAAAATTGATGCTACTTGTGATTCAGATAAAGAATATAAATTTTTACTTTTTTTATCATGAATTAAGTTTATAAATTTTAATGACTTGTTAATTTTCCATTTTACATTTAATAAACTTTTTTTAGCAACGTCAGGTGTTTCTGATTTTCTAATTATTTTAATAACTTTATCTAAATTTTCAACAGACACAGATAAACCAATTAAAATATGAGCTCTTTCTTCTGCTTTTTTTAAGTCAAATTTTGTTTTTTTAATAACAACATCTTCTCTAAATTTTAAAAAATTTTCTAAAAATTCTTTAAGATTGCAGGTTTTTGGTTTTTTATCAACAATAGCTAAAGTATTAAATCCAAACGAACTTTCAACAGATGTATATTTAAACAATTGTCTTTTTATAGTTTCAGGTTCAACATTGGATCTTAAATCAATTGCAACTCTAATACCTTCTCTGTTTGACTCGTCACGAATATCTTTAATACCCTCTATTTTTTTATCTCTAGCAAGTTCTGCTATTCTTTCATTTAATGCAGATTTATTAACTTGATATGGTATAGATGAAATTACTAAACGATTTCTACCGTTTTTTAAACTCTCTACTTTAATTTCGCCTCTAATTTTAAACGAACCTCTGCCAGTTTTGTAACCTTCTTTAATAATATTTTTTCCAATAATTATACCTCCAGTTGGAAAATCTGGTCCTGGTACATGTTTCATCAATTCATTAATCTTAATTTCTTTATTTTGAATAAGGGCAAGAGAGGCATTTATAACTTCACCAAGATTATGTGGTGGTATACTTGTCGCCATACCAACAGCAATTCCGCCAGCGCCATTAACTAATAAATTTGGAAATTGAGCGGGTAATACACTAGGTTCTTTTTCTGTTTCATCATAGTTACTTTTAAAGTTAACTGTATTTTTATCTATATCATCAATTAAAAACTGAGAAACTTTTGAAAGTCTAGTTTCGGTATATCTCATTGCAGCAGGTGGGTCGCCATCAACAGATCCAAAATTACCTTGACCTTCAATCAAAGGTAAACTCATTGAAAAATCTTGTACCATTCTAACTAAAGCATCATAAACAGATTGATCACCATGTGGGTGATACTTACCAATAACATCCCCTACTATTCTTGCTGATTTTCTAAATTGTTTTGACCAATCATAACCACCTTTATGCATAGCGAAAAGAATTCTTCTATGGACAGGTTTTAATCCATCTCTAATATCAGGAAGTGCTCTACTAACTATTACGCTCATTGCGTAAGATAAATACGACGAACTCATTTCGTCGTGCATGGAGATTAACTTAATTTTAGAATCTTTTAATATAACGTTTTTTTGCATAGAAACTAAAATGGAATTTCATCATCCAGGTCGTTTTGTTCCATTTGAGAAATATCATCAGAATTTTTTGATTTTGGTTGGGGAGAACTATCATTTTGTATACCACGTCCTCCACCACCAAGCATTGTGAGTGATGAATTATACCCCTGAATAATAATTTCTGTTGAATACTTATCTTGACCTGATTGTTCGTCTTTCCATTTTCTGGTAGATAATTGACCTTCTATATAAACTTGTGCACCTTTTTTAAGGTACTGTTGAACAACATTTACAAGACCCTCATTAAATACAACTACACGGTGCCATTCAGTTTTTTCTTTTTTTTCGCCTGTATTCTTATCTTTCCAAGATTGACTTGTAGCTAAGCTTAGACGAGCGACACTTTTGCCATTTACCATTTGTTTAATTTCAGGGTCTGCGCCTAATCGGCCAATTAATAATACTTTATTTAAACTTCCAGCCATAATACTTTAATTTTTTTATGTTTAATAATATGATTTATATCACAGTTTAACTTCAATATTAATTTTATTAAAATAAAGCAACAAAAATTATGCTCAAAAAGATAGTTATAAAGGGTGCAAAAGAACACAATTTAAAGAATATTTCTTTAGAGATACCCAAGGATCAATTTGTTGTCATAACAGGACTATCTGGATCAGGAAAGTCATCATTAGCCTTTGATACAATTTATGCAGAAGGTCAAAGAAGATATGTTGAAAGTTTATCTGCTTATGCAAGACAATTTTTAGACAAGATGAAAAAACCTAACGTTGATTTAATAGAAGGATTAAGTCCAGCAATATCTATAGAACAAAAAAACAATTCAAAAAATCCTAGATCAACAGTAGCAACAGTTACAGAAATTTATGATTATATGAGAGTTCTTTTCGCAAGAGCTGGAATTCCATATTCACCATTCACAGGTAAACCTATAGCTTCGCAAACAATTTCAGAAATTGTAGACAAAATTAAAGAATTACCTAAAAAATCTACTATCTACCTTTATGCCCCAGTAGTAAGAGGTCGTAAAGGTGAATATAAAAAAGATATTTCAAATTATAAAAAAAGAGGCTTTAGAAAAATTAAAATTGATAATAAATTATATGAAATCGACAACATCCCAGAACTAAATAAAAAAATTAAACATGATATTTCAATATTAGTTGATCGAATTGTTTTAAATTCAACTTTAGGAAATAGACTTCCTGAAGGAATAGAAACTGCAATTAATTTAACAAATGGTTTATTATTTGTTGAATATGAAAATGAAACATTGCCTAAAAAATTTAGAAAAATTGAAAGATTAATATTTTCAACAAAATTTTCTTGTCCAGAAAGTGGCTTTACAATTGAAGAAATTGAACCAAGACTATTTTCTTTTAATAGTCCATATGGAGCATGTGAAGAATGTGAGGGTATTGGAGTAAAATTAAATGTTGATCCTAATTTAGTTGTACCAAATGAAAAAAAAAGTATCGCGGATGGAGCCATTGAGCCTTGGTCTAAATCAACAACTTTATATTATGCACAAACATTATCATCAATTGCTAAACATTATGATTTTTCGCTTAATACAAAATGGAATAAGTTATCAAAAAAAATAAAAGATATAATTTTATTTGGATCAGATGATGATGAAATAAAATTTTCATATGACGATGGATATGAAAAATATTCTCACAAAAAAACATTTGAAGGTGTCATAAATAATTTAGAAAGAAGATACCTTGAAACTGATAGCGATTGGAAAAGAGAAGAAATAGCTCAATATCAATCTGATACAAAATGTGAAAGCTGCAATGGTCATAGACTAAAAGAAGAGGCTTTATGCGTTAAAATAGACAATCTTCACATAAGTGGTGTCACTGAAAAATCAATTTTAGAAGCTTCTGGATGGTTTAAAAATTTAGAATTAAAACTTAGTAAAAGACAATTAAAAATTGCTCAACACATTTTAAAGGAAATAAATGAAAGGTTAAATTTTTTATTAAATGTTGGTTTAGATTATTTAACTTTATCTAGAGAATCGGGAACTTTATCAGGAGGAGAGGCTCAACGTATAAGATTAGCTTCTCAGATCGGGTCGGGATTAACGGGAGTGCTTTATGTTTTAGATGAACCTTCCATAGGATTGCATCAAAAAGATAATATAAAATTAATTAATGCATTAAAGAGACTAAGAGACTTAGGCAATACTGTCATTGTTGTGGAACATGATACAGAGACAATGGAAAACGCAGATCACATAATTGACTTGGGTCCGGAAGCAGGAAATGAAGGTGGTCAAATTGTTGCACAAGGTTCCTTTGATGATATTTTAAAATGTAATGAAAGTATTACAGGAAAATATTTATCTCATAAACAATTTATTCAGATTCCAAAAACAAGAAGGTTAGCAAAAAATGGTAGATTTTTAGAAATTAATGGAGCTACTGGAAATAATCTTAATAATATAAATCTTAAAATACCACTGGGAAGTTTTACATGTGTAACAGGAGTTTCAGGTAGTGGTAAATCTACTTTAATTTTACAAACTTTATATAATGCTTTAAATTTGACTCTCAATAATAATAAATCTCGCAAAATACCAAAACCTTTTAAAGGTTTTAAAGGAACGGAGCTAATTGATAAAGTTATTGATATTGACCAATCTCCTATTGGTAGAACGCCTAGGTCTAATCCTGCAACTTACACAGGTGCTTTTGGTCCAATAAGAGATTGGTTTACAGCTTTACCTGAATCTAAAAGTAGAGGATATAAACCTGGAAGATTTTCATTTAATGTTAAGGGAGGTAGATGTGAAGCATGTGAAGGTGATGGAGTAATTACTTATGAAATGCACTTTTTACCAGATGTTTATATCCAATGTGATGAATGCAAGGGCAGTAGATACAATAGAGAAACGTTAGAAATAAAATTTAAAGACAAAAGCATTGCTGATGTGCTTAGTATGACGGTCGATGAAGGATGTAAATATTTTGAAAATATTTCAAATATAAAAACGAAATTACTAACATTAAAAAAAGTAGGACTTGGATATATTAAGATTGGTCAACAAGCTACTACTTTGTCTGGTGGAGAAGCTCAGAGAATTAAACTAGCTAAAGAATTGTCGAAAAGATCAACTGGTAGAACAATGTACATTTTGGATGAACCAACTACAGGCTTACATCAGCATGATATTAAAAAACTTTTAGACATATTGCACACTTTTGTCGCGCTAGGTAATACTGTTATAGTAATAGAACATAATTTGGATGTAATTAAAACAGCTGATTATATTGTCGATATGGGTCCTGAAGGAGGAATAAAAGGTGGAAATATAATAGCTGAGGGTAAACCAGAAGAGATATGTAAAGTTAAAGAAAGTTATACAGGTAATTTTTTAAAGGAGATATTGGAAAATAAATTTAAAAAAACAGCTTAATAAACTGTATTCAATAGTATATAACTTTATAAAATTATGGGGAATTTACTAACATCATTACCAAAAACTATACATGCGTCTTTAGGTTTAGCGGTAATACTATTCTTAGGACTTTTTTTTATCAATGGAGGGTTTGAATTTGATACTCTTTTTTGGAGTTGGTTATTTAGATTAATTCACGTGATTGTTGCAATTATGTGGATTGGCTTACTTTGGTATTTTAATTTTGTTCAAATACCTAATATGCCAAAAATTCCAGATGAACAAAAACCAGCTATTGGAAAGATTATTGCTCCAGCTGCACTATTTTACTT
>CACJGR010000026.1 GCA_902592985.1 uncultured Pelagibacteraceae bacterium | reverse complement strand
TGTTTATTAATTATTTCTTTAATTTGTTCATAATTATTAATTTCAAAAGCTCTTGATATCAGTTGTTTATTAAATAACCTTAAATAAAGATTTAATGTATTGTAGGTTCCAACAATACCTGCAAATCTACCAAATCCAAGATATCGGTATCCTTTTCCTGAAATATCTCTTAAATTTTCATAATCAATTAGTGTTATTTTTTTTTTAATCACTTCTCTTAAAAGTTCTTTTTTATATATAATGGCTTTATCTTTTATAGTCTGTCCAATATAATGACGAACTTTGCTTGTATGTGAAAAAAATAAATAAGTTTTATCTTTAATAAGAGCTGATATATCCACTTCTTTTACACCAAAAATAATATCGGCAGTACTTAAGTCTTCTGTTATCTTAGCCCCAGCTTTTAAGTAGTCTTCATTTTTAAAACATCTTCTATTTGATGGTTGAACTATTATTTTTGTATTAGAAAATTTATTTAATATGTTTGTTACTTGAGTTGGAGAAATTGGCGCTCTATTTTCATCAATTCTTGCTTCTTTAATAACAGCTAAAGTAATTACTTTATTTTTCATATCTAATTTAATTTTAGAGATTATATGCGATGTTAAAAATTTAAAAAATTTTGAACTAAAAAAAATTAATTTGCATTAAACCTTTGGTTGTATAATGTTTAATTATTTCTTCTAATATTGCTAGTTTAGAATGATTTTAAAGAATTTGCTAATAGCGACATACTATCCTAAAATATTCAAATAAATAAAAGAAAACTTATAACAAAAGAGGAAAGATGATAAAAAAAATATTACTTACGTTTATCTTCTCAGTCTCATTAAGCCTTTTAGCTATTGCTGATACCACAGATCAAAAGTGGATGACAAAAGTAGAGCTAAAAAAAACTGGCGCGCATTGTGAAGATGATAGAAACTGTTTCAATCGTTATCATCCAAAGATTCCACCAGCAGCAAAAGCTAATCCTGGTGATATTATTATTCTTCACACAAGAGATGCTTTGGATACTGGATTTAGGTTAGATTCAACAGCTGATGATTTGGCAACGGTTGATCTTGGGTTGGTTCATCCTATGACGGGTCCTGTATATATAAATGGTGCATATAGAGGTGATGCTCTTGAAGTTGAAATAATTGATATAGCCCCTGATGAATATGGATATACAGTTATTGCTCCTGGATTTGGATTTTTAAGAGACGTGTTTCCAGATCCTTATATTGTAAATTGGAGATTAACTCGAGTAGGAGCTGTTTCAGATGGTATGCCTGGAGTTACTGTTCCTTATGAGGCATTTCCAGGATCTATTGGAGTTCTTCCCGGAGAACCAGAAGTTCAGAAATGGAAAGCTAGAGAAGCGGCACTTGCGAGCGCCGGTGGGGTTGCTTTAACACCTTCACCAGGAGGAGCTTTGCCAAAAAAAATATGTGGAGAAATGGGCAAATATAAAGATGATTGTTTAAGAACAATTCCACCAAGAGAAAATGGAGGGAATATGGATGTTCAACAACAACAAGTAGGGACTAAAATTATATTTCCTTGCTTTATAGATGGTTGTGGTTTGTTTGCTGGCGATGTCCATTATGCTCAAGGTGATGGAGAAGTTTCAGGTACAGCAATTGAAATGGGAAGTGTAGTTACTGTAAGAGTTAAAGTGTTACCATTCAAAGGAGAAGATATGGATATGCCTGTAACTGTGGGTAACGATCAAATTATTGATATGGAGCCTACTAGATATTATCAAACACTAGGTATTCCTTTAAAAGAAAAAGGTGAAATACCTCCTTCTCATACATATTTAGACTCAGAAAAACTAGCTGGTCTAGAGAATGTTAATGAAGACCTTACAATTTCTGCAAGACACGCTTTACTGCAAATGATTGACTATTTAGTTAAAGAACATGGCTTAACTAGAGAACAAGCATATATTCTATGTTCTGTAGCTGTGGACCTTAGGGTAGGACAAGTAGTAGATGTTCCAAACTTTATTGTTTCAGCAGTTCTAAATATGGATGTGTTTGACAAATACAGAAATTAATACTTTTATATATAAAATATATATACAATAAAAGGCGCCACTTATAAAAAGGCGCCTTTTCTATGTAAAGGTAAGTATTTTATGTCTAGAAAATTTTTTATATTAAAACTATTTGCGATTTTTTTTATTTATATACTCCTAGCAGCACATTCTCCCTGGGGGCAATATCATGCTTATAGACAACAACACCTTCTTATAATGAGCACACGAGAAGATATTCCAACTTATCCTTTTTCAAAACTGTTAGTAGAAGTTATCAATCAAGAATTACCAGAGGCAAGTGCTAGACCTGCACGTGCCAGAACTTTTAAAAGAGTTCAGAGTTTACTTTCTACGGGTCAAATACCTTTGTTATTACTTTCAAAAAAAAATGCAAGAGCTCTCATTAACGGAACTGGCCCTTTTAGAAAATTTGGTAAAACTGAAAGTTTTGTTATTTATAATTTTGGAGATTTAGTTTTGTTATCAGAACCGAACTTTCCAAATAGACATGCCTGGCAACTAACAAAAGTTTTTATGAACATAGTAAACGAGTCAATTAATGCAAAATCACCTTTAGAAACTAGACAGGTTACAAATATTCATCAAGGAACCTTAAAAGCTCTTAATGGAGAAAGTATTCCTAATTTAGAATAATTGATTATTAAAAAAAAATATAGGAAAACTCGCTCTAGGTCTATGATTAAAGTAATTTCTAAAAAAAATAAAATTGCAGCTGAGATTATATGTGATGTTAAAAAATTAAAAAACTCAGAACTAAAAAAAATTAAATTTGCATTAAACAAATTTGGAATGATTTATTTTAGAAATCAAAATTTATCTTCAAGCAATTATTTAAAATTTGCTAAAAAATTAGGAATTCCAGCTGATTATCCTCGATTAAAAGGTTTAAGTTCTAAATATACTAAAATAACAGTAGTGGAGAGAAAAACTACAGACAAAGGACCAAGTTTTGGAGAACAATTTCATACTGACTCAATTTACACAAAAAATCCGCCTCGATTTACTATGTTGTTATCAAAATTGGTACCTAAGAAAGGTAAGGCAAATACAGAGTTTTCTTCACAATACTTAGCTTATAAAAATCTACCCCAAAACATAAAAAAAAAATTGAAAAATTTAAAAGCAATTTATTCATCAGAAGGACCAATATCAGTCACAACACATGAGAGAGAAAAAGAAAAAGGCAAACAAAAAAATGAGTTAACATCAAAACATAAAATAATAAAAAAAATAAACAAAAAATTAAGTATATTTTGTAGTCCAGGTCATTTTATAAGTTTCAGCAATTTAAACAAAAAAGAAGAAATAAAATTAAAAAGGTTTTTGTTTAGACATCAAATTAAAAAGAAATTTCAATACTCTTTAGAGTGGGAAAAAAATCAATTGGCCATTTGGGATAATAGATCCATGTTACATCAGGCTACCCCATTTAAAGGAAATAGAATAATGCATAGAATTACAATATGTTAAATTAGAAACGGGCTTTCTGTTATCATAATTCAAAAATTATCGCGCTTGATTAAATCCTGATTCAGTTGTTTCATTTATTATGAATTTAGTGGAAAACAAACCTTGTTTTACACTAATAATATAAAAGAAATTTTTTTCATTTCCTACACCAGATGTGGAATCACCACCCATACCCATTCCTCCTAATCCTGCGCCAGAAACATCTATTTTAAAATTTCCTGAAGTTTTGTAGTTAGTGTATTCTTTTGTTCCAAGTTTTGCAATTTCCACACCATTAACTTCAACTTTGACTAATACTCCACCCGCTATAAAACCACTTTCTCTTACAAAGTATAAATTAGTACTACCACTATTTTCTACCGAAATATTTGGTTTAACTTTTGATCCTGTGCCGGCACAAGATGTTAAAAATAAAAATAATAAAATTAAAAATGTATATTTAATTCTAAAAAAAAAATTTTGTTTAAAATTATTTTTCAAAATAACAATCAATAAAAAATTTAATTTCACAAAACTATAAACAATTTATTTGTAAAGTATTAAAATTCTGCTTTCCAAGTTATCGAAAGTGCACTCATTCCTCCTTCACCAATTCCTGCACCTGCTCCAACGCCACTAAAACTGTAATGTTCGTAAGAAACAACTAAACCTCCCAATTCTCCACCAACACCTATTACTGGATCTAAACCTGTCCCCCACATTGTAACTACACCCTTAGAAGCGGATATTTCAGAATTCTGTTTCCAGTAGTGTCCTCCACCTTTTACAAAAATATTTGCATCACTATCACCAACTTTAAATTTACCAACTAATGGTATAGACCAAGCCGATGATGTTGCTGTAACTGTTTCTGTTGGACCTGTCATTTTTGCCGTAAGTTTAAATTCACCCATGTAAACAAATCCTCCTTCAATATCAAAAACATCGTTTACCGGAATTCCGATTCCAACATCAAAACCAATTCCTCTCGAGTTAGCTTCAACGGTTGCTGTAGTGAAACCTAAATTAACTAATTCTTGTGCAACATTATCTACATCTTCTTGAGTTACATCATAATAAAATAATTTTGGTCCACCATAAATGTAGTTTTGCGCAGCTACTGAAAAAGGTAAGATTGTTACCAAAAACAATATAGACGCTAGTTTTCTTAACATTTTTTTATATGCCATAATCAACCTCCTGCGAGGGAAAGCTATATTAAATCAAAAGGATTAAAAAACTTAAAAATTACTATTAAAATTTAATATTATTTATTAATGGAAATATTTCTTATTATTTACGATAGTTTTTAAACAGCAATTTTTATATGTTTAGACATCAGGTATATAAATGATATGTTTAGAAATTATTAAGCAACTAAAGTGAATAATGAGCAAAAAGATTTAATTGATAATTCAGTCGAGATTGCAAATATTTTAAGGGAACAAAAAGAATTAATTATAATAGATTTTTTTTCAAGAAGGCCGGGTGGGAATTATGTTATTAATTTAATAATGCTACTTTTTGAAAATAAAATTGAATGTACAGAGGATGTTTTATCCTATTACATTCCCTCAAATGTATGTTCAAAATCAACTCTGGCAAATATAATTACAGATGGCGTTAAAGAATCCTATTTAGTAAAGGCCGACTGCAAAAAAGATCATCGTTCTAAAAATATTACTCCTACAATTAAAACGGTTGAACAGTGGAATTTATGGAGAAAATTGATGAATAAGAAATAATTTAAACTGAAAAATCAGAAATTTCAAAAGTAGTATGATCGTAGTGCGATCGAATTGATTGTGCTAGGATCGTAGATCATGAAAAAACTTTTAGGGATCGTGGTTCTGGGTTTGTTGTGGTCTAACATTGTATTTGCTTTACCAAAATGCCAAGGTGAAGATGTTTCTAAATGGACAATGTGCAAAGGAACTTACATATTCAAAAATGAAGACAAATATGTTGGTGAATTTAAAGATGGCAAATTTTATGGCAAAGGAACTTACATATTCAAAAATGGAAACAAATATGTTGGTGATTTTAAAAATGGCAAATTTCATGGCAAAGGAACTTACATATTCACAAATGGAGACAAATATGTTGGTGAATTTAAAGATGGTCGAAAAAGTGACCAAAGTACTACAACTTATTCTGCTGGAGAAGAAGAACAGAAAAAAGAAAAAGAAGAAGCAGAAGAAAAAATATTAAGAGAAGAAGAGCAGCAAAAACAAAATGAAGATAAAAAATTATATGAAGAGCGGACTCGTTGGTTACTAAACCTTAATAAAGAGAAAAAAAAAATAAAAGAAGAAAAGCAAAAAAGAGAAGAGCAGATTCAAAGGTTAATAGACCATAAAAAAAAAATAAAACAAAGAAAAAATAATAAAAGAGTACCAGTCTACGACTGTTCCAAAGCTCCTTACGGTTCTATCAATCCTGGTACTTGTTGGGGTGATTCTGCTTATCAGTGTGATAGCAGACGTCCGCGGCAAGATTTTTATGATAAAATACAATCTCTTCCGACAGCCGGTACACCCGGTTGGGAAGGAAAACCTTATACTGATGGCGGCAAACAAGCATATATACTATACAGAAAACTTTGTAAAATAAAACAAAAAGAAAAAAGAGAAGCAGAAGAAAAAAGATTAAGAGAAGAAGAACAGAAAAAACAAAATGAAGAAAAAAGTCTATATGAAAAAATAAAAGAACGAAGATTAAAAGATGCACACGAAAAATTAAACAAGAAGAAGAGAGAAAAAGAGCAGCAAAAACAAAATGAAGAACAAAGATTAGGAGAAGAAGAGCAACAAAAACAAAATGAAGAACAAAGACAAAAAGAAGAAGCAGAAGAAAAAATATTAATAGAAGAAGAAGAAAAAAGATTAATAGAAGAAGCAGAACAACTAAGATTAATAGAAGAAGAAGAAAAAAGATTAAGAGAAGAAGAGCAACAAAAACAAAATGAAGAACTGCAGGAAGAGTGTAATGAGGAACTTCAGGATGATTGTGATAAATTTAATGTAAATGTTGGTCTTAATTAATTGTTATGATGAATAAATAAGAAGGGGCGTTCTGTGCCCCCCGAGACCAAATTTATATTATCAAACATAGGTTATAGCAATACTTTACTGAAAACTTCACTGAGAGTTTGACAATATTTCTAAAACCTTGCTTCTCGACTTCACTGAGAATCGGGGTAAAATTTAAATTATGAAGTTTTTTGATTTTTTAAAGAATAAAGAAAAATGGTTAAAATATTACGATGATTTAAAATCATTTTTTTCAAATAGATTTTTAACTGACGCGATTATTCCTTATGACTTAATTAATGTTGCATCTAGTATAATTAATAAAAAATCTGAAGAACAAATATTTAGATTTATAATAGGTTGTTCAATAGTTATTGGTATATTGGTTGCTATACCTGGCGATATCGGTGTGGGTTTATACGTTGCACAAGCACTTGAATTTACAATGGCGGTTAATATAGCAAGATTAGTAGGTTTAGATTTTAAAAAAGAAAATGTTTTTAAACTTCTTGGCGTAGTAGGTCTTTCTTCTTTAGCAGTCCTTTATGCATTTGAAAAAGTATTACAGGTAATATTCAAATTAGTTTCACATTTGCCTGCTATTACTCCTGCTTCTTTTGTTTCTGTTGTAATTACAAATCTATTTCTAGGTATATTTTGTTATCTTGCTTTTACAGAAATAAAAAATTCAGGTGAAAAAAAACTCAAAATATGTTCTGTAGGAAAAATCGCTACAAATGCATCAACTTTTACTTACAAAATAGGAAAAAGTTTAATGACTTTATTATTAAAAGATATGCCAGGTTTATTTAACCAAATAAAAGAAAATGTTCACTCATTTATTCAATTAAATATTGATTATAAAAAAAAAGTTAAAGGAGAAGTATTTTTTGCTGCTAGTATGGCGTATTTACTTGATGGAAGAACGAGTAGTTTTGAGGGTCCAATTAGTCAAATGTGGTTGGATGCGTGGAGAATGTCTTTTACTAGCAAACTTAGTTCTAATGCCTCAATTGATGAAATAAGAACTCTTGCTCAAAGTTATAATATAGAACAATTACCTGGGGTAGATAATTTAGTTCAATCAAAATTTTATGAAATTTTAGAGTCCAATTATGAAAATATGGATGGAGATTATTGGTCGGCAGAATTATTTACTGACCCTTCGCATCCAGCAACTGATGTAAGATTTTATAATTCAAAAACTAATCAAACTTTTGAAGTAAATTATAAATTAACAGATGACAAAAATTATATAGAGCATCATCTAGATAAATATCCTGACACACCAGTTATTACTTCGTCTGAAACTGCTGAAAAAATGAATAATCCTTTAGTTGCAGGAGGAAAATATGAAACTGACGAAGTAATTAAACTTTCAAATGAAAACTTTGAGAAACTACTAAACACTAAACATGGTTTTTATTTACAAGAAGGAGCAGCATCTGCAGGTATGATAGTTTTATCTATTCACTTATTTCCTTTTTTTGTTCATTATTTTAGGGGAAATATAGATAAAGAACAATTTATGACTGCTGTTAAAAAGTTTGTACCAGATGTTACATCTAGAACTTTAAACAGAATTATTATGTTAACTTTAATGGGTCCAATATTTGGTTGGTTTCTTTTAAGTAGTTTTTTACTGAATGTTTCAACACACGAGAATGATAATCAAAAAGATATTAAACAATTATTTTATAAACCTTTAGTGTAGATACAACGGAAACCTTTGGAAAGGGGCGTTCTGTTGCCAGGTGCCCCGAACTTTGTAGCATTATTCGCGAATAATTTGAACTAGAAAGTCTTAAAATAGGAGCTCAGTGCGTACATAGTGCGTATGGATTTTTTGTGCTAGGATCGTGAATTATGAAAAAGCTTTTAGGGATCGTGGTTCTGGGTTTGTTGTGGTGCAATCTATCGTTTGCTGAAGTTTCATTAAGTGAAGAAGATGCTTTAAAAGCACAAATCTTTGGATGTTGGAGTATTCCATTGGGATTGCCTTTAAATGAAGATTTAACAGTTAGAATAAAAGTGAAATTAAAACCAGATGGAACTGTTATAAAATCTGAAATTTTAGATCATGCAAGAATGCATAAGCCCGGACAAGGATTTTATAAAGTATTAGCTGAAAGTGCATTGAGAGCAATTAAATTGTGTCAACCATTAAGAGTTCCAACTACAGGCTATGAAAGATGGAAAGATTTGCAATTAAACTTTGATGCAAGGGAAATATTATATAATTAAATTTTTAAACAATGAAAAAGCTTTTAGGGATCGTGGTTCTGGGTTTGTTGTGGTGCCCAACACTTCATATAGCTCACTGCTATTATCGACAGCTTCTTAAATACTTGGTATATTTTTTGTATGAAAGCCAGAAAGAAACCCAAGAAGAAAATAGTAGATTACATTAGAATATTCTGGTCATGGAAATTCCTCAATTTTTTTGAGAAACTTCTTAAATGGTATTTATTTATTGCAATAATGATTCTGGCTGTTTTGGCTGAACTCTCTCTCGTGACCTTTGCCTTTGGTTTTTGGCAAATAGCAATAGTATTTATTATCTTAGTTTTTCTAATATACAATAAAAGAGTGCGTCGTATGGAAATAATGATTAAAAGGTGGT
>CACJGR010000025.1 GCA_902592985.1 uncultured Pelagibacteraceae bacterium | reverse complement strand
CTTCAGTTGTTGCTGAAAGTGTATTTTTGGCTTTATCAAACATTTCTAATTTATAATGTAATCTTTTATTGTCATGTTCAAAATAGGATATAAGAACATCAACCTCATCTCCTTCTTTGACTTCTTGGTTATAAGTTGTGTGCGTTTCAACTACCATTGTACTTTTTTTTGTTGTTTTTGCAGAATGTTCACCCATCTTAAATTTTGACAAAATTACTTCAGCACCAATATCAAAAATTAGAATGTAGTAAGACAAGTTCATATGTCCATTGTAATCAGTCCATTCTTTGATTATTTTTTTAGTTGTAAGAAGCACTGGTATGATTATTTAATTTCTAGTAAGATTTGTTCTGATAGATTTTTTATTTCATCTATAGCATTACTTTTTTTTTGTTTTTCAATAGCAGTTTTACCTTCACCCATAGAAGCAGCATAAATTTGACGATTTCCAATTATTGTTTTAGTTGCTGAAAGGTTTAAACTTTTAATAAAATCATTTGTTTTACTAATAAGTTTAGATCTTTGGTTAGATCTATTGATTTGTATTAAAATTTTTTTATTTGCTTTTTTTGCTATTTCTACAATTGCACCGGTTGCCCAAAAATCAACGTGAGATGCTGCCATAGGGATTAAAACTAAATCTGCAGACTCAATAGAAGGACGAGCATCCGATTCTATTTTTGGTGGAGTGTCGATAATTACAATATCATTATCTTTTTTTAATGATTTTGACTCATATTGTGCGCCCCATAAACTAGCAGTTTTAAAAGTTAAATTATCGTTTGAAAGTTTTTTTTCTTCCCTTATCATAAACCATTTTCCTAAACTTCCCTGTGGATCAGTATCAATAATAGCAACTTTTAAATTATGATATTTTATAAAAGCAAGAGCTAAGTGAACAGCAAGCGTTGTTTTTCCAGTACCACCTTTTTGTTGTGAAATTGTTATGACTTTAGAAAGCATTTAAACATAATATAGATAATAAATGTTCTACGAAATAGAATTTTAAAATTATAAACAATCTATTTTTTATTTAACTAAAACATAAAAATTATTTTAAAAAAATTCTAGCAATAATTGAATTTAAAATAAATCTAGTACAGATTGAATTTTAAAATTTAAAATAATTTTTTATGCCGTAAATAAAAAATTTTAGGATCAAATTAACTTCTAAAATATATATATATAAAAAATAAAAGTTTTTTGGATTGATTTGTGAGAAAATCTGAACTTAAATAGGAAAACTATCTAGAATAATTTTAAAAAGGGATTGGAAGAGGGTTCATGAACAAATTATTGCTGCCACAAGACGTTGTTGGAGGATCTTTCTGGCTAATTTCTGTTGCAATGATAGGAGCAGCAATTTTTTTCTTTCTTGAAAGGGGTCGTCTATCGAACAGATGGGGTACGGCGATGAATCTTGTAGGCGTTATAGCCTTAATGTCCTCTATACATTACTTCTATGCAAAGAATTTATGGGTTTTAAATGGTCAAGCACCTACAGCGCTAAGATATATTGATTGGATATTGACATTCCCACTTACAATATTGACTTTTTACGTAATGCTTAAATCGGTAACCGATGTAAAAAGAGGAATGTTTTGGCGTTTATTGGTTGGAACTCTTGTTTGGGTTATAGCACAACTATTAGGAGCTTATGGATACATGAGCGTTACTCTTGGATTTTTAGTGGGTATTGTTGGCTGGCTTTATATCATTGGCGAACTTTATATGGGAGATGCGGGAAGAAAAAATGCTTCTTGTAACAATGAAAGCGTTCAAATGGCATTTTTTGCCAATAGATTGATTATAACCATAGGTTTTTCAATTTATCATATAGGATATTTTATAGAACACTTGGCTGGTGGAGCAAATATTAACAGTTTGAACATCATTTACAACTTAGCCGACGTCTTGAATAAAATTATTTTTGGTATGATAATTTATAGCGCGGCTTTAAATGATACAAAGAAAGGGACTTGAACTAAGGAGGAATAATTTATGACTAGAGGAGCAGATATAATAGCAGCAATAATTTTACTGGCACTTGCTATAGCAATTGTAGTTTATCTATTACATTGGCTATACAGAAGATCATCAAAAGAAGTTTCATTTGTACGTACTGGAATGCTAGGAGAAAAAGTTGTTATTTCAGGGGGAGCCTTTGTCTTGCCTATTATTCACAACATTACACAAGTAGGAATGCGTACATTGAGTATTAATATAAAAAGAGCTGGTGACAAATCTCTTATTACAAAAGATCGAATGAGAGCAGAATTAATTACAGAATTTTTTACAAAAGTACCACCGGAACAAAGAGCTGTATCAACTGCAGCACAAACTTTAGGGAATAGAACTCTTGATCCTGAACATTTAAGAGAAGTAGTTCAAGGACGTTTTGCTGATGCATTAGGAGAAGTTGCTGCAAAAATGACACTTGATGAAATACAGGAAAATCGTGGACAGTTTGTAAAAGAAGTTACAAAAATTGCTAATGAATCAATAGGCCACACTGGTCTAGCATTGGAAACTGTTTCAATTATATCATTAGATCAAACTCCAATAGAACAGTTTAACCCTGCAAATACTTTTGACTCTCAAGGTTTAACACAATTAACAGAACAGATTGAGTCTAGAAAGAAAAAAAGAAACGATATTACGCAAGATACAAAAATTTCAATTGAAAATAAGAATTTGGAAACTGTTCAAAAAGAATTAGAAATAAAGAAAAATGAAGAATTTTCTAGATACCAACAAGAAAGAGAAATTGCTATTCAAAAAGCTAAAGAAAGAACAGCAACTGTAAAAGAAAGAGCAGACAAAGAACGTGAAGCAGAAGAAGCAGAAATAAGCAGCCAAGAACAAATCGAAGTTGCAAAAATTTCTCAAAACCAGGTTATTGAAGTTGAAAAAAAACTAACCGAAACAAGACTGATTGAAGAAATTGAAAAACGTCGAAAAGAGCAAAATGAATTAGAGAAAAATGCAGCTTATGAAATAAGACAAAAAGATCTTGAGACCGAAGTTAAGATCTTAAACTTAGATAAAGAAAGTGAGTATGCACGTTTAGAAAAACAAAGACTTGTTGATATGAAACGGGCACAAGAAAAAGCCACAATCATTAAAGAACAGTCTGAAAGACAAAAAGATGCTGAGGAAGCACAAATAATTTCTGAACAAGAAATTAAAAATGCCAAAATTGCTCAACAGAGAAATCTAGATGCTCACAGAATTGAGACAGAAAGAGAAACAAGACTTCTTGATATAGATAAAGCGAAAAGATTAAGCATAGAAGAGCATCAAAAAAACCTTGAAGTTATAAATAAATCAAAACAAGTTTTAAGATCTAAAGCTGAAGAAGAATCTACTAGAGCTAAAGCAATAGAAGCTGAAGAAAAAGCGAACACAGCTAGATACGTAGAAAAAGCGCAAGGTATTAAAAAAGTTGATATTATTAGTGCTGCTTCAAAAGCAGAGCAAGATAGATTTGCAACTATGGCAAGTAAACTAAGATATGAAATAGATGCTGCTGGTAAGGAAGCATTAAATGCTGCTGAGAACTTAAGAAGTGATGCAAGCAGAAGAAGTGCCTTAAGATTAAAACTTGCTGAAAAAATTGAAGGAATCATTAGAGAAAGTGTTAAGCCGATGGAAAACATTGGAGATATTAAAATTGTCGATGTTAACGGTTTACCTGGCTTTAGTGGAACTTCTGGTTCAGGAGGCAGTGGTGGTGGTGAAGCAGTAACTGCAGGAGGATCTGGAAGAAGTGGCAATTTAGCAGATAACGTAGTTAGTTCAGCATTACGTTATAGAGCACACCAACCATTTCTAGATAGTTTGCTTAAAGAAATAGGAATGAATCCTGGAGAAATAAGCAATATCAGAAATATTCTTGGTGATTATGAAAATCCTAAAAAAGATTATCATATGAACTTTGATAATGATCCAACTAAAGGAACCAAAGGTTCTAAGTAACGAAAGTAAAATATTATGAGTAGTGAGTTAGATAATTGGGCAAAGAAATATGAAGAAGCTACTAATAGCGACGAAACTATTGGAGCAATGGCAAAGTATTATACTTGCTCTTTTATGTTTGATATGGAAAGTGCAAAAATAATTATCGAAATGCATGATGGTAAAGTTAAAAGCATAAATACCAAACCATCACCTTTAGATCCTTATGATTTTGCTCTCAGAGCTTCTGCAAGAACTTGGAAAGAGTTTGGACAACCTGTTCCAAAGCCAATGTATCATGGAATATGGTCAGCAAGTTTTTTAAAAGATTTAAAAATTGAGGGAAATCACTTGGTATTAATGAAAAATTTAAGAAATTTTACTGTTCAATTTGAATTATTAAGAAAAACAGGAGTACCAGTTTAATGAGTTATTTTAAATTTAAAGGAGAATTATAATGGTAAGACATCACGATGTTGTAGGTCGTTATGTTACAATTGAAGTGGATGATTGCGAATACAAGGTTTTCTATTTGCAAAATGGAAAAGGAACACCTTTAATTTGTCAACATACTGCAGGATGTCATAATCATCAATGGAGAGGTTTGCTTGAAGACCCAGAAATTACTAAAGATTATAATGTTATCGCTTACGACCTACCAAGACATGGAAAATCTGATCCTCCACATAATAAAGAATGGTGGAAAGAAGAATATAAGTTAAAAGCCGAACATTATTGTAATTTTATTGTCAAGCTATGTGATGCTTTAGGTTTGCAAAAACCAATTTTTATGGGTTCATCGTTTGGTGGAAATGTTGCTTTACAATTAGCATTACGTCATCCAAATAAATTTAGAGCTGTAATACCCGTTGAAGCAGCAGATTATGCTCCAGGATTTTATTTAGATTGGTGGAGACACCCTCACGCAAATGCTGCTCAGGTTTGTGCTAGTGGAACGTGGGATTTAATGGCACCACAATCTCCTGAAAAAGATAGATGGTTAACTTGGCACTACTATACGCAAGGCTCAGAAGCATTTAAAGGAGACCTATATTTTTACTCTGTTGATCATGATTTAAGAAAAGAATTAAAAAATATTGATGGACATAAATGCCCTGTTGTAATGTTAACAGGAACATATGATTATTTAACACCTCCAGAAGCAACCGAGAATACTGCAAGACAGATAAAAGGAGGAGTTTATATTGAAATGACTGATATAGGACATTTTCCAATGAGTGAAAATCATGAGGTATTTAGAGTTTATTTAATGGAAGCTTTAAAAATTATTAAAGAAAGGACCAACAAGTAATTTATGACTAAAGACAAAACTGGAGTACAGCTAAATCAAGGTCACACAAGCACAGACGATTATATAACTCGTACTTACGTTCTTCCTTTATTGAAAGATGAAAAAATGAGAAATAAATTAATTGCAGAACACAGAGCATGTCCTGTTGGCAAAGCTGCTCAACCTCACAAAGGCCAACCAATGGTAGAGCATAGCAAAGAACTTCAAATTGTTTTAGATAAACTTAGACGACAGCCAATGGATATAAAAAAATATGTAACAGTTTGCAAAAAGGATTTTGAAGATTATAGAATAGGTATTGTAACTGGAGTAAGAGGTCAGCCGGTTAAAATTTTAGAAGAGTCTTTTTCTTCAGAAGAAGCCTGTGAGCATGCTATTTTTTTAAAGAGAGTTGTAGACTTACTAGAAAGATACGCAGAATGATTAATCATTTTGGAAGGTTAAAATGTTAAGAATTACTGGCTATAGCGACAAATATTCCGCTTTTCCTGGAGAAAAAGTTAAGTTTTATGTGAATGCGGAAAAAAAAGAAAATTATGACGTTCAAATTGTTAGATTAATTCATGGAGATACAAATCCAGAAGGTCCTGGGTATAAAGAAGAAGAAATTGGTGCACAGTGCAATAAAACGTATCAAGGAAGAAACCAAAGAATACATGGTGGTTCTTATGTTGTTATTCCTCAGGATCAAAGATTAAATACATCTAGCTTTACTTTGCAGGCATATATATTTCCAACAACTTCAGACAAAGGAAGACAAGGTATTTTAACAAAATGGAATAATAAAGCTAAAAGTGGATATGGACTTTTCATTGATGAAAATGCGTGCCTTTCAGTGATGATAGGAGATGGCGCTGGTCAAGTCATGAATCTTTCTAGTGAAAAAAAATTAATGAATAAAATTTGGTATCTTGTAGCCGCAAGTTATGATGCTGAGACTGGTAAAGTTAAATTATATCAAGAACCATGTGTGACACCAACAAATGGTGGACTGGGTATGTCGTTACTTCATCCTGCCGATGAAACAACATCATTTGTCGAAGCAACAAATAATTTAAAACCAAGGGCAAACGATGCGCCTTTTTTAATGGCAGCATGTACATTAAATGATCGTTCAGGGAGACATATTCAAGGAGCTCATTATAAAGAAGCAATAGAACCAGTTGAGTTGCCAGAACAAACTTTAACTTATAATGGTAAAATTGATAGACCAAGATTAAGTAAAAAAGCCTTATCTAAAGCAGAAATTGAATCTTTAGCAAGAGGCTATGGTGGCTGTCCATCAGACTTAAGATCAGAGGTAATCGGAGCTTGGGATTTTCATGCAAATATAACTACAAATATCGCTTCAACTTATATTATAGATACCACTTCAAACCATCTAAATGGTTTTATAATCAATTTACCATGTAGGGGAATGACAGGTTATAATTGGACAGCAGATGAGATGGTTTTTCATCATAAACCTGAAGAGTATGGAGCAATACACTTTCATGATGATGATATTGATGACGCGAGATGGGAAATTGATTTTACTTATGAAGTTCCTGGCTTAATAAAAAGTGGAGTTTATGCTGCTAGATTAAGAATTAACGGAGAAGACTCTCCTGAGACAGAAGATTTTATTCCATTTGTAATAAAACCTCCTAAAGGTAAAACAACCTCAAAACTTTTATTTGTATTACCTTCAAACAGCTACATGGCTTATTCAAATGATAACCTAGGAACAAACTCAGTAGTTGCTCAATTATTAGCTGGCAAAGTTCCAGTTCTATCTGCATCAGATTTATATTTAAATGAACATAGAGAATATGGATTATCAACTTATTCTAAACATTCAGATGGGAGCGGTGTTGCTATTTCATCAAGATTAAGGCCTATACTTAATATGAGACCAAAATATAGACACTGGTTGTCACCTTCTTTATGGCAATTAAATGCGGATCTTCATTTAACAGATTGGCTAGAAGAAAAAAATTTAGATTTTGATGTTGTTACAGATGAAGATTTACATATTGAAGGTGTTGATATGTTAAATCGTTATAGATGCGTTTTAACTGGATCGCATCCCGAATATAGCTCAGAAAAAATGCTTGCTGCATATGAGTCGTATCAATTAAATGGCGGAAGATGGATATATTTAGGTTCTGATGGTTTTTATTGGATTAGTGAATATCATCCAGATAACCCAAATATTATAGAAGTTAGAAAAGGCGAAGCAGGGACAAGAGCTTGGACAGCAAATCCAGGAGAATATAATAATGCTTTTGATGGAAAATATGGTGGAATGTGGAGAGCAAGAGGAAGAATTCCATCTAAAGTTTGTGGTCTAACTTTTACAGCTTATGGATTTGATGTTTCTTCATATTATAAACGAGAACCTGATAGTAAAAGACCAGAATGTTCATGGATTTTTGAAGGTGTTGGAGACAATGAGGTTATTGGAGATTTTGGTTTAGTTGGAGGAGGTGCTGCTGGACTTGAACTTGATAGATATGATCTAGATTTTGGAACACCTCATAACGCTTATTTATTAGCAAGATCAGAAAACCATACAAACTTGATGATGCAGGTTAATGAAGAGATCCATTTTACCGTGAGAGGTTTTTACGGCGGAGGAACAGAAAACCCTATGGTTAGAGCTGATATGATTTATTATAAAACTCCAAACGATGGAGCATTGTTTGCACCTGGGTCTCTATCTTGGTGTGGAAGTTTGTCTTACAACAATTATAATAACAATGTCTCCAAAATTCTTGAAAATGCAATAAGAGGATTTTTAAAGGAGGGTCCATTACCTTAATGAATAAACCTCAATTTACAAGACCAGAAGGAACAGGTGGTAAGAGCATATTAGGATCTGATAATGTTACACCTTTTAATGAATTAGAAAAAAATGCTTTAGGAAATTTAGATGAAGACAAACTAAATGAACTAGCTAAAAGCCTTTTTACTTTAAATAATAGAAAATACGGACCTATACCAGGAGCTTACATGGTAATGTGTACCAAGCCTGGTAAGGAATGGTGTGTGGCTCAGCTTAATGCAGATAGAGCAAAACCTTTTATTATATTTGAAGATAAAGTTTTTACTTCAATTGAAGCAGCACAGAAAGAAGCAGAAAGAATTAAAAAAGAGCGAGGTGAATCAGCACCAAGGCGTTGCACCTAAATTTGAAAGGGATTAAATGTCCGAGAAATCTCTTTGGTTATTTATTTTTATATTATTGTATGCCGCTTATTGTTTTTTCTGGGGCGTAAGAGGCTCAAGATATAATTCTGATAATCCAGAAAAGTATTATTTAGCAAACAGAAATATTTCTTCGTGGGTTTTTTTCTTTGCAGCAACAGCCGCTACATTTGCTGGATTAACAGTTATATCGCAAACTAGCCTGGTTTTTCATGATGGCTTTCAATATGTTGGTACAGCATTTATTGCCATAACAGTTCCTTTAGGAAGTATAATTTTTTTTAAGAGACAATGGATGTTAAGTAGAAAATTTGGATATATCACTCCAGGTGAAATGTATTATGATTACTATAAGAGCGATACAATCCGCGTTATTTCAGTCATAGTAACTTTTTTTATAGCAATACCCTTGCTTGCAGTTTTTTTTGGCGCCACAGGTTACTTAGTTAACATTTTAACTGAAGGATATGTTTCTAGAGAATTAAGTATGTGGGTAATTTCTACAATTGTTTTATTTTACGTAACAAGGGGAGGTTTTAAATCTATTGTTAGTGTAGGAGTGGTTCAATCTTGGCTTTACTTTTTGACAGTAATTCTTTTAGGAATCATTGTTTATTCTTTAATTGGAAATTTTGAAACTTTTGGTAAAGCATTAGCAAAAATTGCAAGCACAAGCGTTAGTTCTTGGGGAAATACCAACGGTTATGGAGGTGGTGATCATAATGGATACTTTGCCTTACCAGGTGTTATTCAATGGGTATCTGGGTTAGGAAAGAATGAAGCAGTTGGTGGTCCATGGACTGCAATGATGATTTTTACTTTTACAATTTCTTTTATGGGAATAGTTCTTTCACCTTCATTTTCTATGTGGAGCTATTCTGTAAAACATCCAAAAGCTTTTTCTTATTATCAAGTTTGGGGATCTGCTGTAATTGTAGGTTTTTTATTATTTATATTTACAACGTACCAAGGAATTGGTGCAAGCTTATTAGGAGCAAATGCAGAAATTAACAAGAGCGGTCTTTCAATAAACACTTTATTGCCAGAAGTTTCTAACAAAGATCATTCATTAATAATATATCACATCATAAGCTTAATGGATGAGCATGCTCTTTGGTTAACAGGGTTATTAGCAGTAGGATTAATTGCAGCACTTCAGTCAACGGCTGCAGCTCTTTTAATGACATCAGGAAGTATTATTACAAGAGATTTATATAAAGCTTATGTTAACCAAAACATAAATTGGGCAAAAGAACGTGCTGCTGCTCGTATAATAATGATGTTAATATTTTTTGCCTCACTTTACCTAGCAACATTTGCTAAGCCAGCAATGGTAATTTTTAGTGGAATAGCAATTTCTATAGCTTTTCAGTTTTTAATTGTTTTACTAGGTCTAGTTTGGTTTCCTTGGATAACAAGAGGAGCGGCAATTTTTGGGCTAATTATTGGAATAATTATTGTAATTTTAACTGAAACTATAGGACAACAAATTACTGGAAACAGATTGCCCTGGGGAAGATGGCCACTTACAATACATTCAGGAGTATGGGGAATGATATTTAATGTGTTTATTTGTTTTTGTATTTCTGCTTTTTCTAATATTACAAAAATTGATATTTACAGATCACACAGACAAAAGTTTCATAATTTTTTAAATGAACATATGGGTCTACATCCAAGTAGAACAAAGTTAAGATCATTTGCTTATGTAATAGCTTTAATCTGGCTTTTTTTTGGAGTTGGTCCAGGGCAAGTACTTGGAAATAATTTTTTTGGAGAACCTGGAGCTGGCTATGAATCTTGGGTGCTTAAAATACCATCTATTTGGGGATATCAACTGATTTGGTGGTTCTTTGGCATAGGTTTAATTTGGTTTTTAGCAAGCAAAATGGATTTATCAACATTACCAAACAAACCAATTCAAGCAAATGATCTGTATAAAAAACCAGATGAGGTTCAAGGAGAAGTTAACTATTTAGATAAAGTTGGAACAGGTTATGGCTGGATATTAATTCTTATAGGGATGGCAATATTTTCAATAATATTTTATGTTTATTTTGTTTAACAAATTATGACTTTAAACTCTTTTAATTTTAACACAACTCCCGGACTTCGATTTGGAAGTGGCGAAGCAAAAACTTCATGTAAGGAAATATTTAATAAACTTGGTTCTCGTATTTTATTTATTACTGATGAAGGATTAATGTCGTTAGGATTAACCAAGCCAACTATACAAGAATTAAAAACAATGGGAGAAGTTAAAGTCTTTGATGAAGTAGAGGCTGATCCATCTCAAAAAACACTTTTAAGAGCAATAGAAATAGGAAAAAAATTTAAAGCAACAGGAGTTATTGGTTTTGGCGGGGGATCATCAATG
>CACJGR010000024.1 GCA_902592985.1 uncultured Pelagibacteraceae bacterium | reverse complement strand
CTTTTTTAGCCTTAGCTTTTTTCTTTTTAGCTTTCGCTTTTTTAGCTTTAGCTTTTTTCTTAGGCTTTTTCTTATTATCTTTTGCTTTAGCTTTTTTCTTTTTAGCTTTCGCTTTTTTAGCTTTAGCTTTTTTCTTAGGCTTTTTTTTATTATCTTTTGCTTTAGCTTTTTTCTTTTTAGCTTTTTTATCCTTCGCTTTTTCTTGTTTCGTTATTTTTTTAAGCGCTTTCTTTTTAACTTTTCCTTTTCTTTTCTTTTCAACAACTGATCCATCAGGTTTTGTTGTTGTTCGTGTTTGTGTAAATTTTCCAGTTTTGCTATTAATGACGTTCTTTATTTTAATAACAGTTCCATCCTCTTTAGTAATTGTTTTGGTTCGAATAATTGGTTTATTTTTTTTGTCCTTTTTATCAACTTTTTCTTTTTTAGGTTCATCTACTTTTGGTTTTTCTATTTCTGGTTTTGCTATTTCTGGTTCTGCTATTTCTGGTTCTGCTATTTCTGGTTCTGCAGTTGTTTCTTCGATAATTTCTCGATCGACTGTTTCTAGCTCAGAAACATCCTCTCCTCTTTCTTTCAACAAAACAATTCTTTGTTCTTTATCTTTTTGAATATTATCTTTTATTAAAGTTTTTATTTCTTCTTTATCCAAACCTGCTTCTTTAAGCTCTTTTCTAATTTCTTTTCTAATTTCTTTTCTTTCTTCTTTGGTGGCACCATCAAGTTTTGCAACTTTAAGTGCTTTCATTTTTTTATTAAATTTTTTAAGTTGATTTTTGGTAATTTGTTTTGCTTTTCCTGGCGCCTTACCCTTAGTCATACTTGTCACGCTATAAGGATCTTTTAGCATCGTATTACCAAATTTATTTCCTACAAGTACCTTACCGGGTCTTAAGCCTAATGTGTTATTTTTTCCTGGTCCTATTAATAAAGTATCTGTTTTTTTCTTACCCACTATTGTTTGAAATTCTGTTCCTCTTGATCCCAAAGTTCCTTCAGGAACTTCAACAGTTAAACTGTCTGGATTTTTTTTGCTTATTAAACCTGAAATTACTTTTAAACTGCCTTTCTTAACACTTGCTACAATTTTCCCATCATTGGTAGCAGGATCATAAATAAAAGTATCCATTACGACTTCTGAGTCTGATCCTATTGTAAATGTTGATTGATCTAGTAGTAATATTTGTGTTCCCGAACCTTCTGTTGCATAAATTGTTTCATTTAAATAAATTTTGTCACCAGCTTTAAGATCTCTTGTTTCAGTTTTAACTGTTCCGGATATTGCACCTACAATTCCTATTAGTTGTTTTTCAATATCAAGTTTTTCATCTGCTTGTGAAATGTTGATTGCTAATAATAATCCAACAGCTAAAGAAAAAATTTTCTTCATTAAAAAAATATATACTTATTTTTTTGTGTTTAAAGTTTTTTTTAAACCATATTGGGTGTCTTTTTCTATAGTTTTGTGAAGAAAAATATTCACTTTTAAATATAAGTTTGTTTTTAATTATTTGTTTAAATGAAACCCTTTTGAAAAGCTAAGTGAATAAGAATCTGCGATATAATCATAGTTAATTATATTAGCTTCTGAAATAATCTTTTCATATGAAACATTTATAAATAAACTTCTGTTAGGATCAATTTTAGGAAAAATATCACCAACAGATTTAGTTAACATTATATCAAAGGTATTTGTTACATCCGATCTCAATACGTTTGAGTTTATGCTCGTGTCTGCTTTTTTATAATCGTTAAAACTTAATGCATCACCTATAGAAATATAGGCCCAAGGATAAGCGAAATTTAATCTAAAACTCAAATCATATGTTTCATAGTCATTTCCAGCATCAACTTTTGCATCTGTATCGTTGTACCCTAATCCAGTTGACATAGAAATTATTTCATTAATCATGTAATCGTGTCCAAGAGTAATACCATGTCCAATTGAATTTGTGTCATCTGCAGTACTGTCGGTAGAATTTTGATTACCTTTAGAGTCTGAAAAAGAATAACCATAACTAAATGAATTACGATCTCCTACAGAAAAATACCCTCCTATCCCATGCATTAAAGAAAAGCTATCTGCATCATCTTGATAATCAGTTTTGCTTATCATTAAATATGGACTTAAACTTTGATTTCCTAAAGATGTATCTAAAGCAAAAGTTAATCCATAACTTTCGAAATCATCGTCTCTTTCTTCTTCCTGTTCAGAGTCCGTAACATTGGCGCTTATCATAAATGATGAAGCTTCTCCGAAAGATCTAGTTGCTGTTAGGGCTAAGCTCCCACTATACGTTCTATCGTATTTTGCAGTATTAAATCCGATGAGAGAATCAGAACTACTTTGTAATCTTGTTTTCGAAACACTATTAACATTTTGATTGTGAATTCCTCCAAGCGATATGTCTGCATAAAAATTCCAAAGTTTAGGCTTTACTCTTTCTTTAAGTTCAGATTCAATTTCATTTACTGTTTCTAAATCTTCTGGTGTTAAATCTTCACTAGTTCTAATTTCTTCTATTATTGATAAAGCTTTATTTGGTGCATCTGCTTGAACTAAAACTGAAAGTAGATATAATTTTATTTCAACATTATTTGGATAAATCATATTTAATCTTTCCAAAGTTGAAATGGTTTGCTTATAATTTCCAATTTTACCCTGTTGTTGTGCATATTTTAAATTTAAATCTAGATCATTTGGTTTTTGTAAAATCTGCATATAGGTAATATTTTTTTCTGAAGATCCTGGAATTAAAATTTCTTCCCCATCAATTTTGATTGTAGAAGTACTAGTATCTGCAGCTATTTTTATATTTTCTTCCAATTTTTCTACATTTACAGCTTCTTCAATAGATGAATCCTGATTTATGGTTTGAACCTTGTTGTCATTTGTTTTTGATTCAATTAATTTAACAATTTTTACTTTATCTTCTTTGATAATCTTTTTTTGATTTTTATTTTTTATTACATCTTTTGGTGTAGGAAAAGTTTGTATTTTTTGAGAAAATACTTCTTTTTTATTTAAAAATTCATTTTTGGAAACTTTTTTTACTATTGCAAGATTGTTAATTAATTGGTCATCAAAAACTTTAGAACTTAGATTTGTAATATCATAAAAATCTGTTTTTTCGCTGAATGCCCCTGCAGGTAATGTTCTTACTGTTTCTGAAAATAAACCTAACAAAAAAATAAAAAATAAAACTACTGATAAACCTAGTGTTTGTGGCTTTTTTATTCCTTTTTTCATAATAAACAGTTTTGTTATCTTCTTTTTTTTTTATAAGATTAAAGGATTTTGATTTAAGACTAAATAGCCTATTTAGGCTTTTACTCTTTTTTTTTCCAAATAAAGTAAAATATATATGGCGTTATAGCTGGAATCACTCCAAACCAAATCCATTCATCCCATTTAAAGCTTTTATCTAATGCAAAACCTTTAATACCGTTCCACCAGGTGAGATAGCCAATAAATAATATCCAGCCAATGCTGATTGATAGCAATATTTTTTCTTTTTTAGAAAGTTCCCCATTAAAAATCTTACATAAAGAATTTTTATTATTCTCGCCAATCATAAATACAAATTAACAATTGGCACTTTTTGTAAGTGTTGTAGATTTTGACATTGTTAGCGTACATTTAGTCTGAGCCTTTGTGACCTCCACTGCCATTAACGTAAAATCAGTTGCGCTCTTTACTACGCACATTTCAAACCCCAAGTCTGCATTAATACTATCTGCTCCACCTAAAAGGTGTGTTTCTAGAGCAGATGATGTCGTGCCATCAGGGCTGCAAGTACTACCGGTAGCACCATAATATTCGTTGTCACTTGAATAATGTTCTACTTGGGCTAAGGACAGTTGCAGCATCACATTTTGTGTAGATTTTATTTTTGCAGATTTAACATAACCACTATAACTAACTATTCCAACAGCAGCTAAAATTCCAAGAATAGCAACAACAACCAAAAGCTCTATTAACGTAAAGCCAGAGCTTTTAGTTTCCATAATTTTTCTAACTATCTTTATTCTATTCTATAAGCAGTGAATCGTTCAGTGGTGCTTCTCCTTTAACTGTACAAGTTGAAACATCGACCGCCGTAGCTGTACTTTTAACGTTTGTTCTGCCTTGTGTGCCTGTAGTACAGTTAGCTGCAGCAGCAAATTTCGCTGCATCAAAAACTCCTTTTGTATCACCACCTACGGTTCCATATGAATTTTTAAATTCTGATAATGCAGCCGCTGCTGCTTTACTAACTTCACCTGCAGTCGTTCTCGCACTACATGTTAGTTGGTTTGCTCCCGCTTTATTTTTCATTGCAGCTGTTTCGCCTATATTACATTTCTGTAATTCGGCTGCTACATATTTTAAAACCGTTGCATGATTTGATTTTGCTCCTGATTTTTTTGCACTTGCCGTATATCCTGAATAAGCAACTACACCTACTGCAGCAAGAATACCTATAATCGCCACAACAACTAATAATTCTATTAACGTAAAACCTTTTGAATTTTTATTTTTTTTATTCATAACTATATTTACCTCTAATATATTAAAGTTTATCTTGTTTATTAAATACCCCTTAAATTTTCAGTTAGTCTACGTCTAATTTCGCATTATATCAATTCTAAAAAGCCTCTAAATAAACAAATAAATTCATCAATTTTCTCTTAGAACTGTTTAATTTGGGCCAAATTTATCAAGTTTTTAGAATTTTATTGATTTTATGTTATTTTTCCTAATATTAGAGAATTATTAAACTGCATTTATTATGACTTATAAGGTTACTGAAGAAGGAAACATTTCAACTGTGTTTTTGCAGGGTGAAATTGATATGGATGTCACTGATAAAGCAAAAGAAGTGATAATGCCATTAGTTGAAGCTAAAAAAGAAGTTCATCTCAATTTAAAAGATGTTCAATACATGGATTCATCTGGAATATCTGTGTTAATTGAAAGCCATCAAAAAGCAAATGAACTTGGAACAAAAGTAATTCTTAAAGATATTAGCAAATCAGTTCTTAAAGTTATTATGATGGCTAAACTAGAGCAGGTTTTAAATTTAGGTTAGTTAATGAATATATCAGAGTCAAAAGATTTTCTAGTCAACTCTGCAAGTTTAAAAGAAGTTAGAATCTTTTCAAGAGAAATATTTGAAAAAATTGATATTAATGAAGATCTCAAAGATGAGTTGGTTTTAGCAATTGCCGAGGCTGCACAAAATATTGTTAAACATGCTTATAAAAATATAGATAGCAAAACAGATAAAATGGAGATTAAAATATCTCTTAAAGATTCTGAACTTGAAATAGGTTTTTTTGACAAGGGAAGACCTGTTGATACTGCTAATGTAAGGCACAGAAAAATTGATGATGTAAAGCCTGGAGGACTAGGAACTTTTTTTATCCAACAAATCATGGATGCGGTAGTTTTTAAAGAGGGTGAAAAACCTTGGATAAATCATCTTGTGCTAACAAAAAAAATATAATTAAACTACACTGTTTGGTATAACAAAAAACTTTACTGTCCAATAATAGATCCAACATTAAATATTGGAGAGTACATTGCAATCATAAGTCCACCTATCATGGTACCCATAAATACAATCATAATTGGTTCTATCATGCTAGACATGTTTTCAACTGATGTATCAAACTCTTCTTCATAATAACCTGACACTGAAGTGAACATTTCATCTAGGTTACCTGTTTGCTCTCCTACTGAAATTAGCTGACTGAATGTTGGTGGAAAAACTGGTTCTTTTAAAAATAATTTTGTTAAAGTGTCTCCAGAAAAAACTCCTTTTTTTACATTTTCTAAAGCTTGAGTTACAACGTCATTATTACTAACTGATTTTGCAATTTCAATCGCTTCCAATAAGTTTACACCAGCGGCACTTAAATTACCCATAATTAAAGCAATTCTTGCTAACAAGGATTTTAAAATCATATCTCCAAAAATTGGCATGCCAATAACGTACTTGTGCCATTTGTATCTAACAGCAGGAATTTTTGATGTTGTATATTTAAATATTATAAAAGCTATCACAGTAATTATACCTAAAGTAGCTCCTCCGCTACCTCTCATAAAATTACTTGCTGTCATAATTACTGCTGTTGGTGTTGGAAGAGCAACGCCCATACCTTCATACATTTTAGCAAAAACTGGAACTACTTTAATTAACATGAATACCATCACAGTAATTGCAACACTAAACATTACAGCTGGATACATTAAAGCGCCTTTAATCTTCTTTTTGACCTTTTCTCTTTTTTCTAAAGAGTCTACTAGTTTCAGCAAGAAAACATCTAGCTTACCACTAGCTTCACCAGCTTTGATTAAGTTAATATAAATATTATCAAATATCTTAGGATATTTTTCAAAGCATTTAGATAGCGTGACACCACCCTCAAGGCTTTTTCTAATATCTTCTATAATTTCTTTCATAGTAGGGTGCTCAATTTGATCCCTTAACATTGTTAAAACATTTAGAATTGGAAGTCCCGCCTTAACCATGGTGGCAAATTGTTTAGAAAAAAGCATTACATCTTGAGCTGCTACCTTCTTTTTACCAAAAGAAAATCCACCTCCTTTTTTCTTTTCTTTTCCAGCTTTTTTCTTCTTAGATCTAACTAAGTTTGTAATGATTATCTTCTGTTCTTTAAGTTTAAACGAGGCTTCTTCTTGATTAAGGGCTTCAATGTCTCCTTCAACGTATTTTCCCGCTGAAATACCTTTATATGTATAAGTTTCAGATGACATTATTGCTCCAAGGATAGGACACGTTCATACTCTCTGAAATTTAAATCTCCTGTTAAAATTAATTCACGTCCCATATCTTGCATGGTTCTAAAACCCTCAGCAAGAGCAATTTTTTTTAATTCTGGCGTTGTTGCTTTTCTAAGTATTGCTTCCTTAATTTGTTTAGTTACACTTAAAATTTCGTAAATACCCATTCTGCCTTTATAACCTGTATCCTTACATTTTGGGCATCCTTTGCCTCTTTGAACTTTTGCTCTTGAAGCTTGTTCAACAGTAAAACCAAAATCCGCTAAAGCTTTAGGGCTTACATCTGGATCTGGTTCCCTACATTCTGTGCAACTTTTTCTCGCTAATCTTTGAGCTAATACCAAACTTACAGCGGCACTTATTAAATAGTCAGGTGTTCCCATATTTTGCAATCTAGTAATTGTGCTAGGTGCATCATTAGTGTGAAGTGTACTAAAAACTAAGTGACCAGTAAGTGCAGCTTTTAATCCTATATCAACAGTTTCTTTATCTCGCATCTCTCCAACTAAAATTATTTCTGGGTCTTGTCTTAAAAAAGATCGAAGTGCTCTTGCAAAATCATAGCCTATGTCATCTTTTATCTGAACCTGACCTACGCCATCTAATTCGTACTCAACTGGGTCTTCAGCAGTTAAAATATTTAGGTGTGGTTTTGATACTTCTTTAAGAATACTATAAAGAGTTGTTGTTTTACCTGATCCCGTTGGACCTGTAACTAGTACTAGACCTTGTGTTCCATGAATTGCTTTTCTCAAATTTTTTAAATCTGTTTCTTCAAAATTTAATTGTTCTAAACTAATATCTCCTGCATCTTTGTTTAGAATCCTCATGACTATTCTTTCGTTAGTTGCTGTTGGCAAAATAGAAAGTCGAAGATCAACCACCTTTCCTTCTATTTTAAAAGGAATGGCGCCATCTTGAGGTAATCTTCTCTCTGCAATATCAAGTTTTCCCATGATCTTAAATCTTGTTACTACTGCACCATAATTATCATGTAAAAATTTATTAAATTTTTCCTGTGATGAAAGCATGCCATCTAATCTATAGCGAACTCTGGATGAAAATCTGAATGGTTCAATATGAATATCTGAAACTCCAAGTTTAATTGCTTCAGCAACAACAGCCGTTGAAAATTTGATAACTTCAGATTCATTTTCAAGTGCTTCTATCTCTTCCTCAGGTGGTTTTTCTAGAACTTCACCAGCATCTGCAAGATCAGAATCAAAAGTTTTTGTTCTTTCTTTTTTTTCTTTTTCTTCTTTTACATTTTTTTCTTTTATACTCTTAATTGTTGTTTTGTTGTCTTTTAATAATTTTTCGATAAATTCTGAAATTTGAGAAACTTTAGCTGCGTGAAGTTCAATATTTTTTTTAGTAATTGTTTTAAGATTTCTCATTAAGCTTAATTTTGAAATATCAGAAATTGCAATATGAAGAGTTTTTCCATCAGGATCAATTTTAAAAGGCGCAATAAAGTTCATATTGATGTAATTTGCTGGTAAAATTTTTTGTAATTCTTTAGAAGCTTCTATTTTTGATAGATCAATAATTTCTAATGATTGATCTTTAACTAATAAATCTAAAATTTTATCTTCATCAGTTAATTTAAGCTCAAAGACAGCTTCTAATTGTGATTTTTCTCCCTCATGGGATAATTTTTTGATATTTGGTAAATCTTTTCCTGAAATAACATCTTGATCAATTAAGATGTTAATTAAATTAACCTCGGACTCTCTACTAATTTTTAGCATTTTATAAAATTCTTGGAGCTATAAACACCAATAATTCATTTAGGTTATCAGAATTTGACTTACCTTTAAAGAGATTACCTATTATAGGAACATTGCCAAGTCCTGGGGTTTGGTTCTTACTATTAGATAATTCATTCTTTTTAATTCCACCAATTACAACAATATCACCATCTGCGACCAGTAATTTAGTTACTATTTCCATCTTATTTATCGGTGGTTCATCTGATGCAGCTGCTCTATTGGGTGTATCGTTATTAACCTTTATATTTAACAATACATTTCCATCTCCGATTATACTTGGTGTAACTTCTAGTTTTAAAGCAGCCTCCTTAAATGAAGTTGATGTTGTTCCTTCTGATGTGGTTTGATAAGGTATTTCTTCTCCTTGAGTTACTGTTGCAAGCTGATTATCCAAAGTAAATACTTTTGGATTAGATATCGTTTTAGCCATACCTAATGATTCAAGTGCTGTGATTTCTAATTTAAGCACCGCAGAACCTGTTTGTCTTAAAATTCCAATACCGCTTGATGCACCTACGGCTGGAAAGCTTGTAATCGAGTCTGTGCCAGAACCTAAAGCAGCTGAATCAGTGTCTAGTGTTGCTTCCGAGCTTGCTCCTGTAATACCACCCACTCTTTTTCCATATCTATTGTAAAATCCTCCTAACCTTGTTCCAAGGGCCCTTTCAAATAGTGAGTTGGCTTCAACAATAAAAGCTTCTATTAGAACTTGTTTGGTTCTTACATCTATCTCTTTAATTAATTTATCAACAACATCTAAGTCTTTTTCTTTACCTCTTACAATAACTGATCGCGTTGTTGACTCTACTGTAACTTGAATAGGTGAAAAAGCTCCTTCGCCAGTACTTGTAAATAATTCATCAATAGTCACTTTTGCTTGATCAGGAGAAATATAATATAATCTAAATATTTCTGAATATATTGGTTCAACACTATCTTCCAACTCAACTTTTTTCTTAACAGCGGAAGCTCTTTCAGATTTATATGATTCTTGAGCTGTTAATGTTTCAGGTGAGTGAATTCTAATTAAATTACTAGTAACATCTATATCAGATGCATAGTTTTTCATATCCAACAAAGCTTGAAATGCTTTATCCCATGGAACATCTATTAATTCAGCGCTAATCGCTCCTGCAACCTCATCTCCAACTAAAACATTTATTTCTCCTATTTTGCCCATTAACTTCATCGTCTCCTTGAAGTCTAAATTTTTAAATTTTAGAGTAACTCTTTGTTTTAACAAGGGGAATGTATCAGGGATTAATAGATAATTTCTCTGAGCTTCAGATGATATTTTTTTTCTTTTCTGTAATTTTTTTGTGTCACCTTCTACAGGCTTTGGACCCATTTCAAGAGTTTTCCCAATTTCCACTTTACCTTTTTTTCTAACATCATCTTTTATTAATGGTGTGTTATGCTTAAATGGTTTGTTTGCTTTTTGCACAGTTTGACATCCATTTAAAAATAAAATCAAAAATAGTAAGACAAATAAATTAATAAAACTTTTATTATTCATAATAATTATCTGTCTCCCTTATCTGGTTATTAAAATCTATTATCATATAAGTTTTATCTTCTTTCTGGAAAATGGCTTCAGTCAATCTTAAATCAACAAATTTAATATCACCCAAATAGTCAAAAAGATTAAGTGTAATAACTTCTCCTGAAGAATTAACTAATGAAATGTAACTTTCAAAGTTTCCAGAAATTAAACCTACTAATTTAAATTTATATAAACTCATATCATTTTCCAATTCTTCTGATTCTAGACCAGCAGTATTGGTATTGGTAAATGTACTTGTGCCCTCATTGCCAGCAAAAGGATCATTCAATGGCACTTCTTCTTCTAATTCTTCTTCAACAGTTGTGTTTACATTTTCAGTTGTGGTGTCTGTTTCATGATTGTCTGCAAATGTTACTTTGCAAAATATAAGTACAAATAAAATTATTATAAATTTTTTAAAAAAACTCATCTGGCAATCCTACTATTGTTAACTCACCTTTTGCTACTATAGCTCCAGTTGAATCGTTTTGCACTATACTTATTATTTCTTTATCAAAATTAAGCATTTTTTTAGATTTTGCTAAGGCTCTTTTAAACTTAATGTACCCTAAAAAATTTCCTTTTATTTCATATACTACTGGAATTTTGTAATAAGAAACATTTTTCTTATCGGTTAAGTTTTCAGCTTGTGCAGCAACACCTTCTTTTAATACGGCTTTTGGTTTTTTCTTCTCAATTTTAGATATAACAAGTCCATTTATTCCAGCATATCTGCTTAAGCTGTTATATAAACCTTCAACCTCAGCTTTTGAATGAAATAGTGTAGAACTTTCTTCAAATTCTGGCTGTTTTTCCTTGATAGTTTTTTTATATTGAATTATTTCAGTGTTCATCTGATTAATTTCATTTTGTTTTAATACTTTCTCCTGGAACGCTGCTTTCTTTTTTTTAACTATAGGATTTAAGATTGCGTAATATCCAATTAAAAATATAAGAATTGCACCAAAACCAATTCCATATTTAATTAAAGTTTTTTTATCTATTGCTTTTAATTTTGCCTTAATATCTTCCAATTTTATATTTTTTAAATCTATATTTTTTAAATCCATTTAAATATTCTCCACAACAACGGCTATCTTGAAGCCTTTCATTTTTGGTTTTCCCGCTTCACTCCCTGAAGGTAATAGCATGCTTGCAAGTGAGGCTTGTAAAATTAACTTTTGATTATTTAAGTTATTTATAAGTTTTAAAATATCTTGGTCAGTAGATGCTATGCCTACAATTATTACCTGATTTGATCCATCATAGTCAATTGAATTAAATTTAACTCTCTTTGGCACTGAAGAAGCTATCTGAGCTAGTATTCTGAAGCTAAATTTTTTATTCGAGTGAATTGACTGGCTTAGTCTTAAAGATTTAACTATGATTCCAACTTCTTTTGCATATTTAGTTTTTTCCATAGTTTTTAATTCGTGTTCTTGAGCTACTTGGTCATAATCTAGTAATTTTTTATTTAAAGAATTAATTTGCCAAAATGATAAGCCAAATAAGATTATATAAGCAGCTGCAACAATTCCGACTACTCCTTTAAAAGCAAAGTTAGAGAAAATCTTTGCTTTCTTTTGAGCTATCATGCTGTGTCTATTAGGTAGCAAGTTAATATTTTTAACTGCAGTTACAAATTTGTAGTAACCAAAAACATCAAGTTTTCTAAATGCTAATCCTATTACCGTTGAAAGATATGACCTATTTTCTATTTTAACTCTTTCCTCAATCTGAGCTGGAACTTTAACTTCTTTAATAGGATCAAACAAGTTGAATCCAGTATTAACTAAATTTTTTCTAAAACTTGCTAGATATGTATTAACGTTCGTTAAGTTCGAAACAACTCTCAAACTACGAATTCTTTTTTCATATTTTGACTCAAAATCTTGAATGGCTTGTTTTACTTGCGTCATATATCTTCTAACCAAAGCATCCATCTCTTCTTGGTTGTCTGACTTCAACAATGTACTTCTGTCCTGTCCTCTAATAAAAATATCTGTAATGATTGGA
>CACJGR010000023.1 GCA_902592985.1 uncultured Pelagibacteraceae bacterium | reverse complement strand
TTATATAATTTTGATTTATTACGTTTTTGTTGAGATTGTAGACTCTTACACTAAAGATTGTAATAATTATAGTTATTAGCAAAAAAGCAAACTCTAGATTCTTTTTTATTATTCGTTGTATTTTGAAAAACTTAAGTTTCATAATGATTCAATATAACAACCAGTAAAAACAAAAAAAATGCTTGATTTTCAAGTGTTTTTTAAATTTTTTTTAGATGTTATCCGCTTGATTTACTTTTATTTTAGACTATAAGCGTCACACTTTAACAATAAATTAGTTGTTAATTATTGGGCTTTTTAGCCTAATTAGCTATTTAAAATGTTAAGATTTTAAGAAGAGAAGTGTGGACGGTTAAGGTTACCAAAATTTGTCGTACACACTTCAACATTATATAAATTTTATTCTTAGAATTTATATAGAAGCTAGTGTGCGCCGTTTTTAAACTTGAGAGTTTGATCATGGCTCAGAACGTACGCTGGCGGCACGCCTAATACATGCAAGTCGAACGAAGTAGCAATACTTAGTGGCAGACGGGTGAGTAACATGTAGGTATCTACCCTTTGGCCTGGAATAACACGAGGAAACTTGTGCTAATACCGGATAAGTCTTTACGGAGAAAGCTTTATGCACCATTGGATGAGCCTGCACTTGATTAGTTTGTTGGTGGGGTAATGGCCTACCAAGACAATGATCAATAGCTGATTTGAGAGGATGATCAGCCACATTGGGACTGAGACACGGCCCAAACTCCTACGGGAGGCAGCAGTAGGGAATCTTGCACAATGGAGGAAACTCTGATGCAGCGATGCCGCGTGAGTGAAGAAGGCCTTTGGGTTGTAAAGCTCTTTCGTCGGGGAAGAAAATGACTGTACCCGAATAAGAAGGTCCGGCTAACTTCGTGCCAGCAGCCGCGGTAATACGAAGGGACCTAGCGTAGTTCGGAATTACTGGGCTTAAAGAGTTCGTAGGTGGTTAAAAAAGTTGGTGGTGAAATCCCAGAGCTTAACTCTGGAACTGCCATCAAAACTTTTTAGCTAGAGTATGATAGAGGAAAGCAGAATTTCTAGTGTAGAGGTGAAATTCGTAGATATTAGAAAGAATACCGATTGCGAAGGCAGCTTTCTGGATCATTACTGACACTGAGGAACGAAAGCATGGGTAGCGAAGAGGATTAGATACCCTCGTAGTCCATGCCGTAAACGATGTGTGTTAGACGTTGGAAATTTATTTTCAGTGTCGCAGTGAAAGCGATAAACACACCGCCTGGGGAGTACGACCGCAAGGTTAAAACTCAAATGAATTGACGGGGACCCGCACAAGTAGTGGAGCATGTGGTTTAATTCGAAGATACGCGCAGAACCTTACCAACACTTGACATGTTCGTCGCGACTCTAAGAGATTAGAGTTTTCGGTTCGGCCGGACGAAACACAGGTGCTGCATGGCTGTCGTCAGCTCGTGTCGTGAGATGTTGGGTTAAGTCCCGCAACGAGCGCAACCCTTACTTTTAGTTGCCATCATTTAGTTGGGCACTCTGAAAGAACTGCCAGTGATAAGCTGGAGGAAGGTGGGGATGACGTCAAGTCCTCATGGCCCTTACGTGTTGGGCTACACACGTGCTACAATGGTATCTACAACAGGAAGCAAGATGGCAACGTTAAGCAAATCCTAAAAAGATACCTCAGTTCGGATTGCACTCTGCAACTCGAGTGCATGAAGCTGGAATTACTAGTAATCGTGGATCAGCGTGCCACGGTGAATACGTTCCCGGGTCTTGTACACACCGCCCGTCACACCATGGGAGTTGGTTCTACCTTAAGGCAAAGTTTAAAACCTTTGACCACGGTATAGTCAGCGACTGGGGTGAAGTCGTAACAAGGTAGCCGTAGGGGAACCTGCGGCTGGATTACCTCCTTTCTAAGGATGAATAAAAATAAAATTTTATTCTAAATAATATACAGGTTAATGTTGACCGTCCTCATTTCTCTTCTTAAATTAGTGTTTCTCTTCTGCATGGGGCCGGTAGCTCAGTTGGTTAGAGCACACCCTTGATAAGGGTGGGGTCGAAAGTTCGAGTCTTTCTCGGCCCACCAAATTAATGGGGGATTAGCTCAGCTGGGAGAGCGCCTGATTTGCATTCAGGAGGTCAGCGGTTCGATCCCGCTATCCTCCACCAAGAAACACTTAGCTATTTAAACTGTAAATAAAAATAATAATTATCAATATCTATATCCGATTGTTCGAATAGATGAACAATCAATGAATGTTCGAATAGATGAACATTCCAAAAAAATTTGATTCAACACAGAATTTTTTTCTGTGCATAAATCAAGCGTTTAAGGGCGTGTGGCGGATGCCTTGGCACTGAAAGCTGACGAAGGACGTGGTATACTGCGATAAGTTGCGGGGAGCTGTATGCAAGTTTTGATCCGTAAATTTCCGAATGGGGAAACCCACCACTTTATGTGGTACTTTAAACTGAATTCATAGGTTTAAAGAGACAACCTGGAGAACTGAAACATCTAAGTAACCAGAGGAAAAGAAATCAATTGAGATTCCGTTAGTAGTGGCGAGCGAAAGCGGACTAGGCCAGTAAATTTGTTAAAAAAATTTGAATAGTTTGGAAAAACTAACCACAGAGGGTGATAGTCCCGTATGAGTAATGTTTAACAAATTTCTTGAGTAAAGCGGGACACGTGAAATCTTGCTCGAATATAGGGGGACCACCCTCTAAGCCTAAATACTCTTCAGTGACCGATAGTGAACTAGTACCGTGAGGGAAAGGTGAAAAGAACCCCTATTAGGGGAGTGAAATAGAACCTGAAACCGCATGCCTACAATCAGTCGAAGCTCTTTTTAGAGTGACGGCGTACCTTTTGTATAATGGGTCAGTGACTTAATTTATTAAGCAAGCTTAAGCCATCTAGGTGTAGGCGCAGCGAAAGCAAGTCTTAATAGGGCGATTAGTTTAATGAATTAGACCCGAAAACGAATGAGCTTACCATGAGCAGGTTGAAAGCAAGGTAACACTTGCCGGAGGACCGAACCAGTTGACGTTGAAAAGTCTTTGGATGACTTGTGGTAAGGGGTGAAAGGCCAACCAAATTCGTAGATAGCTGGTTTTCCGCGAAAACTATTTAGGTAGTGCGATGAATAAATATACTTTTAGAGGTAGAGCACTAAATGGGCTAGGGGGAAGAGATTCTTACCAAACCTAATAAAACTCCGAATGCTAAAAGTAGTTCTTCATCAGACAGACTGTGGGTGCTAAGGTCCATGGTCGAGAGGGAAAAAGCCCAGACCACCAGATAAGGTCCCAAAATTATGATTAAGTGTGAAAGGATGTGGAAATTCCTTAACAGCCGGGAGGTTGGCTTAGAAGCAGCCATCCTTTAAAGATAGCGTAACAGCTCACCGGTCTAATAGAGTTTCTGCGCCGAAGATGTAACGGGGCTAAAATCATATACCGAATCTGTGGGTTTATAAAATTTTCGAATTTTATAAGCGGTAGCGGAACGTTCTGTAAGCCTGCGAAGGAATACCTGTGAAGGATTCTGGAGGTATCAGAAGTGCGAATGCTGACATAAGTAACGATAAATGAAGTGAAAAACTTCATCGCCGAAAATCCAAGGGTTTCTGCGCAAGGTTAATCCGCGCAGAGTTAGTCGGCACCTAAGACGAGGGCGAAAGCCGTAGTCGATGGAAATAAGGTTAATATTCCTTAACCAGATGGTAGTGACGGATTTTATAAGTTGTGAGTTCTTAATGGATTGAACTTGCTGCGAAAAAGTCCCAGGAAATAGCTCCATCATTAGACCGTACCCTAAACCGACACAGGTGGATTAATAGAGTATATTTAGGCGCTTGAGAGAATGATGTTGAAGGAACTCGGCAAAATGCTTCTGTAACTTCGGGATAAAGAAGACCTTTTTGTAGGCAACTATAAAAAGGTGGCACAAGCCAGGGAGAAGCGACTGTTTATCAAAAACACAGGGCTCTGCTAACACGTAAGTGGATGTATAGGGTCTGACGCCTGCCCGGTGCTGGAAGGTTAATGCGATGGGTGCAAGCTCATTTCTGAAGCCCCAGTAAACGGCGGCCGTAACTATAACGGTCCTAAGGTAGCGAAATTCCTTGTCGGGTAAGTTCCGACCTGCATGAATGGCGTAACGATTTCTCCGCTGTCTCCAACATCAACTCAGTGAAATTGAATTCTCCGTGAAGATGCGGAGTTCGCGTAGTTAGACGGAAAGACCCCGTGCACCTTTACTGCAACTTTACATTGGTGTTAGGAAAAACATATTTAGCATAGGAGGGAGACTTTGAAGCAAAGGCGTAAGCTTTTGTGGAGTCGTCAGTGAAATACCTCTTTTGTTTTTCTTGGCATCTAACTGATCGCCGTCATCCGGCATCAAGACATTGTATGGTGGGTAGTTTGACTGGGGCGGTCGCCTCCCAAATAGTAACGGAGGCGTGCGAAGGTAGGCTCAGAACGGTCAGAAATCGTTCGTGGAGTGCAATGGCATAAGCCTGCCTGACTGTGAGACTGACAAGTCGAGCAGAGTCGAAAGACGGTCATAGTGATCCGGTGGTTCTGAGTGGAAGGGCCATCGCTCAACGGATAAAAGGTACGCCGGGGATAACAGGCTGATACTGCCCAAGAGCTCATATCGACGGCAGTGTTTGGCACCTCGATGTCGGCTCATCACATCCTGGGGCTGGAGCAGGTCCCAAGGGTTTGGCTGTTCGCCAATTAAAGTGGTACGTGAGCTGGGTTCAGAACGTCGTGAGACAGTTCGGTCCCTATCTGCTATGCGTGTAGAAGAATTGAGAGGAGCTGTCCCTAGTACGAGAGGACCGGGATGGACGTACCACTGGTGGACCGGTTGTAGCGCCAGCTGCAGTGCCGGGTAGCTAAGTACGGACGAGATAACTGCTGAAAGCATCTAAGCGGGAAACTCACCTCAAAACTAGTTCTTCCTATAGAGCCGTGGTAGACCACCACGTTGATAGGCTGGATGTGGAAGTGCGGTAACGCATGTAGCTGACCAGTACTAATAGCTCAATTGGCTTGATTTATGCATTGAAAAAAATTTTTTTTTTTGTTTAGTTTAGATAATATGTTTTTTTTTAAGAACAATAATCGGCCCACAAAGCAAGATTTAATTGACAGGGCTTTTGATCCAAAAAATGGCATTGTTGATATATTATATTTATTTCCTCCCACAGCACTTGGAAGTGATTATTCTCATAGATACGGAAAAAAGGATTTAGGAGATTTAAAAGGAGATTTAATACCGTTAGGTATAGCAGCTTTGGCAGCTTATCTTAGACAGCACAACTTTGGTGTTGGAGCACTAGACTGTGTTGCTTTAACTCTTTCTCATGATGAAATAGTAGAAATTATAAAAAATAGAAAACCAAGATCTGTTGCTATTTCTGCCACAACATATGCATTACCAGCTTCAACAACGTTATCAGAAAGATTAAGAAAAGAATTTCCTGACTTATTGTTAATTCTTGGTGGATCCCATGCAAATGTAGCTGGTATGGATGCAGCAAAAAATATTCCTTCTGTTGATATAGTTTCTTATCATCCTGAAGGCGAAACTGTCGTTCTACAAATTATTCAAGAGTTTAAAAAAGCAAAATACAACCGAAAAAACTTTATTCAAAACGTTGAAACTCTTAAAAAAATCAAAGGAATTATTTTTAAAGATAAAGACAATGTTCACAAAACTGCTCCAGGAGAAATTATAAAAGATTTAGATTTTTTACCTTTTCCTGCGAGAGACTTATTTCCAATGGAAAGATATGTTCCATTACCAAATCAATATAAAAGATTACCACTAACCAATATGGTTGTAATAAGAGGATGTCCGTATGTTTGTACATTTTGTGATCAAGCAGCTACCACTGCTAGAAGAAGAAGCCCTCAAAAAGTAATTGATGAAATAAAACATTGTGTAGAGAATTATGGAACAAAAGAAATTTCTTTTTGGGATGATACAATGAGCTATCACAAAAAATGGATGGTAGAGTTTTGTAATCTTTTAATAGAAGCAAAACTAGATTTAATCTGGTCTTGTTATGCAGCAATAAATACGGTTAATAAAGAAATATTAATGCTGATGGCAAAAGCTGGGTGCTGGAACATATTTTATGGTTATGAAACAGGAGTAGAGGTTTTAGCAAAAAATATAAAAACAGACCGAAAAAATAAATCTATGGAGCATATGATGGAAGTTACAAAATGGACTAAAGATGCAGGAATTGAAATAAGAGGGTCTTTTATAATCGCTTTACCTGGAGAGACACCAGAATTAGCAGAACAAACTATAAAAGATGCAATAAAATTGGACCCTCAGTATGCTCAATTTAGCATTACAACTCCGTATCCAGGCACTGTGCTATACAATGAAATTAAAGATGGTAAGTGGGGCAAACTAACCACAAATGATTTTTCTGAATATCAAGGATGGAATGTAGTTTTTTTGCCAGATGGATATAAGGATAAAGATGAAGTTATTAAAATTAGTAAAAAAGCATTTAGGTCGTTTTATTTACGACCAAGTTATATAATAAAAGCAATACTTAGAATAAGAAGCTTCGAAGATATTAAAAGATATTTTAGAGGTTTTTATGCTTTAGTTAGAGGGTATATATAATAATTTTATTTTATAATTTTAGTCTTTCCTTCGATTTTGAAAATTTGTAAACGGCTTCAATAATACTTGAAAAAATAATAGTAGATACGATGCTATATCCAAAAAAAGGCAAAGCCAAAACATATGAAGTTAAAAGTCCTCCAATATTGTAACCATATAGACCTCCAGTCCAAACGCCAAAATTAGTTATAAGGTAAAAAAGACAAGCACCAAACAATGCTCCACCTACTCTGTTTAAAATAGAAGAAGCGAAGTATTTTGAAATTAAACCAATTAATAAAACACTGCCCCAAGTAAATAAAGTAACTGAGTGAAAACCTATAATTATATCTGTGATTATAAAACTTAAGAGTAGCGCTGGCAAATATCGTATTCCAATTAATGCAGGAACATAAAAACTAAGAGCAAGCAAACTTGTAAAGTTTGGTGGGTGTGGAACAAACCTACTTGCAGCTAACGCTATAAATATTCCTAATGAGATTTTGATATAAGTCATTTCTAGCTCAATCTATTATATAATTGTTTAAACACAATATGTAGTTTTACATTAATAAACTTTTTTAAAACCAAACCTTAATTGTCTACCTTCTTCACTATAGGTAGCAGGTCTTTCATATCTTTCATTTAGTAAATTTGAAATGTTTATTGAAAAAACACCACCCAGCATATCTTTTGAAAGCGACATGTTTATAATATCTGTATCTTTCATTCTTATTCTGCCACCATCAAGATCAACATGCTGTCCAGTATATTTATAATTTAAATTAATATTTAAAGGACCAAATAAATCATTTAAAAATCTTTTTGTATAATTTGATCCATAAGTTAAATCTGGTCTTCGCAATTGAGCCTGGCCGTCAGTATTTCTGCTCTTTGAAAAATTACTGAAGATCGAAAAGCTTTGATTAGCTCCTTTAAATAATAATTCAGTTTCTAATCCTTTTTGATTTAGATCTGTTTTTTTATTTTCTGTTGCAGTCCATGATCCATTATCTTCAAGACGGTCAAAAATTGTTGTTTTGTAGGCTGCAAGATTAAAACTTAAATTATCCGAAAAATTATATATTCCTGTTAATTCATTAGTTTTACTTTTTTCGGGATCGAGGCCAGAATGTCCTTTATAACCAAAATTATTTGAACCATAAAGTTCGTATAAAGAAGGGTTTCTTAACCCTGTTGAATGTGTTGCGCCAAATTTAAATTTATTAATTTTTTGAGTAAAATTTAATTTGTATGTTTGATTTCCACCTGTTGTGTTGTGGTCATCTGATCTACCGTACAATGATAAAATTGAATTTTCACTAAATTTAAAACCAGTATTAGCGAAAAATCCCATATCTTTCATATGTCCTTTGGTTGATTGATTAAAGATAGAACCGCGATTTTCAAATGCGCCCCAATCATATTTGTACTCACTACCAACTCCAAAAGAAATTTTATCAGTGAACCTGACTTTTCTTTCTGCTTTAACAACAAAAGAATTACTTTCATATTCATCTAAAAAACCACCATCTTCATAATCTCTATCATAATTGTGATAATGAAATGTTACTGAGTCCTCAGTATTTTTTGAAATAAGTTCCAGGCTAGTTTGTACTGCATGCATTTTGTTATCAGCAATATATCCAGTTTCTTTAGTAGCACTGTCATCGTAATCTGACTTAGTTCTTCGAGAATATAATGTAGATTTAAATTTTAAATTATTATTTATCCATTTTTTTATATTTAAATTTGTTTGATAATTTTTTGTACCATCTTTCTCTGAACCATCTACTTTTGCACTATTAGTTTTATTTCTTAAGGTAGATGCTTTAAGATTCAAATGCCAATCATTATCAGTTATTTTTGCATAATTTCCACTTAACGAATTATTGTGTAAATCAAAAAATCCTGCAGTCATAGAATTTTTATAATCTATACCAGTTATTATGTTTACAGCGCCTGCAATAGCATTTGGTCCAAAATGCGCTCCGCTTGGTCCTTTATATATTTCTATTTGTTGAATAGTTTTTAAAAAATCTTGCCCAAAATCATGCAATCCATCAGTTACAGACTGATCGTTAATAGATATCCCATTTAATAATACTAACGTATGATTTGATTCAGATCCTCTTGTAAATATTGATGTCTTTTGTCCCATAGATCCATCTTGATATACACTAAAGCCAGAAATTAATTCAAGAATACCAGACATATCTTTTGCGCCAGATTTATCGATATCCTCTTTAGTGATTATTACTTTGTTTACACCTTCAGATGAATAAACGGATGTATTTGATGTTTTTGAAATTGTAATACAGGGAATGCCATTTTTATTTTTCCACTCACATTTTTTTAAATTTTCTGCCTTAACACTTGGCATGGCCAATATTAAGATTATAACTATTCTTACTAGTATTTGCATTTATCTTTACCTCAAACTTCTTAAAATATGAAAGAAGCTTAATTAATTTAATGCCGTTGTTAATTTTTCATTGCAGAACTAGACTTTCCCTGGCCTTCATTCAACAGCGGACTATGCGGGTGGTGTTTGGACTTTAACCATTGCAGGTACAGCCAATGAATTTCACACTGATTTCCCACCATGCATTATAGTAAAATCGATATATATACAATTCTAAATAAAAATCCACAATTATTGCTTTATTTTGTTATTTAGGATATTTTTCATTAAATATTTGTATTACTTAAACTTAATTTTAAGAAAATACTCATTGGAATAAATGGAAAACGAAAATATAAATAGCTCAGATTTTGATTCTCAACACACTGATAGATATTCAAAAAAAAGAAAAAGTCAGATTAAACTTAGTGGGGAGAAAAAAAGCATTCTCTTAATTGGCCCTCAGTCATCTAAAAGTGATGCAGAAGTTTCATTTATGGCACCAGCTCTTGGTATAATAAGATTAGCAGGTTATATGAATCAAAATGGTCATTTTGCATCCCACTATGATCCAAATCTATCAATGCTTACAGAAGAAGGAAAAAAAATAGAAGAGATTCTTTCTGAAAAAAAATGGGATATAATTGGTTTTTCAGTTTTAGAGGAAACTTTAATTCACGACATTAAAAATATGAGACTTGCTGAAAAATTCAATCCTGATTCATTAATTATAGCTGGAGGAATTGAAGCACAATTTAATTATCAGACTATTTTAGATAAAACACCATGTAATATTGTAATTATATCAGAGGGAGAAAAAAGTTTATTAAGTATAGCCAACGGAACGGATCTTCACAAAATACCAGGAATAGTATTTAAAAATAATTCTATACCATTAGATGAAAATACTTTTAATTTAGCAACTTCTGCAATTGAGTGGGAAAAATTACCATATGAGAAATACTGGGATTATTATTTACAAAAGTATGGCGATCAAGTTACAGAACAAAATATAAAAGAAATTCATACAGTTAGAGTATTTTCAAGAAATAGATGTCCTATAGGTTGTAAGTTTTGTAGTTCAACTAATCAAATAACCTGGGGCTCGGAAAAAAAAGTCCCAGTAATAAGCGCATCTGGAGATACTTTAATACATAATATTAAAAGAATTGTAGAATCTCATCCAAGAGTGAAAACAATATATTTAACTGATGATGATTTTTGTATTAATAAAAAAGATGTAATCAGGTTTTGCAAAAAAGTTATCAATGAGAAATTTAAAGATTTATCTTTCATGAGCTTTTGTAGAGCCAAAGATGCTACAGATGAAATGTTTTATTGGATGAAAAAAGCTAATTTTAGAAGATTAAACATTGGTATAGAAAGTTTTTCTAAAAAAGTTTTGAATGAAATGGGAAAAAGGTGTACGCCAGAAGATAATCACAAATCATTAGAACTTGCAAAAAAACATAATATTCCAGCATTTTTAAATATTTTGCTTGCAACTCCAGAAAGTACTTTAGATGATATACAAGAGACCATAGACGGAGTTAGACCTTATGAGAAAGATGATTTTTTTCAAGTGGGCATATCATTTGCAGTTAAACCTTTAAAAGGAACAGCCTATCATGAGACTTATTCTGACTACATGACAAGAGTAGTAAAAATTCCTGATACAGATTATCATTTAAAAATTGATGAACTCATATATGCCACAGATCCTCAAGTTAGAACTCTACAAATTAAATACTGGGATGGAATAGATGTCTTTATTGAAAATGAAAGAAATAAAGCAAATATTAGACATGGTGCATCTCAAAATGTGGCATCATTGAAAATTAAATTTATACAAAAACTAATTAATGAAATAAAAAATTCTGGAAAATTAAATATAATCTCATCTTCAAAAAAACATAAACCATTACCAACACATGAAAGACAAACAGTTGATGTGCGCTTGCCTAAAAAAATAAATAATACTAAATATAGATAATTATAAAAAATAAAAAATAAAAAATAATTTTTATTTTTAAATAAAGGACCAACTTTTATCTACAAACATTTTTTTTTCTTTAAATGTAAGTTTTGTTTTTTTTTCTACAAAAAATTTATTTTTAAAAATTAAATAATTTTCAATAGTTTCAATGTCCTCTTTTTTTTTTAAACAGAAGTTTTCAAAAATGAAAAAAATTTTTTTTTTTTTTTTAAAAAGATTAGAATAAATATTTTTCCTATTTTTATATTTTTCAGGTAAAGAGAATGCAGATAACATTGATATGCCAGATAAATTATTTTTTTCAATAATTAATGAGTTTAAAACAATCTCATTGTCGGAGTACATATTTTCATTGGTAGACATAAAAAATTTGCCGTTTAGGGTATTTTCAATGTACTCTTTGTTCATTTTATTTTGTGCATAGGATGGAAATATGACACCATTAATTGGTTTTAAAGAAATATATCCAGCGTAATATTTAATTTTTTTCATTAATTGTGTTAATAAAATTAAATCCAACCTGTGTAAGTGGTTTTATAGTTAATGGTTTAAAAAAGTGAGGTATATTTCTATGAGTTTTATTAAAAACATCAAAAGGTGTTAAAATACTTTTAAATCTACAATTTAAAGAAAATCTTGTTAAATTAGTTTTGTTTACTACATTTCCATGGAGTAAAATTGGTGAGAATACCAATACTTCACCATAATTAATTTTTAAAAAACGAAATTTTTTTTTATGTTTATTGTAAATTTTAAGTATAGTTATATTTTTTGATTTATTAACCATACTATTAATAATCTTATTTTCTTTTGGACTAGTTATAAACATGGATTGACTATTTGGCTTAACATCCATTAAAGGAATCCAACAGACCACTTCAAAAGGACTTTCTCCAGCATAAATATCAGAATGCATTGGCAACATTGAAGTTTGATCATTTGGGATTTGAATTGAAAGATTTATTTTAGTTTGTATAGCTAGTTCATTTCCAACTAAAAATTCTAGAATATCTTTACTAGCCAGATAGTATTTTTTATCAAAATTTTTATCTTTGTTTAATTTTTTGATAATAAAGATTCTTAAATCGTTTAATTCACTTTTTTTAATTAATTTATGAAAATTACTTAGAAAAATCGGTATATTTT
>CACJGR010000022.1 GCA_902592985.1 uncultured Pelagibacteraceae bacterium | reverse complement strand
TCGGCTGTGGATTTGGTAATTGACCATTCCGTTCAAGTGGATAAGTTTGCAAATAAAGATTCTTTAGAAAAAAATGTTGAAATAGAATTTCAAAGAAATGGAGAGAGATATTCTTTTTTAAAATGGGGACAGCAAGCTTTTAATAATTTTAGAATTGTTCCTCCAGGAACAGGTATTTGTCACCAAGTAAATTTAGAATATTTATCAAAAGTAGTTTGGTCTGAAAAATTTGAAGGAAAAGATTTTTTATTTCCAGATACTTTAGTTGGTACAGACAGCCACACAACAATGGTTAATGGATTATCTGTCCTTGGCTGGGGTGTTGGAGGAATTGAAGCTGAAGCTGGCATGCTTGGGCAACCTATTTCAATGTTAATTCCAGAAGTTATTGGTTTTAAAATAACAAGTAAATTACCAGAAGGTACTACTGCAACAGATTTAGTTTTAACTGTTGTAAAAATGCTTAGGGATAAAGGTGTAGTTGGTAAATTTGTTGAATTTTATGGAGAAGGTTTAAAAAATTTAACTCTAGCTGATAGAGCTACTATTGCTAATATGGCTCCAGAATACGGTGCAACTTGTGGATTTTTTCCAATTGATGAAGAAACTATAAAATATTTAAAATTTTCAGGAAGAAACAATTCCATATTAACAATAGTTGAACAATACGCAAAAGAACAAGGTTTGTGGGCGAGTGAAGATATTGAATTTACTGATATTTTATCTTTAGATATGTCTACAGTTGTTCCAACAGTTTCTGGACCAAAAAGACCACAAGATAAAGTTTTATTAAGTGAAGCATCGTCAAATTTTAAAAAAATTTTTGAAATTACAATGCAAAGAAAAAAACCAAATACTTCAAAAGTTTTAGGAACAGATTATGAAATTAAAGATGGCTCAATATTAATTGCAGCCATAACTTCTTGTACAAACACTTCAAATCCAAATGTTTTAATTGGAGCTGGCTTATTAGCAAAAAAAGCTGTAGAGTTTGGATTGCAAACTAAACCATGGGTGAAAACTTCATTAGCACCAGGTTCACAAGTAGTGACTGATTATTTAGCCAAAGCTGGATTAAATGTATTTTTAGACCAATTAGGTTTTAATTTAGTTGGTTATGGCTGTACAACCTGCATAGGAAATTCAGGACCTTTGGCTGAAAATATTTCTGAATCTATAAAAAAAGATAATATTTATGCAGTTTCTATTTTGTCAGGTAATCGAAATTTTGAAGGAAGAATATCTCCATTAATTAAAGCTAATTATTTAGCATCTCCGCCACTTGTGGTTGCTTATGCATTAGCAGGACATATGCAATTTGATCTTTATAAGGACTCTTTAGGCAAAAACTTTGAAGACAAAGAAATTTATTTAAAAGATATTTGGCCTTCAAATAAAGAAATTGAAGACACTTTAAGAAATTCTCTAAATCCTGAAATGTTTGTAAAAAGATATTCAAATGTTTCTAAGGGACCTAGACAATGGCAAAAAATTAAAACTACAAAAAGTAGTATTTATAACTGGGATGAGACTTCAACTTATGTAAAAAAACCACCTTTTTTTGAAAATTTATCTGATGAACCAGAAGGTTTTAAAGAAATAAAAGATGCAAGACCTTTATTAATTTTAGGAGACATGATCACCACTGATCATATTTCTCCAGCAGGATCTATTCAAAAAGATAGTCCGACAGGTGAATATTTCATGAAACACCAAATTTTAACAAAAGATTTTAATTCATATGGATCAAGAAGGGGAAATCATGAAGTAATGATGAGAGGGGCTTTTGGAAATGTAAGGATTAGAAATGAAATGGTACCTGGAACCGAAGGCGGTTTTACAAAATTGTATCCTGAAGAGAAAATTATGCCAGTTTACAATGCTGTCGTTGAGTATAAAAAAAGAGGAACTGATCTAGTTGTTATAGGTGGAAAAGAATATGGAGCAGGTTCTTCAAGAGATTGGGCAGCCAAAGGTACAAAATTATTAGGAGTAAAAATTGTTATAGCTGAAAGTTTTGAGCGAATTCATAGGTCTAATTTAATTGGAATGGGGATACTTCCACTCCAATTTATAGATGGAATAGATAGATTAAATTTAAAATTGATTGGATCTGAATTAATAAGCGTAATCAACTTAGAAAAAGGAATTGACCCTTCAGACAAAGTAGAAGTAGAAATAAAAAATGCATCAGGTGATATCAAAAAAATCAAGATGCTGTGCAGAATTGATACTACAAATGAGTTAGAATATTATAAAAATGGAGGAATCCTGCAATATGTTTTAAGAAATATAATTTAATTATGGATGAAGAAATTGTAATAATAAATAAAAAAACTAGAAACGAAAAAATCAAAAATTTTTTTGTAAACAATACAAAAAAAATATCAATTGTAATTTTAGCAATTATTTTAACAATTTTTGGATATTTTATTTACGAAGATTTTAAAAACAAAAATAAAATTAAGTTAGCCAACAGATATAATCTTGCTACGATAGTATTTATTTCTGGAGATAAAAATAAAGTTGAAAATGAATTAATAGATATAATAAATGAAAAAGATATAACTTATTCACCTCTAGCATTATATTTTTTAATTGATAATAATATTATCAATGAAAATAATAAGATTAATGAGCTTTTTGACGTTCTGATAAATCAAACAAAATTAGAAAAAGAAATTAAAAATTTGGTAATTTATAAAAAAGCTTTATTTAACTCAGACTTTGAATCTGAAAATAATTTAATTCAAATTTTAAATCCTGTTATTAATTCTGATAGTATTTGGAAATCTCATGCTCTTTATTTATTGGCAGAATATTTTTACCATAAAAATCAAAAACAGAAGTCTGAAGAATTTTTTAATAAAATTCTGACTTTGGAAAATAGTAATCCAAACATTAAAACAGAAAGTCAAAAAAGATTAAATAGAGATTTTAGTGACTAAATTTTTAACAACTTTTTTATTATTTATTTTTATAACCAGCTGTTCTCTGGATACAAAATCTGGACTTTGGACAAAAGATAAGAAATTAGTTAAAGAAAAACAAAAAAGTATTAAAGTATTATTCAAAGTTGAAAAAGCTTTAGAAACAGAATTTCATCCGGATTTAAAAATAAAATTAAGATCAACACCTATAAAAAATAGTTTTATAAATAACTTTGATAACAATAATGGAAGAGTAAATTACAATGGAAATTTAAAGAAAATTTCTAGATTTAAATTTTCTAAAATTGATAATTTTAATCAATTTGAACCAGAGATAATTTTTTCAAATAATAATGTTATATTTTTTGACGGCAAAGGATCTATATTAAAATTTGATAATTCTTCAAATTTGATTTGGAAAAAAAATTATTACTCAAAAGTTGAAAAAAAATTAAAGCCCGTATTATTTTTTGCAATTAACAAAGATATTTTAATAATAGCAGATAGTATTTCCAAGTATTACGCAATGAATATCAATACTGGAGAATTATTATGGTCTAAAAACCATTCTGCTCATTTTAATTCTGAAATAAAAATATTTAAAGATAAATTTTTTGCTGTTGATTCTCAAAACATTTTACGATGTTTTTCAATAAAAGATGGAGCTGAACTTTGGAAAATAAAAACTGAAAAAAAACTTATAAAGTCTACGAAGAAACTTTCGTTGCTAATTATTAATAATATACTTTATTTTAACAATTCTATAGGAGATGTAACTGCGGTTCACATTGAGAATGGAGAATTATTATGGCTTACTCCTACACAAAGCAGTGATATTCATGCACAGTCTTTTTTTACAAAATCATCTAATTTAGTAGCAAACAACAATTCAATTTTTTTGTCTAACAATAAAAATGAGTTCTTTTCACTAGATCTTAAAACAGGTATTTTAAACTGGAAACATAATATTAACTCTACTTTAACTCCCACTTTAGTTGACAATTTAATTTTTACTATAACAATGGAAGGGTTTTTAGTTGTTATTGATGCTCAACAAGGAAATATTGTTAGAATTACAGATATTTTTGGACAATTTAAAAAGAAAAAAAGATTAAAAATTAAACCTGCTGGATTTATTCTAGGTTCAGAAAATATTTATTTAACAACTAATCATGGTAGATTAATAATTGTTGATGTTGTTTCCGGCAGAACAAAATTAATGCTTAAAATTGATAATGATAAGATATCAAGGCCATTTGTTTTAAACCAAAATTTATATATAATTAAAGAAAATTCTATTATTAAATTGAATTGATAATGATCCTGAGATTACTTGATAAACTAGGACGGAAAAAATTAGTACTAGACCGAGGTCCATCTCATCCAGATTACAAAAATGCTAAACCGTGGATGAATCGTTATTATTTGTTATTTAGACATAGACCTAGATGGTTTCCTTTTAATATTATAATACATGAAATGCTAGATGATGATCATGGAGAAGGCGTACATACTCATTTATGTCCATACATAACTATAATTTTACGTGGAGGATATTGGGAAACATTAAAGAATGGAAAACATTGGAGACCACCAGGATATATTGGATTTAGATCAGCTAATAACCTTCACAGGGTTGATCTAAAATCTAACACAAAACCTTTAACCTTATTTATACCAGGACCCTTTGGTTTTAGAAAAGGCCAAAGGTCTAAATATGGAATAGATTTTAAACCCAAAAGTTTAAAATGAAACAAATTTTTCACGAAGTTATTATTGAATCAAATGGACCTGGTCTATATGATTTTACAGAACAAACGAAAAATTTTGTTAATAAAAATAAATTACTTAATGGCATTTTAAATCTAAACATTTTGCATACAAGCGCATCTCTAACTATTCAAGAAAATGCAGATCCAGACGTTTTGCATGATTTAAATAATTTTTTCAAAAAATTAGTTCCTATGGATAGCAAACTTTACAATCACGTTACTGAAGGAAAAGACGATATGCCTGCTCATATTAAATCTGCTTTAACTAATAGTCATTTAACTTTAAGTATAAAGGAAAATAAAATTATACTTGGAACTTGGCAGGGTTTATATTTATTTGAGCACAGGTTAGAAAAACATACTAGAAAGATTTCCCATCATTTTATTGGAAAATGAATATTAAAAAAACTTAACCTAAGCTAAAATAATAATCGTCGGTAGTTACTTTAAAAATTTTCTGTAAACGAATAACACGGCAAAGACTACTATTAAAGCAGCAGTACCTTGGTTTCCAAGACTATTAAGCAACGAAATTATATTTTCTGTTACTTGTGAACCAAAAAAAGGCACATCTGGACCAAACAATATTTCAGCTATAACGGAAACTCCCAACAGCAAAACACCAACTTCTAGAAATTTATTCAAGTAACTTGTAATTTTTGAAATCCAACTATTCATGTTCATAATCTTCCTTCCTTAAATCCCTAATCTTACGCGCTGTAAGATTAGGGAATTTTACATATAACCATTAGCAAGAGAGGGAGGTTGCTAACTTAATCTTCCTCTATTTATATAAGTTCAAAATGATGATAGCTGCTACTAAGCCCACTATACCTGCATCACCTAAACCTTGAACCAGACTTACTATGTTATCTGCTACTCCACCTACAAATGGAACATTTCCACCTAGTAGAGCAACAACGATTCCTAGTCCTAACAAAGCTATAACAACACTAGTTAAGCTATTAATCGTGCCGGTTAGACCTGATAATATTTTCATGTTTAACTCCCTTTTTTTGTTAATCACTACCGAATCTCAATCGGTAGTATTGAGGTTCTTTTATCATACTAGATGTGGATGAATAGCTAAAAAAAGCTAGTGTTTATGCCAAATTTTATGTTTTTACTGTTCATTTTGGGTCAAATAAATGGATTGTAAGCCCACTGCAAAATAGCTTGTCTTTGCCTTTTTCTACAATTTAAATCAATTGATTCACAGTTCTTTTTAATTGCAGCAACATGACGTTTAAAATTTTTCCACCTTTTAATTTGAATTTCATCTATATGAGGAATACGTCTTCCATTTGAAAATCTACAGTACCATTGGAACCATCCAAGAGGATCTTGTTTAAAAATCCAACCTTTTTCCTGCCATTCTTTTCTTGATAAACCTGATTTAACTTTAAATCGATTTAGACTTACATCAAAGTTTTTACTAATCTTTGCGTTCTTGAACCATGATTTTGGATATTCTTTTATATTTAATCTAAAATATGCACCACCAAATACACCCAATTCCAACATTTTTTTTGGTGTTAGTTGTGGTTTAAAAAATTTATAATAATTTTCCTTGCTTTTTTTTTTCAATAGTTTCACTAGCTTTTGGATTTTAAAAAATAATCAATACTGCAAATTTTAGGCTCATTTGAGGCTATAATTAAAAAACCACCAGCAATTGCTATATTTTTTAAGAAAGCAATTAACTCCATTTGGTTTTGAAAATCTGTATGAAAAATTATTGCAACAGTTAAAGTAAATAATGCCATTACTGAAGCCGAAATTCTAGTTTTATATCCAATAATTAGCAATACAGGAAATACAATTTCAAGAATAAGAGAAGGGAAGAATAATATTTCAGGCACTCCATATTCTTCCATATACATTATAGTATTTTCTTGAAAGAAAAACTTTCTCACTCCTTCAATTAAAAATAAGCTTGAAAGAAAAATTCGTCCTATAACTTCTATAATGTGCATTTTAATTTTTTTCAATTATTTCTTTTAATTCTTCGTATTCTTCACACTTGCAATTTTTAAGTACCGCAAGTCTTTCTTTAGCAAGGTCAATTCTATTTGTCTTGATGTAAAGTTCTCCTAGATATTCGTTAATTCCGTTGTGATCAGGATTAATATTAAGTCCTATTAAATAATATTTTTCTGCTTCATCAAAATTTCCTAGCTTTCTAAAAGCGAAACCCAAATAGTTTAAGGTATCGGGTTGGTTAGGTTTTTTTTCATTAGATTTTATTAAATACTCAAGAGCTTTTTTATATCTCTTGTTAGCTTTTTCAATTTTACCCTTTTTTTCAAGTTTTTTAGCTCTTTTTATTAACATCTCTCCTTTTTTATAATCACTAGTTGATGAAGATCCAGCGCCATTTCCAGCTCCATATGAAGATATAATTAAAACAAAATAAAAGATAACTATTAATAGTAAATTTTTTTTCATAATATTAACTATAAATTTATTAATTTTTGATATAACTCTTCATCTGCATCACCTTCACAACCAAATATCAAAACATTTGATTCTTCATTTAAATTTATTTTTTTTCTAATTTCAGTATCATTACATAAACCAACTAAACTTATAATTCCTGGCGTTGAGCATTCTCCTCCAATGATTTTTTCATTACTAAATTCACAATTTGCAAGAGATTTAACAGTTTTGGCAATGTAATCATCAGAAACAGTTATACAATGACTTACTGAATTTTTTAATATTTCCCAGGGGACTAAAGATACTTCATCACATGACATACCACCCATTAAACTTTCTTTTTCAATAGAAATTTTTTCAATTTTACCAGTTTTAATACTTTCCAAAACACAAGCAGCACTTTCTGGTTCTACTATAATAATTTTAGGGACATAATTTAAGTACCTAGCTATACCAGCCACCATTGCAGCTGCCATTCCTCCAACTCCTGCTTGTAATACAACATGTGAAATTTGTTGATTATTTAACTGTTCTGAAATTTCCTTCATCATTACTGAGTATCCTGACATAGTTAATTTAGGTACCAATTTATAATCTTGCCACGCGACATCCTGAACGATTTGCCAACTATTTTGCCTTGATTGTTTAATGCATTCTTTTAGCGAGTTATCATAATTTCCCTTTACTCTTATTACATCTGCGCCAAAACTTCTCATTATTTTTGCTCTAAACTCACTTACATATTCACTAATAAAAATTTTGCATTTAAGTCCTAATTTTTTTGATCCCCATGCAACTGACCTTCCGTGATTTCCAGCGGTAGCAGTGGATACAGTTATTTCTTTATTTCCTTTTGTTATTTTTTCAACAGCATAAGCTCCTCCTAGAGCTTTAAATGATTTTAAATGAAACCTTTTTGATTCATCTTTATAAAAAATTTTTTTTATATTTAATTCTTTAGAAAGTTTATTCAATAATATTAATGGAGTAGGTAAATAATTATCCCATCCAGATATTGTTTGATATGCTTCGTCCATATCTTCTTTTGCAAGTATATTTAAAATTTCGTGTTTATTAAATTTATTACTATTATTTTCTAAAAATGATGAAAATTTCCAATTTGAAAACTCAGATTTTACAGACATTCATTAACAATCTAAGGTGTTTTTTCTTTCCCAGTCGGTAATTTTTCTTGTTTTGTCAAAAGTTTCTACTTTATTAAATTCTTCTATTTCCATTTTTTTTAATTTTATAAAGCTGTTTATTGTATCTTCTCCAAAGGCTTCTCTTATTTCTTTACTATTGTTAAGCTCATTTAAAGAATCTTCAATTTTTTCAGGCAATTTTTTTAAATCAGGATATTTTTTATATTCAGTATACATATTGCATCTCAATGGTTCACCAGGATCTATTTTATTATTTAATCCATAAATACCCGCAGCAATAACTCCTGCTTGTAGTAAATATGGATTAGTCGCTCCATCCATTAATCTTAGTTCAAATCTTCCTGGATCAGGAATTCTTATCATATGAGTTCTGTTATTACCTGAATAAGAAATGCTGCTAGGAGACCAAGAAGCACCTGATTTTGTTGGAGGTGCATTAATTCTTCTATAACTATTTATTGTGGGATTAAAAAAAGCAGATAATGCTGGTGCACATTTCATTACTCCACCTAAAAAATTATATGCCATTCGACTTAGTCCAAGTTTCTCACCAGTTTCTAGAAATTTATTTTCTTTTCTATCCCATAAAGAAATATGAGCATGACAACCATTTCCGGTTAAATTTTCAAAAGGTTTAGGCATGAAAGTGGCTCGCAAACCATGTTTTTCTGCTAATGATTTGACCATAAACTTAAAAAAAACATGTCGATCTGCAGTAATTAAGCACTCACTGTAATCCCAATTCATCTCAAATTGACCATTAGCATCTTCATGATCATTTTGATAAGGATTCCACCCAAGCTCAATCATGCTGTCACAAATTTCTTTAATTAAATCATATCTACGCATTAAAGCTGATTGATCATAACAAGGCTTTGCCTGTACATCTTTTTCATCTGAGATTTTTGTTCCATCTGGGGTAATTAAAAAATATTCACATTCGACACCAGATTTCATAATTAAATTTTTTGTACTAAGTTTTTTGATTTGTTCTTTAAGCATTACACGCGGTGAAGCTTTTACGGGGTTTCCGCCCATCCATAAATCTGATGCTAACCAACCCACTTCTTTATTCCATGGCAATTGAATTAAACTGTCAGGGTCTGGAATAGCAAACATATCAGTATCTGCCGGTGTCATATCAAGCCACGTTGCAAACCCAGCAAATCCAGCACCATTTTCTTGCATTTCGCTAATTGCTCGTGTGGGTACTAACTTTGATCTTAGTACGCCAAATAAATCAACGAAACTAATTAAAAAATATTTAATTTTTTTTGTTTTTGCTATTTTAGATAAGTTTTTTGACATACATTTTTTAACTTTAATACAATGTTATTTAAATAATGAAAAAATAGCTTCTTTATAATAAACCAGGTTAATAATTACTATCATAATAACTGCTAATACAACGCCATATTTGGCTTTTGGCCATGCCAAACGAGCCATTTTATATGGTGTTTTATTTTTGTTTTCCCCATTTTCCATAATTATTTTAATCACACTTATGCATATAAATAAACTAGAATTGCAACCAAAATCACAACCACAGCTACCACTATTAACAACTTTATCATTGTTCTATAATAAATGTTATTTCCATTGTTTTTCTTCTAAAGTCCACATGCCTCCAGGCAACTTTCCTTCTTTTATAAATGAATTAACAACATTCTTTAAAACTGTAGAAGCACTATTATTAAAATTATTACTTGGTAAAGATTGACCGTAAGCAATTGAACCAGTAGAAAATACTGCACCATCGTTTGGAGAAGTAAAATAGGTCATGTCAGCTCTTATTCTATAGTCTAAAGTTCCTACTAAACCTGCATAAGCATAGAGCAACTCTTCAGTAACAAGAACATAATTATCGCTATGTCCTCCTGATGAGGCTATTATTTTAGTATGAGGGGGAGTTCCTAATGATAAATCATATCTATCAAGTTCTATTCCTGCAGCGCCGTTATAAGCTAATCCATGATCTCCAATAATTTCTCCTTCCACTCCTTCTGTAATCCAGGAAACAGTTCTATGAAACCCATCTGGCATTTTTCTATATTTTTCTGAAGTTTCAAACCCTTCAGAAATAAATCCTACACCACTAAATTTTTGTGGAGCTCGATTTCTATATTTCCATAAACCACTTCTTTCACCAGTTGTTTGTAAATAATGTTCTCCTGGTTTAGCAGCCCACGCTCGCATACCTGAATCCAATTTTCTAACTTCCATGCACCAAGGTTGATCATTATAAAAACCTACAACCCAGTAAAATCCATTACCACCCATATAAATAAATCTTCCTCCTTCTGCTACATAATCTTCCATACCGTTTAACATTTTTTCAGAAGTATATTCGGGGTGCGTTCCTGTTATTACGCATTTGTAGGGCTTTAGTGATGCCAAACCTTCTTGATGAAGATCTTCATCTGTTATTACATCGTATTCATATTTATTATGTTCTAACCATCCAATTATAGATAAATCAGCTGGAAATTGCCAAGGGATACCCATGCTAGAAATTCTATATTTTGGCCTCATGTTTAAAATAGGTCTTTTGTAAGAAGAAAAACAAACTCCAGCACCATCATGAAATGAATCATAAGTTGACAATCCAAATTCGGGATTTTTGTATTGTTCAATATCTATATCTGAAACTGTGGGTGGTTGCCCAGTCATTGGTTGAATTATTTTAGCGTCAAAACTTAGTTTTTCATTTGCGTAAGCTAAATAACTTGCTGTTGGTGCTAAAAAGCAGATTTTTGCAGAAGGTTTTAAAGGTCTAACAAAAAATACTATATACTCTTCAGATAGTCCTTCTCCTGGTCCAGATCTTAATCTTATTGCATAAACACCACTTTTTAAATTTTCTGGTATTTTCATTGAATTGGTAACCTTCCAATTAGAATCTGTTAAAGCGTCTGGGTGAAATTCTATTCCGCCATATTCTTTTGGAGCAATTCTAAAACTGTCGTTTTTACCATTCCAATTCCACCCGGTTAAGCCTCTTACAGGATGATTAAATCCTTCAGCATCTAATTTATGAGGACCTATATCAAATACTGTATTCCCAATACCATTTTCTGTATATCCTTTTGAGGTATCCCAGTAAGCAAGAATACTCTCTTTTTCTGGCATTTCTCCTGAACAAATCTTGTCCAATTCTTCTTTTGATAAAACTTTGCTACAAATTCCTGTTCTGTCAATTTTTCCTGCGTATTGATCAGCAATAAAATGTCCTCTTTTTTCATGAAAATCATATCCTCCAGACATTATAAAAGGTACATCTTTTCTATTTTTTTGTTTAAATCTAAAGGTTGTTTTAACATGAGATCTGTAATCATAAGGAACAACTTTTCCCAAAAGAGAGTTGTATCTATTTAAAACTCCTTCTTGATATAGAGTTGCTTCACCAGTCTTTGGGTTAAATGTAGCTGCGATAAAATACCAAACTTTTTTAACAATAGGTAGTTCAGAAGCTAAATAGTCTATTTCTTTACCATCTCCAACTCCAAACTCTAAATAACCTTCAGGAGATATTCCGATACAATACCCTTCGTTGGTTCTTACATCAAATCTTCCAATAATTTTTTGTCTTTCTCCTGTTTTTGGAGTAGTTGGAAAAACATATGTAAATATAGTAAAGCTCTCATCTGTAGCAAGTTTGCAATCAGGATCTTTAACTTTTAAAAACGAACCTAGTTGAGTAAATTGCTTTTCTACTTTCCATTTACCATTAATTTTATTTTCTATTTCTTTTTCTATAAAACCTGGTCCAGTTGGGTGTTGATCACCATGGATTAGTCTAACTAGTTTTGCATCAGTTTCAGAGGTTCCATCTGCGCTAACATGGAAATCAATATTTTCTCCTTGTTTGACCGAAATTTTATTAGCATAACCAAATATTTTAACTTCTGCCATTTTATGCCTCCATTAAATCTTGAATTCTTCTTAAAAAGATACCGTGATAAGCAGCATTTTGAGTTTCATAAATTTTGTCTTCCACTAGTCTAGGCGATCTTCCTCTTTCACCCGACAACGCCATAATTTTATATTTTTTAAAAGGAACATCGCACTTTACAATATATTTATCATTCATTCCTGCTCTTCTAAAATAATAAAGCAGTCTTTCCAAAGCTTCACTATGTTGACCTAATGGTTTACTTTTGTGTTCTTCTATCACTTCATCAGATACAAGAGTTTTAAGATATTCTCTTTGCATCTTATCGTATCTTCTTCTATATACTTCATCTTTATCGTTTTCTTCAGTTGATTCTTCTGGTAACATTTCTCCTCCTCTTTCCAATCTAGTTGATCTATTTTCTCCTTTTTTCTTATCTCTCCATGCTTTAAACTGTTTTCTTATTCCAAATAATCCATTTTTTAGAAAAAGTATCGTGAATATCATTAACAGTCCAATTAAAATATATCTGATAGGTCCAAGACTAATTAAAACTTTATCTAATATTACTACTAGCATTGTTCCTACTACAGCACCTTCAGCCCTACCTATTCCACCTATCGTGATCATGGCCAATCCTAAAAGTACAGTATCAAAACTAAAAATATTAAAAGCTACACCTCTATAATAAGCTGTATAAAAACCTCCAATAAATCCTAAACCCATGGAAGAAATTAAAAAAACCATAACTCTAGCTCTTTTATAATTTACGCCAGAAGCTTCAGCGAAAGCTTCTTTTTTTTCTGGAGCCAGTTTTAAAATTCTCCCAAGTCGCTTTCCATCCACAAATCTAAAAAGAAAAAGTGCTAATATAAGTAGTATAAAGGCAGCATAGTAACTGACAATAGATTGAGTCATTGGTGCCCATTGATCATTAATAAAACTTGAGGCTCCATATAATCCTCCAGAAGCAGAACCAAATTCTTTTGAAGTGATTACATAAACTCTACACAGTTCATTTAATCCGAGAGTTAGCAACCCATAGTAAAAACCGTCTAATCTTAAAGCTGGTAATGCGATCACAATTCCAAAAATTAAACCCACTCCTGTTCCTATTATGGGTAATATCCACCATGGAAGGCCTAGATTAATTGAAAGCCAAGCAGTCGCAAATGCTGATACACCTACACAGGCATAAGTTGCTAAAGAAAAAATATTTGCAGTACCGATTACAAGAGTCCAACACAAATTCATTGCTGCATACATTCCAAATATACCACCAGCTACCAGTAAAGTATTTTTAAAAGCTTCTGGAAGAATAAAAGGTAATACAGCTAAAAAAGTTAGTCCAAAAAACCAAAAAACTGGTCGCTTATCTTTTCTTATTTTTTCAGCTTTTAAACTTTTTCTATTATAAATAC
>CACJGR010000021.1 GCA_902592985.1 uncultured Pelagibacteraceae bacterium | reverse complement strand
TAATTCTTCACCAGAGTCATTTATGATTAGAGACAAAGATTTTTCTATAGTTAGCTGCTCTCCAGAAACTTTAATTGATAAAAAGGGCAACAACATAATTACAAAACCAATCGCTGGAACTCTTAGAAAGAATAAAAAAACTAATAAATTTAAAGCATTAAATTTTTTTAGAAATAATGACAAAGAAACTAAAGAACATAATATGATTGTAGATATGGAAAGAAGTGATTTGTCAAGAATATGTAAATCAGGATCAGTAAAGATATTAAAGCAAAAATATGTAGAAGAGTACAAACATCTTTTCCATTATGTAACAACGATTCAAGGAAAATTAAGAAACAAAACTAAGATTAAGAATATAATAAGATCTATGATGCCTGGTGGATCAGTTATTGGATGTCCTAAAATTAGAACTTTAGAACTTTTAAATAACCAGGAAACTGAAGACAGAAATATATTTACCGGAAGTTTTGGCTATATAAAATTTAATCAGGATATGAGATTTAATATTATCATTAGATCTATCTTAAATTTTAAAAATATCTCAGAAATATCAGCTGCATCAGGAGTAGTTTTAGATAGTTCATCTAAAAAAGAATTTAGTGAAAATTTTATAAAAGCTAAATCACTACTGGAGTTATATAAGTGATCTATATTGTTGACCATCAAGACTCATTTACATGGAATGTCGTACATCAATTTTCAAAATTTGATGATGTATATTGTTCGAACTATTTTGAAATAAACCAAAAAAAAATAGACAGGTGCTCTACAATAGTTTTATCACCTGGACCAGGATCACCAAAAGATTATCCTTTTACATCCAAAATTTATAAAAAATATAAAGGTAATAAAAAAATAATAGGGATTTGCCTTGGTTATCAGCAAATCTTATTTAATGAAAAAGGAAAAATCATTCAGCAAAAAAATATTTATCATGGATATCAATCAAAGGTTAAAGGCATTTTTGAAGGAGGCACCATTAACACTCCTTCAATGATTTGTGTAGAAGATGCATTAGATTCATTAAAGTGGGTAGAATCTGTAGGTGGCACAAAAGGACTGGTAAAAATTTCAAACGAGAATTTAAAAATCGTAGAAGATTGGGTTAGTAAAAGTAATTGGGTAAAATTCATGTGTGAAGATAAAAATACAAGATCTACAACAAGTATTACTTTATTAATTAAAGATGAATGGTTTACTAAATTTAATGAAGAAGAACAAAGAGGAGTATTAAAAAAATTATTTTCAATTTTAGATAAAGAGGATGTAGCAAAAGATATTAATGGCTACCCTAAAGCTCCTCCTAGCATAAGAATTTGGGGTGGATCAACTGTACAAAATAATGATATGAAAGCTTTGTTGCCTTGGATTGATTGGGCATATCATTCAGTAAAAAATAATGCCTAAAATTCTAATTTCAGATTCAATGAGTAGTGTTGCTCAAAAAATATTTGAAAAAAATAACATTTCAGTAGATGTAAAAACAGGCTTATCCGAAGAAGAAATTATTAAAATTATCCCGGAATATGATGGAATGGTTGTTAGATCTGCAACAAAAGTAACTAAAAAAATAATCGAAGCTGCCAAAAGTTTGAAAGTTATAGGAAGAGCCGGGGCTGGAGTAGATAATATAGATGTAGCTGTAGCTAAAGAAAAAAATATGATTGTTATGAATACTCCTGGAGGAAATGCTAATGCTACTGCTGAACATGCTTTTGCATTAATAATGTCAGTACTAAGAAAAACTCCATTTGCAAATGAAACCACTCATAAAGGACAGTGGGAGAAAAAAAAAATTAAAGGAACAGAACTTTCAAAAAAAACTCTTGGAATAGTAGGCTTTGGAAATGTTGGTGTTAGATTAAGTTATTTAGTTAAAGGTTTTGATATGAAAATACTAGTAAGTTCAAAATCGCTTGAATCGAGAAAAAAAGATTTTCCTCATGTAAATAATGTAAGCTTTGAAGAGTTGATTAGTAACAGTGACATAATCAGTTTTCATTGTAAAGCAGCGACAGATGGAAAACCTTTAATAAGAAAAGAACATTATAAAAAAATAAAACCCACTGCTTATATAATTAATGCAGCACGTGGAAATATAGTTGATGAAAAAGATTTAAACGATGCTCTAAACGAAAATTTAATAGCAGGAGCTGCAATAGATGTTTTTTCAAAAGAACCCGCAAAAGAAAATATTCTATTTAATAATCCAAAAGTAATATTGACTCCACATATAGCAGCATCAACTACAGAAGCCTCAATAGTAGTTGCTGAAATGGTTGCAAATCAAATATCTGATTTTTTATTAAATGGAGTTAAAAAAAATACAGTATAACTTTTAAATTAACCAATTCATGTGTCCAATGATTTGATTAACAGAGTTTGTTACTGGTCTTTTTTTAAATTTTTCAAGTTGGTCTTCATCTATTAATTGTATTTCAGATATTAAACCAGCAACAGCCACTTCAGCTGCTCTAGCTGCACCATCAGCAATTTTAACGACTAAAGCAGATTTTAATCCTGGAATTATTGCTACAAAAACTCCTTCAGCACCATTTTTGAAGAATACTTTTCCTTTTGAAAGTTTAGTTAAAATAGAATTAACACTGTTAGATCCTCCAGTAATTTCAGGAAATTTTGTGCAAGATTCAAAAATTCTCTTAGCTATAGCAGAATTTTCATTAAGTTTATTATAGTCAGCAATTTGTGCTACTGCTAATCCAAATTTTTTTAAAGAAATTAATGGATTTGGCAAAGTGCATCCATCTATACCAATTTTTTTTATTTTAAAATTTGATAAATCTTCAATTAAATTAATTAATTCTTTTTGGATTGGATGGTTACTTTGATTATAATTTTCAATAGGTAAGTCTTTATATTTGCTTACTGCTAAATGTCCACAGTGTTTTCCTGAACAATTGTTAAAAATTTTTCTTTTTTTTTTGTATTTTAAATGAGTTTTAAATTTATCTTCTATATTCCAGGGCCAGTCCGGTCCACAACAAAGATTATCTTCACTTAAATTAATTTTTTCTAACCATTCAATAATCATTTTTTGATGAATGCTCTCTGAATGGTGTGATGATGTAGTTAAAGCTATAAGTTCATCAGATAAATTTAAACCTTCTGCAACCCTGTCTTTGTAAAGATTTAGTGATTGAATTGGTTTTAAAGCAGATCTTGGATATATTAATATGTCTGAATTTCCCCATTCTTGTAGTATTTCTCCTGAAGAATTAATTAGTACTGCAGTTCCATAATGTATACTTTCAACTTCATCACTTCTTGTCACTTCCACCATTTTAATTGAGTTCATAGATTGTGTTAATTTTTTATCCACCCACCACCAAGAACTTTGTGTCCTTCATTATTTTTAAAATAAAAAACACAAGCTTGACCAGGAGAAATTCCATATTCATCTTCCAGTAAATCTATGTTGGCTTCTAATTTGTTTAAATTGATTTTAGCTTTTAATAATTTTCCAGTAGACCTAACTTTTACAAGTAATTCTTTTTCAAAATCTTTTTCATTATTGGTAATAATATTAATATTTTTTAACTTAATTTTTCTTTTAACCAAGTGCTCTTTTGAACCTACAATAATTTCATTCTTACCAGCATCTATTTTAATTACATAAAGAGGATCTTTGTCCGCTATTTTAATTCCTTTTCTTTGGCCAATAGTATAATTAATAATACCTTCATGTACTCCAATAACTTTTCCATCAATATTTTTAATATTACCTTTGGAAAATGAGTTTGGTCTAAGTTTTTCAATTACCGAAGCATAATCGCCATTAGGAACAAAACATATATCTTGGCTATCTGGTTTATCTGCAACATTAAGTTCTAATTTTCGTGCAATCTCTCTAGTTTCTTTTTTATTATAATTTCCAAGAGGAAATCTTAAATAGTTAAGTTGTTCTTTTGTTGTATTGAATAAAAAATAACTCTGGTCTCTATTTAAATCAACACCTCTATACATTTCTGTAACATCGTTATTGGTAATACTTTTTACATAATGGCCTGTAACAAGAGCATCTGCATTAAGATTTTTTGCTTCCTGAAAAAGGTCTTTAAACTTTACTGTTTGATTACATTGAACACAAGGTATTGGCGTTTCTCCTTTTAAATAGCTATCTACAAAATTATCTATAACTCCTTGTTTAAATTTACTTTGATAATAAAGAATTTTATGTTCAATGCCGAGCTTACTAGCCACCCTTTTGGCGTCTATAATATCTTGACCAGCACAACACTGTCTGGATTTGGATGTTATTTTAGTATCATCATATAGTTTTAAAGTTATACCTATCACTTTATAACCTTCTTGTTTCATAATGCCTGCAACAGTTGATGAGTCTACTCCTCCAGACATAGCAACCACTACAAGAGTATTTTTTGGATCTTTATTTATTCCAATAGAATTAAGTTTTGTCATATTTTGTGATATTTATTCATATTTTTAATATAAGTAAATCAAATGATATTAGATTTTGAACCTGGAGACAAAGTTATTAGCACAAATAATAAATATTGGGGAATAGGACAAGTTCAAACAATAATTAATGAAAAAATTACGGTTAATTTTGAAAATGTTGGTAAAAAAGTAATTAACTCAAACAATATTAAATTAGAAAAATTGAACAAATGAAATTAAATCAAATAAAAGAAATTACGCTTTCTTTGTTAGATACTTTTAAAGATGCTGGTAAAGTTGCTTTAGAATTAAGAGAAAAAGGACTTAAAAGAGAAATTAAGTATGACAATACGCCTGTAACAAATGGTGACATAGAAGTTAATAATTTATTAACAAAAAAAATTTCTTCATTAACGCCACAAATACCAATAGTATCTGAAGAAGCTTCTATAAACAAAAAAAATAAAAATCTGAACAATTTTTGGTTGATAGATCCAATTGATGGAACTTCTGAGTATGTTAATAACAAAGAAGAATTTACTATAAACGCTGCGCTAATAATTAACAAGAAACCTGCACTAGGTGTAATTAATGCTCCTGACAAAAAAAGATTATTTTATTCTTATGGTCCATCTAATAGTTTTGAAATCATAAATAATCAGGAAATAAATTTAATTAATCAAAAGAAAAAAAATATAGATTCAATAACAGCGGTCAGTTACTCCAATGAATTAAAACCGGAAATATTAAAATTACATAAAAAATTTAAAGTAAATAAATATCAAAAAATGAAAAGCTCATTAAAATTCTGTGTGATCGCGACTGGTGAATTTGATTTGTATATTGCAGAACCAAGGGCTTATGAATGGGATATAGCAGCTGGTCACGCAATACTTGAACATGCTGGTGGAACATTAACAGATTTTAATGGTAATGAAATCCTTTATGGCAAGACAGAATTTAAAAATCCGAGCTTGATATTAAAAGGTAAATACATCAAATAATGGATGAACAGTTAAGAACAATATTAATAATTATTATATCCGTTTCAATTTTTGGCTTGTTAGTTTTTGTTTTCGTAAAAAACTATATTAAAAAAAAAATTAATTATTACTTAGTAAAAAAAAATAAAAAAAGAAAGAAATTAAATTAAACTTATTATTTTTAGATAATCGTCTTTTTTTAAATCCATAACACGTTTAGAAGTTTCAAAATCAAAACCATTCCTTGCTAAAAGTGAAATATCTTTTTTATAAAATAATGCTCTATTATCTTCCATTCGAGAGGGGCCTATTCTTTTTTTTTTACATATTTTTATTGCAGAAAAAAAATCTTGATCTTCATTATTTTCATTAATTTTAAGAATAGTTTCTTTAATATATTTATCTTTAATGCCTTTAGAAATTAAATAATTTCTAATCTTATTAATTGAGCTTCCTCTTTGAATTAAGTTTTTTGCTTTTGTTTCTGAATAAAATTTATCACTAACAAATTTTGTTTTTTCTAAATCGGCTAAGACAATGTCTATTAAACCTGTAACGTCTTGTTTTTTTATATTTAATTCAGTTTTTTTAAGATATCTCTTCAATAAATAAGTTTTTAGTTGCTGTTTTGAGGGAGAATATTTTTCAAGATAAGAAAGTGAAAATTTTCTCATTTCTTCTACTGTAACTTCTAATGCTTTCTTTTTATTTTTAATAGGAATCATTTAATGTTGTAATATAATATATTTTCAGATGATCGAACAAATTTATACATACTTTACAATTGAAATGATCTATTTTTGGCTTAACTTAGGTGTGTTACCTTTTTGGTTAATTTTAATTTTTTTTCCTCAAGCTAAGATTTGTAAAGTTTTTGGTATATCTATTTTTCCAATATTTATTTTAAGCCTGATTTATTGTTATCTAATTTACCATATTTTTCAGTACGGTTATGATTTTTCAATTAATTTTAGATTGTATTTAGGTTTAAACGAACTCTCAGATTTGTTTTCAAATAATTCTTTTTTAATTTTATTTTGGACACATTTTTTAGCTATAAATTTATTTTGTGGCGGTTGGATTGTTAATGATTATCAAAAGTTTGGTATTTCTAAAATTTTAATGTTTTTTCCTCTTGTCATAACTTACTTGATTGGCCCTTTGGGAATTTTTGTTTATTGGATTATTAGAATTTTTTACGCCAAAAAAATTAGTCTTTACGACTAAAATATATGAAAAGAAATATTTTTAAAAAATTATTTATTAAAATTTGTAAAATATTGGGTTATGAAATTATTGACCAAGCTGAATTTGTTTCGCCTACTCTTGAAAAAAATTTAAATGATAACCTTTCAACAATTAATGATAAGTCAATTGTTCTTCCGCTTGGGGAAGTTAAAATAACCAAAAAAATCAAATCTATTCTAATTATCTTACGTATAAATACTGAAATTGAAATTTGGGATCAAAATAAAAAAAGATTGTTCGAGTTACCAAAAATTGAATATACTTTAAGATCTTTAAATTCTCTCATTAAATCAATTAATTTTTCAAAAATAAAATACCCTAATATAAATTTTAAAACTATAATAGTAGAAGATAATTCTAAAAAGGAAAATATTTTAAGAATTGATGATTTAATATCTAAAAATAATATTGATATTGATATTATTAAACATGATCATAGTAATCATGATAGTATTATTAAAAAACAGAAATCAAAGCAAACTTTTTCAAATTTAAGCAGCCTTCTTAAATGTTATGAAATTGCAAAAGAACACAATGATGATTTGGTTTTTTTTGTTGAAGATGATTATTTGCATTTTGAACCTATGATGGAAGAAATGATTGCTTCCTATGAAAGAATATCTTCACAACTTAAAAAAGAATTGTTTATGTGCCCAACTGACTATCCTTACCTATATATGAACAATGAAAAAACTAATGTTCTAATTGGCAACAAAAGACATTGGAGAACAATTAATCAAACACTATGTACTTTTATGACTAGTAAAATAATGATAGACAAATATTGGAACAACTTTTATGATACTTGCGTAGATAGAAATGACCCTTTTGAAAAATACCTAAACGAAATATACCAAAAAGAATTTTGTGTTTCACCTTTAAAAAGTTTATCAGTGCATATGACAAATATTAATTCAAGCTACGGTCTATCACCTTTTATAGATTATAAAAAAATCTGGGATGAAAATTCAATTTAAGAACAATAATTAAATTCTTAGAATAAATGTACAATTAGAACATAAACTAACAGCCTTTTAAAATAAAAGGCTGTTAATTAATTTTTTTTACTTGTTAAATACTTCTTTAAGTGCTTTAGCAGGTAAGAATTTAACTTTTTGAGAGGCTGCGATTTGAATTTGTTCACCAGTTCTTGGGTTTCTTCCAATTCTAGCCTTTCTCTTTGCTACCTTATATGTGCCAAAACCAGCAATTTTAACTGAATCATCTCCTTTTAAAGCGTCCAAAATAGTGTTGGTAATAGTATCAAAAGTACGCTCTGCATCAGCTTTGCTTTGGTTTAAAGATCCTGATAGCTTAGCTATTAGTTGTTTTTTGTTCATTTTTTAGCTCCGGTTTTAAAGGTTAATTATCTTATTTGCTATAATCCCTTATTAATCAAGCTTTTTTTTAGTAGTTCAACAAAAGATATCCACAACATATAGTAATTATCTATAAAGATGTTGATTTTATTGACTTTTTGAAAAAAAAGCTAAAAAATTATTTAAAATAATCCTATGTCTTTAAGATCATTAAAAGTTGTAAAAATCATGAGAGATAACAATAAAAACATTCCGATTCGAAAAAAACCTTCTTGAGTTTTTTGACTTAATGGTTTTCCTAAAATTTTTTCAAACCCATAAAACATTAAATGCCCTCCATCTAGCAATGGAATTGGAAACAAATTAATTAAACCTAAACTAATAGAAATATAAGCCATAATGCTGATAAAAGGAATTATTCCTAACTCAGCAACTTGTCCAGTAATTTTGGCTATTCGAATTGGACCACCTAGCTGTGAACTATCACCAGATCCTTTTATCATACTACCTATGTATTTAAGAGATGAAATGCTAACAAAATATACCTCATTTATGGAATAATATAAGGCTTTAGCAGGTCCCAATTTAACATGATTAATTTGATTGTTGTATGCACCTAACATTATTCCAACCATCCTTTTATTTACTTTATTACCCAGATTATCTTCACTCGTAACCATATTAGGCCTAACTTTAAAAATAAGCTCTTGATTTGATCTAGACACTGTAAAATCAATAAATTCATCTGTAGACAATGTGATAAATTTAGAAACATCCATAATACTTTTTACTTTATTGCCGTCTATTGAAACAATTATATCATTATTTTTAAGTCCAGCAGCCATTGCTGGGCTATCTTTTTGAACTTCATTAATTACAGCTGATGTAAAATCTTTCCCAATAAATGTATAAATTGAGAAAAATATAACTATGGCTAATAAAAAGTTAGCCAGTGGCCCTGCTGCTACAATCAAAGATCTTTGATACAAAGGTTTAAGAACAAATAGCTTTTTTTGTTCTTCTTTGCTATATTTATTTATTATCTTCTCTTGATCTGCCTGACTGAAAACATTTCTATCACCAAAAAATTTTACATACCCTCCTAATGGTATCCAGCAAATTTTCCATCTTGTTCCAGATTTATCATTCCAGCCAAAAATTTCTTTTCCAAAACCTATAGAAAAATCAGTGACTCCTACTCCATATTTTTTAGCAAAATAATAATGGCCATATTCATGAATAAATACAACAACTAGAATAAGAGCAATAAATGGTATAACTATGTTTAACATAATAAATGTATTATATTTTATAATATTTCTAAATTATCGCAACTTCCAAAATGCTATTGGAATAAATGTAGCAATCAAAAATGACAAAAACAACAGTGATTGTGAAACAAATGCAGGAAATATTTCTGCAGGCAAAATAATTCCTACAAATAGACTTTTTGAAAAATCAGGAACTGGAAATAAGAGAAATCCACCAATTAATCCAACAATTATTGATATATATGCAGTTTTTTCATTTAACTTTTTATTATAAAAACTGTAAAAAACAGTAAGCACAAATGCGCAACAGAATAAATCTGCTAATAAGAATAAGTACAACACACTAAATCCTTTAGAAGCTACCATAAATGCAACCAAAGAAAGGGCTATTATAAAATATTTAGAAAGCTTTAAATAATCTGTATTTTTACTAAATTTAAAAATTGCTTTTGCATCTACTATAACCAAACTTGATATTGCATTAACTAATGTATCTACTGTGCTTATAGTTAAAGAAAGTCCTAAAATTATTATTATTAATGATAAAAATTCAGACTGATCTTTTAACAATAAAGTAAAAAAACCTAAATCAGGAATTACCTTAGGATCTACAGACACTGCAACTAAACCACTAAATCCCATAAATAAAACTATAGGAATAATCGCAATAAAAGCTATTAGTAGGCTTTTTTTAAGAACATCATTATTTTTTGCAGCATAAACTCTTTGCCAATTTCCCTGATGAAAAAGATTGGTTGCAGCTACTGCAATAAAAAAAGTTAATCCAGCTGTATAATTTGCAAGATAGCTGCTGCTTAACAAACGAGGACTTTTATCAGCAATAAACTTAAATGAAAATTGATCGCCCATATATGATGTTAAATAAATAACTGAAATTAAAAATAATATTAAAATTACTATAGATTGTATGACGTCTGTAAAAATTGAAGCTCTTAACCCGCCATAAAGCGTATAAGCTAAAGTTGTAACTAAAATTATTAAAGCTGTAATCCATAAAGATGTTCCAGAAATATATTTAATTAATATTGAAACTGCAGTAACTTCAGCGCATAAAAATATGAACATATAAAATATTGTCATAAGTAAAATTAATTTGAATAAACTTTTGCCAAATCTCTTTCTTAAAAATTCAATTAATGTAGAACCTTTTGGAAATTCAATTCTTATTTTTTTTCCTAAATATATTAAAAAAATCATAGGGAATGCTGTTCCTAAAGCATAACCAATAACTGCACCTATTCCACCCCATGTTGCTGCTGAAGCTGGACCAAATAATATCCAAGCACCAAGTGCAGAAGCAACTAAACTAGTGGAAAGTGAAAAAAATCCTACATTTCTGTTTGCGATTAGATAATTATTAAGACCTTGATATTTTTTTGAATAAACTAATCCTAATAATGTAAATATTAAGCTTATTACAATGACTAATGTTAACGATGTTGTTTGGCTTACAAAAAAGTCACAAAGATAAACAACATTATCTTTTGAAAGACAAACTTTAGTTATTTTATCCATTACTCTCCCTTTCTGAATTACCGGACAGGTTATTAGGGTTTAATCTCAGTCTTACGACACCCCTTTTTAGATTAATTATATCAGACTAATACTAAAAACAAACTATATGATCTATGATAATAGGTCTTTTTATTCCAAATTTTTCATCCACTTCATGTTGATGTATATGATGAGAATGCACAAAAACTGGTATTAATAAATTACTCAAAGTTTTAAGAGTATAAATAAAATTGGTGCCTCTAAATTTTCTGTCTACCACTTCTAATTTTAAATTACTTTTATCATCATGTTCCAAATCTTCAGGTTGAAGCAGAAGCTGCACATCGGATCCTTTGGGATAATGTTTTATAAAATTACCTTTAATAGTTCCAAGATCCTCATTTTCTAAACTATTTTCACCTGTGACTTTTGCTGGTACCAAAATACCTCTGTTTAAAAAATTAACTACTTCAACAGAATTTGGGAAATGATAAACATTATATGGATCATCATATTGTTTAAGCTGACCATCTAAAATAATTCCACATTTCGTTCCTAAATAAAAAGCTTCATAAGAGTCGTGTGTAACAATAATTGTAGTTATTTTTAATTCAGTCAAAATTTGTTTTAATTTAACCTGAATTTCTTCTTTAAAACTTTGATCAACATTCGATAAAGGCTCGTCTAATAACAACAAATCAGGTTTTGAAAGTAGTGATCTTGCTAGGGATGCTCTTTGAGCCTCACCAGAACTAATTTCATGGGGAAATTTTTCTTTAATATGATCTAAATTAAGAAAACTTATTACATCATCAACATTTAAATCTTTTTTCTTTTTTTTATTACGTGCAGCACCAAATTCAATATTTTGAATAACATTATAATGTGGAAACAAACAATTGTCTTGAAATGAAAGTGATATATTTCTTTTTTCAGGATCAATATGAATATTTTTAGAAGAAATAATTTTATTTTTTAAAGAAATTTTGCCAGATTGGATTTTTTCTAATCCTGCAATGGTTCTTAATATTGTGGTTTTTCCAATTCCAGAGGGTCCTAATAAACAAATTATATCACCTTCGTTTTCAATGGTTAACGAAAGATTACTAACTTTACTTTTATCACCAGCATTAAAAGTAACATTTTCAATTTCTAAAAAATTTTTTATCATAATTCTTTAATCTTTAAGAATATACCTAGATGTAACTAAAATAAAAATACTTGCAATAATTATTAAAAATAAAGAAGGCGCTGCTGCAGCTTCTAGTAAGTCTTGTGAAGCAAAAACATATGCTGTAGTTGCAAATGTTTCGAAGTTAAAAGGTCTCATAATTAGAGTAATTGGTAGTTCTTTTATTATTTCAATTGCAATCAATATACCAATTAGTAGTACTGAATTTTTTAAGTATGGAACATGAATGCTAGTAAAAGTTTTAAACTTAGAATATCCAAGTAAATATGAACTCTCATCTATGGAATAATTGATTTTTAAATAGCCAGACTTGATTCCATTAGAAGCTAATGAATAAAATCTTATAAAATAAACTAGAACTAATCCAAAAATAGAGCCTATAAAAATTGATTTAATAGAATTTATTTCAAAATAACTAATAATATTATTATCAAACCAAGAAATAAAAGTTATAAATGCAACCGCAAGAATAATTCCAGGTATAGCATAGCCTGATATAGAAAATGTTGTTAACGCTTCAAGAACTTTGCTCTTAGAAACTCTGTTTCCATAATTTGAAATAAAAGCAAATAAAATTAAAACAAGACTTGATAGAAATACTAACAAAATTGTATTAACAAATAATTCTGTAACGTTTAGATCAATAAAATGTTTCGGAAAAATTATAGTCCAATAAAGCATTTGTAATACTGGAAATAAAAAACTGATAAAAAACACCAAAAAACAAAAAGAAAAAGCTAATAAAGATTTATATCCTGTTAAAGTGATGGCTGGTTTTGATTTAAAGCCATCTTTAGATGGAGAATGATATTGTGCTTTCCTTCTAGAAAAATTTTCTAAAATAAATAAACCAAAAATGAAAATTAATAGAAAAAAAGATAATCTGTTGGCTAAAGTAAGATCGTCAAAAGAGATCCAGGCGTTATATATGCCGGTTGTTAAAGTTGAAATACCAAAGAACGAAACCGATCCAAAGTCAGATAATGTTTCCATTGCTACTAATGAAAGACCAGCAACTATTGCAGGTCTTGCCGATGGAAGTATAATTTTGAAAAATGATTTTTCTTTAGAAAAACCAAGGTTTTTTCCAAGTTCTATTAAATTTTGAGACTGGTAATGAAATGAAGCTCTTGTTAACACATAAACGTATCCAAATAATGAAAATGAGATCGAAATTATTGCACCCAACATTCCATCAAATTTAGGAATACTTGAATTATAATCTCCTTCTCCAAAAATATTTTTTAAAATCGAAAATGCTGTACCAAAATTTTCAAAAAAGGCGGTTAATGAATATGCATAAATATAAGCTGGAACTGCAAAAGATAAAATTAAAGCCCATTTAAAAAAATTTGCTCCAGGAAATTTATAAAACGATACAATATATGCACAACCTACACCAATTATGAATGATAATAATAAAACACCAAATAAAAGCACAAAAGAATTAAAAATGTAATCATAAAGAAATGTATCTTTAAGTATGGAAGAATAATTTCCTGTAGTTTCAAAAAAACTTAAAAAAACTGTAACTATTGGTGCAGCTACAATTAAAGAAATTAAAAAAGAACTTAAGTACCAAATATTTATTTTTTTTAACAACATATTTACCCTTACATTGATAGTGCTCATATTTAATAGGGGGTAAAAACCTAATAAATTATGAGCACTTTTTTACTATCAAAAACTGTCCTTTGTTATTTTTTCAAAAATGTTCAGGATATAGGAAACCTCTTCATCTTTGAGTTTAGACAATTTTCTATTATTCACTTTCTTATTAATTTTTTTACACTCTAAAGCACATGGATCACATGCTTTGGAAGATTTATTATAATCAATATCAAGTAAATTCGGTTCAAACTTTTTTGTTATCATTACTGCTTGTTCTTTTCGTCGTACCACCATAAAGTTATTTCCATCCAGCAGCCAACATTACTTCTAATGCATCTGCTTGTTTAGCGCCATATGACTTAACTTTAGTTTTAAGATCTTGTTTAAAACTCATATCATTACCTGGAACTAAATCGTTAGGAGATACTTCAGTAATCATTGGATACTCAAAAGTATTATTAACTATATGTTCTTGTGCTTCTTTAGTTAACAAAAACTCAACTAATTTGACAGCATTCGCTTTGTTTGGAGCATATTTTAACATTCCAACACCACTGATATTCATGTGAGTACCTCTATCTTGTTGATTAGGAAAAAATGGCATTACTTTTTTAGCGGCAGCTTGTTGTTCTTCCCCTTTTTTTCCAGATAACATTAAAGCATGATAATATGTGTTAGCTACTGCTATATCTGCTTCACCAGCAGCAACAGCCAAAATTTGTGCTCTGTCATTACCTTTAGGTGTTCTTGCCATATTAGCAACAACTGCTTTTGCCCATTCAGCAGTTTTACTTTTTCCGTTATTTTTTACTAATGATGCAACAAGAGATTGGTTATAAATATTATTAGATTTTCTAATAACAAGTCTTCCTTTCCATTTAGAATCGGCAAGACCTTCATAAGTCATACCATTAAGATCATTTGCGCTTACTCTTTCAGGCGAGTAATAAATAATTCTTGCTCTTTTAGCTATTCCAACCCATTGAGCTGTTCTAAAATTATTTGGAACTACATCTTTAATTGCCTTTGACCATCCAGCACTTTGAAGCATTCCTTTGCCTTCAAATGCGCCAAGTCTTCCTGCATCAGCAGTTATGTATAAATCTGCAATACAATCAGCGCCCTCTTCAGTTATTCTTTTTTGAAGTGCTTTATCTTTTCCAGATACTATATTTACTTTAATTCCAGTTTTAGCTGTGAATTTTTCATAAAGTTGAATATCTGAGTCATAATGTCTAGCACTAAATACATTAACTTCTGATGCAAATGCTACACTTGCAAAAAAAATCATTAAAATCGTTATTAATGTTATTTTTTTCATTTTTCCCTTTCTAGTTTAATGTAAATGATAACTATTCTCAATGATAATGATTATCAATCGCACGTATTGTCGCACTTTTCCTATTCTTTTATAGAGTTAATTTATTTAAAAAAATTAATTTTCTATTTTCTATTTTTTAATTTTTTCAAAATGTTCGGGATATTTTTTACAATATCTTCAGCAATTAGACCTGGTCCAAATTTTTTTGCTATGTCGCCATGTATCCAAACTGCTGCACAACATGCTAAAAAAGGAGAAAGTTTATTTTTGCCAACTAAACTTCCAATTATTCCACATAATACATCTCCAGATCCAATCACAGCCAATTCACTTGATGTATGATTATTTAAAACAATACTACCAGTAGTTGAGCATATCAACGTATGTGCTCCTTTAAGCACTATATTGCATTTGGTTATTTTTGAAGCGTTAACAATTTTTTCATAATTAGTAATTTTTTTATTAATATTAGGGAATATTGTATGAAATTCTTTAATGTGTGGTGTTATAATTTTATTTTTATCCAACAGTCGGTGTAATTCTTTAGGATTTTTTTTAAAACAAGTTAATGCATCTGCATCTATTATAGCATGTTTGGCATGCTTAAGTATTAATTTAGTTCTTTTTTTAGTTAACTGATTAGATCCGGCACCAGGACCAATGATAAAAACTGAATTTTTTTCTTTAATAATTAATTTTTTTAAAAAATTTAAATTATTCACTTCTTGCTTTAAAACAGAAGGAAATTTTAAAGAATATATTGGTAACGTTTTTTTGGAACATATTATTTTGACTGAGCCAGTACCTACTCTTAATGCAGCTTCCGAGCTTAAAATGGTAGAACCAATCATATTTGGTTGACTACCAAAAATAATTAATTTACCTCTGCTGTATTTGTGATCATTTTTTTTCTTCCAAGGAAATTTATTTAACCATAATTTCAAATAATTAATTTTTAAATTTTTTTTCACTTAAGAATTATATAATATAACTATTATTTCCAATCACCAATTTTACTATAGAGAAAATTTCTAAATGCCTGTACTCTTGCAACATTTTTAAGTGACTGGGGATATACAAAATGAGCTTCCGTGATTGGACCTGCTGAATTGGGAAGTACTTTAATAATATTGGTTGAACTAGATACTAAATATTCAGGTAAAGCTGCTAATCCGACGCCACTCTCAACAGCTAGCAGTAAGCCCATAACGCTATTAACTTTCATAATTGATTTTCGTTTTTTATTGTCTTTTACTCCCAGTTTAAGTGCCCAATCAGGATTAAACACTGGTGATGGAGCACCTTTGCCAAAAGAAATAAACCTATGTTTATTAAGATCGTGAATAGTTTTTGGAATACCATATTTTTCTAAATATTTAGTTGATCCATATATATAGTAATTAATATCTACTAGCTTTCTTTGAATATAATTTAATTGTTTAGGTCTACGCATAAAAATACCTATGTCTGCTTGTCTTGTACTTAAATCTAATTCTTTATCGTCAAATATTAATTCAACTTCAATATTAGGGTTTAATTGCATAAATTCTTGAATTCTTGGAGTTAACCAGTGTGTGCCGAAACTTCTAACAGTTGTAATAGTTAATTTTCCTGTTGGTTTATTTTTTTGATCACTTAAAGATGTTTCAACATCTTTAAGTTTGCTGATGACTTCATGAGCAGTTTTAAAAACATATTCGCCATTTTCAGTTAGTGTTAAGCCTCGAGCATGGCGTTCAAAAAGTTGAACTTTTAAATCTTCTTCTAATGATTGTATTTGTCTACTGATTGCAGATTGGCTTAAATTAAGGTTAATTGTTGCCCTTGTAAAACTTCCTGCTTCTGCAACTGCATAAAATATCTTTAATTTATCCCAATCCATTACTTGTTAAGATCTATTATATACCTACCTGAAGTTTCTCCTTTTAGCATTTTTGGATATACGTTAAGGAGTTCTTCTAAACTTATTATTTTAACTGACTGTTCAAGTTTTTCAAAATCTATTAATTTATTTGCTTCTTCCCAAATAAATTCTCTTCTTTTTTTAGATGTAGATACAGAACTAATTCCCCACAGTTTTACTCCTCTAATAATAAACGGCATAACTGTTGTATTTAATTTAATATCAGAAACATTTCCGCATGCTGCAACAATGCCGCCGTCTTTAGTTTGTGCAAGAACATTGGAAAGAATTTTTCCTCCTACAGTATCAACTGCGCAATCCCATAGTCCTTTATCTAGTGGTCTTGGATCTTTCTCAAAGTCATTACTATTTAAAATAGCTGTAGCTCCGATTGATTTTAAATAATCACCGTGTTCAGATTTTCTTGTTACTGCAGTCACGTTATATCCCAATTTGCCTAGAACCATTACTGCAATGCTTCCAACACCACCTGTTGCTCCAGTGACTAAAACATTATTAACTTTTTCTCCCAATAGTAATTCTTCTTTAGCTTTGACTGCGAATGAACACATTAAAGCGGTGAAGCCTGCCGTTCCTAAAATCATTGATTGCTTTGTTGTAATATTTTTGGGTTTCTTAACTAAAAAATTTCCATTAACTTTTGCAAACTGAGAATAACCACCATAATAAATTTCTCCAACACGCCAACCTGTTAAAATAACTTCGTCTCCTTTTATATAATTTTTGTTTTC
>CACJGR010000020.1 GCA_902592985.1 uncultured Pelagibacteraceae bacterium | reverse complement strand
AGTACCACTTGTAGTTTTAACTTTTTTTTCTGAAACTGCTCTCAAAGCACGTTTTACTGCAAGCTTGCTGTCATACATCGACTGTTTACCTTTTGCTATGACTAATTTACCATTTTTGTCGTAATCTAAATCTGCATAAAATTCTGCAATAAAATCAAGTTTTCTTTCCTCTTTATAAATTTTTTCATGTGCAGTATTTGCCATTCCAAAAATACTAACATTAAAAGGCGTAACGGCATCAGCTATAGCTCTACACATCTCTTCATCTTTTGAAGCCATAACGTATAATGATCCATGAGGTTTGATGTGATTTAGAGGCATATCTAATTCATCTAAAAAAGCTTTAAGTGCACCAACTTGATACATAATCATATTTTTTAAATCTAATTTTGGCATTTTCATTTCTCTTCTTCCAAAACCTTGCAGATCTGGAAAAGATGGGTGGGCACCAACTTTCACTTTATATTTTTTTGCTAGCTCAACAGTTTTTCTCATATGATTAGGATCTGAAGCATGAAATCCACAAGCAACATTAGCAATATCAATTAGAGGCATTATTTCTTCATCATTACCTGCTGAATATATTCCAAAGCTTTCACCCATGTCACAATTAATTTTTGTTATTTTATTTTTCTTCATTTTAAATTTGCGATCTAATATGTGGTGATCTAGCGTATAGAGCAACCATTGGTATAATTAATAAACCTAATATAAACTGTTGTCCTTGCCAACTTAAACCCCAACCAACTAATACAGTTGTAATTATTTGTAAAATTAAAACTCCAATTACACTTAATCCGTATCCTCCAACACCTCCTAATAAAGAAGTTCCTCCAACTACAACCGCAGCAATTGTTAAAAATAAATATGTATCACCAACTCCTATAAAACCACCTCCACTCCAACCTAAAAGTAATGCACCAGTTAGAGCTGCAAAAAAACCACTAATTACATAAGCTCCAACCCAATATCCTCTTTCAGAAATAGATAATCTTGCTGATGATAAACGACTTCCTCCAAGAGCATAAAGATTTCTTCCCCATTTAGTTAAACGAAGAGCAACAATTATAATTATAGAAGCGACAATCCAAATTAAAATAATGGGAGGAATAGGCAGACCTATAGTTTTACCATTCATAGAAGCAATATTTCTCATCCAATCTGGGACAACGCCAAAAACTGTGCCCGCAGAAAAAGTACCCATCGCTACAAGAATTTGAACACCTCCCTTAACGAAAAAACCAACACCTAAAGTTAATATTAATGCTTGACCTTGTAGTCTAAAGCTTAAGATACCATTTACTAATCCTACTATTAGACCTAATATTAACACAGCAACCAGAGCCAACCACGGAGCCACGCCTTTAGAAATTAAAGACATTAAAGCAACATTGGATGCTCCTATAAGAAATGGAATTGATAAATCAAGACCTCCCAATAATGCAACAAAAGTTTGCCCAACTGTTGCTAAACCTAAAAATGCCGCAAATACTAACATTGATTTCATGTTAAGAAGCGAAAGGAATCCAGGTATGGTAAGAGCTCCTATTATAAATAATGCAATTAAGACAGAAATACCAATAAACACACTTTTTTGGGCAGTAATATACTGGCCAACAACTCCCATTAATATGATAATTCCTAGAAATATTAAAAAAGATACTAAGGTACGACCCGAAAAAAAACCTTCAGCAATAAATGAAACAAAAATAAAAACAAGTATTAATAAAATAAAAGCTAAAGTTTTCCATTTATGCTCACGAATATTTTTGAAGAAGAAATTTTCTTCATCTTCCTTTTCTAGATCTTTTCCTTCAACTTGGTCTTTTTTTGGAAATTGTGAAAGTATATTTTGTTTCAAATCACTATCAATCCATCTAATTGAAAAATGATACCAGCCCCACAATATTAATCCGGTTACTGCTATTGAAAATGTGACTATGTTCATCCAATCAGCACCATCGTACCAACCTAGTACTGCCGTACCGATACCGCACAAGATTGCAAACAATAATCCTAAACCTTTAAAGAAAAGAAAAGCTGATCTTCTCATTTTATTTCACCTCATCCCATTGGCTTAACTGACTGTCACGAGCTATTTTTTCTCTATAGATTCTCATAAATTGCCAGACTAAAGGAGTAAGAGGCACTCCAATAACAAATACAGCTATAATTTTGTAAAAAGAATATCCAACGGAATAAAATATTGCAGTCCACAAAAGACCTGCAAAAATAACTATGTACATATACGGTGCAAAACGTTTGTAACTTCCTTTGTGTCCCATATTTAAAAATAAAAAATATTGTAATAAAAAAACAGCAAGTATGCTAAAAGCAAATTGTGCATATCCAGTTCTTATAGTTTCATAAAAAAATCTTTTTGGTTCTTCATATTTTACTTGGGACATGTCTCCAATATTTAATTCACTTATTATCTGAGGTTGATAAAACGAAGTATCACTGGGTATAAACGTATTTCCTCCAGCAAAATAGGTAAATAGTATGGCTAAAATACCTAATCCAAAAATATAAACATTTGTGAGATTTTTTATTCTTGAATGAACAAATGGGGCTGTAATAACAAAAAGTAATAAAATTACTAATATGACACCGTAACCTTGTATACCAAAAAAGCTTTTATCGGTACTTTCAATCAAATTATTATAAGAAACACCTTTTAAAACAATCATTGTTAAAGCGGCTAGAAAAAAAAGCATAGCAGTTGATTTTGCGCGACTACTAAATTGAGGTAGCATTGCTATAACAATTAAAGAAGCAAGAAGAATAACTCCAGCAATATAAATTATACTATTCGTTGTTCCCGAAATTAAAGCGTAGTCAGAAATATTTGAAAAATAATTTATTTTTTCAAGACTAAAATATTGAGGTGATGAAGTTTCAATACTACTTACTTGATTTGATTGTAAACTTATTTGTTCAGTATCTTTTAGTAAATCTTTTTCTTTATCTTCAGGATCAAATATTAATCCTGCAACTATGATGGCAACAATGACAGCAAAAGATATGGTAGAGGGGCTTCGATGTACTGAAAGAAGATAAAGAAGAAGAGCAAGACCTGCCAATCCAATAATTATATAAAGCATTATTGTTCCAGGAGTTTCTGTTAACCGAACTACAGAGTGTCCTGCTAAAGAGCCACCTTGTTTTGTTCCTGTTCCAGTAGTAGTTCCTGCTTCACCTTCTTCAACAATAATATTTCCTGTTGCATCTATTTTACGTACTTTTTGTCCTCTTTCGTATGCTTTAGAAGCTTCATCTATGTCTTTTACAGCTTCAGTTTCAACAACAATAGGTTGATCATAAACTGAATGAATCACAACAAACAAACCAGCTAAGGACATAAGAATGAAAAAAACCATTACAGATAATCCTTTAGTTACTCTTTGTACGTATGGGAGAAGAAGGCTTACAAGCAAAGCAATAACTAAGACAGCTCCGTAAGACAAATCAGAGACAAAACTTTGTAATCTTTCAAATCTAAAAGTAACTAAAATATAATTGATTAAATAAAGGGTCCCAGCACCTAAAATTGCTCCAAAAGCACCACCCCGACCACCTATAAGGCTAGCTCCACCAAGAACCAGTGCGGTTACTCCTAAAAGTGTATACTTAGTTCCTTGTATAGGATCTCCAGAACCAACCAGGGCAGTAAAACATATTGCAGATAATGCAGCAAAAACTCCAGATATTAAGTGTGCAACTATTCTTACCCAGTTAATTTTAACACCACTTGTAAAAGCGGCACGCTCATCTGCACCCATTAACTTTAGATGACTCCAAAAAGCGGTGTGGGTGATGATATAAAATAAAATTGTTGCTAAAATCAGCAGAAGAAATATTTCATTAAATATTGTAAAACCTTCTCCCCAAGGTATTAGCCAATCTGGTGCAATCCCACCTGGACGAGATAGAATAACAAGATTAATTCCAGTGAATGCTAAAAAGCCTGCCAGTGCGACTATGATTGGTGAAACTCGCACGAACACTACAATCAAAGCATAGAACAGTTGCCAAATTAAACCCATGGCGATAGCATAAATGAACCAACCAACAGGTGATTCTAAATATCCATGAGCATATAATTGGATACTACTGACATTAATAAAACCCATAAAGGGACCAATAGATAAGTCAACACCTCCTCGGCCAGCCATAACAATAAATGTTAAAGCATAAGTTGTTAATATGAGTGGTGCACTAAGAATTATTGCACTACCAATACCGGATTGTGAGATTATAATTGGACTTCTTATCATTGCTAAAATTAATAATGAAAAGAAAATAAAAATTGGCACCATAAGATACTTATTTGATGAAGTATCTACACTTGATCTAAAAGCTTTTGTTATTTTATCTACTACTTCCATAAATTAATCAAAATAAACAACTTTAATTTTTTCAATACCTACTTTATTTTTAAAGTTTTTTTCTCTTTCATTTAACTTGTTAAAATCAATTATTTTAATTTTTTTGTTATCAATCTTAGAATTATTTTTTTTTTCACTTTCATTTTTTGTATTTCCTTTGGACTTGATTATTTTATCAAATGAACCTATGTCTTTATATGTATACTCAGTAGTAGCGTTTAAAGTTTCAGTTTTATTATTTAAAGGTTTGCTATCGTCAAAAGTTGTGAATTGTTTAAGTTTTTTAAAATTCTCAAAATCTGAAGGCGTGTAGTCTTTTGTTTTATTGACTTTTTTAGATGAAGATTCATTATTATCAATATTCATGATTTTATTGAAATTTCTATTGTCAGATACTGCGTATCTAACAGGGTGATTGTTATTTTGATTATTATTTAATTTATTAACTTTAAATATTTTGAAATTTTTTAACTTTTCAAAGTTTATCAAATCTTCATATGTATAATAATTGTTTATATTTTCTTTTTTCATTAAAATGTTTTTATTTTTATTTTTTTATCTTCAGATTTTTTTTCTTTTTCAAAATCCACAACTTTTATGATTTTTTTACTTGGAGTATCTAAATTTTTTACATAAGTATCATTACCATTTGCTTTTTCTGAAATGTTAGTATTACTTGATCTGCCAATACTAGTAGCTCCTATGCCTGCTGTTTGGCCAAACATTCCTTCAAGTAAAGTATCTGCGTTAACTTTTTCATTTTCAAAAATGTCAAATATAGTACCGTGTCTAAACACAACAACTTTAGGACAGAGACCTATGAACTCTTCTAACTCACTAGATAAGAAAATGACTGTATTTCCTTCTTCTACAAAATTTCTAAGATGAGTATATAAATCTCTTTTGGTGCTTACATCAATACCTCTAGCAGGATCATTTAAGACAAGAATTTTTGGATGTGTTGCTAAAGATCTAGCTATCATAACCTTTTGCTGATTTCCTCCACTTAACGAACCTATAAGATTATCTTTTGGACCAGTTTTAATGCTTAGTCTTTCAACTTCCCAGTCATATATACCATTTAACTCAAGCCAGTTAATAAAACCTAACCACCCTGCTTTACTTGTTGTTCGATAAAGTGGAACTACTAAATTTTCATAAATGCTTAAATTAGGAAGTATTCCCTCTTTTTTTCTATCTCCTGAAACAAAAGAAATTCCATTGTTTTTGGCATCCATTAAAGAATTGTATTTTATGAATTTGTCACTAATATCCAAAACTTTAGTCGTACCCCCATGTGCTTCTTGAACACCTGCTAATATTTTTACAAAATCATCCTGGCCATTACCATCTAGACCTGTAACACCTACTATTTCTCCTCTACGAACTTCAAAATTAACTGGTGTACTTTCGGGCCAAACAACTAGATTTTCAGCTTTCATTACCACTTTTTCAGTCTTTGTTTGTACAGCAGTTGCTTTAGATTTTTCTCCAGATTCAGTTCTTCCTGTCATCAAACCTAATAAATTTTTTTCGTTTAGATCTTTTTTTTCTAGAACTCCTACATCTTTACCATCTCTCATAACTGTAGCCTTATCGCTTATACGTATTAATTCAGCTATTCGATGAGTAACAATAAATACTGCAACACCGTTATCACGCAGTTCTCTCATTTTTTTAAATAATCTTTCAGTTGAGTCAAAATCGAGTGCCGCAGAAGATTCATCAAGAATTAATACTTTCGTATTTTCACGTAAAAAAGCTCTTCCAATTGTAATCCAAGCTTTAATGGGTAATGATAAATTGAATACTTGAGTATATGGATCTATATATTCGCCTGCAAGATCTTCCATAAGTTCTTGTGCTTTTATGACTTTTTCTCTTTGTGTTAAATTTTTGTACCAAAAGCTATCTGAACCAACAAACAAGTTGTCTACAACAGAAGCTTCTTCAGCGATCATAACTTCTTGGAAAACAGTAGCTATACCCATTTCTCTTGCCATAACAGGTGAAGTAGGAGTGTGACCCAATACAGAAACTTTGCCTTTATCAATTGGCAAAACACCCGACATTACTTTTGCTAGTGTACTTTTTCCACAACCATTACCTCCAACGATTGCATGGATTTCACCAAAATTTGCACTAAAATTAACTCCGTTAAGGGCCTTAGTCACACCAAAATATTTATGAACATCTTGGACATAAACATCACCAGCAACAGTTTCTGATTTGTCAGACAACACCCCTTTGTTAGGGGTGTTGTCTTTGATTTTTTGTTCTGCACTCATACTTTAACTTAAAGTATTAGTGTGATTTTGGATCGTATTTCTCTGGATCAGAAGGATTATCAAAGAATGTTTCTACATAAGCTCTTGGAGCCCAGTTTTCTATTCCTGGATTATCCCATCCCGTAGAGTTTCTGTCACAATCTTCACCTAAGACTGCTGCGATGTCGTCAAAACTCTTAGTCGCAGGACCAACCAATATAGATTGAATTCTTGGACCTTGACCTTGTAAAGTTCTGATCATCACTTCCATACCTAACTCTATTTCATCTCCTGGAGGCCACGCGTATATTGCTTCATCAATATAACCTGGATTTTGTCTCCAATAACATAGAGCACCTAGCTCTCCACCTAATGCGATTGGTGGAATTGGATCACGTCCAGACTGAAGTAGTGCTTGTAAAGTTCCAGTTTCTCCCGAAGACTGAACGGCAATACCATGTATCTCTACTGGGTTAGCTGATAGCCATGTAGATAGTTCTTTCTGTGCAACTTGAGATGTCCAGTTATGTGCTAACTGTGCAACAACCTTTATGCCAGGATATTGTCCTAAACCTTCTAGCATACCATCACTTTGTTGGTCAGATGCAGAATAACCAGGGATTCCATCCATAACTATTACGTTTCCTTTTTCACCAATTAACTCAGCCATCCATGCACCAATATAAAAACCAACTAGTCGGTAGTTAACTGATGTATTGATTGAATATGGAGATGTAGTAAAACCGGTAAAAGAAAGTGTTGGTATACCTTTTTCCCAGCCATATTTAATTGTTTGATTAAGTGCCGTTAAGTTTGAACAGCAGATAATAATGGCATCAACTTTTCCGCCATCAATCATCTGTCTCATTTGTTGAATTTGAAGAGTATCATCCAAATTTGATTGAGTGATCACAATTTCATCAACCATTCCTAGAGCTTTCCATTTAGGGTAAACCACTTCCATTAAACGTTCCATAGCGCCTTTACGCCAAGTATTACCAGCGTATGTACTAGCATAACCTATCGTCCAAGGTGGTTTTCTAGGACTTTTCCAGCCTTTCATGACAGTCGGCCCTAAAGGTTGGTCTTTGTCCATAAAGTCCATGTTGTATACATAGTCTCTCATGTCTTTAGGTACCTTACTTAAGCACTCCGTACATAATTCTTGTGCAGAAGCAATACTAAAAATTCCTAAAAACCAAGAGAACAAAACAACATAAAATAACTTTTTTATTTTCATAGTTCTCCTCCTTATTTTTTTTTTATTGTCTCATGTATAGAGAGGCATTTCCAGGCTTATGAATAGCTTTTTTATATATATATATTTTATATGTTAAATTTTTGTTTGTTTTTAATGAAAAAAATATACTAAGCTTGGAAAAAAAATAGTTGATAATTTATTCTAATAAGGGTTGAATCACTTTATATTTTATTAACATTTTTTTTTATTTTATGAAAAAAATTTTTTTAGTTCTGATATTTTTTTTATTCTCTTCAACAAGCATGCTTGCTGAATACCGACTGGAACCTGTTAATTGTACTTTAAAAAAAAAATCTAATTGTGGAGCTTATCTTTATAATACAAATACTGGAGCAACATACTTCTGTGACTCAGCAAAATGTGTAGAGATAATGGAAGCTCTAGAAGAAACTAGTGCGGCAGAAGAAGAAGTTAAAGGAACAAAAAAATCTAAAATACCTAAAAAACCTAAAAAAAAGAAAAAGAAATCAAAAATACCTAAGTTTAAAAAGAAAAAATCTGAATAACTTATTCTTGCTTTTTTGATTCTGAGAGAGTTGTTTCTATAGCTGCTCTAATCTCATTACAGAAATTTATATCATCTCCTAAAAAAGTTCCTTCAAAAAAACTTTTTGTAGCTTCGCCATTTTTTATCATAAAATTTATATAATCGTCTGTAAGATTATCTACGCTAGAAAAAAATTTTTGTTCAGCTTCTTTATTATTTATATTATTTATTTTTTTTAAAACAAGGATACCAAAAGGATAAAGGTAATTTGCTGTTTGAAAAAATTCTCTTGCAAGATCTGGATGTTCTTTTTTAATTAATTCAGTTACTGCAGAATTTAAAGATACACAACTTTTTATTATTTTATATGTTAACTTATCATCCTCGAGAATTTCCTGTAAATTAAACCAGCTTAATTGTTCTATTTTTTCAGCTTGTAAAGAGGTGCAAATAAATAATAAAATAATTAATATTTTTTTCATAAAATATTTTTATTTATTACTGTTTATAACTCGGATCTTCTTTATCAAGAATTGATCTTAAAGCTTTTAAATGGAGTTCACCAAGTCCAGTAGGATAATTTTCCCAATCTTGAGCTGTTTTTTCTGCAACTTCTGGAGTTGCTATTTTTAATTCTTTACCAGTTGATAAAGCTGTGATGTAAGTTTCGCATGCTTTTTCAAAATAAAATAATTCATCAAATGCTTGAGCAACAGTTTGTCCAGTTGTTAATATTCCATGGTTTGCTAATAACATTGTATGATGGTTACCCATAGACGCTGCCATTTTATTTGACTCTTCCTCAAAACCTAGACCGCCAAAATCATTAAAAACTGCAACACGATTGAAAAAACGCATACTATTTTGATCAATAGGTGGAAGCGTTGGATCTTTTAAAGCAGATAAGGCAGTCGCATATTTTGAATGGACATGAAGTATACATCTAGCATGTGGTACTTTTTTATGAATCGTACCATGAATATTTATTGCCGTTGGATCAACTAAATAAGGGTCTTTTTTTATTTTCTCAATTTTACTTTCTTCTACTAAGATCAGATCACTAGCTTTAATTTTGCTAAAATGCATTCCTGATCCATTGACATAAAAATCATTTGAGTTTGGCAAGCATACACTAAAATGATTTGCTACTCCTTCATGCATATTTAATTTAGCTGTCCATCTAAAAGCAGCAGCTAAATCGTTTAATATTTCTGATCTTTCCATTTTTATTATGATAGTATATTTTCTTTAAAATAAAAATGAACAAAGTTTTTGTTTCTTGTGCGGTAACTGGATCTGGCGATACAGCTGGCAAACACCCTGATTTGCCAAAAACTCCAGAACAAATTGCAAAAGCAGCAATAGAAGCCGCAAAAGCTGGCGCTGCAATTGCACATATTCATGTACGAGAAGAGGACGGAAAACCTAGTAGAAGATTAGAATTATATAAAGAAGTAGTGGACCGTGTTCGTTCAAGCGATACGGATGTTGTATTAAATTTAACAACCGGGATGGGTGGCGACTTAGATATTGGGCAAGGAAAAAACCCACTTGATTTTGGACCAATGACAGACATGGCAAATGTAATGGAAAGAATTGCAAATGCCGAACAGTTTCTTCCAGAAATTTGTACTTTAGATTGTGGAACTTTAAATTTTGGTGATAGTTCAGTAATTACCGTTAACACACCTAATGATTTAAGAAAAGCTGCAAAAAGATTAAAAGAAATTAAAGTTAAACCCGAAATAGAAGCTTTTGATTTAGGAAATATGTGGTTTGGAGCTCAATTATACAAAGAAGGATTATTAGATAATCCACCCATGTTCCAAATGTGTCTTGGTATACCTTGGGGCGCACCAGCAACGCCTTTGGCCATGCAAGCAATGAAAGATGTAATGCCAAAAGAAGGTGTTTGGTCTGGGTTTGCAATTTCTAGAAATGAAATGCCATTTGTTGCTCAAACAGTGATTATGGGTGGAAACCCAAGAGTAGGGTTAGAAGATAATTTATATTTATCAAAAGGAAAATTAGCAACTAATGCTCAGTTAGTTGAAAAAGCTATTAGGATCGTAAATGATCTTGGAGTATCAACAATGACTCCAGCAGAAACAAGAGAAAAACTTAAACTTGTAAAATATAAGTAATGTCCAAAATAAAAAATGTAGCTGTAATAGGCACAGGAGTTATTGGTGCTGGTTGGATAATAAGATGTCTTGCTCATAACAAAAAAGTTTTTGCATATGATAAAGATTTAAAATTAAAAAAAAGGTTAATTGCAGAAATAAAAAAAACTTGGCCGTACGTTAAAAAATTATTTAATAAAAAAAAACTTAATTTAAAAAATTTTAAATACTTTATTTCTATAGAAGAAGCTTTAAAAAATGCTGATTTTATTCAAGAGTGTGCTACTGAAAATTATGCAATAAAAACTAAATTAATGGGAACATTAGGAAAATATGCGAAACCAAATGCTATTATTTCATCTAGTTCATCAGGTTTGTTGCCAACAAAAATATATTCTAAATGTAAAAATCCAGCACGAACAATGATTGGGCATCCTTTTAATCCTGTTTATATTTGTCCTGGTGTGGAAATTGTTCCAGGAAAAAAAACTAAAAAAAATTTTTTAAAAAAAGCAAATAAATTTTATAAATCAATATCTATGAATCCAATTATGGTTAAAAAAGAATTACCAGGCTATCTAGCAGATAGACTTCAAGAAGCTTTGTGGAGGGAAGCTTTACATATAGTTAACGAAGGCTATGCAACAACAAAAGATTTAGATAGAGCTATCGAAGATGGACCAGGACTAAGATGGTCCTTAATGGGAATATTTTTAACTTATCATTTAGCTGGGGGAAAAGCAGGAATGAAACACATGTTAGAGCAATTTGGACCTGCTTTAAAATTACCTTGGACAAAACTAAAAGCCCCAAAACTTTCAAAAAAACTATCTTCAACAGTTATTAAAGGTACAAGACAACAAACTAAAGGAAAATCGGTAGCAGTGATTTCCGACGTTCGAGACGAATATTTAGTAAACTTACAAAAATTAAGGAAAAAATTTGAAAAAAAAATAAGATAGTTCAATGAACATTAATTTATTACAAACCATTACACCTGAAGAAGTTGATGCTTATCATCGTGATGGCGTTTTATTATTGAGGAATATGTTTGATAAAGACTGGATTGAACTTTTAAATAAAGGTCTTGATGCTAATTGTGAATCTCCTACAGAACGTTCACGTATATGGAATAAGGATGATTCAGGACATACTATGTTTTATGACACTTTAGCTTGGCGAGAAATTGAAGAATATAAAAAATTTATTTTTAATTCTCCAGCTGCTCAGATTTGTGGCCAGTTGATGAATGCTAAAACTATTAATTTTTTTTTCGATGCAGTATTCGTGAGATCACCTGGTACTAAATTTGAAACTCCTTGGCATCAAGATGAGCCTTATTGGTCAATAGAAGGATATGATGCCTGCACACTTTGGATGCCTTTAGTTCCCGTTAAACAAAAAAATTCTTTGTCATTTGTGCCTGGTTCACACCGTCTAAAATCTATTTTTAATCAGTACAATTTTGGTGATCTTACTGGTAATCCTAAAGATCAAGTCGATTTTTCTAAAGTAGCTAATCAAGAGTTTCCTAATATAAATGCAGATCTTGAACGTTTTGGTGTTGTAAGTTGGAAAATGCAGCCAGGCGATTGTATTGCTTTCAATGGTCGCACAATGCATGGTGGTTCAGGAAAACTAGATAATGACCGTAACTTAAAAGTTTTTACCACTAAGTGGCTAGGCGATGATGCACGTATTAAATTTCGTAATTATGGAATGGATCCAGATTTTAGTTCTTTAATGATGGAAAAAGGTTTAAAATCTGGTGACCGTCCTGATACAGATTTGTATCCACAAGTATGGACACGAAATTAGTTTTAAATGTTGATTTCAAAACTACCAAATTTGTTCAAAAGATTTTGGTTTAGTGCTTTTATTAAAGCCTTTTGTTTGCCTTATATGCGTTTCCATGTTTTTTGACAGTATTTGAACAAGTTTTAGTCCATCCTTTAATTCATTAATACTAAATTTGTTTAAAATTTTTTCTGATAGATTTTTCTCATTTTTTTTTAGAAGAATTTTTGCAGTATTAAGAATGTGAATTGTTTTTTCTATTAAATCTTTTTCCCTATTTTCAAATAATTTGGTAGCAACAGAAAGAAAAAGCTTTTCATTTTGTAAAATTAGATACAATAATCGTTTACACTCATATACCGCCGAAACTGTTGACTCAACTCCTTGACTAACATGAGACATGGTATCTTTTTCATTTTTTTTTCTTTCGTCAGAAAATCTATGTGATTCACCGACGGTAAGATACCTATGCATCATAAATTCTTCAGGAATTATATTTTGTCCAATAAAAACTGGTGAAAATGGAGAAGCTACTGCACCGATTGGTGAGTGCCAAAGCATTCTTAAATCATTAAAGTCTGGATTAAATAAAGGTACGATTTGTCCATAACCTGCGGTATCACCAGTTAGTTTTGGAGTGCGAACGGCCCATACAATATTTTCTAAACTAATTTTTTCTGGTTTTTCAGATAGTTTTTTTATTTTTTCTTCAATCCACTGCACACCTTTCCATCGACCTTTTCCATCTCCAAGAATCTTATTTACATTAAAAGGACCTTTAGAATACCAACCTTTATCCTTACAAAATTTAACTAAATTATCTGAGTAAAGAAAGTTAGGATTATTTTTTTGTTTTATGGGAATTTCTTCAATATATCCAGGACGTGAAGCACGAATACTATTTGGTCCAAGTCTTTCTGCAGCCCAAAGACCGACTCCTCCAGCAAATTGTATCATTATCCATGCTTCATGTGAGTCTGCAAAAATATGTGAGTTTCCTCCATAAGTGCTCTCTCCATATTTTTTAATTAAGTTACCAACTATTTTAACTGCTTCACGTGAAGATGTAGCGCGCTCTAGAACTATACGAGCTAAATCGCTATAGTTAAGACCTATTTGATTTTTAGGTGTCATGTTAATTAATTCTTTGCGCGATGTTGACCAAATATCTCGAACAGCAACACCATGTTCATTTAATCCTCCATTTGTAATAGGAGCTGGAACACCAAGATAATAAGAATAACTTACACGAATATGTTTGTGAGTTTCTTGAACTTGTGGGATTTTTGTTAATATCCCGGGCATATCAGCATTTTTAGCAACTCCAACTGATATTGTTTTGTTTAATTTATGCTTTTTTCTTGGAATTATTTCAAGCCAGTGACTTGAAGGTTCATCACCATATCCTGCTAACCAAGCATGGCCATCAGATGTTAAATTTTTTCCGATATAAAGACCATAACTCATAAATTAAAACTTAATATATTTCAATCTAATCTTGTAGCATTTCCATCAACAGGAATAGTTTGTCCAGAAATTCTTTCACCATCACTAGAGATTAAAAAAGAACATATTTTTCCAATATCTTCTTCATAAATCCAGCAGTTCATAGATGCCATAGAAACAAATTCTTTTTCAACTAATTTCTTAGAAACTTTTAAAAATTTTGCTTTATCTTTTATAACTCTTACCATTCTATTGCCTTTAATAGTTCCAGGACAAATTGCATTAACTCTAATTTTAAATTTACCCAATTCCATTGCTAAAGTTTTTGTTACTCCAATAACGGCCCATTTGCTTGCAGCATATGGAGAGCGCAATGGGAAGCCCATAATTCCCGCACCGGAGGAAATGTTTATTATAGATCCACCTTTGTTTTTTTTAAGCATAGGTATTGCTAATTTTGTGAAATAAAAATGGCTTATAACATTAATTTTAAGTGTTCTTTCCCAATCCTTAGAATCAAGTTTTTCGATTGTTCCTGTTGGCCCCGAAACTCCAACATTATTTATAAGTGTATCTATTTTTTTTATTTTCTTATTTATTTGAGTAAAAAAATTTGAAACTTCATATTCGTCTGAAGCATCACACTTATAAGCGAATAATCTTTTGTTTATTAAAGGGTGTTTTTTAATTTTATTTAATGATTTAATATCAATATCGCAAAGATAAACAATTGCTCCTTTAGAAAGACAAACTTTTGCTGTTGCCCACCCAATTCCTGAAGCTCCAGCTGAAATAATAATTTTTTTATTTTGTAGACTTAACGGCATCAGCCATATGTTCTTTTGTTAAAGCTTTTGAAAGTTCTTTTTCAGTTATGTATCCTTTTACAGCTCCTTCTTTATCAACAATTTCACAGTTCGCATTCGAGCAAACAACTTGAGGCAAAAATTCATCTATAAACTGATCTTCGTGAACTTTAACCAGTTTAGATTTATTAATCCCATCTGATGCGTTAATGGACCTCATAATAATTTTTGCTTTAATTACTTTTGCTCGATTTACATCCTTAACAAATGCAGCAACATAATCATCAGCAGGTTTCATAATAATTTCAATTGGCGTTCCTACTTGAACTAATTTTCCGTGATTTAAAATTCCTATATGATCTCCTAATCTTAAAGATTCATCTAAGTCATGTGTGATAAATACTATTGTTTTTTTTAATTCGGCTTGTAAATCTATTAATTGTTTTTGCATATCACTTCTAATTAAAGGATCTAAAGCAGAGAATGCTTCGTCCATTAACATTATATCTGTATCTGTGGCAAGTGCTCTTGCAAGACCAACACGTTGTTGCATTCCTCCAGATAATTGATTTGGATATTGATGTTCGAAACCAGACAAACCTACAGCTTCAATTTTTTCCATTGCAACTTTATTTCTTTCTTCTGGTTTTTGACCTTGAACTTCTAAACCATAGCCAACATTTTCTATGACAGTTTTGTGAGGAAATAATCCAAATCTTTGAAAAACCATACTCATTTTATGTCTTCTAAATTCAATTAATTTTTTTTGATCTAGATCCATAACATTTGTTCCCTCTACCATTACTTCTCCTGCAGTCGGATCAATTAATCGATTAATATGACGTATGAGTGTAGATTTTCCTGAACCAGATAAACCCATACATACAAACGTTTCTCCCTCTTCGATAGATATAGATACATTGTCAAGACCTACAGTATGCCCTGTTTTTTCTAAGATTTCTTCTTTTGTTGCGCCATTTTGAACCATAGGAAGAACTTTTGAAGGACTGTCTCCAAATATTTTATAAACATTTTTTACCTCAATTTTAGACATATTCTTTTATCTCTTTCTTTTTTTGAGTTCTTTCTTGAATTTTTTCACCATAAGATTGTGTAATTCTGTCAAATATAATTGCAAGCAATACAATTGCAATACCAGCTTCTGTTGCCATACCTACATTAAGTTGTTGTAAACCGAGTAAAACTTCATCTCCTATACCTCTGGTACCGATCATTGAAGCAATAACAACCATGGCCAATGACATCATGGTACACTGGTTAATTCCTTGCATAATATTAGGTAGGGCTAAAGGAATTTGAACGCCCCAAAGTGTTTGTTTTCTACTCGCCCCAAAGGCTTCTGAAGCTTCGATAACTTCTTTATCAACTAACCTTATACCAAGATCAGTTAATCTAATGAGAGGAGGAACAGCGTAAACAAAAATTGCGATAATAGCTGGTACAGCACCCAAACCAAACAATAGAATGCCCGGAATTAAATAACAAAAGCTTGGAATTGTTTGCATCAAATCAAGTATAGGTAATAATGCATTTCTTACTTTTTTGTTTCTAGCCATTGCAATTCCAATTGGGATTCCTACAATTACACAAAGCAACATACCAATAAGCACGATACACGTTGTCATAATACATTTATCCCAATACCTGGGACTTAGAAATCCAAGAAAAAAAGTACAGAAAGCAACCATTATAGTAGTGTTAGTTTTTCTCCCACTTGCAAAATAAGTAATAAAAATAACTAATGCAATAACAAGTGGCCATGGCAGGCCTACTAAAAAATTTTTCATTGAAGTATATAAGCCAAGCAAAAAATTATTTATTCCTTCAAAAAATAATCCATAATTTACAATCAACCAATCAAAACCAGAATTAAGGGGTTGCATTAAAGGAAAATCAAGCCACTTAGGCCAGTTTCCTAGCCAAGAAAAATCATTAAATATATCTGTAAAATGTTCAGGTTTGTATCTAGGTTTGGCTGAACGATAACTAATTATAATAAAAAATATAAAAACTATTGAATAAATAGATGGCTTGATAAATTTTTTATACTTTTGCATTTTTCCCTTAAAAAAACTAAGAGCCCTTTGAAGGGCTCTTAGTTATAAATTTATTAATAAAAATTATAGCGATGCTACAACTTTTTCTGCAACGTCAGCTGGAACCCACTTCTTCCACATTCCACTGTTTGATAAGAAGTGTTTAGCTGTTGCTTCCATATCACCGCCTGACTCATCCATGTAGAATGCAAGTGATTTGTTTACATCAGCTGTTGGTATCGAATAAGCTCTAATAAAATCTAAAATAGGTTTATTCTTTGCATTGCTAGCAAATTTAGTTGAAGCAGCTTTTGTTAAAGACATATTAACATATTCGCATGCACAAGTATCCTTATATACATCCGGGCCATTTGCTTTAATATCTTCAACAACTTTAGTCATTTCATCCCAGCAAGCTTGGTCATATTTAGGCTCTTCCAATTTAACCAAATCTACTTTACCCATCAAACCTGTTGGTGTCCAATAGTAAGAAAATACTGGTTTTCCTTTTTTAAATCCACCAGCAATCGCTGCATCTAATGCTCCACCTGAACCTGGATCAAAGTTAGTATAGAATTCATCTAGACCATAAACTTTGTGTTTCACTAAGTTAATTGTGTAGCAAGTCCAACCTGAAATGCAGCTTGTCATTCTACCTTTTCCAGGAGCTTCCGGATCAGCAAATAATTTTGCTATATCAGCGCTTTTCATGTCCTCAACAGATTTTAAACCATACTTGTCAGCAGTTGGTTTATCTACATAGAATCCTTGAGTAGATGAAGGCGTGTTTACGCCAAGCTCAATTATAGTTCCTTTAGCTAGGTTATCTTCTATCAACTGAACAAGGTTGTCTCTCCAAACTTCAGTAACAATATCAATTTGTTGATCAAAAAGAGCTGCCATTATCGGAGTCGTACTTCCTTTTGTTGATTCTACTTCGCATCCATATCCTTTTTCAAGAATATAACCTGCAATAGCAGTATGAATGTTTGCACTATCCCAGTCAAAGTCTCCCAAATGTACTTTGCAAGCAGCATTAGCATTTGTTGTGCCTAGTGTTGTCACTGCTATAAAAGCAATTGAAAGAAATAGTTTTTTTAGAAATTTCATGTCTTTCCCTTCCATTATTTAGTTTAAACGTGAAGCATTAAAACTTGATCCAATAAAAAATACAACCTTAAATAAGATTTATATGAGCAATAAAGTAAGGAAAAAAAGAATTTAAATTGTTTAAATTCAATTATAAATTGAATTGAAAATTAAAAGAAATAAAATATCAATTATTTATGAATATACAAATTTTAAAGGTTTCAAAAAATAGTTCTGCTTTAAATGTTGAATGGAGTGACGGAGAGAAAAGTAATTTTAACTTTATGTGGTTAAGAGATAACTGCCCAACAGCACATGATAAGGATTCAAAACATCGAATGTTTAATATACTTGAAGTCTCGCCGAGTATAGAACCCAAAACATGTAAAATTAACAACGAAGGTAAATTAGAAATATTGTGGAGCGAAGGAAACCATACTAGTTATTATGACCAAGAATGGCTTAGAAAAAATTGTTACACTATAAATAACAAAAAAAAATATATTTCTCCTTATCAATTGTGGGACAGATCTTTACAAGAAAATTTAAAATCTATTAATGTAGAGCATGATGAAATTATTAGTTCTGACAAAGGTTTGATAAAATGGTTAGAACTTTTACATTATAAAGGTATTGCAATTGTAAAAAATACACCAATTGCAAAAGAGTCTGCATTTACAGTTTTAAACAGAATAAGTCATACGAGAGAAACTTTTTTTAAAACACCTTTTGAGGTTATAAATATTCCAAAACCAAATAATTCCGCTTATACAGCTCATGCTTTAAGAAATCATATGGATTTACCTTGGTTTGAAAATCCTCCAGGTTATCAGTTTCTTCACTGTTTAATTAATGACGCAGAAGGCGGAGATTCTTCAGCTGTAGATGCATTTGCAGTTGCTGATTATTTAAGAAAGAATGAAAAAGAAATTTTTGAAACTTTAGTAAATGTACCTCTTAAATTTAGAGATAAAGATTATACACAAGAATCTCACAGAAGCTTTTATGGACCAGCAATTAGTCTAACTAAAGATGAAGATTACAATGACATAAGATTTAGTGTTGCTACTATGGATGCATTAGATTGTCATCCAGATGTTATGGATAAAGTTTATAAAGCTCATCATAGATTTGGTAATCTTTTACATGATGATAAATTTCAAATTAAATTTCGATTAGAACCTGGAGATATCTTTTCATTTAACAATAGAAGACTTTTGCATGGAAGAACTGAATTTAATCCGAACTCAGGTCACAGGCATCTTCAAGGTTATTATATGGACCGAGATGAAATTATTGGAAGATTAAATTATTTAAAAAAAATAAAATTATAAATTTTCAAAAATAAGATTTTTGTTTTTAAATTGGTTAAATAATTTTTTATCTTTGATTGTATAAAAATAAGTTTTTTTTTTCAATTTATTTAATTTTTTTTCTCCTAAAAACTTTTTTTCTAAAACCAAAAATTTAACATGTTTTTTCTTACTT
>CACJGR010000019.1 GCA_902592985.1 uncultured Pelagibacteraceae bacterium | reverse complement strand
TATCTACAGCGTTCCAATAGTCCCAAATACCCACTATTATTCTTTCTGGTTTACAATTTAAAATAGATTCATTTCTAGAGTTAAATTGGACTTTTTGCGTTGAATTATTGCATCTAAGTTCTCCATAGCCTGACGGGTAGCCATTTTTCCAGTTTCCAATGTATGTAGATTTATTGTTCCTAAAAATGAAAGTTCCTTGGCCATTATATTTGCCTTCTTTGAATTCTCCAACATACTTACCATGTGTTATAACTCTACCAAATATTTCATTAAACACACCATTCTTTACCGATAATTTATTATGATTACGTGAATTAAATTGTACCGAATCTAAGTATTCATTTAATTTTATAATTTCATCTTCAGTTAATTCATTATATTCTTTACCAAAAAGATCCATAGACATATCTCCTGACTTATGGATCAAAATTCCTTGGCCATGATATAAACCTTCTTTTAATTCTCCAACGTATGAGCTTCCACCAGGATACAACTTAGTTCCTTGGCCATGCAAATAATCATCTTTCCATTCTCCAAAATATTTAGTTCTATCATAAAATGTAGCAGTTGCTTTGCCATTTAATTTATCATCTTTAAAATCTCCAACGTACTTAGCATACAATGTTCCATCCTGTTTATAATAATAACTATCAATACCTTTACCTTCTCTTATCCCAGGTGAGTTGCCAAATTCTCCTAAATAATCATTGGTTGTATTTGCATATTCTCCTACAAACCTTTTTTTATAAGACCCAAAACAACTTACAAATTTTGTGTAATCATTACCTCGACAAGGTGGTAGTGGGCTTACGTAACCTCCAATCTTGTAAGTTCCTGTGTCACGAAATTTATTATTTGTGAATTCTCCAATGTATATTGCTCCCTCAGCATATATAAAATTTCCTTGGCCATGTCTCTCGCCATATTTCCATTCTCCAACGTATTTGTCTCCATTTACATAATTGTAAGTTCCTTGTCCATGTCTCTCGCCATCTTTAAATTCTCCAACGTATTTGTCTCCATTTACATAATTGTAAGTTCCTTGTCCATGTCTCTCGCCATCTTTAAATTCTCCAACGTATTGTTCTCCATCTGCAAATGTAAAAATTCCTTGGCCATGAAGATCATCATCTTTCCATTCTCCAACGTATTTGTCTCCATTAGCCCATGTGAAAGTCCCTTGGCCGTGAAATTTATCATCTTTAAATTCGCCAACGTATTTGTCTCCATTGGTATACGTCATAGTTCCATGACCATGAAGTTTATCATCTTTCCATTCTCCAACGATTTTAAATCCATCTGTCTCTGTGTATGTTGCTTGGCCATGAAGTTTATCATCTTTAAATTCGCCAACGTATTCACCTTTATATTCTCCATTTTCATAAATTTTAGCAGTACCTTTACCGTGCGATAATCCAGGTGAGTTGCCAAATTCTCCAGTGTAATCATTGGTTAGACCGGGTTGATTATATATTTCTGAATAATCCTTTCCTACATAAGAACCATAGCAATTTACATATTGTGTGTGATCCTCACCTTGACAAGGTGGTAGTGTGCTTTCGTCATCTGCATATACGTTGCCACTTAACAACAAACCTAGAACCACGATCCCTAAAAGTTTTTTCATCACCCAATTTTAATAACAATTCTCGTTTCTGAAGTTACTAGTTGATAGGCCAAATTTATTTGATTGAACGTTGTAATCAACCATTAACATTTGATCATTAGTATTGCTTATGGAAGTGTCGAGTATCATATACATTATACAGGAACTGCTACCTGCCCTCCCTATACTAACATATTGGCCGTTACCAATATTGTTTGAATTGTAAGGAATTGTTGTAAATGTGATACCTATCCTATCGCTTAAATTACAATAAATTAATTCATCAGATTTAATATTAGTATTAAAGTTATATATATCTGCAAACTTAAAGGCAGATTTTAAATACGTATCTAACAAATCTTTACTTAATCCACCTTTGGTTATGCCACAATTCCCCAAATATTTGTTTGGTACGTTTATTTCAGCAACAGATAAATTGCACCACAACAAACCCAGAACCACGATCCCTATAAGTTTTTTCATTATTTTAAAGCGTTAACAAAAAATGGAACAGCTATATCAACAGTTTCTTTTCCATGATCGCCACCAACTGTAGTTCCTTTATCTCCACATTTTTTGTAAATCTTTGTGTATAGTTTTCTATATAGTTTATTACTAGCTCCTGGTTTATCACCAGCTTTGATAAATTTTTCCGTCCATTTTTCTAAATCCATTTTAAAGAATTTAGCCATAGGTTCTTGTAAATTTTCTGTAATAAATCCTATAACCAAGATCCCTAAAAGTTTTTTATTTCTTGCATTCTCCAATTGATCCTAGACCACACTTTATTCCATCAATCCAAGTGGCATTGTTTAAATTTGCTCCTTCAAAGCTTGCATTAGTAATATTTGCTCCAGTAAAATCAGATTCAAAAAGATTGCTATCTTTAAAAATAGCTTCTATTAAAGATGCGCCTTTAAAATTCACACGGGTCAAATTTGCACTTGTAAAATTTGTTTTTTCAAAATTACCTCCTTCAAGATTTGCTTCATATAAGTTTGCTCTAACGAATGAAGATTCTGGAAAAATTCCATTGGTCAAAATAGAATTCATCATTATGCTCTTATCAAATATTACTTTAATAAAACTTATAAATGATAAGTTAGAATTTGGAATATACGAACGACTTAAGTCTTGTCCTTCTGAAAACTGACAATTAGAATAATCAACACCATCCGTTGGTGCATCGTCACAACCAGCATTAACACCACCACAAAACAACAAATTCAGAACCAAGATTCCTAAAAGCTTTTTCATGTAATAATTCTAGATAGATCCTCTTTTAATTTGCAATTTTTAAATTTAATGTTGTTATTATTTTTTCAAAGTCTGCTTCTTTAAAATATGGAATAAGATCTGTAATGGATAAAGGTTTAAAAGGTCTTGCCGATAGTGTAATTTTATTAGACTTGTTTATAAAATTTGCAACTGCTTGGTTCATTCTTTCCACTAATTGATTATTGTTTGCAAAAGTTGCGACAAATATATTTAATGATTGTGTCAAAAATTCTTTGTATTGCTGAGAAGTCATGCCTTGTTGCCCAGCTCCAAAATTAATTAATCTATTTTTTAATGAATCATCTATAATACTTAAGTTAAAATTTTTAAATTTTGGGGTTGACATTAAATATACGCCTAGCGGAGGTCCGGAAAGATCTAAAACATCTGTAGATAAATCACTAAAAGAAGTATTTAGTTTGATAGACGCTGCTTCAGTAATTCCAAAATCAAGGTCAATTAATAAATTATTTCTATTAGTATTCCAATTCCATTTACCTTTAAAATCAAATTTAATTGCATCATATTTTAAGTCTTCTGCAATGTTTTTAAATTCTTGATCTAATTCACTTAAACGTAAATCTAGCGCATCTATATTTAATTCAAAATTTATTGGAATTTTTTCCTCTTTAAGATTGCCAAAATAATCAAATTTAATATTATTAAATTGAATATTATTAACATCAAAAACTTTTTTTCCATCTGTCAAAGTTGTAAAATTATTAATCTCAAATTTTCTAAGTGAATTCAATCCGTTTAGTAAATATAAAAAATCATATTTCATAGAAAATGTGCTGGGATCAAAATCTTCTGAATTTAAAAATTCCAATATTGCCGTATTATCTAAAATAAATTTTTCGATTATTATTTCTTCTACAGAAATTTGAGCAATTCCATCATCTACATCCATGTTTTTTATTAACATTTTATCAATTCCCAATTCATTAAGTTTAGAAACTAGATAATATTCATATTTGTATTTACTTAACTCATCTTCAATACTGATATTTTTTAAATAAAAATCATTAAAAGATAAGCTCATAATATAGCTTATTAAATTACTCCCTTCTTTTGGAATATTGTTTGATCTAATTAGTTTTTTAAAAGTATCAAATTTTTTAAAATCAAGATTGCTAATACCAATCTCTTCACCTGATACAAAAGTACTAGCATCCAATTCAAAATTATTAATTCCAGAAATTTTTATTTTATTAAAAACTTTACCTTTATATTTATGATCGCAGCTAGTTTCGATAATACAATCAACATATTTGCTATTCAGTCCAACAACTTCAATTTTTTCAACTATACTTCCATCAACTTCAAAGTCAAAAATTGTAAAATCTTTTTTATTTATTGAAAATTTAATATCACTGTAATTAATAGCGGGAGCATTTTTTATCCAAGTATTTAATAGATTTGTTACTTTTTCTTCAAGGCTACCTTTTGGAGTTACTTCATTTTCAGTTTTTTTTTTCTTTTCTTGTTCTAACTTTTTTCTTTCTTCTTCAAGAATTTTTTTTTGTTCTTCTATTTCTTTTTGTAATTTTAATTTTTCTTCTTCTAATCTTTTCTTTTCTTCATCAACTGTTTGGTTGTCATCTATTTTTTTTTGTTGTTGCTGCTTTTCTGGACCTTTATTTAAAATGCACTCTTTGTATTCTGGAGTCCCTATTTCATATAAATCATTCATTATTTTTTTTTCACATTTTTTTCTAAATTGGGGTTCTAGTTCGATATAAAGTTTTTCTTGTTCTAACTTTTTTCTTTCTTCTTCAAGAATTTTTTTTTGTTCTTCTATTTCTTTTTGTAATTCTAATTTTTCTTCTTCTAATCTTTTCTTTTCTTCTTCAGCTTTTTGTTGAGTTTCTAGTTTTTCTTCTTCTAATCTTTTCTTTTCTTCTTCAGCTTTTTGTTGAGCTTCTAGTTTTTCTTCTTCTAATCTTTTCTTTTCTTCTTCAGCTTTTTTCTTTTCTTCTTCAGCTTTTTGTTTAGCCTCTAGTTTTTCTTCTTCAGCTTTTTTCTTTTCTTCTTCAGCTTTTTGTTGAGCTTCTAATATTTCTTGTTCTAACCTTTGTTTTTCTTCTTCAACTTTTTGTTGAGCTTCTAGTTTTTTTTGTTTCTCTCTCTCTTTTTTTTCTATTTCTTTATTATGAAAATCTTCAACTTTTGCCAGGTAATCAGCTTTAAGTTCATATGTAAAAGGATAGATCTTGCCAACAGGATTATACTTTGCTTTAATATTTATAGTATTTTCTTTATCTAATTTAATTTTCCATGTTAATTTAATATCTGTATTGAATAATCTTAATTGCCCTGTTTTTGTAAATCTCCACGCGTCTTCAGATATAACTTTGAAATCTTTATATCTCTTATAATTTCGTTCATCAAAAACATAAGTAACTACTCCATTGCCTCTTTCATCCTTTATTATAATTGCATACTCTTTAAGAAATATCTCTGTGTCTTTTTTTTTTAAAGTTTTTCCTGTAAGATTTTTAAATAATTGTTTAACTTTGGTTGTATCTATAGTAATTGTATTTTCATCAGCAGCATAAGAAGATCCTGCTAAAATAAAAACTAGAACCACAATTCCTAAAAGCTTTTTCATTAAATATATTATCCCCTCATGCACAGGTCTTGTACAGGTTTACTGTGTTAAATAAGTGATTATATTTCTACAATAAGTTGAATATTGATAAAATATTATAGGATTTTATTGCTTGTATTCACTACAAAATGCTTTTTTGCGTTTTTTGAGATAAGGCCAGCTTAATATCAGCTACAGTCATCCAACATTCTACATATACTGTAGCATCAGTAAAATTCATAAATTAATTATCTAACTTTTTTTTAAAATTAATTATAGAATTTAAACCATTACCAAATAAAAATGACAGATATATTAAACATGGGGCAAAATACCTTGTATTTCCTATCCAGCTACACATGGCAGTAAAATATAAAACAGATAAAATAATAATTAACAAATGATTTTTTTTTTTATTTTTAAATAGAAAAAATAAACCTAGAAAACAAATTGTATAAAATAAAAGACTATAAAAAATTCTGTATGGTATTAAATTTTTTTGTATTTTACTTTTATAATATCTGGTCTCAGGTTTGCCTTTGTATTCATATTTAAAATAAAAATGAACATGTCTTAAAGGATCTAATACGATAAAATGCATAGTTTTAATTAATATATGTTTTGCTGATATTAATGGATTTTGAACTATTATTTTTAAAGAGTCTTTCTGAAGGTGGTTGTAATAAATTACAAGATCTTTTTCTTTTTTAAGATCTATATTATTTTTTTTAATCCAAGCCTTTTCATTATTAATTAAAATATCTTGGGCTTGAGAAATTGAAATATTATTCTTTTTAGATATTATTGTTGGTATCATGTACATATGGAATCCATCTTTAGATTGCGAAGGATTAACATAAAAAACTCCTGATCTAGAATAATTATGATAACCAAGAAATATTAGTACCAGTGCATAACCACAGATAAGAAAAGTAGTAGGTTTTATGAAACTCCTTTTAAATACAATTATGTAATAAAAAACTATTGGAAAAATATAGAACATAGCTACCGATCTCTGTAAAAATAACAAACCCAATACAAGTCCAGATATAAAATTAATAGTTATTCTTTTAGAATTTTTAATTAGTAATGTTAAAAATATTATTTGAATTGAAAAAAAAATGGACTCAGACCAAAATGAAGAATGAAATAATAATAGGGTTGGTTCAAAAGCAAGAAATAGCACAGTATAAGAAGAGGTTTGAACAGGGTATTGTTTTTTTAACTCTTTATAAAAAAATATTAAGGATAGATAATATATAATTGTTTGAAATATTAAAAAAAAAATTTTTTTTTTATCAATTTTTATCTTATTAAATTTATCGTAAAAATCTAAGTTGGCTAAAGAAAAAAAAATATAAATAAGTTTAGGAGGTAAATAAGCCCGCCTATATTCTGTGCCAGTGTCAAAATAATTTTTACCTTCTTTTAATTCTTCTTTAAGACTATTAGCTTGAGACCAAAATACTTTAACATCGCCTTTTATCATGTGGTGATTTTCTACATTGTCCGAAGAACTTTCATATAGGTCATATTTAGAAACATAATAATTGCTAAAAAATAATGAAATAAGAAAACCAATAACAATTAATAAATATATTTTATTTCTTGAAAACATTAGTTATTTCCACATTTTTTTTTATTTTAAGTTTAAGTTTATGTAAGTACTTACCAATTTCACCACGAGGGTATTCCTTTGTTTAATTGTATTTATGCTAAGTTTAAAAAATTAACAAGGTCAAATTTAATTTTCTTTTGATATTTTTCTTAATACAGAAAAAACTAATTTACTTCTTGAGACATAAACTAAATCTTCTCCTTTGTATTTTTTAAAGCAAGTAACCTTATCATTTATATTAAATGATGCTCTATTGGTCATAATAATATGGCTGGCTTGATTTAGGGGATAAATTTGCTTTATATTTAAATTTTTATTTAAATAAAAAAGTAAAGCTTTTTCATCACCTCCACAAACAGCAATTTTAAATTTATTTATTTCAGATTGTGGATATACATTTTTTATTTTTGTAACCAATTCTTTAAATGATGTAGCCCAATAATCATGCTCAAATTTATTTATAGAGTCTTTAATCTTAAAATATGAAAAATTTACATATGAATATTGGTAAGGTGTTAAAAAAATAAATCTATAAATAAAAATTGAAAAAAAGAATGATATTAGCAATAAGTATAATTTGGATTTAATTGAGTTTTCAAAGTTTTTTAAAAAATGATATAATGAAAAAGAAGCTAACAAACTTAAAAAAGGCAATAAAAATATAAATAACCTTAAATTATCATAAATTTTTACATGTAATAATATAGAAATAACAATAGGGAAAAAAAATATAATATTAACAATAATAAATTTATTATCAAAATTTTTTATATAATTTTTAGAAATATTGTTATTTGTAATAAACAACAGGTAGGAAGAAAAAAATAATATACTTAAAAAAAAAGGTATTTTAAATTTTAATATATTTAAAAAATATGTTGATGGTGTATTATGTGTTTCATAAAATAATCCATCTATCAGACCTAAAGTAGGTCCTGCGTTCCAAACAATTGAGTTTTTTATTACTGAGAATATAAATGTAAGAGAATTTCCATGCACTATATGTGTAATCATATGAGGCCAACATATTATTATTATTAATATAATTACTAAAAATGATAACAAAGAATGAAATATAAGACGTTTTACTAAATTTAAATATTTACCTTTAAATTTTTTAAACAAATAAATTAAACCACATAAAATTACTGGAAGAACTATAACTAAAAAGCTAAGACGCACACCACAACCAAAACCAATAAAAAAAGAAGCTACAATCAAGTATAAATGAATATTTTTTTCATAATTTAAATATTTATAAAAAAAATAGCAAAACCAAATTAATGAAAAAAAAATAATTGTGTCCTTTGGGTTAATTCCCATATGTCCGAAAAAAAATGGATTTAGCAAAGTTAATAATGATGACAAAATAGCTATACTTTTATTAAAAAAAATTTTTGTAATTAAATAAAATCCTGTAATGCTTAAAGCTGAAAATAAAAAATTAATAAAGTGCACAATTTCAGGGAAATAATTTTTGTAAAAATTTTGATCAAATAAAAGTATTATATATCCAATCAAATATGAAATTGTGTCATACAAACCAGGATAATACTGATTGTTATAAAAATTATATTCTTTAAAAGCACCTAAAGTCTTGAGATATTCGAATCGAACCAATCCATTTATATGATGAAAATATTCATCCCAAGATAAACCTATAAATAAAGAATTAAATAAAGAAAATATTATTAAACAAAAAATTAAAATTGATCCTATTAAATTAATATATTTGTCTGTTTTTTCAACAGATTTACTAAAGTATGTGTCCATAAATCTTTAGTGTGTTATGTCTAATAATTTCACTAATAAGGCATCAGTGCTTTATTTAAATATTTTTTGTCTAATTTGCAATCTTTATATCCTTGTTTAATTACATTCAGATAGCGCTCAGTTGGATATCTAAATGACTTTTTATTAACCATTGTGTAAGTCATAACTCTTTTGTCATAATAATAAAAATAATATTTTTTATAAAGAATTGGAAAATCTTCATAGATATCTAATTTTTTTTCGTCACTTTTAGAAATTTCATATAAAGCGCCTGGTACTAATGAGTTTTTTTTTTTTTCAATATCTGCGGCTCTATATTTACTTCTAAACGTTAGTTTAAAATCTTTTAAATTTATTTTTTTTAAAAAAATGCTATCTCTACACCTGCGCTTCATTTGAAAATGGTTAAGGTTGCTACCGTATGCGAAGTAGAGCATGTTAATTATTTTTAATTATTTCAATTTTTTTTTGTGAAACAAATGTCGTTATTTCAGAATTGCAATTATCAATCTCTGATTGATCTTCAGACCTTAAAACAATGGAAACTCCTAATTTTCCTCCTCTAAAAAATGGATAACTTCCTATTTCAACATTTTTATGTTTATTTTGAACAGAGGTTAATGATTTTGCAATTTCACTTTCAACTGTTCTTAAATTTATTGTATGGCTAATTATTGGCTTGCCCCCAGAAATTTCATTTTTTAATCCACCGAGCATTGATTTTAAAATTGAAGGAACTCCAGGTAAACAAAATACGTTTTTAACAATAAAGCCTGGAGCTCCACTTGTTGGATTTAATATTAATTTTGCATTAGAAGGTGTCCAAGCCATCTTTTGTCTTCCTTCATTAAATTCGCCTTCTTTATAGTAATCTTTTAAAATTTTAAAAGCTTCTTTATTAATTTCATATTTTAGTCCAAAGGCCTTAGCTATTGAAATAGCTGTAATATCATCATGAGTTGGTCCGATCCCACCTGTAGTAAATACATAAGTATTTTTTTTTCGTACTTCATTGACTGTTTTAACTATTACTTCTTCAATATCGGGAATTACTCTTACCTCCTGAACTTTCACTCCTAATGAGTTTAGCCATAAAGCTATTGAACCAGTATTTGTATCTTGTGTTCTTCCAGACAAAATTTCATTACCAATAATAAGTATTGCAGCATTAACTTGTATTTTTTTTGTCATTAATAAATATATTATTTAAATATGAAATTTACCAAGAGATTAATAAAAGGCAAACTCATCAAAAGATATAAAAGATTTTTTGCTGATATCAATCTAAATAAGAAGATAATAACTGCACATTGTCCTAATACTGGATCTATGATTGGTTTATTAAACGCTAATAATGATGTTTGGATATCAAAAAATGAAAACCCTAAAAGAAAGTTAAAATTTACCTTGGAAATTATTAAAGTTAAAAACAATTTAGTTGGTGTTAACACTCATTTAGCAAATAAAATTGTGCATCATGGTTTATCAAATAATTTGATTAATGAATTGAGCTACAATAAAAATATAAAAGCAGAAGTTTTTTTTAATAAAAAAACAAGATTTGATTTTCTAGTTAAAAAAAATAATCAAAAAAAATTTATTGAAGTAAAAAATGTAACTTTATGTAGAGAGGACAAAATTAGTGAATTTCCCGATGCAATCACCTCTAGAGGATCTAAACATTTAAAAAGTCTTATTGATGCCATAAAAAAAGGTTATAAATCTTACATAGTATTCTTGGTGCAAATACAACAAATGGAATATTTTAAAATAGCAAAAGATATAGATAATGAATATTATCAAAATTATTTAATTGCAAAAAAAGCAGGTGTTAATTTTTTAGCTTATAGATGCAAAATTAGTCCAAAAGAAATTAAAATAGAAAAAAAGTTAGAAATAATTGATGAATAATTATTCTGAAAAATTTGAAAAAATGAGAATAGCTGGCAAACTTGCAGCAAAAACTCTTGATATGCTAACTGATTACATAAAAGTTGGTATTTCAACAAACTATATAGATAAACTTGGATATGAGTTTATAAAAGATAATAATGGTCATTCTGCACCACTTTTTTATCGTGGTTTTCAAAAATCTTTGTGTACATCTTTAAATTATACTGTGTGTCATGGTATTCCATCAGATATAATTTTAGATGAAGGTGATATTTTAAATGTTGATGTTACTTCAATTATAAATGAGCATTACGGTGATACTAGTAGAATGTTTTCTATTGGAAAGGTTCCTGTAAAAGCAAACAATTTAATTAATACTACATATGAGTCCATGATGAAGGCAATTAAAGTATTAAAACCTGGTTTAAAACTTGGTGATATTGGTCATGAAATCCAAAGTTATGTTGAAAGTAAAAATTTCTCTGTTGTAAAAGATTTTTGTGGACATGGTATAAGTACAGTGTTTCACGAACCTCCAAATATATTACACTATGGAAAAAAAAATACTGGAATGGAGCTTATCCCTGGAATGACTTTTACAATTGAGCCCATGATCAATGCAGGAAAATATGATATAAAAATTCTAGATGATGGCTGGACTGCAGTTACGAAAGACAAATCTTTATCAGCACAATTCGAACATACAGTTGGAATTACAGAAAATGGTTATGAAATCTTTACAAAATCTGCTAAGGGTTATTCTAAACCTCCATATATATAATTAATGATAAAAAGATATTCTAGAAAAGAACTTACTAATATTTGGTCAGAAGAAAACAAGTATAAAATTTGGCTTGATGTAGAAATTGCAGCAGCTCAAGCAATGGAAAAATATAAAATCATTCCTAAAGGTGTTGCGTCAATTGTTAAAAAAAAAGGGAAAATTAATGTTAAAAGAATTCATCACATTGAATCTAAAGTTAAACATGATCTCATTGCATTTTTAACTTCAATAACAGAAAAAGCAGGAATAAAAGCTAGATATCTTCATCAAGGAATGACTTCTTCAGATGTATTAGATACAAGTTTTAATATTCAGTTAGTTCAATCAGGAAAAATACTTCTAAAAGATATTGATCAGATATTAAAAATTTTAAAAAGCCAATCTAAAAAATATAAATTAACTCCTTGCATAGGAAGAAGTCATGGTATTCATGCTGAGCCCTTAACTTTTGGATTAAAATTAGCTTCTTTTTATGAAGAGTTTAAAAGAAATAAAAAAAGACTTTTAAATGCAATCGATGAGATTTCAACTTGTGCAATTTCTGGTGCTGTCGGAACCTTTGCAAATATTAATCCAAATGTTGAAAAACAAGTTGCAAAAAAACTTGGACTTAAAATTGAACCAATCTCTACACAAGTAATACCAAGAGACAGACATGCATTTTATTTTTCTGTTTTAGGTATTATAGCTGGATCAGTAGAAAGGGTCGCAACAGAAATAAGACATCTGCAAAGAACTGAAGTTTATGAACTGCAAGAATTTTTCTCTAAAAAACAAAAAGGTTCATCCGCAATGCCACATAAACAAAACCCTATATTAAGTGAAAATCTTACAGGTTTAGCAAGAATGGTAAGAAGTTATGTAATTCCTGCACTAGAAAATATAGCTCTATGGCATGAAAGAGATATTTCTCATTCAAGCGTAGAAAGAAATATCGGGCCTGATTCAAATATAACATTAGATTTTGCGCTTATAAGATTATCTAATATTTTAAAAAACATGATCGTTTATCCAAAAAAAATGACAGCTAATATTAACATAACAAAAGGTATCATTTTTTCTCAAGAATTAATGCTGGAGCTTACAAAAGCGAATTTAAGCAGAGAAAAGTCATACAGAATAGTTCAATCACATGCAAAAAAATGTATTTCACGAAATTTGAATCTATTTGAAGTTGTAAAAAAAGATAAGAATATAACTGATAAAATTCCTTTGAATAAACTAAAAAAAATATTTAATTATTCATCACACTTTAAGAATGTTAATTTGATTTTTAATAGAGTTTTTAAATAATGAAAAAAGGCAAAAAATTATACGAAGGTAAAGCTAAAATTCTTTATGCAGCTCCTGATAAAGGAACAGCAATACAACACTTTAAAGATGACGCTACTGCTTTTAATAATCAAAAGAAAGCAATTATTGAAGGAAAAGGAATTTTAAATAATAGAATTTCTGAACATATTCTATCAAGCTTAAACCATATAGGTATTGAGACACATTTAATTAAAAGAATTAATATGAGAGAGCAGTTAATTAAATTAGTTGAAATTATCCCTATTGAATTCATTATAAGAAATATAGCAACTGGATCTTTGACTAAAAGACTTGGTATTGAAGAAGGAACTATTCTTGAAAAGCCGTTATTAGAATTTTGCTATAAGGATGATTCCCTAGGAGACCCATTAATTGCTCGAGAGCACATATATGCTTTTAACTATTGTGACGTCAAAACATTAAATTTTATTACCAACCAATGTTTTAGAATAAATGATTTTTTACAAGGTATGTTTAAAGGAATAGGAATAAAATTAGTCGATTTTAAACTAGAGTTTGGAAGAACAAGAAAAAATGAAAGTGGATCAACAACTGAAAAAATTTTATTAGCTGATGAAATCAGTCCAGATACTTGCAGGTTATGGGATGCAACATCAGAAAAAAAATTAGACAAAGATATATTTAGAAAAGATTTAGGTAATTTAATTAAAGGATATCAGGAAGTTGCAAGAAGACTAGATATTCTCCATGAACAAACTAATATCAGACCAATTAAATTTACTAAACCTATAGCAGTAAAAATCAAAAAAAAGTAAATGAAAATAAAAGTTATAGTAACACTTAAAAAAAGTGTTTTAGATCCACAAGGAACAGTTGTTCAACAAGCTTTAAATGGAATGGGCTTTAACAACGTTAACGACGTTAGACAAGGTAAATTTTTTGAGATTAACATAAATGAAAAAGATCAAAAAAAAGCTGAAGAAAAAGTTGACGAAATGTGTAAAAAACTTTTAGCAAATTTAGTTATTGAAGATTACAAAATTATTGGATCACAATAATAAATAATGAACTCATCAGTAATAACTTTTCCAGGATCAAATTGTGATAGAGATATGGATGTTGCTCTAAAAAAATTTGGATTTAAAAATAAAATGGTTTGGCATAATGATATTGAATTGCCAAAAAGTGATCTAGTTGTGCTGCCAGGAGGCTTTTCTTATGGTGATTATTTAAGATGTGGAGCTATGGCTTCTAAATCTAAAATAATGCAATCAGTAATCAATTTTGCAAAATCTGGTGGATTTCTTATGGGTATTTGTAATGGTTTTCAGATACTTACAGAAACTAAGTTGTTACCTGGTATACTTTTGAGAAATAAGCATGCTGAATTTATTTGCAAAAATGTTTTTGTAAAAATTAATAATACTGAAAATAATTATTTTAAAAATATAAAAAAAAAAACATTAGAACTTCATATAGCGCATAATGAAGGTAATTACTTTTGTTCTAATGAACAGATGAAAGAAATTGAAGATCATAACCAAATTGCTTTACTTTATTCTGATGAAAATGGAGAAATTAATCAAAATTGTAATCCAAACGGTGCAACCAAAAATATAGCTGGAATATTTAATAAAAAAAAAAATATCTTAGGCATGATGCCTCATCCTGAAAGGATGATAGACTCAGCTTTGTCAGGTGAAGATGGTTCTATTTTTTTTAAAAACTTAGTTAACAATTTAAAATAAAGATGGTTAATGAAAAAATTGCTATAGAACATGGTTTAAAGAAAGAAGAATATAAAAAAATTTGTGACCTTCTTAAACGTACACCAAATATAACAGAGCTAGGAATTTTTTCTGCAATGTGGAATGAACATTGTTCTTATAAATCATCAAAAATTCACTTAAAAAATTTACCCACTAAAGGAAAAAAAATCATTCAAGGTCCAGGCGAAAATGCTGGAGTAATAGATATAGGAGATGATGACGCTATAGTTTTTAAAATAGAAAGTCATAATCATCCTTCATTTATTGAACCTTATCAAGGTGCAGCAACTGGTGTAGGTGGAATATTAAGAGATGTATTTACTATGGGAGCTAGACCTATTGCTAATCTCAATTCAATTCACTTTGGATCACCACAACATAAAAAAACTAAAAATTTATTAAGAGGTGTGGTTCATGGAATAGGTGGATATGGAAATTGTATGGGCATTCCAACAATCGCTGGACAGACAAGTTTTGACGAATCTTATAATGGAAATATTTTAGTTAATGCTATGACCTTAGGTTTGGTAAAAAAAAATAAAATCTTTTATTCAAAGGCTTCTGGATTAAATAAACCAGTGATTTACGTTGGCTCTAAAACTGGTAGAGATGGAATTCATGGAGCAAGTATGGCATCAGCTATTTTTGATGAAAAAATAGAAGAAAAAAAACCAACTGTTCAGGTTGGTGATCCTTTTACTGAAAAATTATTGCTCGAAGCATGCTTAGAACTCATGGCTGGTGACTCTATTATTGCAATCCAAGACATGGGCGCTGCTGGCCTAACTTCATCAAGTATTGAAATGGCTTCAAAAGGTAAATTAGGAATTGAAATTAATTTAAATAAAGTTCCTTGTAGGGAGTTAAATATGACGCCTTACGAAATAATGTTATCTGAAAGTCAGGAAAGAATGTTGATAATTTTAGAAAACGGAAAAGAAGATATTGCAAAAAAAATTTTTGAAAAATGGAATTTAGATTTTGCAATAATTGGCAAAACAACAAATAGTAAAAAAATTGAACTTTATTTTAATAAAGAAAAAGTTGTTGATATACCCATTGATACGTTAGTTGAAAATTCTCCTATGTATGACCGAAAGTGGAAACAAATAAAACTTCCCAAAAAAAATAAAAAAGACAAAGAGAAATTTAAAAATTTAAAAATTACTAACGTGTTAAATAAAATATTATCTAATCCAAATATATGCAGTAAAGAATGGATCTGGCAACAGTATGATCATACAGTAATGGGAGATACAATACTAAAACCAGGTAGCGATTCTGGAGTTGTTAGAATTCATGGAACAAATAAAGCTATTGCTTCTACCGTAGATTCTTCTGCTATTTATTGTTATGCACATCCGTTAACCGGTGGGAAACAAATTGTTTGTGAAAGTTGGAGAAATTTAATTTCAGTGGGCGCTGAACCAATTGCAATAACAAATTGTTTAAATTTTGGTAATCCAGAAAAAGAAGATAATATGGGAGAGTTTGTTGAATGTGTTCAAGGTATAGGTCAAGCAAGCAAATATTTAAATTTTCCTGTAGTTTCTGGAAATGTTTCTTTTTACAATCAAACAAAAGATAAGGGCATAAAACCTACACCGTCGATTGGTGGTGTTGGATTAATCAAAGATTATAAAAAAATGATAACGATGGATTTGAAAAAAGTTGACAACATTGTTTTAGTTATTGGAAAAACTGAAGGACATTTAGATCAAAGTATTTTTGCAAGAGACATTTTAAATCAAAAAAAAGGACCACCTCCTGAAATTAACTTGTTCAATGAAAAAAATAATGGGGAAACTGTCCTAAATTTGATCAAAAAAAATTATGTTAAATCAGCTCATGATATTTCTTTAGGTGGTATTATTACTGGAATTGCAAAAATGTGTATAAAAGGAAAAAAAGGAATTAATATTAAAAAACCAAATTATCTTATAAAGCAATTTGAATATCTGTTTGGTGAAGACCAAGGAAGATATATTGTTGAAATAGAGAAAGATAATTTTGATAAAGTTAAAGAAATATTAATTAAAAGCTCTGTTCACTATGATGAACTTGGAATTGTCACAGAAAAAGATATAATCATTGACAACAAATCAAAAGTAACAATTGATGAATTAAAAGCATCGAATAAAACTTGGTTAATTGAATATATGAGTAAATAATGGCAATGAATTTAAAAGAAATTGAAAAGTATATTAAAGAAGCTTTACCTGATGCTTTGGTTGAAATTCAAGATTTGGCAGGAGACGGTAATCATTATTCCGCAACTATTACATCATCTAAATTTTCTGGTAAAAGCAAAATTGAACAACATAAAATGGTATATAATTCATTAAAAGGTAAAATGGGTAATGAACTGCATGCCTTAGCAATCAAAACAAAGGAGTAATTATGGATCAGCAAATAAATGATTTAATTGGAAAAGAAATAGAAAGTAATGAAGTTTGCCTTTTTATGAAAGGAACGCCTGACGCTCCTCAATGTGGATTTTCAATGGCAATATCAAATATGTTAAAAATTTTGGAAATAAATTTCAAGGGCGTAAATGTCTTAGAAAATGAAAAATTAAGACAAGGAATAAAAGAATTTAGTGATTGGCCAACAATACCTCAATTGTACATTAAAAAAGAATTTGTAGGTGGATGTGATATTGTAAAAGAGATGTACGAAAATGGCGAACTTAAAAAAATCCTCGAAGAAAAAGGAATTAACTTTAAAAAATAAGGAACTTCTTCAAATTTTTAGTTCTAATAAATCTTAAAATTTAATATTTCTTTGATAGAATTAAATTAGCATTCTGATCATTGTAATCATGTAAAGATTGATCTACCTTAAAATTTAAGCCAAATCCGTTAATGTTTTTTACGACATTTAAATTAGCATTTGGTTGTTCCGTTCTATTTAATAAAAAAGCATATTCGGTTTCATTTTCAGATATAAAATTGAATTTCAATTTAATCATGTTTGTATGCTCATCATCGCTTCCTTCTATTCTTTTATAAAGTGCAGTAATATTAAAATTGTTTTGTACTTCAAAATCAAATCCTAGCTCTCCAGAGATTAATGTGGAAGAATTGTTGTCTCCTTTATAAAAATAGATGGTGCTTGTATCAGATAGATAATTCATTTCAGCTGTTGAAGAGTCGCTGAAATCTATTCCATACTCGATTGAACTAAATGTATTTAAAGAATTATTTTCTAATTTTGCCAATTTGTTAAAATTTAAACCTAAAGATGCTAATCCAGTCCTAATATATTGTCTTGAATAAGATAATGCGTCGGTCCCTTCTTCAGAATACGGACTTAATTCTGTATACCCAAGCTCTAAACGGCAGGTAGGTGTTAAATCAGAATTATCTTTTTTAATTATACTTCCATAATTAATTGACCCAAATATTTGCTTTCCATCTCTAGATCCGGTCAAAGTATTTGAGTCTTTTTTTCTTACCAAATCTGATTTGATTAATCCAAAACCAAACGAGCCTTCAATAAAATTTTTATCACTATGAGGTTTCGAGCCATACCACGAAAAGTTGTAGTTCTCGCTATCTACAGAAGTTCCATCAGACCCTATATCGCTATCACTTTTTCCATACTGTAAAGCAAATCCATATAAACTTTTATCACTTATTTTTTTATCAAAACCAAATACAAAACTATTTGTATCGATTTCTCTTGAAGATGAGTTGTCGTCAGAATCAAATTTAGTTTCACTAATTATTCCTTCACTCCAAGTAGACCATTTTTCGGGAATAAGATTTTCTTGCACACTACTTGAAATAGGCAAGATTTCTCCGTAAGATTTAATTAAAGAAGATAAAGTATTATTTAATTTTAAATCTAGTCGAGCTTTTTGATTTGTAAGATTATCTTTGCTTCTATTTTGTCTCAAATACCTTAATCTATTAGATACTGATCCGATTGATTGTTTTATTAAAATATTTGATAAACTAATTTGTGCATCAATTGATCCAGTCACGTTTAAATCTGCTGTCGGATCACTTTTTGATGTAGTTGTAAAGCTTAAAGCAGTTGTTGAACTAATTCCTGCATAAGAATTACTTAAACGATCATCAAACGCAGTAGCATCTATTAACACATAGTATTCTACTCCATAATCAAAATCTGAAGATAGGCTAATTGTTATTTCGCTAGATCCAGATCCAGAAACTTGAGAGCCTGTTACATCAATTGTTTCAACTGTACTATCATCTGAAGTTTTTTTAATGGTAATATTTCCACTTTCAACATCAACACTTTCACTAAAATTTAAAACAATATCTGCATCTACTTCAACAGATGTTGCATTGTCAGCTGGGGTAGATGAATCTAGAGTTGGATTTGTGCTATCAGAAAAAAATTCAATCTCGTTAATCTGATGGTGTACACCAGACTTTATAGAAGTTACATAATATCGAAAATACGAAAAAGCATCTGGTGTTTCAAAATCTTCTCCACCACCGGTATATTTAATTACTTGATTACGAGCGCTGAACGGCGATGTGCCATTATTATTATATTCATAAATATCTGTCCAAGTGTCCCCATCGTTTGAACCTTGTATCTTCCATTGGTCTGGATCTCTCTTTCCTTGATCATTACCTGAAGTAATTGTAAAATGTGACAGTACATATGATGAATCAAAACCTACCGCAATATGCTGAGTAGGTCCGTTACAACACCACTTATCATTACCAAATCCGACTTTATTATCAAACACATTGTAAGCGCCCTCACCAGTCCAACTATTCTCACTACTAGCGATGATTGATGACCAATTCCAGTTTCCTCCTTCACCACTAGTGCCATCAATACCATCATCTTCTGGGTCGGTAAGATCACCACCCAATAATGCCTCGGTTCCCGTGCCTAAAATAGTTGATGCAGAGACAGAACTGCTCCATGTGAAAAATAGTAAATGTAAAAAAAAAATTACAATTAATTTTTTAGATAAGAAGAAAAATTTTAGAAAAATTTTCATTTACTTAACCCATGCTAAAAATCTTAATAAATGATTTTTTGATGAATTTCTATAAAATTATCTAGAGTAATATTCGATTACAAGATTTGGTTCCATTACAACAGGATACGGAACTTCTTCAAATTTAGGTGTTCTAACAAATTTTACTTTTTTATTTTTTTCATCAACTTGTAAGTATTCAGGGGCTTCTCTTTCTTTATTAGCAAGAGCAATATCAATAAAAGCTAACTGTTTAGACTTATCCCTAATTTCAATAGTTTCCTCTTCTTTCAGTTGGTAACTTGCAATATTTACTTTTTTTCCATCAACTTTAACATGTCCATGATTAATTAATTGTCTTGCAGAAAAAATTGTTGTTGATAATTTTGCTCTATAAACGACAGCATCTAGTCTTCTTTCAAGAAAGCCAATTAAATTTTCAGCAGTATCACCTTTTTTCATAATTGCTTTTTTATAAATATTTCTAAATTGTCTCTCATTTATATTTCCATAA
>CACJGR010000018.1 GCA_902592985.1 uncultured Pelagibacteraceae bacterium | reverse complement strand
GCAAGTAGAAAAATATGGAGTGTAATACCAGGAACAGATTACAAAACAGACTATAATAACTTTGTAGCTACAAATGCTACTGCAATTGGAAATGTACTTAATTTATACGCACATGATATTTTAGATTACCATAGAGATACCGCTAATGCTGATGGAACTACAATGAATATGAGGTGTGCTTCAGCAGCGGGAGTAATTGATGGAACAACAGATGATTTAGAGGGATTAATTAATTTTGTAAGAGGAACAGATTATTTTGATTATGATGCTGATTGCAATTTGACTGAAAAAAGAACTAATCCGGAAGGGAATGCATACTTGGGAGATGTTTATCACTCTCAACTTGTTGTAATTGGTCCACCAACAGCAGACACTGCTTATGTTGGAAGTAATCAAGAATCGTACTGGAGATCAATTAAAAATTACGATACATGGGCTCAATCTTCAAATCTCGCAAATAGAGATGAAGTACTTTATGCTGGATCTAATAGTGGAATGCTTCATGCTATTGATACTAAAACAGGTGTAGAAAAATGGGCTTTTGTTCCACCATTAGTTGCTCCAAATTTACCATTAGTAATGAATACAAGATTAAATACATCAAGCAAAGGAGGATCAAATGCAATCTTTGGTGTAGACGGATCAATTGTCCAACATGATATGTATTTTAAAACTCCTGGATCAAACAAAAGAGAATGGCATACAATTTTATTTGTGCCTTACGGCAGAGGTGGGGCTGGTTTCAGTGTAATAGAAGTAACAGATCCTGATGCACCTCTTCACTTATTCTCAATTTACAATGATACAATTAATCACCGGGTTTACAGAGTAGATCACAATCAAAATTTTGCCGTTTATGATTACATTGCAGGTTCATATTCAATGGCTTCTTTAGAAGAAGCTATTAAAGCAACTGATAATTTCACTGACGACAATAGCGTCTCCGATACTTGTAACGATTCAGGAACTACTTCGTGCTACAAAAGTAAAGTTTGGACATTGCCTGTACAAGGGTTAGCTAAAAGTGACTTAAAAGTAATGTATAATGGAAGCAACTATAATAGGTTTTCAGTAAGCGCCAATTCATCTGGTGATACTCAAATAACTTTTGTTGATGAAATGACTTATTCCGCCGATACAGGAGACACTAATACAAGTTCTGAACTTGGAATTACAATCAAACCAGGGTCTAAAGCAACCGGGGTTCAAACAAACCCCGAATATGATTATAGTACATTAGGTGAAACCTGGTCTGATCCTAGAATTTTTAGAATACCTAATGACGGTGCTGGAGATACTAATATTGAAGATGATGTTTATGTTGCTGCAATGGGTGGTGGATTTGGAACACAATTTGAAGGTGTTGGCTCAAGCTTAGTAATTGTTGATTTAGAAGACCAAACAAACCCTGGAAGGTTGTACGCTGGAGTTTACGACTATAATACGAAAAAAGGTACGCCAACTGAATCTAGAGTATTAGATATAGAAGATATAGAGGTAGGTGACATTGTAAATTCAACACCAGGATCCGCAGTACTAATTACTCCTGACCAAGATAGAGTTACTTGGTCTGGTGCAATGTTATATTTAAACGATCTTGAAGGAAAAATTACAAAATTTAATTTAACAAATCAAACTCAAGATGGTCTAGGTAATAGTATTAAAATGTTCGATAGCACAACTTTATTCACTGCAGGATCATCAAAATCAAATGGAAGATATATGTATCACGCAATGGATGCATCAAAAGGTCGTAGTACTGGGAATTTATGGTTGTTTGCAGGTACGGGCGATTATGAAAGAATAAATGATACTTCTGCACTAACTTCAAATTATTTATTAGGTATCAAAGACCCTCACTATCCATATTATAGAGAGGTTGCTACTCCTACAACAGCTGATGACATTACAAAATGTAAAAATACTTCTAACGACACTACAGGCGTAAATTGCCCTAAAACTGTTGACAAAGGTTGGTATGCTGTTATTGAAAATTATGGTAAAACAACTGCTGAACCAACTGCATATGGTGAAATGGTATATTTTCCGATTTATATACCAACAGCTGCAGCTAATAAGTGTGAGTTAGGAGATGCATTGATTTGCGCTAGAGATCCTGAGTGTGGCACAAATTATTCAGAAATAGTACTTGGAAAAAATACTGGAGCCCACACGCAAAAAAAATGCTTATTTGTTGGGAAAGGGGTATTGTCTAAACTTGTTTTCCTTGGAAATACTTTTTTTGCCAACATCGCTGGTCAAGCATCAGGTAAACAAAAAGACTTAGTAACTAGTAAAGTTACAGGATCATCAGCTTCAACTTACAGAAGTTCTTGGAAAAGCAACTATTAAAATAGTTTATAGTAAAAAAAAATTATCCAAGCAAACATCGTTAACATTGTAGAAAATATTAAAGCCAATCCAACAATAGTATCTTGATTTACTTTCTTTCGCCATTTTTGTGGAAAAAATTTTAAAGAATAAGCATAAATAATAATAAAAATGTTAAAGGCTGAAATAATAATATTTATGAATAAAAATTTTTCCATTAGAAAGTTTTGTTTGTTATTAACACCAACCCGGCATTTCAAACAATGTTCCTCCATACTCCCAAGGAGAAGTGTTTAATTTTTTATCTACATAGGTTCTTATATAAATTGCACACTTACTACGACCTGTGTTTACATCAACGGCAATAGTTTCTTCAAGATATCCACCTGTTAGCTCCATGCATCCTCTGTTTGATCTATAAACATTTGTACAAATATGATTGTTCACATGAGCTTTTAATTTGTTAGCAAAATCTGATTTATTAGTTGAACTGCAACTATAACTAACATTATTTCCTGAGGCGTCTTTAAAAACTACTTCGTTATCAATCTCACATTCCGTAGATTTTGTTATTAAAAACTTTAAAACCAAATCATGATTAGCTTTAATAGTTACATCTTTGGCTCTTGCAACATACCCATTGTATGAAACCACCCCTACTGCAGCTAAGATACCAATGATGGCAACAACAACTAGGAGTTCTATTAATGTAAAACCTTTTGGTTTCATCAAATATTTTATTTTTTTTTGGCCAATCTTTGAAGTAAATATATTTCTTTTTCAGTTAATGTTTCTTTTTCTTCTTTAATTTTTCTTATTAAGTCTTTTGATGATAAAAAGCTTATTACAGATGTTAATCCGGTTAATATAATAAAATAAATAAAGTGAGGCAAAACAATTATTAAAACAAGACAAATACTTGTCCATCCAATAAAAACTCCTTTAAGTATAGTTCTTTGGCTTCTTAAATCTTTTATTTTTATAAATAGAAAAAATAAACATACAAAAATAAACATTACTATTCCTAAACCCCACCTCGAGGCAACTAATGCATCTACTCCACCACCAAGCTCTTTAAGAATAAAATAGGCCAAAAAACCTTCGTAAAAAAAATATATTGCAATAATTACTGAAATGACTGCCGATAAAATATGCGAAATTTTAGATGAAATATTTATTGTCAAAAAATTAAACCTTCTAAATTATTTTTAAATATTAAGTAAAAAATAGTTGCCAGTATTATATATGGCCCAAATGGAATTTGTGAACTCATTTTTTTATTTTTTTAATCAAATCAGGGATAACAAAAACTAGCGCAAAAATTGAAGACAAAAATATAACAAAAGGTATTGAAATCCACCCAAACCAAAAACCTATTACGGCTAATAATTTTGCATCTCCTAAACCCATTCCTTCTTTTTTTCTAATTTGTCTATAAAAAAATATAATACTAAAAATAATTCCATATCCAAAAAATCCACCTATTAAAGAATTTATATAGTTTGGAAAAATAGAATTTAAATTTGGATCAAAGGACTTAATGAAGCCCAATATCATCAATGAAAAAGTTAAAGAATTTGGAATGATAAAATGTTTTAGATCAATTAAAAAAATTATTAAAAAAGATACGCTTAAAATCATTAAAAGTATAGTTGTCATTGAAATACCAAACAGAAAATAAATTATTAAAAATGACATAATGTTTATATATTCAACTGTAAAATAGTGGAGAGAAATTTCTCTTTTACATTTTCTACATTTCCCGCTAAGAATTAAATATGAGATGATTGGAATGTTATCGTACCAGACAATTTTTTTTTTACACTTTGGACAATGTGATCTACCTGAAACTACTCCTTTGTCTTTAGGCAATCGATAAATGCAAACATTAGCAAAACTACCCCAAAGACCGCCTAAGATAGCAACAAATATTAAATCCACTGCAGGAACCATTTGTTCTTATGTATTTTAAATTTTTATCTTTGATGTAATTTCAATAAAACCATCAATAACATATTGAACTATCATAATTGCATCATGAAGATGAATGTACAAATTTGGTGTATTAATGATGATTTCCATTGTTGTAAAATTTATCAAAAATTGCTTAAAATGCCAATTAAATAAATGATTTTTTTTAAACCAAAAAAAACTGAAAAAGAAGATAAAGAACAAAACTTACAAGTTAATGTAGACTTAGAAATAATTACAAAAATGAATCAAGAGTTTGCAGTATCTCTTGATCTTAATGATACATTAAAAACAGCTCTTCAAGTAATAATTGCCAGAATTAATGCTCAAGCTGCAAATATTTTTTTAATTAACGAAAAAAAGAAAAAGTTTGAATGTATTGCTTCTCTTCATCAAGATTACTTAGATGAGTACGAGCTTGATTTAAAAGACGGTGTAATGGGCAAAGCAGTTCAGTCAAAAAAATGTATAAGAGTTGGGAATGTTAAAAAAGATGTTAGAGAAATTGCAGAATTTTATTTTGATTTAGACAATAAAACAAATTTTACAACATATTCAGTTTTATGTTCTCCACTAATTGCTGCAAATGATTGCATTGGAGTTATTCATTGTTTAAATAAAAAAACTGGTGATAAATTATTTATAGAAGACGATAGAAAGTTATTAGAAACTCTTTCAGCTCCAGCAGCTTTTGCGATCAGAAATGCTAAAATGGCTAAAGAGATGGTAGAAAAAAACAAAATCCAAAAAGAAGTTGAAATAGTTGGAGAAATACAAAAATCATTATTGTCGCAAAATAAAAAAGATCCTTTTCCTGTTGCAGGCGTCAATATTCCTGCAAAAATAGTTTCTGGAGATTTTTATAATTTTTCTGATTTAGGTGATGGTAGATATGGTTTTGGAGTTGCAGATGTATCGGGCAAAGGAATAAAATCTTCTCTTCTAATGTCTAAAGCATCAAGTCTTTACAGATGTCTGAGTAAAACAATGTTTTCAGCTTCAGAACTTTTAACTTTGTTAAATAATGAAATTTGCGAAACTATATCGAGGGGTATGTTTGTAACGATGTTAATTGGTATTTATGATAGTAACAAAAAAGAATTATTATTATCTAGTGCAGGCCATGAACCACCTTTGATTTTTAATAAAGATGGAACTTTTACAAATTTTAGTGAAGCCGGACCTCCTTTGGGTGTCATGCCTAAAACAAAATATACTGAGGCAGTTATTCCTTTTAAAGAAAGCTCCATGTATATTTTTACTGATGGTATAACGGAAATAAAAGACCCTAATGGTGAAATGCTGGGAGCTGAAGGGTTTCAAAACTATATTAAAAAATACCAATCTTCACCAAACAATGAGAGACTTAAAAAGATAATCGATGATATCATCAAATCTGGAAAAATTCAGAAAGATGATTTAACAATTTTAGTCGTAGATGGAAAATGACTAAATTATAATTTAAAAAGTATTCGAAATCTTTAAGCTAGCTGATTGATTAGTTATCTCGCTGAAAGGATCATAATTTAAATTAAAACTAGTTTCAAAGCCACTTATATTTTTTTTTATATCAAAATTAGCATTTAAAGATTTATTTCCATCTAAAGCTAAAGCATATTCAGTTTCTTTATTGGAAATATAGCCTCCACCAAAATACAAACTATCAGTATGACTACTTCCTTTAGATTGATTTCTTTCATAATTAAATGTTATTGATAAATTGTTCTTAGTTGTTAAATCAAAACCAATATTAGTTTTTAAGTTATGAAATGCCCCTGTATCAACATACAAATGATAATTTTTATCTGGTTCTGAAACATAGCTAAGTACTGCATCTGAAGATGGACTAAAATCTCTGCTATACTCAAGTTTACCGTTTGGTTTTATTGTGGAATTTTTAAACCTAATAGTGTCATCAAACATCATTCCAATAGAGGCTATCCTTGTTTGAATTTTTTGTTTGTCGTATTTTAAAGCTAAACCTTCAGATTTTGTCTCAGTATATTTATCAAGCTGAGTATAACCAAGATTAATTTTTCCTATTGGAGTTAAATTAAACTGATCTTTTTTAAATGTTGATCGAAATTTAATTGCACTAAATATTTGTTTGCCGTCTCTTTTACTTCTTAAATTAAGTAAACCATTTTTATTAAATATATCTGTTCTTAAATTACTAAACCCAAGAAGACTATCTATAAATTTTGTATCATCTTTAGATGCACTTCCATAAAGTGTTAAGCTATAAGCATCCATATCTATTGAACTGCCTATTGTTCCAACGTCGACATCGTCCTGAGCTGCTCGAAAAGCTAAGCCATAAAACTTATTTTCATCAGTTTTTTTATCAACGCCAAAAGTTATTCCATTAGTGCTTATCACTTTGGTTGAGGAAGAACTGGTGTCACCTACTCTACCAATACTGATATTTCCTTCACTCCAATATGAAAAGCCATCTGGCAATACTTCATTAATTACATTTTGACCACTGGACACTGGAATTACTTTTGGCAAAGATGACAGCATCTTATTAGAAAATTGAAATTTAATATTTTGATTGGTTAGTTTATTTTCTTTACTATGCCTTCTTAACCATTCAATTCGATTTAATACTGAGGAAGATGTCTGTAGAATAAAATTTTTTGCTATTTCTGCTTGTGCTTCTACTAAAGCAACTTTGTCTTTATTCTTAGTTGGATCAATACAGGCAACAATTGAAAATCCACACGTTAAATCGTACTCGAAAACCCTATCAAGATTAAAATCAGTAACATACATTTTTGAGCCTGTGTTATTAAAATCTACATCTCCTGCTCTTTGAATGTCGTCTGTCGCATACGAACCTGCGTATGACATGGTTGAAATATTCCAAGGGGTGCTTAATGTATATTCATGAACAGAATCTGTTTTTGTTGCTCCAGGATCAGTTATATCGTCATAAGCAACAATTACTTTTTTACCGTCAGGGCTAAATGTTAAACCATGAGAATTGGGCACTTCGCTGGTGACTGAAAATTCATTAATTGCAGTCGAGTTTGCTGTAGTAATGTCAAAACCTGTGCTTAGTTCGTATTGAAAAATTTTGTCCTCAGTGCCTACGCCTCCTATAACATACAAATATGTACCATCATTATTAAAAATCATTCCAGTTGGAACCCCTAAATCAGAAGCTACAGAAAATGAAGCAGTTGCGCTAGCCGAAGCAGTTGTAAGGTCAAAACCTGTGGTTAATGTGTACTCATAAACAGTGTCCTTTGTATGTCCAATAAGAAACAATTTAGTGCCATCTAAATTGAACTCAATATCTTGTGTTGTGGCTTCTTCGGTAATAGAAAATTCTATACCCTGATCTGACATTGATCCTGAGGTCATATCATAAGGAGTGCTTAAATGATATTCGTGAACTTTATCGCTATCAGTTCCTGTAAAAAACATTTTGGTACCATCATTATTAAATGTTATTCCATCTGTTATGTCCTCGTCAGCACTAAGGTCAATTGATACAACATCATTATCTGTGGGTGCTGCAAAAACATTCGAGTTCAGAAGCAAAATAGTAAAAAAAATAATTATTTTTTTTAAAAATTTTTTCGATTCTTTGAGTTTTGATTGGCTCATTTATTGCTGAATGTATCTAAAAATTCTTGCATTTAAACCATAAAAAAGTGTTGAAATGCCTTTTAAATTAAATAAATTATGTTTTTTTTATAGAAGCATTAAATGTAGATACAATAAAAGAAGTTATTCCATAAGCAAATAAAGCTAAAATTGTAAAAAATAATAATAATACAAATTTATTAACTCCATCTTCAGTAGTAGTTTTTTCGATTTTTTCCTTTAATTCTTTATTTTCGTTTTCTAAAATTTTATTTTTGAAAATTTCTTTTTCCAATTTTATTTTTTCATTTTCTTTAAGCAATTCAACGATTAACTGTTTACTGGCTTTATTTTCTTCAATTGCTTTTTTGCTTAGTAATTTTAATTTTTCATTTTCAGCTTTTAATTTTGCGTTTTGAGACTTTAATTTTTCATTTAATTTTTTAAGGTCTCCAAATTCAAGTAAATCTTTATCGAGAGCAGCACTTGAAATCTTTATATTTTTATCAGTCTTTGTCTCTAATGTTTTGGTTGCTGAATCTCCAAAAGCCTTGGTAAGAGAAATAGATGCAATTTGATTAATTAAACCATCTTCATTACCATACATTAAATCTAGATCAAAGTTTATATCTTTGGCTTCTTTTGTAATAGAAACACCAGCAAAATATCCTGTGGTTGTTTCATAGGCAGGAGATACATTTTTATTTTCTCCATCTGCTGTAATCTTTATAGAATTATTAATGTTATTGTTAACATTTACCCCAATATAAGGCTGAATAATAAAACCTTTGCCAAGTCCTTCTGTATATCTTACTTCAAATCCTGCGCCAAGTACTTGTTCTATTGCTTCATCAACCGACAAATCCCCATCACTAAATTTTGCAATATACTGAGGAAATCTTTGCAGGCCTAAGGTTGATTGCACGCTTAAATTTAAAGAGCTATCTTCACTTGTTTTTATTTCTTTTCCAAATTTTGTATTAAATCCAGCAAATTCACTTAATAAATTAGTGCTTATTTTTGATTTAGTATCTGTATCAAAATCAGTAACAGTTAGATCATTTAAACCAATCATAGGTGTAAAGGATGCTTTAAAGCCATTATTTTCATAAACACTTTTTAAGCCTAGTGCAAAATTATCTCCTCCTAAGAACTCACCATTGTCAAAGTCACCGTCTTGTCTTGTATAGCCAAGAAAAATATTATTTCTAATATCTCCTAAAATAAAAGGACTTAACTGGCCTACAACACCTGACATTTTACCTTTATAAGTTCCTTCTCTTTTTTGTTCGCTATGAAATATTTTAAACATTTTATCTTCTGGAGCATGCCAATTGATATAATTTGCAGCATCAAACAAACCTTTAAACTTAGTTAAAACGTTTTCACTTCTATACTTAGGATTGTTTTGAGCTATCTCAAGATCTTCTCCAAGAATTCTTAAATATCCATTTGTTTCAGAGTTATCAGCATCAGCATTTTTTGAAGAATCTAAAATTTCATAAGTATCATTTCCACATAAATTATTGGTAACCGTCATGTTGGTTTTGCTATGTATCTCAATGTCCATATCTTTTTTAATGCTACAATCTAAAGTCATTTCAACAACAGCACTTCCCATATTAATTTCACCTATGTAAGTTGCTTCTTCTTTTGTAATGATATTTGTTCCTGTTGTATCGCTTTCTTGTACGTATATAGAATCATTAGTACCCGATATAGTTCCTGAGTTTGTAATTGTCACATCATTATAAGGTATTGAACCAGAACCAATTCTTATTCCAGTTCCACCAGTTCCTCCTGGTGCTTTAATTGTTCCTGAGTTAGTAATCGTTGCACCGCTACCAGCAGTTCCTGATCCGGATTGCGATAATTCTATAGCATTACCATTATTAAGAGTTGTTGAAGAACTAATTGTTCCAGAATTTATTATAGTTGGACTGTAAGCATTTTCAGCGTCAATTGCATACTGAGTCTCTGATGAAATTGTTCCTGAGTTCGTTAAGGTTACACCAGTTGCTTTTAATAAGTTTACCGCTCCAACATTTGAAGTGTCAGCAGTTGCAGTGATGGTTCCTGAATTTGTAAAAGTATTTGTACCAGTAACTTCTCCCAAGTCTACAGCTCTTACGGTGGCAGTTATAGTTCCGGAATTTGTAAGTGTAACGTCTTCACAATAATAGCAATATACGCCCCACTTGTTAGCCGCTGTAATTGTTCCTTCATTATCTATTGCAACAGTTTCTCCACTTAATACACTAACAGCTCCATAACTATTTTCAGTTTGTATAGTTGCACCACTATAATTATTCAGTGTAAAATCTTCTGCGTAATCAAATCTAATTGCATATATATTTGTGGCATCAATTGTAGCACCATCATAGTTATATATTTTAGTTTTTTTCGAAGTATGTATGCTATTCTTTCCTCCGTATAAAGTTTCTTTATAAGAATCTATGGTGCCATAGTTTTTCAAAGTCAAACCTTCTCCAGAAGATGTTGTTGATCCATCTACACAAGTGCCACAATTTCCCATTTTAATTCCACCAATTGCAATTAGATCATTGGTATCACTAGGGTCAGTTTTAATTATACCATCCGCTTCATTTGTTATGGTTACTTTTTCAGCTTCTATAAGTTTAATACCATAGTTATTTTCAGAATATATTGTGCCGCTATTAGTTATTTCAAGACTTAATGCACTCTGTCCTTTGATAGCAGAATGGTTTGTTGATTGAATAGTTCCTGTGTTTGTGATTGTTACACCTTCATCCTCTTGTGCATTGACAGCATTCTGACCATCATAAGTTATCGAACCACTAACAATTAAAGAGTCATTGTCGTCACAATTTAATGTGGAAGTTGTAGTGCCCGAAACCGTTGTATCGCACGGCCCAGCCCAAGCAGAATTGCTATACAAAAATAAACAAAGAATTATAAATAATCCTTTTTTCACATGATAAATATCACATTGTAAAAGAAATTAAGCAATAACAAGTTTTGATAGGTTTTAAAGCTTAAAAAATGCCTTTAAATGCCAAATCTAAACTATAAGTTTCTTGATCTTCTGTTGTTTTTTTGGCTGAAGTATTAAAAAAAAAATTTGTATTATTCGAAAAAGAGTAACTAGTATTTAAACTAAATTTTGCAGAAAAGTCTTCTTTGGTCCCCCCATCAAAATTTTTTTTATTTCCATTAAAAGTATATTTTTGGTTCTTTCCATCAATAACAGTTCTATACCCTAATGTTAATTCAGGATTAAATTTAAATTTATTTTTTGGTAAAGTATTCCAACCATAAGTCACATCTCCTATAACTTGACTTAAAATACGACTTTGCCATTTTACATGACTAGATTCTTCATGATTAAAAAAACCTTCAATGTTTGTATCTAATTTGTACTTTATATATTCATTGTTGTTAAGTTTATTTGAAAACTGAGTTCCAATAATTGATGAAAATGATTTGTGATCTTGTTTAATATATTGTTCGCCTCCAGCAACAGTATTATTCAGACGAGTACGATCACCTGTGTAATTATGATAACCAAAAATTATCTTGAAATTCTCATGAAATAAACCAGCTTGATATGTTTCGTCCTTAACATTTTGATTAAACATATCAATATTATTTGTTAAAAGATTAAAAACTAAATGGCCTTTAATTTTATCGTTTTCGCTTGGAAAACCAAAAGCAAAACCACTAGCATTGCTGGCAAAATTATTTATGGATTTTCCTTTTTCTCTTTTTGTATAAGATTTTAATGGTAAGCCAAAACTTTCATCATTTTCTATCTTATCTTTTGCAAAATCATAAACATCGTTAATTAAATCTGTTCTTAACACTCCTATTTCATCTGCGACTGACTGGAACAATGGTGACACTGACTGAGCAAAGCCTCCACTATAAACTAACTCGCCACACCCAGAAGTATTGTTTACGGTCCATGTTCCTGTTGCTTTAAAATAATAAGAAGAGCAAAGATCTAAATTAAGTGTACTGCCTGTAGCACTGTTGGTGTCAGCATCAATTATACCTACTAAAACAGTGCCATCGAATAAATTCACTGTGTTATTATCGTTTTGTAATTGTATAGATGCTTTAGTACTATAGCTCGTGTTATTAACGATGATTTTTCCATAGTTGTTTAAAGTAGAATTTTTTCCCATTTCTATTGAATCCCATTCCGCCTTAACTGTTCCCCAGTTATTTATTGTGGCGCGATTACTAGCTTCTGAATCGGCTGTTTTTGTTGCTATTGCTCCAGAACCATTTGCAGAAATTAACCCCCCAGCATAATTATTTATTATGCTGTCATTATCTTCATAAATCATTATTGCATGAGGACTGCTATCGGCAATTACATCTCCATAGTTATCAATTTTAGTTTTATCTGATGCATGGGATCTTATAGTCCATTGATTAGAAGATTTAATTGTTCCTTCATTGTAAATATAAGGACCAATACCATCACCATCATTATCTTGGTCATTAGTAGGAGTAAAAATAGCTGAATTACCAGGAGTGTAAATTGTTCCATAGTTATATATTTTTATATCATAAGCCCCATCACTGCCGGTTCCAGTTATTGTTTGGTTTGTACTAGACTCTCCATCATCCTCCTTACTTTCTAAAGTACCTCTATTTATAATTGTAATGTCGCCGGACTTAACTCTTAAACCTTTTTGATGATTAAGAAAGTAAAGAGTAACATCTTTATTAATAGTAAGATCTTCTGTTACATTTTTGCTGCTAGTTCTTGTTGTAGATGAAGAAATAGTTTCAGCACTTAGTTTCATTGAAACTATAAAAAAAACTATAAAAAAAAAAATTTTTTTCACAAAAATTACATAAAAATTTAAGAAATTGATTGCCGGTGATATATTTTAGAGCTCATTACTACACTAAAACCAATCATTGTTGCAAGCAATGAAGAGCCACCATAAGACATAATAGGCAAAGGAGAGCCAACGATAGGTAATAATCCTAAAACCATGCTCATGTTAATCGAAACATAAATAAAAATTGCTGATGCAAAACTGTAACAAAAAAGTTTTGCAAAAGAGCTTCTGGCAATTGTTCCAATTCTTGTAATTCTAAAAACCATAATGGCATAAATCAATAAAATAATAACTGAACCAGTAAATCCATGTTCTTCTGAAAATAATGTAAATATAAAATCAGTATGTTTTTCGGGTAAAAATTCTAAATAACTTTGCGTTCCTTTTAAAAAACCTTTGCCGGTTAAGCCACCTGAACCCACTGCAATTTTTGATTGTATAATTTGATATCCTGCTCCTAAGGGATCTCTTTCAGGGTTAAAAAAAGTTAAAACTCTTAATTTTTGATAAGGTTCTAAAAAAGAAACTATAAAAGGCATCGAAATAATAAGGGCCAATGAAGAATAAACAAAATATCTTATATGAAGACCAGCAAGCCATAAAACAACAAGTCCGCTTAAAGCTATTAAAATAGCAGTACCTAAATCAGGCTGACTGGCTACTAGCAGTATTGGTAATATTAATATTGCAGATGGAATTAATAAATTTTTAAAATTGTTGACATGGCTAATTTGCATTCGATGATAGAATTTTGCATAAAAAATTATTATTGCAATTTTCATTAATTCTGATGGCTGAAGGTTTATAAAATATAAACTTACCCATCTTTGAGATCCTGATGCGGAAACACCGTATAAAGATGCCATTATCAAAAGACCTAAAACAAGTACATAAAATAAATATCCCACAGAATGCCAAAATTTAATGCTAAAAAAAGAAAAACAAATCATCATAGTAAAAAAAATCACTAATCTTATGATATGACTTTTGCTATGATACAATAACTCACCACCATCTGTTGAATACATTGAAAATCCACTTATAACTCCTATAGATATTATGCAAAGTAATAAAATATAATCAAATGATCTTAACTTTTGAAAAAAAGTTAGTTGCTCAGAATATGAAGTTTGTTGAAACATTTAAGTTTTTATTGAATTTTTATTTTTAATTTTCTCTCTTAATTCATGTCTATCTATAATTAGTTTAAATAGCTTTTTTGCAATAGGTGCAGCAGCAGAACTTCCCGTTCCACCATGTTCAATAATAACACTAAGAGCATATCTAGGATTTTTATAAGGACCAAAGGCAATATAAAGGGCATGATCCCTTTCCTCATAGGGAATTTCGCTTATATCTAAATCTAGTTCTCTTGCTTCTTCTGTAATTCTTTTTACTTGAGATGTACCAGTTTTGCCTGCAAATTGATATTTTGGATCTTCTATTCTTGATTTGTAAGAAGTTCCCATAAATTCATTGGTAGAACCAAACATTGCTTCTAATACAAATTTAACATTTTCAGGGTTTCTAAAAAGTGGATGATATTCATTAGTTCCCATTTTTAAAAATTCTTCAACTTTTCTTAATGGTGAAGCATATAATTTTTCTTTTTCTTTAAAAGCACCCTGAACCATTTTATATTTAATGCTTTCCAAACTTTCCTGATCTTTATCTACGGTTATTCTTGGATAAATTTTAAATCCACCATTTGCTAATTGTGCCGTCATTAAACACAGTTGCAATGGAGTAGTTTGAATATAACCTTGTCCAATACCTGTAATTAATGTTTCGCCTAAAACCCAACCTACTCCAAGGTTATTTTTTTTCCATTTTGTGCTTGGAACTAACCCTTTTTTTTCATTAGCTAAAGTACCTTTTAAAACTGTATGACCTAGGCCAAATTTTAATGCTGTTAAATTCAGACGATCAACACCCAATTTTCTTGCTGTTTCATAAAAATATACGTCGCATGATTGTTTTATAGCGCTTCTTAGATCCATAGATTTGTGTCCTTTTTCTTTCCAACAATGATATGTATGTCCGTACATTTCCATTTTACCAGTGCAATACACTTTTTGAGTCGGAGAAATCACATCATTTTCTAAAGCCGATAATGCTACTAGTGGTTTTATTGTTGAGCCTGGAGAATATAGTCCAGATACAGTTTTATTTAATAATGGTTTTAAAGGATTTTCTCTTATTTCTTTCCAATTTTTTGTGCTTATTCCATAAAAAAATAAGTTAGGATCAAACGAGGGTGAAGAGTGCATTGCTATTATCTCTCCTGTATAAATATCCATTACACTAATTGATCCAGATTTTTCGGCTAATAATTCATTTGAAAATTTTTGTACTTCTGTATCTAAAGTTAGTTTTATATTTTTTCCTTTTTCCCCTTCTTTGTGATCTAGTTGATTTATTCTTTTGCCATAAGCATTTACTTCATATCTTTGCACTCCATTAGTGCCTAATAAATCATTTTCAAAAGTTTTTTCTAATCCTATCTTTCCTACCCTTAATCCTGGAACGTGGTTTTTTTTAATTATTTCGTTATTTATTAAATCGTTTTCACTTGCTTGTGCTACATATCCTAAAACATGTGTAAAAGTTTTGTTAAATGGATAGTTTCGTGCAACAGATAAAACAGGTTTAGCTCCACCTAGTTCATGTAAAAAAAAATTAATTTTAGAAAATTGATCCCAGCTTAAATTTTCTGAGATAATTAAAGTTTCCCAAGGTTTTTGACTATTTTTCTTTTTAATTATTTCCAAAAATTCTTTATCATCTAATTCCAAAATGTCTTTAAGTCTAAGCATCAAATATTTAAAATTTTCAACTTGTTCTGGAACTACATGTAATTGATACACTTTTAAATTTCCTGCAATTACATTTCCAAAATAATCCAAAAACTCTCCTCTAACAGGCGGTAGTCTCCATTCTCTTAAACGATTTTTATCTGAAAGAGTTAAATATTTTTTATTTTCATTTATTTGTAATGAAAAGAGTCTTGCTATTATCCCTGTAAATACTACAGCCTTGGCGGCAGAAAGAATAAACATTCTTCTATTAATTGTGTTTAATTTTTTAAAAGCTGTGTCGCTACTATCAAACATTTTGAGTTCCAAAGACTAGTTTTTGATATATTTCAAACGCATTTGCACAAATAACATAAAGCAAAAACGTAAAAATTAGGTTCACTATTAGATCATAGTAATTTAAATCAAATGAAAAAAATAAAACTAATAAAGAATACATCATTGAATTCACCACTAAAATTGTTAGTAAAAAAAAGAGCCAATCTTTTAGTAAGCTTGGGTTTAAAGTGATATTTCTAAAATAAGCTGCAAAACCACAGATTAACAAATAAGATAGACTGCTAACTCCCATTGGGAATCCAGTAACTACATCATTAAATAATCCTGCAATAAAAATAAGGCCATAACCCAAACTTTCAACTTTTTTTAAACTCCAGTAAAAAATTAAAACAAAAGGAAAATTAAACGAAAAATATTTAAGTTCTAGATAATTGAAATCAAACTCATTTAACACTGATAAAAAGAGCAGTAAGATTGGAGCATACCTTAATAATCTATTGGTGATTGTAATTTTTGAAAATTCAACCATTAATTCTCATCCTTTTTAAATGACATTATTTTAACGAATCGTAATTGTGAAAAATCAGAAAAAAAATCAACTTTCTTTTCATTGTTTAATTCTTGTTTTTTAATTTTACCTATTGGTATGCCAGCTTTAAACAATCCTCCAGCTCCTGAAGTATAAATCGTGCTATTTTCTTTAATAAAATAATTTTCCTTTAGATATTGGATAATACCATCATTTTTACCTGTTCCTGAAAGTATTGATTGAAAGGCACCTGGTTCAATAATAATAGGAATTTTGCTATTTAAGTCGGATAATAATAATATTCTTGAAGTTAAATAATTTACTTCAACTACTTTGCCAACTAAGTAACTGCCATCTAAAACTGCCATGCCAAGTTTTATGTCATTTTTACTTCCTTTGTTGACTATTAAAGATCTTAAAAAAGGACTGTTTTTATCTATTATAATTTTTGCAACTACTTCGTCTGAATCTGCAACATAATCATCAATTATTTTTTTTAATCTTTTATTTTCTTCAACAATGAATTGATCAACAGTTTTTTGTGCCTTAAGTTCCTTGATTTCAGATTTAATTTCAAAATAATCATTATAAATAATAAAATGACTCTGTATGTTTTGATAGGTTTTTTTTAAATAATTTTCTGGAACAGAAACAACAAAAGATGAACGATAAACTATTTCTTTAATTGAAATTTTTACATAGTCGATTGCTTTAAAATTTATTCTTCCTAATGCTAAAAATATTGTCGAAAGAATAATTAAAAAAATTAGTGAAAATCTTTGTTTGTTTTCTTTTTTTAAAAAAGCAGAACGGATAGCTATTATAAAATCGTCTCTGGTACCTGCATCCATTTTATTTTAATATTCAGATAACATAGTAGAAAAAGTTTCTTCTTGATCCAATGCTTTGCCTGTGCCAATCGCAACACATGTTAAGGGGTCATCAGCTATATGAACTGGAAGTCCTGTTTCTTTAGAAAATCTTCTGTCAATATTTTTTAATAACGCTCCACCACCTGTTAAAGTTAAACCCATATCAACTAAATCTGCTGATAATTCTGGAGGTGTATTTTCTAGTGCATCTTTTATGCCATCAACAATTTCTTTTAAAATACCGTTTAAAGCTTCAGATGAATCTTCTTCGGTAATATTAACTTCTTTGGGTGTTCCGGATCTTAAATCTCTACCTTTAACTGGATAAGTATTGGTGTTTGTTGGAATCGCAGTTCCGATTTCTTTTTTAATTTTTTCTGAAGTGCTATCTCCAATCATTAAATTATATTCTTTTCTCATATAATCGGCTAAAGCTCTATCCATTGCATCGCCTGCTATTCTTAAAGATTTTGAGTAAACTACGCCACCTAGAGACATAACGGCAATTTCAGTAGTACCACCACCTACATCAACAACCATTGAACCAGTTGCTTCTGATATTGGTAATCCAGCGCCAATTGCAGCAGCAATTGGTTCTTCAATTAATTGCACTCTTCTGGCTCCTGCCGCAAGAGCACTGTCCTGAATAGCTTTTCTTTCAACCGGAGTTGACCCAGTTGGTACACATATTAAAATTCTAGGATTTGCAAATGTACTTCTTTTATGAACTTTTTTAATAAAATGTTTAATCATTTCCTCTGTAACAATAAAGTCAGCTATTACACCATCTCTTAAAGGTCTAATAGCGCTGATATTTCCTGGTGTTCTTCCAAGCATCGTTTTTGCTTCATCTCCGACCGCAAGTACAGATTTTTTTCCCTTATTGTCTAGGACAGCAACTACTGATGGTTCATTTAACACAACACCCTGGCCTTTTAGTACAACAAGTGTATTAGCTGTACCAAGATCAATCGCCATATCTTGACTCCAAATTTTTGTTATCTTTTCAAATACTTTCATCTATATTCCTTTCATTTTTTCAGTTTTAAAATTCTGTTTTTTTTCTTTCATGTCTGGTGCAAAATTTCTTTTTCTTTTTATAATCATTTTATTCAATGCATTAATGTAGGCATTTGCTGATGCAACTAAAGTATCGGTATCAGCTGCTTGTCCAACTGTAGTTTTTCCTTCTTCTTCAATTCTTACACTCACAGTCGCCTGAGCATCAGTTCCTTCTGTTACAGCATGTACTTGGTAAAGTTGAAGAGTAACATCGTGTGGATACAATTTTTTAATAGCCTTAAATATTGCGTCAACTGGTCCATCGCCTGTCTCAGAAGTATTTTTAATTTCTCCATAAATTTCTAATGTCATTTCTGCTCTTTGTGGTTCTCCAGTTCCAGCAAAAACTTTTAAAGATTTAAGAGTAATTACATGATCGTCCTTGATTAAACTATCATCAACTAATGCAACAATGTCTTCATCATAAATATGCTTTTTCTTATCTGCTAAAACTTTAAATTTTCCAAATGCTATTTGAATAACATCATCTGTGACATCAACATAACCAAGACTAACTAGTTTATCTTTAAATGCATGTCTTCCAGAGTGTTTACCCATAACTAGTGAGCTTTGTTGAACTCCGACGCTTTCTGGCGTCATAATCTCATAAGTATTTCTATTTTTAAGCATTCCATCTTGATGAATTCCTGCCTCATGAGCAAAAGCATTTTTACCAACAATTGCTTTATTAAACTGAACAGGAAATCCTGTTGCGTTAGAAACTATTTTTGAAGCTTTGCTTAATAAAGTTGTGTTAATCCCGCTTGAATAAGGCATCAAATCACTTCTTGTTTTCATTGCCATAACTACTTCTTCAAGCGCTGCATTACCTGCTCTTTCGCCAATTCCATTAATTGTACATTCTATTTGCCTCGCTCCTGCTTGAACACCAGCTAATGAATTTGCTACTGCTAATCCTAAATCATTATGACAATGTGTAGATAAGATTGCTTTATCAATATTAGGAACTTTATTGAGTAAAGTTTGAATAATTTTTGTAAACTCAGATGGTACTGTGTAACCAACTGTATCTGGAATATTTATTGTTTTTGCTCCACATTTAATTGCAAGTTCAACAGTCTTACACATAAAATCCATATCAGTTCTAGTTCCATCTTCGCATGACCACTCAACATCATCAGTAAATTTTCTTGCATAAGTTACATGTTCTTTAACTGATTCATAAACTTGTTCTGGCGACATATTTAATTTATGCTTCATATGAAGTGCGCTCGTTGAAATAAAAGTATGAATTCTAAATCTTGGTGCATGTTTCAAAGCTTCATAGCATCTATCAATATCTTTTTTTGAATGTCTTGAAAGGCCTGCTGGAATAGAATTTTTTAAAATTTTACTTACTTCTGTTACTGCTTCAAAATCACCGGGAGAAGCAATTGGAAATCCAGCTTCAATTACATCTATTCCAAGTTCGTCAAAGACTCTTGCTATTTGGATTTTTTCTTCCAAACTCATTGATGCACCAGGCGATTGTTCACCGTCACGCATAGTAGTATCAAAAATATAAACTCTGTTTTTATCTGACATTGTAGTAAATTTTAAACTTGATTATCATACAATCTCCAGGAGAGATTGCAAAATATTTTGAGTGTTTTAACCCAAAATTAACAGTTTAATCTATTTCTTATCGCTATCTATTAGCTTCTTTTTAGAAATCCATGGCATTAAAGCTCTAAGTTCAGCTCCAACTTTTTCAACTGGATGTTCTGCTAGTTTTTCTCTAGTTTTCAAGAAATTTTTTTGACCATTCTTGCACTCGTCCATCCATTGTTTAGTAAACTTGCCTGATTGAATATCAGCCAACACTTCTTTCATTCTTTTCTTTGTTTCTTCTTTGTTGATAATTTTTGGGCCTGTAACATATTCACCATACTCAGCTGTATTTGAAATCGAATAATTCATATTAGCAATTCCTCCCTCGTATATTAAATCAACAATTAACTTAACTTCATGAACTGTTTCAAAATATGCCATCTCTGGTTCATATCCCGCTTCAACTAAAGTTTCATAACCATTCTTAATTAACTCGACTAGTCCTCCACATAGAACCGTTTGTTCACCAAACAAATCTGTTTCAACTTCATCTTTAAATGTAGTTTCAATAATTCCTGATCTACCACCACCAACTGCAGAAGCATACGACATAGCAAGTTCTCTTGCTTTTCCTGAACCATTTTGATGAACTGCAAACAGACAAGGAACTCCACCACCTTTTTCAAATTCACTTCTAACTAAATGTCCAGGTCCTTTTGGTGCCACCATAAATACATCAAGATCTTTTCTTGCCTGTATTAAATCA
>CACJGR010000017.1 GCA_902592985.1 uncultured Pelagibacteraceae bacterium | reverse complement strand
GTGCAATTGTTTGTTTCATTTAAATAAATTTAAAATTACTAAATTGTTTTAATTTGGGCAATACCTCTGAATTAATGAAGTATACCCCAATTCTCACCTATATTTATATCTACAGTTAACGGTATTGAAAAAGAGTGTAAATCACTGTCTGTCACACTTGTCATCTCATCTTTAATGATTTTGCAAATATTTTTAACCTCATTATTTGGAACTTCAAATATTAACTCATCATGAATTTGTAATAAAATTGTAGATTTTAAATTGTTTATACTTTTAAATTTTTTATCTAATCTAATCATAGCTAACCTCATTATTTCTGAAGCAGATCCTTGAATAGGAGCATTTATTGCTGCTCTTTCTTGAAAGTTTCTTACATTATAATTTTTGTCATTAATTCCAATTATATGAGAACGTCTTCCAAAAATATTACTTACATAACCGCTTTTTCTACAAAATTTAATAGTTGAATTCATATAATCTTTAATTTCAGGAAATTTTAAAAAGTATGAATTTAAAAACTCTTCAGCTTCATTATTTGAAACCATAATTTGTTTGGCTAAACCATATTGTGAAATTCCATATATAATTCCAAAATTAATTGCTTTGGCCTTTCTTCTCATGTCTTGATCAACTTTTTTAATATCAATATTAAAAACCTGACTCGCTGTTAAAGAATGTATGTCTTCATTTTTTTTAAAAGCTTTTTTTAATTCTTTAACGTTGGCCAGATCAGCTAAAATTCTCATCTCAATTTGATTATAATCAGCCGAAATTAACGTAAATCCTTTTTCTGCAATAAACGCTTTTCTAATTTCTTTTCCATCTTCTGATTTAATTGGAATATTTTGTAAATTTGGATCACTAGAAGCTAATCTTCCAGTTGTAGTTGCCGCTAATAAAAAGGAAGTATGCACTCTTTTTGTATTAAGATTAATATGTTCTCGCAAAGAATCTGAATATGTATTTTTAAGTTTAGCAACTTGTCTCCAATCTAAAATTAATTGTGGAAACTTATGTCCTTTAAAAGCCAAATCCTCAAGAACACTGGCACTAGTAGCAAAACTTCCTTTTCTAGTTTTTTTTAGGACTGCAATTTTTAGTTCATTATAAATTATTTCTCCAAGTTGCTTTGGGGAAGCAATATTAAATTCTTTTTTTGAAAATTTAAAAATTTCTTTTTCTAAATTTTTTATTTTTTTTTCAAATTTTTTTGATAAGTTTTCTAATGATTTGCTATCAACTTTAATTCCTTTAATTTCCATAAAAGCCAATATTTTAATTAAAGGTTTTTCAAAAATTTCATAAATATTGGTTAATTTTTCTAATTTAAGATTTTTATTAAAAATTTTATAAAGTCTATAAGTAATATCAGCATCTTCAGCCGCATATTCCATTGCTTGATTTAATTCTACTTCACTAAAGTTTATTGCTTTTTTTCCAGAGCCAACTAAATCTTTAAAAGATATAGTTTTATGATTAAGATGAATTTCAGACAAAGTATCCATGTTATGTCTATTTTTTCCAGCATCAAGTACGTAAGACATAAGCATTGTATCTTCCATAGAGTTCATTTTTATTCCATGATTGTTTAAAACTATAAAATCAAACTTAATATTTTGACCTATTTTTTTAACACTTTTGTCTTCAAGTAGAGGTTTTAATTTTTTTAGAACAATCTCTTTATTAAGACAGTTTTTAGATTTATGACCTATTGGAATGTAACAAGCTTTTCCAATTTTTGTGCTTAATGAAATTCCAATTAAATCTGCTTGATGTGCGTCTAAGGAACTAGTTTCAGTATCTATCGCAAGCTCTCCAAACTCTTCACCCTCCTCTATCCATTTATCAATTTCATTTTCATTTTTAATCAAATAATAATTTTTTTTATCAATACCTTTTTGTTCTTCTTTTGATGCTGAAATAATTTTTTTATTTGATAAAGATGGTTCCCCATATGTTGAAATAACAGAACTTAATAGACGATTAAATTCCATCTCTCTCAAGTATTTATAAAGTTTATTTTTATCTATTTGTTTAAATCTGAATTCTTCAATTTTTTCTTTTATAGGAACATCTTTCTTTAAAGTAACTAATTTTTTACTAATAATTGCTTTATCTTTATTTTCAATAATAGTTTCGCGTCTTTTATTTTGTTTAATTTCATGAGCTTTATTTAATAGTTTTTCTAATGTTCCATATTTATTTATTAACTCTGCTGCAGTTTTAACTCCAATTCCTGGCACTCCTGGAACATTATCACTACTATCTCCAGCAAGAGATTGAACATCAACTACTTTATTAGAATCAACGCCAAATTTATCAATTACATCCTTTGAAGTTATGAATTTATTTTTCATTGGATCATAAATACGAACATTTTTTTTATAAAGTTGCATTAAGTCTTTATCAGAAGAAACAATAGTAACTTTTGCACCTTTTTCTAAAATTTGTTCTGTATACGTAGCAATCAAATCATCAGCTTCATAATTAATTAACTCAACAGATGGTAAATTAAAAGCTATTACAGATTTTCTTATATATTGAAATTGAGGAACAAGATCATCTGGTGCATCCTCTCTATTACTTTTATAATCAGAATAAATTTCATTCCTAAAATTTTTTCTTGCTGAGTCAAAAATGACTGCAAAATGTGATGGCTTTTCTAAATTGTCATTTGATCTTGAATCTTGCAGTAATTTAAAAAGCATATTGCAAAAACCACTTACTGCTCCTACTGGTAACCCATCGCTCTTTCGTGTTAAGGGAGGCAATGCATAATAAGCTCTAAAAATATAACCAGATCCATCAATCAAATAAAAATGATCCGTTTTTTTTATTTTGTCCATTTAAAATAATATTATCTTAATTCTATTGAATGTTATAAATGTATAACTTCTCATGAACAAAAAAAATGTACTTTCTGTTAAAAATTTAAATAAAATTTACAAAAGTGAGAATACTAATTCTATAAACGCACTCAAAAATTTAAACTTAGACGTGAAAGAAGGAGAAATTTTTGGATTACTAGGCCCAAATGGTGCTGGAAAAACTACCTTCATAAATATTTTAGCAGGAACAGTAATTAAAACTTCAGGCGAAGTAAATGTATGGGGTTTTAATTTAGATAAAAATCCTCGTCAAGTTCGAGCATCAATAGGAATAGTTCCTCAAGAAGTTGTTTTAGATCCATTTTTTAGCCCAAAAAAATTACTCGAATTACAAGCTGGATTATATGGTATAAAAAAAAAGGAACGAATTACAGCTGATATTTTAAAACTAGTGTCTTTAGATAAACAGGCAAACAGCTATGCAAGAAGTTTATCAGGTGGAATGAAAAGAAGATTATTGATTGCTAAAGCTTTAGTGCACCAACCACCAATAATTTTTTTAGATGAGCCAACAGCTGGTGTTGATGTTGAGTTAAGAAAAAATCTATGGGGAAATGTAAAATCTCTTAATGATCAAGGAGTAACAGTTATTTTAACAACTCACTATCTTGAAGAAGCAGAGGAAATGTGTAACCGAATTGGAATTTTAAATAAAGGTAATTTAGTTGCATTAGATAGCACCAAAAACCTTTTAAACAAAATACAAACAAAAAAAGTAACTTTTAAAATAAATAAAAGAATAGAAATTCAAGATAATGTATTAAATTCATTAAAAATTATATCTAATGAAGAAAATGAAATTTGTGTATCTTATGAAAAAAGTAAAATTAATATAGAAGAAATAATAAATTTAATCAAAAAAGAAAATGTTCAAATTTATGATATTTTTACAGATGATGGCGATTTAGAAGATGTATTTCTTCTTTTAACAAAAAACTAGATTAATTTTGTTTAAAGTAGTAAAGTAGCAAAGTAAAAATATGGAAATAGTTAAATCATTACAAAATCAGAAAGTTCTTAAATATCTTTTAATTACTATTTTGGGTTCAATTTTATTAACAATTTCTGCTAAAATACAAATTCCATTTTATCCCGTGCCGATGACTATGCAAACTTTTATGGTTTTATTTATAGGTATAGCTTTTGGGTGGAAATTAGGTTTAGCAACCGTTCTACTTTACCTTGCCGAAGGGGCAATTGGATTGCCAGTGTTTGCGGGTACACCTGAAAAAGGAATAGGAATTGCTTATATGGTTAGCACAACTGGTGGATATCTTTTTGGTTTTTTAGTTGCGGTGTTTTTTGCTGGTTTTGTTAATTTAGAAAAAAATATGTTTAGAAACTTTTTTCTAATTTCATTTGCTGTAAGTACTATTTACTTATTTGGTCTACCTTGGCTTGCTTATTTGAAAGGTTGGGACATCGCTTATGTTTATGGTTTTAAACAGGTTATTCTTTCGGATATTCTTAAGATCGGTTTAATAACTGTTATATCTAAACAGACGCTTAAAATAAGAAATTTTATTTAGGAGATCTTTTTGACAAGATTCTCTGAAGAGTTCTTCTGTGCATTTTAAGACGTCTAGCTGTCTCTGAAACATTTCTATTACATAATTCAAATACTCTATGTATATGTTCCCACTTAACTCTATCAGCTGACATTGGGTTTTCTGGTGGTTGTGCTTTTTTATTTGGATCTGCTAAAAGCGCTTTTTCTACATCTTCTGCATCAGCAGGTTTTGCCAAATAATCAATTGCACCTTGTTTTATTGCGGCAACAGCTGTAGAAATATTTCCATAACCTGTAAGCATAATGATTCGACTATTTGTATTTAAATTTTGAATTTCTTTTACAACCTCAAGTCCATTGCCATCAGCTAACCTTAAATCTACTACAGCAAATGCTGGTTTTTTTAGTTTAACACTTTGTATACCTTTTTTTACACCCTCAGCTTGAGTTACTATAAAACCCTTTTTTTCCATTGCTCTTGAAAGTCTTTCTCTAAATGGATTATCATCATCAACAATAAGCAAGGATTTATCATCAAATTCGGCTATTTTTTTTACTGTATTATCTTTCTCCATTACCTTCATATGGTTACTTTTATTAACATTTCAACTCAATTTTTTCTTTACATTAATTAACTATTGGCTTAATTGCTCTGAAATATAAAGTTTTTTAATTAATTATTGAAAACTTTTTTTATTAAATTTTTTTTGGGGGCACATGCAATGCAAAAATTTAAAACAGTTGATGAACTTGTAAATCAACTGAAACCTGAAAGACCAGTTTATTGTATCAGGAAGAAACCGATACAAGTAGCATCGAAAACTTTTCAAAATAAATTTCCTGGAACAATTTTGTACGCTGTAAAAACAAATCCACATCCAGAAGTACTAAAAACAATTATTAAGAGTGGAATTGATAATTTTGATGTAGCATCAATTAAGGAAATTGAAGATATAAAAAAAATAAACCCAGAAGCAAAATGTTCATTTATGCATACAGTCAAAAGCCGTGAAAGTATAAAAGAGGCTTACTTTAAATTTGGAGTTAAAACATTTTCATTAGATACAAGAGATGAATTAATAAAAATCATTGAATCAACAAATCAAGCCAGAGATTTAGAACTATTTGTAAGAGTTTCGGTTTCTAATGAACATGCTGAAATAGATTTATCAAAAAAATTTGGAGCATTAACTTCAGAGGCTATTGGTCTATTAAGATTAACTAAGCAACATGCTAAAAAAATTGGTTTAAGTTTTCATGTTGGATCTCAGTGTATGCATCCAATTTCATATGCAAAAGGGATTGCTGAAATAGGGAATATAATTAAAAAAACAAAAATTATTCCACATTATATAAATGTTGGTGGTGGCTTTCCCACAATTTATCCAGATCTAGTTCCACAATCTTTAAATAATTATTTTGAAGAAATTAAGAAAAGTTTAAAACAATTAAAATTAAATAAATTTCCAGAAATTATTTGTGAACCGGGCAGAGCTTTAGTTGCAGAAAGTGGCTCAACAATTGTAAGGGTAAACTTAAGGAAAAAACAAAAACTTCATATAAATGATGGAACATATGGAACACTTTTTGACGCTGGAGTACCAAACATTGTTTATCCATCACGTTTAATTAGAAATGGAAGAATAATTTCTAAAAAATTAACATCATTTGATTTTTATGGACCAACTTGTGACAGCATGGATTATATGAAAGGTCCTTTTATTCTTCCAAACAATATTAAAGAAAATGATTATATTGAATTAGGCCAACTTGGTGCTTATGGTTTAACTTTTAGAACAAAGTTTAACGGATTTTACTCTAATGAAATTTATGAAGTCGAAGATAACCCAATAATGAGTATGTATAGCAAAGAGACTAGGAAAGCGTTTCTTGTTGCTTAATGTCTGATAAAAAAAATCTAGGACATAACAGTAAAAAAGATTTTCTTAAAAAACCTGTCGAACATATAGATATTACCTCTTTCGATTCTAGAAAGATTGTCTCTTCAATGGAAAAAATGTCTTTTGTTTCAAGAGAAACTGCAAATGCTGCAAATATTTTTAATGAGATGATTAAGGATAAAAAATGTACAATTTTTTTAACTCTTGCAGGGTCTACATCTGCGGCTGGTTGTATGAATATTTATAGAGACTTGGTTAAATATAACATGGTAGATGCAATTGTGGCTACTGGAGCTTCTATAATTGATATGGATTTTTTTGAGGCTTTAGGATTTAAACATTATCAGGGCTCACAATTTCAAGATGATACAGAATTAAGAAAAAACTATATCGATAGAATTTATGACACTTACATAGATGAAGATGAATTACAGATGTGCGATAAAAAAATATGTGAAATTGCTGATAAATTAGAACCACGTAGCTATACATCTAGAGAATTCATTCATGAAATTGGAAAATATTTAAAAAAAAATTCAAAGAAAAAAGACTCCTTAATTGAAACTGCATATAACAATTATGTACCGATATTTTGTCCAGCATTCACAGATTCAAGTGCAGGGTTTGGGCTAGTTATGCACCAAGAAAAAAACCCAAAAAAACATATAACTATTGACTCTGTAAGAGAGTTTCGAGAACTTACAGAAATAAAAATAAGATCAAAAGGTTCTGGTTTATTCATGGTGGGTGGAGGAGTTCCCAAAAACTTTGTTCAAGACACAGTAATTTGTGCTGAGCTTTTAGGTAAAGATGTAGATATGCATAAATATGCTGTACAAATTACAGTTGCTGACTCTAGGGATGGAGCATGTAGCAGTTCTACTTTGAAAGAAGCAAGTTCTTGGGGAAAAGTAGATGTAACTAAAGAACAAATGGTTTTTGCAGAAGCAACTAGTGTATTGCCATTAATTGCAAGTGATGCATATCATAGAGGTGAATGGAAAAATAGAAATAGAAAAAATTTTTCAAAAATATTTGGATAAAAACATTGAAATACCTATCTAACAAAAATGGTTTTCTAGGAATTGACAATAAATTTAATTTTAAGGAAAAAGTAGTTATTGTACCTTTTGGCTTAGAAAAAACTGTTAGCTATGGTGGAGGAACAAAAAATGGTCCCAAGGAAATTATCAAAGCTTCCCATCAAGTAGAGCTATATGATGAAGAGTTACACTGTGAACCTTACAAAAAAATTGGGATTAAAACTCTAAAACCTTTTGTCATTGATAAAAACATAAAAAAAGCGCTGAAAAAAATGTCGAATATTAATGAAAAAATTTTAAACAAAAAACTTTTTCCAATGACATTTGGTGGTGAACACTCTATTACACCAGGATGCATTGCTCCTTTTACAAAAAAATATAAAAACTTATGTTTATTACATTTTGATGCACATGCTGATTTAAGAGAAAGTTATAATGGCGAAAAGTTTTCACATGCATCAGCAATTAAGAGATGCTTAGATTATAAAAACGTATCTGTAATTTCATTTGGAATAAGAAACATATCACAAAATGAAATAACTTATTTAAAAAAAAACTCATCTAGAATTAATATCTTCTGGGCAAAAGATAAAGTTAAGTGGAATTTAAAAAAATTTAAACAACTGATTAAAAATAAAAATGTTTATTTGACGTTTGATGTTGATGGGTTAGACTCTAGTATTATGCCTGCAACAGGAACACCAGAACCCGGGGGATTATTCTGGTATGAAACTTTAAATATAATAAAAATAGCAACAAAAAATTCTAATATAGTTGGTGCGGATATAAATGAATTGTCTCCAATTAAGGGTTTTAATTCCTATAATTTTTTAGTCGCTAAATTAGCTTACAAAATTTTATCTTATAAATTTTTATATAAATAATTATTCTTAGCTAAGCTGCTTTAAAAGTACTTAATAGCAATCTAAAGGGAATCAACATAATCAAAGCTACTAGAATTTTTACAACCAAATCTCCAAAACATAATGTAATCCAAGGTATTCCAGTTCCATAAAATGAAATTGAAAAAAATAAAAAAGTATCAACAATTGAACCAATAAAAGATGAAGTTAATGGAGCAACAAACCACTTTTTCTTTCTTAATTGATCAAAAATATTTACATCTAATAATTGTGCAACCATAAAAGCAGTACCTGATCCAATCGCTATCCTTACTGAAATTAAGTCTGAAAAATTTGTTGAAAAAAAAAGTGTGGAAGTAATACCTAAAACAAAACCAATATAAACAATTTTTCTTGCTATTAATTTTCCATAAGATCTATTTGCTAAATCTGTAATTAAAAATGCAATCGGATAGGTAAATGCTCCATAAGTTAATATTTCTTCTAAATTATAATATTTAATTGGAAATTGAACTAAATAATTTGATGATAAAACAACCACTCCCATTAAAGCTGAGAGAAGCGGTAATAACTTACACATCAAGCAGTTTTTGCTAAAATTGTTTTCTTAATTTTTTTTAATCTTGGAGACAAATTTTTATTTTTTACGTCTTTTAAAAATTTATCAAAACTTCCTTTTTTATCTACCGATCTAACTGCAGAATTTGATACATTAAGCCTCAAATTTCTTTTTAAAATCTCACTAGTAAATTTAACTTTTTTTAAATTTGGTAAAAATCTTCTTTTAACTTTATTGTTGGCGTGACTAACTTTGTGCCCTTTTAAAGGTATTTTTCCGGTTAATTCACATTTTTTAGACATAATAATTAAAGTGCTTGTATAAGATGCGATAATGATCTCGTCAAGTTTATATATAGCAGGTTAACCAAATTAAGACAAAAAAATTGTAATTTATTAAAATAATTCTAGCCAAAGGCTTTGGCTTGTGTTACGCAGAAAAAATGTTGCAAACTTTCAATCAAAATTATGAAAAAATTTTAAAAGAATTACCTCGAAAATTGGTTGGCAATTTCATAAAAAATGGTCTTAATTTCATACTCTTGATTTACTGGATTGTAATTCTCTTAGGAACTTTTTTAATGCTAAATTGAAAATTTAAAATGGAAGTTTTTCTACCCATTGCAGAGGTATCAGTAAACACAGTTACAATTTTTTCTCTTAGCACAATCGTTGGTATTCTATCAGGATTATTTGGAGTTGGAGGTGGATTTCTTATGACTCCTTTTTTAATTTTTTTGGGTATTCCTCCGACATATGCTGTGGCAAACGAAGCAAATAATATACTTGCCACATCTGTTTCGGGTTCAACAACCCATTGGTTAAAAAATACATTAGATTACAAAATGGGATTAATGATTGTTGCAGGTGGAGTGGCAGGAACAATTATTGGAATTATTACTTTTACTTATTTTAAAGGAATAGGAAAAATAGACATAGTTATTTCCTTGGCCTACATGTATGTACTAGCTATCATTGGGACCGCAATGTTAATTCAAGGTATTGGAGAAATAGATAGAGCGAGAAAAAAAATTATTTTAAAAAAAAAATTGCATTCACATTATTGGATACATGGTCTTCCTTTAAGAATGAGATTTAAAAAATCAAAATTATATGAAAGTGCTTTTACTCCAATTATAATAGGTTTATTGGTTGGATTTATTGCTGCTATAATGGGTATTGGTGGTGCATTTATATTAGTTCCAGCAATGATTTATATTATTGGTATGCCAACTAAATTAATTCCGGGAACATCTTTATTTGTAACTATTTTTGTTAGTGCAATTGTGACTGTTCTTCATGCATTTAATTACGGATCTATAGATTTAATTTTAGTTTCAATGTTAATCTGTGGATCAATTGTTGGAGTTCAAATTGGTCAAAAAATTGGAGAATTTATTGATAGCTCAGAACTTAAAACTCTTTTAGCTGTTCTTTTATTGGCTGTAGGTATAGCTATTGCATATGATAGTTTTTTTGTTGTTCATGATGTAAAACAAACAATCGATAACGGTACTAAAAATTTAGGCGATTTTTCAAATTTTATTAAAAATCTTTCTAAAGATTTTCCAGTTATCTATGGAATAATTTCTATTATTTTTGCAATAGTGCTGGGAATTGCTGCTGCTTTTATTAGAAGATTTTTTTCTAATTTAAGAAAAAAATATATAATTAAAAGTTAATTTTCTTTTTTACCAATTATATTTTGAAAATTTTTTACGTCTTTATTTATTAACAATTCTTTAAGTTCTTTTTTTATTTTAGCAACAATATTTGGTCCTTGATAAATCATTCCTGTATATAATTGTACAAAATTTGCACCTGCTAAAAATTTAGCATATGCACTTTTACCAGAATCAACGCCTCCAACACCAATAATTGGGATTTTACCTTTTAGTAAATTATAAAATGTATTTATTAATTGATTTGATCTTGTTTCTAAAGGTTTGCCTGACAGTCCACCCTTTTGATGTTTTGATATATTCATTAATTTTTCTCTATTTCCCTCAGTTGTATTTGATACAATTATTGCTTTAATCTTATGATTTAACAATATTTCACTTATCTGAGCAGCTTGTTCATTTAAAATATCTGGTGAAATTTTAACCACTATTGGTGTATTTGATTTCAGTTCTTTCATTAATTTCTCTATTGAGCTTATTAATTTTTCGAATTTATTTTGATCATGAAAGTCTCTTAGATTGTCAGTATTAGGTGATGAAATATTTATAGTTATATAATCTGCAATATCATGAAATATTTTAAGACAAACTAAATAGTCATTTAATTTGTCTTTGCTGTCCTTATTAGGGCCTATATTCACGCCCAATAATCCATTCGGTGGATTTGATCTAATTGTAGAATTTACATTTTTAGCCCCAAAACTGTTAAATCCTAGCCTATTAATAAGCGCCTGATCTTCTTCAAGTCTAAAAACTCTCGGTTTTGGATTACCAAACTGTTTTAAAGGTGTAACAGTTCCAACCTCTACAAAACCAAATCCTAATCTAAATAATGAATTATATGCCTCTGCATTCTTATCAAAACCAGCTGCTAAACCTATTGGGTTCTCTATTTGTCTTCCAAATAAATTTGTTTGAAAAATAGGGTCATTTTTATTTTCATCAAAAGTATTTGGAACAAAATTAAATTTTAAAGATTTAATTGCTAAATTATGAGCTGTTTCAGGATCGAACTTAAAAATTAAAGACCTTAATTTTGAAAACATTATTTTATTTTATCTTCAATAAGTTGTTTAGTTTCATTAACTCCAAAAAAACTTATAAAGTTTCCCATTCTAGGTCCATTTTTATCACCAAAAACTACTTCATAAATTAATTTGAACCAATCTCTTAAATTTTCTTTATAACCATTTTCTTTACCAACAGAATAAATTTTAGTTTGTATATCTTCTGAAGTCATTTTATCATTACAAGTTTCTAGAGTATTTATTAATGCTTTAAGAGCATTCTTCTCGCCATTGTTTGGTTTTTTGTATTTTTTCTTTTGCTTAATTACATCTTTGAAATACTTAATTGCATAGCTTATCAAATTATCAAAAATTGGGTGTTCAGTTTCAGAAATATCTTTTTTATATTTTTTGACAAATTTCCACAGTAGATCTTTTGAACCAGCGTTACTTGCTTCAACTAAATTTAACAACATTGAAAAAGTCATAATAATTTTTTCTTTTGGCATTTTTCCATTGTGAACATGCCAAACTGGATTCATCAACAATTGTAATTCATTTTGAGTTTTTCCTTTTTCAATTAAATCTAAATATTCGTCTACTGCCTTTGGTACAATTTCTTCATAAAGTTTTTTTGCCCTTTTTGGATTTTGATACATAAATAAAGATAAACTTTCTGGTGAGGCATATTCTAACCATTGATCAATAGTAATGCCATTTCCTTTCGATTTAGAAATTTTTTCACCTTTTTCATCTAAAAAAAATTCATATGCAAATCCTGATGGATTATTTTTGCCCATTAATTTAATTATTTTTGTTGACAAGATCGCACTCTCAATTAAATCTTTTCCATACATTTCAAAATCAACATCAAGAGCGTACCATCTCATAGCCCAATCAACTTTCCATTGTAATTTACAATTTCCATCTAAAATACTGGTTTCAAGTTTTTTTCCATTATTATCAAATATTATTTTTGATTTTTCTTTTAAAATTTCTAGAACAGGAATTTCCAAAACTACTCCAGTTTCTGGACAAATTGGTAAGAATGGACTATATGTCTTTTGACGCTCTTTCCCTAATGTTGGGATAATTATATCCATGATACCTTGATAATTTTCAAAAACAATTTGTAAAGTAGAATTAAAAAACCCTGATTTATAAAGATAGGTAGAACTTTTAAAATTATATTGAAATTTAAACTGATTTAAAAAATTTTTTAACATTTCATTGTTATGCTCTCCAAAACTGTTATATTTTTTGAAAGGATCAGGAATACTAGTTAAAGGTTTATGTAAGTTTTGATTTAAAAGTTTTTGATCAGGTACATTTTCTGGAACTTTTCTTAATCCATCCATATCATCAGAAAATGTAATAATTTCTTTTGGTACATCTGTAAGATGGTTTAATGCATTAACTATCATCGAAGTTCTAGCAACCTCTCCAAAAGTTCCTATATGAGGAAGACCACTTGGACCATATCCAGTTTGTAGGGTAATTTTACCCTTTTTTTCAATAGAAACCTTTTTTTCCCACAAGATTTTTTTTGCCTCAACGAATGGCCAGGCATTAGTTTTATCTAAATTTATTTTTTCAATCACAATTTATAATAACAAAATATCTTATATTTGGTGCTTTTATTAATTCTTATAGAGTTGAAATTTATTTACCATAAAATAATGTTCATTCAAAATGTCCAATTATAAAACTGTTTTTTTTACCTTAGGAATTCTTCAAATTATACTAGGAGTCTCAATGACTATTCCTATTATAATTCAAGTTATTTATAATCAATTAGATTCATCATTTATTGGTGCAGGAATAATAACAATAATATTTGGTGTATTGTTTTTCTTATCAAACTTAAACCATGAGAAAAAATTAAATTTGCAACAAGCTTTTTTATTAACAGCTTTATCTTGGATTAGTATTGCCATATTTGGATCATTACCATTTATTTTTTCAAATCTTGAATTATCGGTAACCGATGCATTTTTTGAAAGCATGTCAGGGATAACAACAACTGGCTCAACTATAATTACAAACTTAAATGATTCACCTAAAGCAATTCTTTTTTGGAGGGCAATTCTTCAATGGCTTGGCGGAATTGGCATAATTGTAATGGCCATAACATTGATGCCAATAATGAATGTTGGTGGTATGCAACTATTTAAGATATCTACTAGTGATAAATCTGAAAAAATTTTACCAAAATCAAAAGAAATTTCAATAAGACTAATTTTAATTTACTCAGGATTAACATTTCTTTGTGCTATTTTTTATAAAACTTTTGGAATGAATTTTTTTGATAGTTTAACACATTCTATGACGACAATTGCCACAGGTGGTTTTTCTAATTATAATGAATCTATAGGATATTTTAATAGTTCGGCTATCGAAATAACTTCTATAATTTTTATTATCTTAGGCAGTATACCTTTCATTGCTTATATCAAATTTTTGAGTGGAGATAAAAAAATATTCATTTCAGATTCTCAAATAAAATCATTTGTTAAAATAGTTATAATTTCAATATTTATACTTTTTTTTTATTTATTTTTTCAAAATGAAAATTTTCAAGAAATTAGTTTAAGAGCAATATCGTTTAATGTTATATCAATTTTAACTGGTACTGGATATGTAACAAAAGAATTCGATAATTGGGGAAGCTTTCCATTAATATTTTTTCTTATATTAATGTTTATCGGCGGTTGTGCTGGATCCACTACATGTGGAATAAAAATTTTTAGAGTTCAAATTCTATATCTTTTTTTAATTAATCAATTAAAAAAAATTATTTATCCTAGAGGAATTTTTATAATTAAATATGAAAACAACAGTGTGGATGGAAAATTTATGGCTTCTATTATTTCATTTATATATCTCTATATAATAATATTTTTTATAATGACCGTATTATTGTCACTTAGTGGTTTGGATTTCATTACTTCTATTTCTGGTGCTGCAACAGCAATTTCAAACGTTGGACCTGGCCTAGGTACAACTATTGGACCAAATGGAAGCTTCTCTCTTTTACCAAACTTTTCTAAATGGGTATTAAGTATTGGTATGATTTTAGGAAGACTAGAATTATTTGCTATATTAGTTTTATTTCTTCCTTCCTTTTGGAGAAATTAATTGTGATTAATAAAAAACAAAATTTATCAATTTTTTTTGAGAAAAAAACTTTAAAAATGTTATTTTTAGGATTTTCATCGGGATTACCAATTTTATTAGTTTTCTCAACATTATCTGTGTGGCTTGTAAAAGCTGGGGTTAATAGAAGTACTATCACTTTATTTAGTTGGGCAGGTTTTGCTTATGCTTTTAAATATATGTGGTCACCTTTGGTTGATAATTTAAGACTGCCTGTATTTCAAAAATTTGGACATAGAAAAAGTTGGTTACTTATGTCACAAATTATGATTATAGCCTCTTTACTATTTACTGCTTCAAGCGACCCTTCTAAAAGTATCATTTTTACAGCAATAGGAATAACTTTTGTAGCTTTTTCGAGTGCAACGCAAGACATTGTTATAGATGCTTTTAGAATTGAATCTGCGCCCCAAAAATATCAGGGTGCTTTATCTTCAATGTACATAGCTGGATATAGATTGGCAATGCTAACTTCTGGAGCTGGTAGCCTTTGGTTAGCATCATATTTAGGAGCAGAAGTATATAATGTTCGTGTATGGCAAATTGTTTATCTTTTTATGACATCATTAATGTTAGTAGGAATACTAACTGCACTGTTTTCGTCCGAACCTAAAATTAAAAGATCAAGAATTATTAAGATAAATTATCACTTTAAATTTTTTATAGTTTTTATTTTAGCAATATTAGGATTTTTATTTTTATATTCATCTATTAATAATCCATTTAGTAAAGAAGAAATTTTGAATAAATTTTTATTTGCAACTTTAAGAATTTTATTGTGCTTTATACTATCCGGAATAATAGTTTGGATTTTTATATTGACTAAATTTATTTCTATGAAAGATACAAAACACATATATATTAAACCTATAACAAATTTCACAAATAGGTATGGAAAGTTTGCAATATCAATTCTATTATTAATTGGATTATATAGAATAGCGGATGTAGTGATGGGAGTTATTGCTAATGTTTTTTATCTTGAAAAGGGTTTTAATATTAATGAAATAGCAACGTATTCAAAATTTTTTGGTGTTTTTGCAACCATTTTTGGTGGATTTCTTGGTGGTATTTTTGCTTTAAAGTTTGGAACTATGAGGGCATTATTTTTAGGTGCTTTAATAGCTGCTGCAAGCAATTTATTATTTGCATGGTTGGCAGTTGCACCTATAAGTATTAAATTCCTAATAGTCGTAATTACTGCTGACAATATTTCAAGTGGATTTGCAGGAGCAGCTTTCGTAGTATATTTATCAGGATTAACTTCAATTAAATTTACAGCAACTCAATATGCACTTTTCAGTTCCATAATGCTTTTTTTACCTAAATTGATAGCTGGATATTCAGGAAGCTGGGTAGATATAATGGGATATGCTAATTTTTTTACACTGACTGCAATTCTTGGAATTCCAGTATTGCTAATGATTATTTGGATATCAAAAGTTGCACCTATAAAAAATTAAAATATGAGAAACACTGATTTTATTTTAAACATTTATGAAAAAAAAAGTTCATTATCAAAACTATCAACACAATTATTATATGGTGAAAGTTTTACAATTCAAAAAAATTACACAAATTGGATTAAAATAAAAAGTAAATATGATAACTATATTGGATATATAAAAAAAAAAAAATTTAAACCAAAAGTCATTAATACACATAAAATAAATAAACTTTCTGCAGAAGTATATAAAAAACCAAATAAAAATTTTAAAATTAAAAAAAAATTAAGTTTCTGCTCATTTATTAGTGTAAAAAAAAAAGAAAAAAATTTTTATAAATTTGATAATTATTGGATTAAAAAAAAGGATGTCACGCCAATAAATAAAACCGAAAATATTTTTTCAAAAATAAAAACTTTTAAAGGAGTAAAATATAAATGGGGAGGTATAAGTTTTAAGGGAATAGATTGCTCCGCTTTAGTCCAAATATTTTATAAATATAACAACAAATTTTGTCCAAGAGATACGAAAGATCAAATAAAATTTTTTACAAAAATAAAAAATATTAAGCTTTTTAAAAAAAATGATTTAATCTTTTGGACAGGTCATGTTGCAGTATGTATAAACAGCAAATCACTAATCCACGCTTATGGTCCCAAAAAAAAAGTAATAATAATGAATATTAAAAAAACAATCAGTGAAATTAAACAAAATGCTAAACTTAACGTAATTGGGAAAATGAAATAAATGTTATCAAATGCTGAATTAAAAAAAAAAGTTGACAGAATTACAAATAAATTAAAAGTAGGATTATTTGATGAAGTTATTTTAGACACAAAAGCTCTTTTAAAGAAAACAAAGCACCCAATACTTTTCAATATACTTTCATTAGCTTTTCAAAGTAAAGGTGAATTCGATAATTCAGCTGAAATAATGCGTGATGCACTTCAACTTAGTCCAAGAAATGTTTTACACTTAAATAATCTTGGTATTAGCTATCATAATTTAGAAAAATTCGCAGATGCTGAAAAATATTTTTTAAAAGGTTTAGAACTCGATCCAAGCTACATAAATATTTTAAATAATTTAGGAAATTTAAAAAAAGATTTAAATTTAATTAATGAATCAATTAACTATTTTAAAAAATCTTTAGCAATAAATAATAATATTTTAGAAACAAATTTTAATTTAGCTACAATTTATCAAAGTTCAGGAGAATTTCAAAAATCAAGGGATCATTTAAAAAAAGCATTAGAAATTAATCCAAATTTTACTGAAGGAGACAGAGCGCTATCACTAATAACAAAATATGATGAAAATAATGAACACTTTAAAAACATGCTAAAAAAAGTTTCTGACTCAAAACTAAATGACCACCAGATTCATCAATTACATTTTGGACTTGGAAAATGTTATGAAGATATAAAAGATTATGAAAATGCTTTTTTTCACTACAATAAAGGAAATTCCATAAAAAAGAAAATCACAAACTATAATGTTCAAGAAGATATTAAAAAGTTTGAAAAAATAAAAAACGTTTTTAAAAATTACAAAAATCTTAAAATAAAAGAAAACAAAAGAAAAATAATTTTTATTTTAGGTATGCCTAGATCTGGAACTTCATTAGCTGAACAAGTATTATCGTCGCATAATAATGTTTTTGGTGGAGGTGAACTTCCTTTTATTCCATCAATACTTAACAAAAATTTTTTACAAGATAGAAGTTTAAAAACTTTTAATGAAATTAATGATTTAGAAAAAAAATTAAACTTATCTCAAGATTATTATCTCTCTCAAATATCATTAATAAATAATTCAGAAAAATTATTTTCCGATAAAACACCACTAAATTTTAAATATATAGGTTTTTTGGTTAGTATTTTTCCAAATTTAAAAATAATTAATTGTAAAAGAAATCCAGTAGATATCTGCTGGTCAAATTTTAAAAACTATTTTGGAGGAGCATTGTATTTTTCTAATGACTTAGAAGACTTAGCTCAATACTATAATCAATATGAAAATATCATGAAATTTTGGAAAAAATATTTTTCTAATAATATTTATGATTTAAATTACGAAAAGTTAGTAACTAACCCCGAAGAAGAAATCAAAAACTTAATTAAATTTTGTGAACTTAATTGGGATCCAAATTGTTTAAAACATTATGAAAATAAAAGACTCATTAAGACTGTTAGTTTTAACCAAGCTAGAAAACCAATTTATAAATCAGCTATTAAATCATCTAATGTATATAAAAAGTATCTAGATAAATTAGTCAAAAATCTAAATTTTTGATTAGAATCTTCCAAAATCAGGTTTATTTATATCTTGTTTTAATTGAATTATTTTTTTTCTAACTTTCTTGGTATTAATTAGTTTTCTAATTATTTTATTATTATTTTTTAACTTAATGTCATTTTTAAATAAATTAAGGTTTTTAATGAATAGATTTATAGCAAAAATAATATTTTTTTGATTACTAAAAAAAATATCTCTCCACATTATTTCATTGCTGGCTGCTATACGTGAAAAATCACGTAAACCACCAGCGCTATATTTAATTAAATTATATTTTTTTTCTTTTTCAAAATCAGTTGCTGTTTTAACTAAATTATAAGCTATTAAGTGGGGTAAATGACTTGTGATTGAAAAAATAAAATCATGCTCTTTTGGATTCATCATAACAACTTTGGCACCTAACTTTTTCCAAAACAATTTAAGTATAGATAAATGTTTTTTTTTAATATTTTTTTCTTTAATTAGTACACACCATCTATTTTTAAATAAATCCTTATTTCCATGTTTTGCTCCACTTACTTCAGATCCAGCTACTGGATGAGAAGGTATCCATGTTATATTTTTTTTTAAATGTTTCTTAAATTTTTTAGAACTCAATTCCTTAGTTGATCCAACATCTGTTACAATTGTTTTATTTGTAATAAATTTGTTTATTTTTAGAATATTTTTAGAATACTGACTCATTGGAGTACAAAAAATAACTAAATCAAAATTTATATTAATATTTTTAAATTTATTTATTACTTGGCATCCAATTTTTAATTTTTTAATTATTAAAATATTTTTTTTTGATTTTTCATAAATGAAAATATTTTTTGATAATTTTCGGAAATGTATCGCTCTTAGAACTGAAGAGCCAATTAATCCACAACCTATTATAAGAATATTTTTCATCATTTATTAAAAATTTTTTTAAGAATTCCTATAAGTTTTTTATTATCAGCATTACTGCCAATTGTTAATCTCAGAGCATTTTTAACTTTATAAGTTTGCATTGACCTTAAAATAATTCCATTATTTTCTAATTTTTTTTGAATATAGTTTGCAGAATATCTGCAGTTATTAAAATTTAACAAAAAAAAGTTAGTATTAACATCATTTGTAATGATATTAAATTTATTTAAAACTTTTTTAATTTTCTTAGCCCAGATAAAATTATGTCTAATTGATTTTTTAATAAAACTTTTATCATTTAAAGCTACAACAGCTGCTAATTGCGCAACCGTATTTACATTAAACGGAGGTTTAATAATGTTCATTGCATTAATAATTTTTTTTGGTCCATAGCCCCATCCTATTCTTAATGATGCAAGTCCATATATTTTTGAAAAAGTTCTTAGTATAAGAACATTTTTACTTTTCTTAAAAAGCTTTAGTCCTGATGCATAGTCTCTTTTTTGAATATATTCATTATAAGCGTCATCAACAACCAATAAAATATTACTTCTAAGTTTTTTCCTTAATTGTAATAATTCATTTTTTTTTAAATAAGTACCTGTTGGATTATTTGGATTTGCTAAAAAAACAATTTTTGTTTTTTTTGATACTTTTTTTATTACTTCTTTAACAGATATTTTATAATTATTTTCTTTTGCAAATAACACATTGGCTCCGTTTATTTTAGAATAAATTCTGTACATTAAAAAGCTGTATTGAGGAACTATAACTTCATCTTTTGGTTTCAAAAATAATTGACAAATAATTTGAATAATTTCATCTGAGCCAGCTCCACAAATAATTTTTTCAAATTCACATTGAAATTTTTTTGAAATAGCTAACTTTAAATTGTTTGACTTGCTGTCGGGATATTTAGAAAAATTAATTTTCTTATTAATTTCTTTCTTAACTTTTGGACTAACGCCTAGAGCAGACTCATTTGCTGACAGTTTCACAATATTCTTAATTTTAGATAACCTTGATATCCCAGGCCTATAAGATTGAACTCTAATTTTTCTAAATTTTGGTAAATTCATTTATTATTAGTTTATACCTATCTTTATAAATAAATTAATCAACTTTTACACAGAATTAATAAAAATTATAAAAAAAATTGACATATAGAATCTCATCTAGTACAAAAAAGCGCGCTGATTTATCTGAATTGCGAGCGCTTAAAAAAAACCGCTAAACAAGTTTTTTTCTCACAATTCATTTTTGATGCGATGTTATGAATAGTAAAGAAAATATTAAAAAAATAATTATAAAAAAACCACTTACTTTAGATTGTGGAAAAACTATAAACAATTATCCACTTGCATATGAAACTTATGGTAAGCTGAATGAGAAAAAGGATAATGCAATTTTAGCTTTTCATGCTTTATCAGGAGATCAATTTGTAAGCGGCACTAATCCAATAACAAATAAAAATGGATGGTGGTCATATGCGGTTGGGCCAAACAAAGCAATAGATACAAATAAGTTTTTTGTAATATGTGCAAATGTAATTGGTGGATGTATGGGTTCTTATGGACCGAGCAGTATTGATCCAACAACTGGTAAAATAATTGGTACAAATTTTCCAGTTATTACGATTAATGACATGGTAAAAGCCCAGTATAACTTATTAGAGTTTTTTAAAATTGATAAATTATTTAGCGTAACAGGTGGATCAATGGGAGGTATGCAAGTTTTACAATTCGTTGCCAATTATCCCAATAAAACTAAAACTGCTATACCAATAGCATGTACAGCTAGTCATTCAGCTCAGAATATCGCTCTTAATGAGTTAGGTAGGCAAGCAATAATGGCAGATCAAAACTGGGATAAAGGAAATTATTTTAATACAAGTTCATCACCAGATAAAGGTTTAGCTGTTGCAAGAATGGCAGCACATATTACTTATCTCTCAAAAAAAAGTTTAGAAGACAAATTTGGCAGAAAACTTCAGGAAAGAGGTAATCTAAAATTTAGTTTTGATGCTGATTTTCAAATTGAAAGCTATTTAAGACATCAAGGTAATGCATTTGTAGATCGCTTTGATGCAAACACCTATCTCTATATAACGAGAGCTATGGATTATTTTGATTTAATCAAACAGTATAACGGAAATCTCTCAAATGCTTTTAATAACAGTAAAACAAAATTTTTTATAATTTCTTTTACATCTGATTGGCTTTACCCTTCATCTGAAAATAAAGAAATTGTAATTGCTTTAAATGCATCTGGTGCTGATGTTGGCTTTATTGAAATAACTAGCGATAAAGGTCATGATTCTTTTTTACTAGATATACCAGATTTTTTAAAATCAGTTAAAAACTTTTTAGAGATAAATTACTAAACAAACATGAAAAAAGAATTTAAAATAATTGCACAGTTAATTGAAAGTAATACTCGAGTCCTAGATGTTGGTTGTGGCGACGGTACTCTAATGAAACATTTAAAAGATAATAAAAGTATTGATACTAGAGGATTAGAAATATCAAAAGATAATGTCCAAACTTGTATTGGTAAGGGATTAGCTGTTATTGAAGGTAATGCAGAAAAAGACTTACAGCAGTTTCCTAATTTATCTTTTGATTATGTAGTTTTAAGTCAAACACTTCAAGCGTTTTACAATCCAGAAAAAGTAATAAATGATCTTTTAAGAGTTGCAAATAAAGCCATAGTTACAATTCCCAATTTTGGATATTGGAAGATTAGATTGCATCTGCTATTCAAAGGAACAATGCCAATAACAAAAAATTTACCTGATGAATGGTACAACACTCCAAATTTACATATGTGCACAATAAAAGATTTTTTTAATTTTTGCTCAAAAAAAAAAATTAAACTATATAAATCAATTGCATTGCATGAACAAAAAACTTCTAATATTAATAAAGTTAATATTAATTTAAAAAACCTGTCTTCAGAATTAGGCATTTTTCTAATTGAAAATTAAAATGAAAATTGAGATCATTCCCTGCTTAAAAGACAACTATTCATATTTAATTATCGATGAAAAAAATAAGAAGGCTTGTGTTGTAGACCCAAGTGAAGCCAAACCAATAATAAATTATTTAGACAAACATAATATTCAACTAACTTTTATTTTAAACACACACCATCATTATGATCATGTAGGAGGAAATAGTGAATTAAAAAAGAAATATAACGCAAAAGTAGTTGGATATATTTATGATATTAAAAGAATTCCAAATATCGACATAATAGTTAAAGATGGAGAAATTTGGGAAGAAAATAATTTTAAAGCTAAAATAAAGCATATTCCAGGACACACGCTTGGACATATTTGCTTCCATTTTTTTAATGAAAAAAATATTTTTACTGGAGATACTTTGTTCTCATTAGGATGTGGAAAAATTTTTGAAGGGACATATTTGCAAATGCATGAATCTTTAAATTTTTTTAAAAGTTTACCTTTAGAAACAAAAATTTATTGCGGACATGAATATACTCTAAAAAATTCGAATTTCTGTCTAAAATATGATCCTGATAATAAAAATTTAAAAAATAAAATTATTAACATTAAAAAAAATATAAAAAATAATTTACCCACAGTTCCATCAACTATTAAAGATGAACTAGAATGTAATATTTTTTTAAGATCAAGCAATCATGATATTCAAAGCAGCTTGAATTTTAATAATAAAAATTCTCTAGAAACCTTTTCAAAATTAAGAGATTTAAAGGATGATTTTTAAGTTATTCAGCTTGACTATAATAAGTCTCGAACTATATTGCTGATTATAAAATTTAGGTTAAACAATGACATACGCAGTAATACAAACAGGTGGAAAACAATACAAAGTAAAAACAAATGAAATTTTAAAAATTGAAAAATTAGAAAACTCAAAACCTGAAAGTAAAATAGAATTTAAAGAAATTCTAGCTTATGGAGATGATAAAAAAATTGAAGTTGGAGCTCCATTGGTTGATGGTGCTAAAGTTGAAGCAGAATTAATTAAAAATGGAAAAAATAAAACAGTATTAATTTTTAAAAAAAGAAGAAGAAAAAACTCGAGAAGAAAAAATGGACACAGACAACAATATTCATTAATTAAAATTAGTAAAATTTTTTCTAAAGAAGGAATTGTAATTTCAGAAATTAAAAAAACTGTAAATCCAACTAAAAAAATTGTAAAACAAGAATTACAAAAAAAAAAATAAAATTAAGTATATTATGGCAACAAAAAAAGCAGGTGGATCATCTAGAAACGGACGTGATAGCGCAGGTCGGAGACTTGGAGTTAAAAAATACGGTGGCCAATTCGTAATCCCTGGTAATATTATTGTTAGACAAAGAGGAACAAAAATTTTTCCCGGAAATCACGTAAGAATTGCTAAAGATCATTCTATTTTTTCATTAATCAAAGGAAAAGTTGAATATAAAAAAACTAGGTCAGATAGAACTTACGTTTCAGTAAAACCCAATTAAGCAATACAACTAAAAATTTGAGAGTTGTATTATGAAATTTCTAGATCAAATAAAAATTTATATCAAAGCTGGTGACGGTGGAAATGGATCACCAAGTTTTCGAAGAGAAAAATTTATTGAATTTGGTGGGCCTGATGGTGGTGATGGTGGTAAAGGTGGCTCTATAATTTTTAAATCTGAAAGAAATTTAAATACATTAATTGATTATAGGTTTCAACAGCATCATAAAGCAGAACGTGGCGGTGATGGTATAGGAAAAAATCGTACAGGTAGAAGCGGTAGCAATTTAATTTTAAAAGTTCCAATTGGTACACAAATTTTTGAAGAAGATAACAAAACTTTAATCTACGATTTTAAAAATAAAAATGAAGAATTCGTTGCAGCTAATGGTGGCAAGGGTGGACTTGGAAATACCAGATTTAAAAGTTCAACGAATAGAGCTCCAAGAAAATTTACCAAAGGAACAACTGGAGAAGAATATGTGATTTGGTTACAATTAAAAACTATAGCTGACATTGGAATTATTGGATTACCAAACTCTGGTAAATCAAGTTTATTAGCTGCCATTACAAGTGCAAAACCCAAAATTGCCAACTACAAATTTACAACATTAAATCCAAATCTCGGAGTTGCATTTTATGATAATAAAGAAATAACACTGGCAGATATTCCAGGTTTAATAGAAGGAGCACATACTGGAATCGGTTTAGGAATTAAATTCTTAAAACACATAGAAAGATGCAAAACTTTGATACATTTAATTGATATTACTG
>CACJGR010000016.1 GCA_902592985.1 uncultured Pelagibacteraceae bacterium | reverse complement strand
GTTGAAGAAAAAAATATTAAATTTTTAAAAAAAAGAACCCTGCAATGGTTTAAATCTTCAAAAAGAGCCAAAAGGGGTTTTTGCAATAGGTGTGGAGCAAGTTTATTTTTTAAAGTTATAGGTGGTAAGGTTATTCATATTGCAGCCGGAATGTTTGATGGGCCAACTAAACTAAAGACAATAAATAATGTATTTGTTAAAGGAAAATTAGATTATTACAAACTTGATAATCACTTGCCTAAATTTAATAAGTATCCAAAATAAAATTCTATCTTAAAGAAGCTGCTATATTGCCACCATCAACAGTAAGAACTGCACCTGTAGTTTTTTTTGATATAGCTAAGTGCAAAAAAGCTTTGGCCACATCTTCTGCTTTTACTTCATTTAGCAATAAATTTCCTCGCATATAATTATCTATAGATACCGATCTAGCTTTTGCTCTGCTCTTGATCATTTTATCATTCATTAGGCCACTTCTTATTCTGTCAGCATTAATTCCATTAGATCTAATTCCGTAAGATCCATAATCTACAGCATATTGTTTGCACAAACTTAGTAAGGCAGATTTTGGTAGTCCATAAGGGCCAAAATTTTTTCCAGGATTTACAGATTGTTTTGATATATTAAAAAGTAAACATCCATTAATATTTTGTTTTTTCATTATTTTTATAGCTTCAGAAGCACAATTTTGATGAGAAAAAAAATTGTCTTCAAAGCTTTTTCTTAAAAGATCATCACTTACTTCACCTATTGCACCACTTGGTGCCGATCCTGCATTTGAAATTAAAATGTCTATACCTCCTAATTTTTCGCAGATTGTTTTAAAGGCATTTTTTATACTTTTTTTGTTAGTCACATCGCAGTGTATGCAGAGATCATTAATTTTAGATTTTAAGTTATTTAAACGTTCTAAATTATAGTCAAGTAAAGCAACTTCAGCACCATAACTTTTAAACATTTTGTAAGTTTCAAAGCCAATAGTTCCTGTACTTCCAGTTATAACAACCACATTACCTTCAAGGAGTTTTTTCTTTCTTTTAATTTTTGCTTGTTCTAAGGACCAATACTCAACATCAAAAAGATCTTTTTCTGGTATAAATTTATATTTTGAAGTTTCTTCTACTGAAGCTATTACTTTTGCATTAGTTTCAGTTAAATCTCCTGCAATTTTTGCTGCATTTAAATCTTTTCCAACACTAAACATTCCTACATTTTGTACTAAAATAACTCTTGGAGATGTGTCTAGCATAACTTTTTTGCCTTTAACTTTATTTTTATTTTTATTGAAGTATGAGATGTATTTTTTTCTATAATTTTCAAAAGCTTTTTTCGCTGTTAATTTAAAGTCATCTAAAGATGAATTTTTTTTGGGCGTTATAATTAAAGGAAAAGGCTTAACTCTAATTACATGGTCAGGAGTTGCGGTCCCTTTTGAACTGTATGATCTAACATTTTTTCCATTTATATAATATTTTAAATGATTATTCATTTTATAGTTTATTACGAACTTTTGATCAGGATTGTCATTAGATAAAAGACCTCTAATTATTGGAGAAATTTCGTGAGCTTTAAACTTTGTAGCAAATGATTTGATCTGTTTTATTTTTTTAACTTTTAATTTTTTAATAGCTCTTTCAGCTTGAGATACATATTTTATCATTAAGCTATAAGTTTCTTTAGCACTATCAGCAAAAGTAAATATTCCATGGTTCATTAAAATTAAACAATTTATATTTGGATTTTTTGAGTAAACTTCATTTATTTTTTTTGCTAAACTAAATCCGGGCATCACATAAGGCACGATACTAACCTTGTTCCCAAATATTTTTTTGCAGAAATTATAACCACTAGCTCTGTTTGTTACATTCATAATTGCATCAGAATGAGTATGATCTACGAATTTAAAAGGTAAAAAGGCATGTAAAAATGTTTCAACAGATGGATTAGGAGACTTAATATTAATTAAATTTCTTTTTTGATAACTGACCATGTCTTCATCAGACAGATATTTTTTATTCTTAAGTGATAGCAGAGGTTGCAATTTTACAGCGGGTAGACCTTCTGGCTCAATTTCAGCCATATCCCATCCACTTCCTTTAACGCAAAGTACATCATATTTTTTTCCATCAATGTCTTTTATTGTTGTTTTTACCGAAGTATTCCCCCCTCCATGCAAAACTAATTCACTATTTCTTCCCAATAATCTTGTTGTATAGACACGCAAAGCCATATCCCTAGAATGCCCAAGGCTTTTGTATTTTTTAATATATTTTTCAGAGTCTTTGTTCGACCAGTTATTTTTCAAAATTTGCTCCTTTAAGAGTAAACTTTTATAGCAGTTTTTTATTTGAAAGAAGTAAAAAAATTTGCATAGTTATCAATGTAAAGGAATCGGGGGCAGTTATAATGGTTAAAGTAGGCGAGCATGTAACATTAGATATTATAGGAACTAGCAAAGAATATAGACCTGAGTTTTATGAAAAGCTTATATATAAAATTGCTAAAGCTGCAAAAGTAACTGTTCTTGAAATTTCCAAATATAAATTTGAACCACAAGGTTTTACTATTCTTGCTTTGTTAGCAGAAAGCCACATGAGTTTTCATACGTTTCCTGAAAATAAAATAATAAGTTTTGATTTTTTTACGTGTGGAAAAATTAACCCATCAGTAGCGCTTGAAATAATAAAAAAAGAAATAAAACATAATAGAATTGTTAAAAAAGAATTTAATAGAGACACTGTTTCCCTTTATCATGATATTTATAGTTCACCAGGTTTGCAAAAATCATATGTTGTAAATAATGTACTTGAAGACTTTACTTCAAAAGTTGGACAACATATTGAAATATTAGATTTAGAACAATTTGGTAAATCACTATTTATTAATAATGAAATACAAGTAGCTGCATCAGATGAGCATTTATATAGTTCTACTTTTGTTAATGCTGGATTAAAATTAAATAAAGATAAAGATAAAGTAGCTATAATAGGTGGTGGAGATGGCGGTGTTGCAAGAGAATGTATTTCTAAAGGATTTAACTTCATAGATTGGTATGAATTGGATCCAGAGGTAGTGGAAGTTTGTAAAAAACATTTAGGCAAAATTGGAAATAAAGCTACAGAAAAAAATTCTGTAAAATGTATATGGGGAGATGCTTTTGAAAGTATAAAAAAAGTTGAAGATGACCGTTATGATCAAATTTTTGTAGATTTGAATGATGATCAATATTGTATTGATCTTGCATCTAAAAATATGCATTCATTGACTAGGATATTGAAGCCCAAAGGTGTTATTACTGCCCAAGTAGGCAGTCAAGATCAAAAACCAAAACAGGTAGAAAATTGGCAAAATGTGTTTAATAAAAACTTTGGAAATACAACTTTAGATAGGGTTTATGTGCCAAGTTTTGATTGTTCTTGGAATTTTGCTTCATCAATAAATCATTAATACTAAAAACTTCTTTTTATATTAATAAAATTGTGATTAATTATCTGTAATTTATGGAGGTAACAATGAATATATTTAGAAAAATAATTCTGACAGTTCTTACTTCTTTATTTTTAATTAGCAATTCTAATGCTGGTTCAATAAAGATTGGAACTGAAGGCGCTTATCCCCCTTGGAATTCAAAAAATGAAGCTGGTCAATTAATTGGTTTTGAAGTTGAGCTTGCAAATTGGTTATGCATTTATATGAAAGCTGATTGCACAATTGTTGAACAAGATTGGGATGGTATGATACCTGCATTAATCATGAGAAAGTTTGACGCGATTATGGCTGGAATGTCTATCACCGATGAAAGAATGAAAGTTATAAATTTCTCACAAGGTTATGCAGATGAAGTTGCACAATTAGCTGTAATGAGTGGATCAGATCTTGAAGGTATGGATACTCCGTCAGGTATAAATTTATCATTAGGTGGATCTAATGTTAAGAGTGCACTTAAAACTTTAACAGGTGCTTTAGCTGGTAAAACTGTTTGTGTACAAACAGCAACAATTCACCAAAACTTTTTAGAGTCAGGTGATGTTGGAAGTGTAACTGTTAGAACGTACAAAACTCAAGATGAAGTTAATCTAGATTTGGCAGCAGGCAGATGTGATGCGGCTCTAGCAGCAGCAGTTGCTTTTACTGACTATGCAGAAAAATCTGGTAAACCAGTTGTATTAGTTGGTCCTACTTTATCAGGTGGTGCATTTGGTAATGGAGTAGGTGTTGGTATCAGAAAAGATGATACTGAACTTCTTAAAGCTTTTAATAAAGCTATTGATCAAGCAAGAAAAAGTGGCAAGATAAGCGAACTAGCTATTAAATGGTTTGGCTTTGATGCTTCTATGTAATAATTTAATTTTTAAGGCGATAATTTAATTCTATCGCCTTAAAATATATGGGACTTTTAGCTTTTGGTGATACAGGTTGGGGAGACGAACTTTTTTTTGCAACTCTCATGACCATAGCAGTTGCCGGAGCAGCAATATTTATTGGTTTTTTTTTAGCCGCAATTTTTGCATCATTTAAATTATCAAAAATTAAAATATTAAATTGGATTGGAAGTTTTTACACTACAGTATTTAGAGGTGTTCCTGAACTTTTAGTTATATACTTATTTTTTTTTGGTGGTAGTGGCGCAGTAATGTATGTGGCAAAGATTTTTGGATATGATGGATATATAGAGGTTAATGCATTTATAACTGGTGCATTCTCAATAGGTATTATATCTGGAGCATATTCAACAGAAGTATTTAGAGGAGCGGTTCAATCTATTAACAAAGGTCAATTTGAAGCTTCTGAAGTTTTGGGTTTTAAAAAAAAAATTTATTATTACAAAGTAATTATTCCACAAATGTTAAGATTAGCATTACCTAATATAAGCAATGTTTGGCAGATAACTCTAAAAGATACATCTTTAATATCAGTTACTGGATTAGTGGAAATTATGAGAATGTCATATATTGCAGCCGGATCAACAAGAGACCCTCTATTTTTTTATTCTTTTGCAGCTGTCTTGTATTTATTTTTGACTTTTTTAAGCATGAAGTTATTTAACAAATTAGAACAACATTATAGCAAGGGATATTAAATGGATTTGGATTTTATCTCAGAACATTTTCCAAGGTTGTTGAAAGCAACAAAACTAACTATTGAGTTAACTTCTTTATCTCTATTATTTGGTATATTTGTTGGTGTTTTTTTTGCTATTTTAAGAGTCAGTGAAAATAAAATACTTTTTTTTATATCATATTATTATTCTTATATTTTTAGAGGAACTCCATTATTAGTTCAAATTTTTATAATATATTTTGGTCTTGGTCAGGTTGAGTGGATAAGAGAATCTTTTCTTTGGATTTTTTTAAAAGAACCATATTCATGTGCGATCCTTGCATTTACTTTAAATACCGGAGCTTATTCTTCAGAAATTTTTAGATCTGCATTTGAAACAATTAATAAAGGAATTTTAGAGGCAGCAGAAGGCTTAGGTTTAAATAAAATTCACACCTTTTTTAAAATCAAGTTACCCATAGCCATAAGACAATCATTACCTGCCTATGGTAATGAAATGATATTAATGTTAAAGGGAACGTCTTTAGCTAGCACTGTTACTTTGCTTGACCTTACGGGTGTAGCAAAACATATTATATCAACTACTTTTAGACCAGTAGAAGTTTTTATTGTTGCGGGTAGTATATATTTAATAATGACTTTTATAATTCACAATTTAATTAAATTTCTAGAGAAAAAATTTGGTTATCAGTAATGAAAGTAGCTTGTATTCAGTTATCGAGTGGAGAAAATTATAATAAGAACTTTAAACAGATTATTTTATATATAAATCAAGCAATTAAGAATCAATCTGACTTGATAATAACTCCTGAAACTTCTTCAATAATTACTAGCAATAAAAAAATATTGTTTAACAACACTTATTCTATGAATAAAGACCCATTGGTTAAAGAAATTAAGAAAATTTCAAAAAAAAATAAAAAATGGATATTAATAGGATCTATACCCATCAAAGATAAAAATAAATACAGAAACCGATCAATAATGATAGGACCAAGAGGAAATTTAGTAGCTTATTATGACAAAATAAAAATGTTTGATGTAAAATTACCAAATAAAGAAAAGCATCAAGAAAGCAAAACATACAAACCTGGAAAAAGACTTGTTACAGTGAATCTTCCCTGGGGAAAACTTGGTTTAACAATTTGTTTTGATTTAAGATTTCCTGAAATATATAGAAATTTATCTAAAAAAAATTTACACTTTATAAGCGTTCCATCGGCATTTACAAAAGTTACAGGAAAAAAACATTGGTTAGATTTATTAAAAGCTAGAGCAATTGAAAATTTTTGTTATATATTTGCACCTAACCAAACTGGAAAAAATACAAAAAAAAGAGAAACTTTTGGTCATTCAACAATAATTTCTCCAGATGGAAAAATTATAAAACTTAAAAAATCAGGTACTGGAATTATATATGCAAATATTAATCCTGATATATCAATGAAACTTAGAAAAATTATTCCAAGTTTAATCTAATAACTAGTATATTCTTTAATTTCTTTAATTTTAGAGCCAGTAAGATTGTTAATTTCCAATTTAATTTTTGCTCTGTCGTCATTTAAAATATGAACATCTCTTGAAAGCTTAATAAATTTATCACCAAAGTCTGAATTTTTTTCACACATACGTTTATCATCTTCAATAAGCCAAAGTTTAGTATTAATTTCTTTTAAAGATAGGAATAGTTTATCCAGTTTTTCATTGGATTTAACATTTTTATCTAATTGATCTTTTAAAACGTTATACTCATCGTTAACAAAATTAAGCTTTTCTATGTCTTTGATCTTTTTTTTTTTAATTTCTAAAATAGAAATTTTATCTAAAAGTTCTCCAACTGACACCTCGACTAGAATTTTATTCATAAAATTTAATAGTATGTTAAGTTGTTAAAAATATGTCCAATATTTTAATTATTAAACATGGTTCATTAGGAGATATAGCTCAAGCTAGTGGTGCAATTCAAGATATATCTGAAAATCATAAAAATAATCAAATTTATTTATTAACCACTAAATCTTATTTTGATTTATTTAAAAAAAATCCTTTTATTCATGATGTTATTTTAGATAAACGACTATCAAAATTTAACTTAATTTATCTTTATTCTCTAATGAGAAAGTTGAAAAAACTAAATTTTCAAAAAGTTTACGATCTTCAAAACTCTACGAGAACCAAATTTTACAAAAATATTCTTTTCCCCAATATAAATGTGAATAGGTGGTCAAGTTCAGAAACAACTTTGCCAAGCGGGAAAAGTAAAGAAGAGTTTGATAAAATTCCGGTTTTAGATCGTTTTGAACATCAACTAAAATTTTCAGGAGTTTTAACTAACCATACTATGAAACCAAATTTTAGTTGGGCACGTTCAAATATTGATGAAATTAAAAGCGCATATGATTTAAAAAATTATATTATTTTATTTCCTTTTTGTTCAACCCACTTAGTACAAAAAAAATGGCCTCATTATAATGAACTAATTGATTTGATAAAAAATAAATTTCAAAACCAGTTTAAAATTGTAATAGCACCTGGACCTTCTGAAATTAATGAAGCTAAACAAATTAATGCTATTTGTGTTTTAGATAATGGTGCATCGCTTAATATTTCACAATTGTCGTCACTAATTAGCGATAGTTCTTTTGTTATAGCTAACGATACAGGCCCGGCTCATATGGCTGCACATTTGAATGCTAAAGGGGTAACTTTATTTGGTCAACACACAACAGCAACTAAAGTTAGTATTGAAACAGTTAATTTTAAAGCAATACAAGTATCTGATTTATCAAAGTTGAGCGCAGGCAAAGTTATGGAAAAAATTTTAATTTAAAATTTTTTTATACTTTTCAATTATTTTATCCCAATGAAATTTAGCAGAACTTTCTTTTGCAATTTTACCATACTCTAAATATTTTTTATTATTTAATAGGTCGTTAACAGAAGAATAAACTTCATCTAAATTATTTCCATCGCAAATAAGACCATTTTTTTGATGTTCAATTGCATCTGAAGCTCCTCCATCTTTACCACCAATTGAAGGAATTCCATATTGAGCAGCTTCTACGAATGCTATACCAAACCCTTCTACAGATTTTTTATAGATGATGGAGGGCATTATAAAAATATTTGATTTTGCAATTAAGGAGTTTTTTAAATCTTGAGAAATTTTTCTTAAAAATAAAATTTGGTCATCTAAACCAAGCTCTTTAACCAACTGTTTAAGGTTTTCTTCTTCATCGCCATCACCAACACATGTATATATAATATTAGGATAAATTTGTTTAAGATTTCTTAATGCCATAATTATTTTCTCATGATTTTTTCTTTTATCTAGCCGTGAAACAGTAATTAATCTTGGATTTTTATTTTTAAATAATTTTTCAGCTTCTTTTATTGTTTTTTCGTTTAGCTCTTTTGCTTTATCAACACCTGGGTTAATCACAGTAATTTGTTCTGGATTAACACCACAATTAATAGCTAAATTTTTTGTATATTCTGAATTTGAAATAACGTGATTAACATTATTTAATACGTTTAATACTCTTTTATTAAGATTTGTTCCTTTAGCATGATTGATTTCTTTAGAATGAATTAGACATATTTTTTTTTTATCTGTATTTATTAATTCTAAGCTTTTCCAATGATCTGCAATAATTCCTTCAATATTTTTGTTGTTTTTTATAAATTCATTTACTAAATGAGCTTTTCTATATTTTCTTAACAATTTTATACCACCAACTCTTTCAATACTAAATGATACTTCTTTATCATAGACCTCATATTGCTGGTGATAATCTGCAAATACTTTAATCATGAAATATTTAGATAAAGAATTAGTTAAACCCCACATTAAATTTTGCATACCTCCTACTTCAGGAGGGAAAGATCTTGTAACAATTAAATACATTATTTATTTAAACCACTTAATACTGCATCCCATACTTGGAATCTGATTTTCTGGACCTTTTCCAGTTTGAGCAATAAGTTTCATTGCTTTTAATAAATCACTTTCACCACTTCTAATTGGTTTTAAATCTTTAAGCTCTCTTATTCTTCCTCTGTACTGTAACCATAAGTTACTATTGTAACCAAAAAAATCAGGTGTACATACAGCGTCATACTTTTTAGCTATTTCTTGTGTTTCATCAATTAGATATGGAAAATTAAATTGATTATTTTTATGAAATTCAATCATATTAATATAAGAATCCTCAGGATAATTTTTTGTGTCATTTGACATTATAGCTACGGACTTTATTCCTTCTTTTTCTAAAATTTTACAGTCATTAACAATATCTTCGATAACTGCTTTGACATAAGGACAATGATTACAAATAAACATTATCAATGTTCCGTTTTTACCTTTAACATCATTTAAAGAAACTATTTTATTTTCAGTTGATTTTAGTTGAAAGTTTTCTGCTTTCTTACCAAAATCACAAATTGGTGTTTTTGTAAGCGACATGATAAAATATTATATAAATTATGTTTTACGATTTAAAAGATAAAAAAACAAAAAATTTAGGCGAAAATTGGGTTGCACCCAATGCAACAATAATAGGAGATGTTACTTTAGAAAAAAATACAAGCATTTGGTTTAATGCAACTTTAAGAGGAGATATTGAAAATATTCATATAAGCGAAGGCTCTAATGTTCAGGATGGAAGTGTACTTCATACTGATCCTGGATATCCTCTAAAAGTTGGAAAAAATGTAACAGTCGGTCATTTGGTTATGCTTCATGGCTGCACAATTCGAGACAATAGTTTAATTGGAATAGGAGCTGTAATCTTAAACAATGCTAAAATTGGAAACAATTGCATCGTAGGCGCAAAATCACTAATAACTGAAAATAAAGAAATTCCTGACAATTCTCTTGTAGTTGGTTCACCCGGAAGAGTTATTAGAAAGGTTACAGATGAAGAAGTTAAAGCCATCAAAGAAAACGCAATAAGATATCAAGAAAACTGGAAAAAATATTCTAAGTTTTTAAAATAAAAATATAATGAAAAAACTTTACTTAATTAAGGAACTAACCAACATTCTTTGTTATTATCTAATTCAAATCTAGCTCTTCGATGTCCCTTGGATGCCAAATAAAGCCACTCAATACTTTTAATTTTACACTGAATTACTGAAAAATTTTTATATCCTTCTTCACTTTGCTCCATTGTAAAATCAAAATTATCCAATTCAGGTTTTAAACCAGATGTTGGATTAGTTGACTCAGTTCCTGGTCCATTATCAACCAAATAACATTTTCTACTAATATGGCCTGTTTTAGACCAAGACTCTTTTGTAACTTCGTTGTTATGATTGATTGAACATTCGACTTTAATTCTTACCTGAATTTTTTCTTCCTTGTCATAAAAAAGCATAGAAGCAATTTTATTATTTTTTAATTTAGGGATTTTATCAGATCTAATATCGCTATGAAATTGAAGTAGATTATTTACTTGATCAGATTTTCTAAGGACTACAATTCTACCATCAAAATCATTTTGGTCTCCACAAACAAAAACAGGAAGTCTAAATCGTGAACTTCTGTTAGTCACGGCATCACTTAGCATAAACCAGATTTTTTTTTTGATTTCTTTAAAGTCTTCGTAGTATGCTGGTTGCATACCTAATTACTTTCTAAGTCTTTTGATAAGACTTGAAGTATCCCACCTCTTACCACCTAACTTTTGAATCTCACCATAATATTGGTCAACAATTTCCGTTATAGGTAGCAATGAATTATTTTTTTTAGCTTCTTCTAATGCAATTTTTAAGTCTTTTCTCATCCAATCCACTGCAAAACCAAATTCAAATTTGTCATCTATCATTGTCTTATATCTATTATCCATTTGCCAAGATTGAGCTGCCCCTTTAGAAATTACTTCAATAACATCTTCCATATTTAACCCAGCTTTTATTCCAAAATTAATTCCTTCAGATAATCCTTGAACAAGACCTGCTATACATATTTGATTTACCATTTTAGCTAATTGGCCATTTCCAGCTTTACCAAGTAATTTCATTTTTTTACTATAACAATCGATAATATGTTTAGCTTTATCAAAACTATCTTGATCACCACCAATCATTACAGTTAGCGCACCATTTTCTGCTCCAGCTTGCCCGCCTGAAACAGGAGCATCTAGAAAACCAAATCCGTTTTTTTTTGAACAATCGTAAATTTCTCTTGCGATTGTCGCTGATGCAGTTGTGTTATCAACATAGATAGCACCTTTTTTTATTGTTTTGAAAATTCCTTTATCTCCAAAAGTAACTTCTCTTAAATCGTTATCATTTCCAACACATGTAAAAACAAAATCAGCTCCCTCAGCTGCTTTTGCTGGCGTGTCTTCTTTAGACCCTTTGTATTCTTTAAGCCATTTATCAGCTTTTGATGTTGTACGATTAAATACAGTTACATTGTGTCCAGCTTTTGATATATATCCAGCCATTGGATACCCCATGACACCAAGACCTATAAAAGCAACTTTGCAACTCATAAAATGATTATAGATATAGTCAGATCTAATTTCAAAATAATAATTTTTGGTTTTGTTTTTACTTTTTTTTCCAGTATAGGACAGAGCTTTTTTATAGGTTTATTTAATTCTGATATTAGGCAAGAATTAAATATTACTAACGCAGAATTCGGATCTATTTATGGAATTGCTACTTTATGTAGCAGTTTAGCGTTAATATGGGCGGGAAAAAAAATTGATGATTTAAAGTTAGTTAATTATTCTTTACTAGTTATTATTTTTTTAAGCCTTGCGTCACTTTTTTTTTCATTTGTTAATGGAATAATTTTATTGGCTATGGGCATATTTTTTCTAAGATTATCAGGTCAAGGATTAATGGCACACACTGCATCAGTAGCGACTAGTAGATTTTTTAATCGAAGCAGAGGCAAAGCATTAAGTTTTATTTGGGTGGGGATGTCTTTTGGAGAATTTTTATTACCAATAATTATAGTTTATCTTTTGACATTTATATATTGGAGAGATTTATGGCAAGGATTTTCACTTTTAATTATATTATTATTGCCAATTTTTACTTACCTTACAGTCAAAGAGATCAGCATATTCTCCAGGGAAAACAAAAATGGAAAAAATGGTAACAAAGTTATCGACTCGATTAAAAGCTGGACAAGAAGAGAAGTTTTAAAAGATTTTAAGTTTTATTCTATTTTACCAGCTATGCTTGCATCTTCATTTATAATTACTGGTATAGTTATTAATCAAACATTCATTATTGAATCTAAAGATTGGGGAAAATTTTCTATGGCGCAGTCTTTTATGGTTTATTCAATACTTACTGTAGTAACTTTATTTTTTTCAGGACTTTTGGTTGATAAATTTACTAGTAAAAAAGTTTTTCCATTTCTAAATGTTCCTTTGTTATTTAGTTTAATTGTATTGGCAATTTTTGATCATCCTTATACAGCTTTTGTTTTTATGGGCCTTATGGGTATTTCAAACGGATTGACAAATGTTTTAATGATTTCATTCTGGGCTGAAATTTATGGTGTAAATTATTTGGGATCTATTAAAGCTTTAACAGGTTCATTTATGGTTTTTTCTACAGCCTTAGCAACTGCAGTTTTTGGAATATTAATTGACTTAGGGTATTCAATAGAAAATATTGCTATTTTTTGTTCAATTTATATAGCATTATCAATAATCGTTGTTCTTATTTTTCAAAGAAACTACAAACCTGTTTTACAAAATAAAACTTGATTTTTAATAAGGCTCAATATAAACAACCCGCATGGCAAGAGTTACAGTTGAAGATTGCGTAGATAAAGTAGAAAGTCCTTACGAATTAGTTTTAGTAGCAAAAGAAAGAGCAACTCAATTAAATTCAGGAGTTGAACCAACATTAGATAGAGATAATGATAAAAATACAGTTATCTCATTAAGAGAAATTGCATCAGAAAATATTAAAGTTCCAGATTTAATCGATAGCGCCATTTACAAATTAAGAAAACATGTCGAACAAGTTGATGATGGATCCGAGGAAGACGAAGTAATTGGTGATGATTTCGAAAATTTATATAAGGGTGAAATTTCTAAAAGTGGAACTCCTATATTACCCTCAAAAAGGGCTAGAAAAATTCCAGAAAAAATACAAGTTTCAAAAGAAGACCTCGATGAGCTAAAAACATCAAGTGAACCAGCAGTTAAAACTGAAAATAATCAAACAGAAGAATCTAAAGAAACTGAAGAATCTGATGTTTCATTAGATGAATTATCAGACGCAGAAACTAAATCAAATGAAGCAAATAAAGAAGATTCTGAAACTTCAAATACCTAAAAAAATAATATAAAACATAGTCATGAATAGGAAAGTTTCAGTTGCTCCTATGATGGATTGTACTGACCGTCATGAAAGATTTTTTTTACGATTAATTAGTAAAAATGTTCTTTTTTATACAGAAATGATAGTTTCTGAAGCAATCAGTAGAGGGGACAAAAAAAAACTTTTATCATTTAATATTAATGAAAAACCTTTAGCACTTCAAATAGGTGGATCCTCTCCCAAACTTTTAGCAGAAGCTGCTAAAGCTGGAGAAGACTTTGGGTACGATGAAATTAATTTAAATTTAGGTTGCCCAAGTAAAAAAGTTCAAAAAAATAAATTTGGCGCCTGTCTTATGAAAGAGCCAAATTTAGTTGCTGATTGTTTAATCAAAATGCAATCTGCATGTAAATTACCTATTACCATCAAAACAAGAATTGGCTATGACGATGTTGAGAGTTATGAAAATTTACATAAATTTATAGAAACATTAAAAAAAACTGGAGTTAAAACTTTTATAATTCATGCAAGAAAAGCAATTTTAGGTAAATTCACGCCAAAACAAAATTTAAATATTCCTCCATTAAAATATGGCATAGTTTTTAAGTTGAAAGAAAATTTTCCTAATGATGAAATTATTATTAACGGAGGAATAACTTCTACAAACCAAATTAAAGATCATTTAAAAAAAGTTGATGGTGTTATGTTAGGAAGATCTGTTTATCACTCACCTTACTTGCTTTCTGATATTGAAAAAGAAATTTTTGGTAACTATGATATACCTAGTCGCCAAAATGTTATTGAGCAATTAGTTCCTTACATAAAAGATGAAGCAAAAAAAGGAACAAGATTAAATCAAATTATGAGGCATACACTTGGTCTATTCCACGGTCAAAGAGGCTCATCATATTGGAAAAGATATTTAAGCGAAAATATGTGTATAAGAGAAGCTGATTTACAAAAAGTTAATCATATTATGGATCATATTAAAAATAATAGTAATACTGTTTCTTTAGGCAGATAATTTGTTAGAAAATCTAGATCAAAATCAAATAATATTTATTTTAACCGCAATGGCAGCATCTGCAGTAGTTGTCGGTTTTATGGCTGGCTTTTTTGGAATAGGAGGTGGCTTAATAATGGTTCCTATTCTTTATTATTTATTTAGTTTTGCAGGCGTAGATCATGCGTTTGTTATGCATATAGCTATAGGCACATCTTTTTCAATTATAATTCCGAATTCAATTATATCAACAATAACACATATGAGATTTAAGGCTGTTGATTTTAATATTGTTAAAACCTTTGGAGTTTTTGTTGTGCTTGGGGTTGTGGCAGGAACTATATTTGCAGTTAGTTTAAAAACTTCTAGTTTAGTTTTATTTTTTTCAATTATGACTATGGTTTTTGCTATTTATTTTTTAATAGAAAAAGAAAAAATTAATTCTACACCAAAGAAAATAAATTTAATTTACAGAATTATTTGTGGTTTTTTATCAGGTTTTTTATCTGCTCCTATGGGGATTGGAGGAGGTGTATTTAACACTCCAATATTTAAAATGTTTGGCCACCCAATAAATATAGCCATTGGTAGTTCTGCCGCAATAGGATTCTTAATTGCTTTAATTGGAGCTATAGGTTTTGCAATCTCGGGAAGTTATCTGAATATTAATGTTCCATTAAGTTTAGGATTTGTAAATATTCCAACATTTTTAATTTTTGTCCCAATTACAACATTTATGGCTAAGATTGGTGCTGAAACTGTTCATAAATTTGATAAAAGATTAATTGGAAGATTGTTTGGCATCTATCTCTTTATTGTAGCTTGTAGATTATTTTATGAATATTTTGCTTTTTAAATTTTTATCAGGATATATTAAGAAAAATTAATAAATTTTAATGAAAAAAATAAGTTTTTTAAGAAAAGCACGTCGCAAGGTTAAAAATAAATTGCCAAAATCATTAAAAGATTTTCTAGATTCAAAAAAATTTTTTTTTAGAAGGTTTAATGATTACAAGTTATATATTTCTTCTACTGAGAAAAAAAAAGCTATTGAAATAGGTGGACCTAGTTTAATTTTTAAAACTTACATTCCTATTTATCCAAAATTAAAAAGTTTAGATGGAGTTAATTTTTCTGACGAAACTACTTGGGAAGGAAAAATTAATACTGGCAAAAATTATAATTACTATGGAAATAAGAAAGGATTTCAATTTATTTCGGAAGCTACCGATTTAAAAAATATAAATTCTTCAACTTATGAATGCCTTTTATCTTCGCACTGTCTAGAACATATAGCAAATCCCATAAAAGCTTTAATGGAATGGTCTAGAATATTGGTTTCAAAAGGCGTAATGATTTTAGTTTTACCACGTAAAGATGGAAATTTTGATAGAAAAAGAACAATTACTTCATTTGAACATCTGCTTAAAGATTATAATGAAAATATATTAGAAAATGATTTAACTCATTATGACGAAATAGTTAGATTACATGACATTTCTTTAGATCCAGGCTTAAAAAATATAGATGAATTAAAATATCGTGGCAGTAAAAATTTTATAAATAGATGTTTTCATCATCATGTTTTTGATAAAGAATTAATAAAAATTACTCTTTCATATGTAGGATTTGATATTATTAATTATTTTGAAACCAGTCATGATCTTATAACATTAGCAGTATCAAAAAAAATCTGAAAAATCACATTAATTAAGACAAACGATCTTGAAAATTATTATTTAAAAGCTTGAATGTAAATAAGACTATTGAGGTTAAATTTTCTGATCGTATTCTCCAATTTTACCAGTTTTCTGAAGCAGATCATCAATAAAATCAAAAATCTTTTTTTTTCTTTCGTTTGAAGTGGGGCTTTCAGTCACTATTACTAATGACGGTTTGTTAGAAGAAGCTCTAATTAATCCCCAAGAGCCATCTTTAAAAGAAAATCTGATACCATTTACAGTAAGCACTTCAGTTATTATTTGACTATCTATTTTTATATTATCAGATTTAATTTTTTCAATTTTTTTTAATAAATTTTCAACTACCTGATATTTTTCATCATCTTTACAAAAAGGCGCCATAGTTGGTGTTTGATAAGTATTTGGCAATTCATTGAAAATTTCATTCATTTTTTTATTTTTATTGTTTAATAAATGACAAATTTGAATTGCTGAATTTATTCCGTCATCATAACCATATCCTATTGGCTGGTTAAAAAAGAAATGACCACTTTTTTCGAAACCAGCTAATGCTTTTTCAGTATTAACTTTTCTTTTGATATGTGAGTGTCCAGTTTTCCAATAAATTGTTTCGCAATTATTTTTTAAAAGAATTTCATCCTTTGCATATAATCCTGTTGATTTGACATCAACAACAAATTTGGATCTTTTATGTTGTGTCGAAAGATTTCTTGCAATTAATAACCCTATTTTATCTGAAAAAATTTCGTTACCTTTATTATCAATAATTCCTACACGGTCTCCATCACCATCAAAACCAAAACCTATATCTGCATTGTTTTCTTTTACCACTTTACTAATTGCATGAAGCATTTTAATATCTTCAGGGTTTGGATTATATTTTGGAAAAGTAAAATCTAAATTACAATCTAATTCCACTACTTCACAACCTATGCCTCTTAGAATTTCTGGAGCAAATATTCCTGCTGTACCGTTTCCACAAGCAACAACAGCTTTAATTTTTTTGTTTATTTTATTTTTTTGTACCAAATCTTGTACATATATATTTCTAAAATTTTCTATTTTTTTTTCATATCCATTCCCTTCAATAAACTTATTATTTAAAGTGATGTCTTTTAATTCCTTCATTTCTTCTGGTGTGTGAGTTAGTCCTTTTTGAATTCCCATTTTAACACCAGTCCATCCATTTTCGTTATGGCTTGCTGTTACCATAGCAACTGCGTCAGCATTTAAATTGAATTGAGCAAAATAAACAGTAGGAGATAATGACAAACCAATATCTTCAATATTGCATCCGGTAGAAATTAATCCTTTTTTTAAAAAATTTTTTATTTCTTCGCTATAAGACCTATAATCATGACCAACAATAACTCTTGGATTTGTTTTTTTTGTGTGTTTTATTATTTGTGTTCCTAATCCTTTTCCTAAACTTTCTATTCCTAGGTTATTTATGTCTTTTTCATATATCCACCTTGCATCGTATTCTCTGAAGCCGAATGGATCTATTTTTATTTCTTTAGACATGCCCTTTGTTTCTTACATTTTTTTTATTTTTTTAGTTGATATTTTTTCCCAATGTTCTATAAATGTTCTGTTGATTTATATTTTATATAGTATATCAACATAAATTGCATACAACATATAGTTGTTTTGTTAAAAAGACAGTTACAATAATAAAATATGAATAAAGTTCTATCACAGGCAATCAAGAAAGCTGTCTCTGAATATAGCCCTAACAAAATTGAGGTTAATAAAGAAAAAAGATTGGACCTATTTTCATTAACTAACGAAACTGAACTCTTTCAAAATGAAAAAGGAATTACAATCAAAATTGATAGAGCAAGAGATTCTAATCTTACAGAATTTGGCAAGGCAACCTTGAGCGATAGATATTTGGGAGCAAATGAGTCTTATCAAGACTTATTCGCAAGAGTAGCTAGCTATTATGCTGATAACAACTTACACGCTCAAAGAATTTATAATTATATAAGTAATCTATGGTTTATGCCAGCAACACCAGTATTGTCAAATGGTGGAACGAAAAGAGGTTTGCCTATTTCGTGTTTTTTAAATGAAGCAGGTGACAGTTTAGATGGTATTTTGGATTTGTGGAGTGAAAATGTTTGGCTTGCTGCAAGAGGTGGTGGAATAGGAAGTTATTGGGGAAATCTTAGATCTATTGGAGAAAAAATTGGAAGAGTGGGAAAAACTTCTGGAATAATTCCTTTTATTAAAGTTATGGATTCTTTAACTATGGCAATAAGCCAAGGTTCATTAAGAAGAGGATCTGCAGCTTGCTATCTACCAATTGATCACCCTGAAATTGAAGAATTTATAGAAATGCGAAGGCCAACTGGTGGTGATCCAAATAGAAAAGCTTTAAACTTGCATCATGGTGTTTTGGTATCAGACGCATTTATGAGAGCTGTTGAAATGGACGAACAATGGGCTCTAAAGAGTCCAAGAGATGATGCAATTCAATCAACAGTATCCGCAAGAAATTTATGGATTAGACTTTTAACAGCAAGAATAGAAACTGGAGAGCCTTACATAATTTTTATTGATACAGTTAATAGATTAATACCCCAACATCATAAATTAGCAGGATTAAATGTTAAAACTTCAAATCTATGTAGCGAAATTACACTTCCAACTGGAGTTGATAGGAACGGAAAAGATCGTACAGCAGTGTGTTGTCTGTCCTCTTTAAATATTGAAAAATACGACGAGTGGAAAGATGATAAGGATTTCATTGGTGATGTAATGAGATTTTTAGATAATGTTTTAACTGATTTTATAGAAAATGCTCCAGAGCAATTTAGTGATGCAACTTATTCAGCTATGAAAGAAAGAAGTGTCGGTTTAGGAGTTATGGGTTTGCATTCTTTTTTTCAACAAAAAAATATTCCTTTAGAATCTGTCATGGGTAAAGTTTGGAATAAAAAAATATTTGAACATATCCAAAAGAAAGTTGATGAATCATCCAAAGAGCTTGCCGAAGAAAGAGGGGCTTGTCCAGATGCAGAAGAGTATGGTATCAGTGAAAGATTTTCTAATAAGACAGCTATAGCACCAACAGCCTCTATTTCAATTATATGTGGAGGAACATCTCCAGGTGTTGAACCTGTTGCAGCTAATAGCTATACCCACAAAACTCTATCTGGATCGTTTAATGTTAAAAATAAATATTTAGAAAAAATTCTAGAAAAATATGGTAAAAATAATAATGAAATTTGGTCAAGCATTACAACAAATCAAGGTTCAGTAATGCATTTGGATTTCTTATCTAAAGAAGAAAAAGATATATTCAAAACTGCTTTTGAACTTGATCAAAAATGGATTGTTGAGCTTGGTGCCGATAGAACACCCCATATATCTCAAGCTCAATCTATAAATCTATTTTTACCAGCTGATGTCCATAAAAAAGAACTTCATAAAATTCACTTTCAAGCATGGAAAAAAGGTTTGAAAAGCCTTTATTATTGTAGATCTAAATCAATTCAAAGAGCAGAAAATGTAAATAATGGCTTAATTACAGATGTAGAAATAAATGTCTATAAAAACAAAAAAAATCAAAAAGAAGAAGAATACGAAGAGTGTTTATCATGTCAGTAAAAAACTTAAAAAAAGTTGAGATATTTAATAATAAACCTAAAGAGATGGGTTTATTAATTGAAAATCCTGTTTATAAGCCTTTTAGATATCCATGGTGCTATGATGCATGGTTAACACAACAAAGAATTCATTGGTTGCCAGAAGAAGTTCCTTTAGGAGATGATGTAAGAGATTGGCAAAAAAATCTTAAACCAGAAGAAAAAAACTTATTAACACAAATTTTTAGATTTTTTACACAAGCTGACGTCGAAGTAAGTAATTGCTATATTAGACACTATATGAATGTTTTTAAACCAACCGAAGTATTAATGATGATGTCAGCCTTTGCTTCAATGGAAACAGTTCATATAGCAGCTTACTCACACTTATTAGATACAATTGGTATGCCAGAGACAGAATACTCCGCTTTCTTAAAATATAAAGAAATGAAAGACAAGTATGATTACATGCAAGGCTTTGATGTAAAATCTCACCATGATATTGCAAAAACCATAGCTGTTTTTAGTGCATTTACTGAAGGCCTTCAGTTATTTGCAAGTTTTGCAATTTTATTAAATTTCCCAAGACAAAATAAAATGAAAGGTATGGGCCAAATAGTAACATGGTCTGTTAGAGATGAAACATTACATTGTAATTCAATGATTAAACTTTTTAACAGTTTTATCAAAGAGCAACCTGAAATATGGACGCCTCAACTAAAAAAAGAAATTTATGAATCTTGCAGAACTATTATTAACCATGAAGATGCTTTTATAGATTTAGCATTTAGCATGGGACCAATAGAGGGCTTAACTGCAAAAGAAATAAAAACTTACATTAGATGGATTGGAAATAGAAGATTAATTCAATTAGGTTTAGAACCAATTTATAAAGTTGAAAAAAATCCTTTAACTTGGCTTGATACAATGTTGAATGCAGTAGAACATATGAATTTTTTTGAGGGAAGAGCGACAGAGTATTCTAAAGCATCAACACAAGGTACTTGGGCTGAAGCTTTTGGTTAAAAATTTAAAAATATAAATTATCTTTGGTTTAAGAGAATAACTTTTCGGTGTTTTTCTCCACTGTATTTAGAAAGAGGTCTGATTAATTTATTAGCAGCATGTTGTTCCATAATATGGGCTGACCAACCAGTAATTCTAGACATAACAAAAATTGGTGTAAAAAAATCAGTATCAAAACCCATTAAATGATAAGTTGGACCCGTTGGATAATCAACATTAGGATGAATATTTTTTCTTTCTATCATTACTTTTTCTATTATATCGTAAATTTTGTTAAATTTTTTATCACCTTTAATGCTAGAGACTTTTTTAAAATATTTTCTCATTGTTGGAACTCTTGAATCACCTTTTTTATAAACTCTATGACCAAAGCCCATCACCACTTCTTTTTTATCAAGAGCTTTATTGATCCATTTTAAAGCATTTTCAGGTTTTCTAACTTTATTCATCATATGCATTACTTCTTCATTCGCTCCTCCATGTAAGGGACCTTTTAAACTTGCTATAGCTCCTGTAATTGCACCATGAATATCTGATAAACTACTTGTTATAGTTCTTGCAGTAAATGTTGAAACATTAAAGCTATGTTCGGCATAAAGAATTAAAGATACATCAAAAGCTTTAACTATTTCTTTACTTGGAATTTTTCCAAAACACATAGAAAAAAAATTTTCTGAAAAAGACAAATTTTTTTTAGGGGGTATTATCTTTTTACCTTTTCTCACTCTAAAAAAAGCAGCTACAGCAGTAGGTGTTTTCGCAAATATTCTTATTGTTTTTTTCATGTTAGCTTTAGGAGAGTTGTCTTTAGTTTCTTTATCTTCTAGAGCCATCAAACTGACTGCTGTTCTTACAACATCCATTGGATGTGCTTTTTTAGGCATTTTTTGAATGTCTTTTAATATTTGTTTGGAAAGTTTTCTATCTGATCTTTCTTCTTTAATAAATTTTTTTAATTGTTTTTTATTTGGAAGATCTCCATTCAAAACTAAATATGCTACTTCTTCAAAACTACATTTGTCGCAAAGTTCCTGTACTGTATATCCTCTATAAGTCAGAGAATTTATTTCAGGCATTACTTGAGATATTGTCGTTTCATCAACAATAATTCCTAGTAATCCTTTTTTTACTTCATCACTCATTATTCATGACCATCGGAGCTAAAATTATATATTTTTTCATTTAAAGCATTGTATTTTTCATACTCAACTAAATCATACAGCCTTTTCCTAGTTTGCATTTTATCAATAATGTTATTTTGATGTCCATCTTTAAAAATAGCGCGTAATCCATATTCTACATTTTTCATTGCTAATCTTTGAGAAGAAACTGGATAAATAACAATATTATATCCAAGATTTTCTAGTTTTTTATAATTTAAAAGTTTTGATTTTCCAAATTCAGTCATGTTGGCTAGCAAATAACAATTGAGTTTTTTTCTAACTAATTCAAATTCTTTTTCATTTTTTAGAGCTTCTGGAAAAATGATTTCTGCACCTGCATCAATATAAGATTTACATCTATCTATCATTTTGTTTATACCTTCAACGTTTCTTGCATCTGATCTAGCAATGATTTTAAAATTTTTGTCTTTTTTAGCTTTGACACATTCTTTAATTTTGTTAACCATTTTTTTAGCAGTGATTAACTCTTTATTATCTAAATGACCACATCTTTTTTGACTTATTTGATCTTCTATGTGAACCGCAGCAACTCCAACTTTTTCAAAAACATTTATTGTTTTTTTACAAGATTTAAAACCTGTATCAATATCAACGATTGTAGGAAGACTTGTAACTCTTGCAATTTGTTTTGACCTGTTGCTAACATCTTGTAGTGAGGTTAAACCAATATCGGGATAACCTAAGTCATTAGACATAACGCCGCCAGATACATAAACTGCATCATAACCAATTTCTTCGATTAACTTAGCTGTTAGAGGGTTGTAAGCTCCTGGAACTCTCAAAATTTTGTTTTTTTTTAATTTTTTTACAAAATCTAATCTTTTTTCCTTTGTATCTTTTTTAACAAAATGCATTAAAAAATTCCTTTTTTTTTGTTTCTTTTTAAATATGATTTTCTAACTTCTATATTTAATTTAAATAATTGGCCCGATTTAAGTTTTTTTATTTTTTGGACATTATTTAAAAACTTGTCACTTTCTTTTCTTGAAATTATATTTTTTGTTAGAATTAAAAACTTATTTATGTAATTATTTCTTTTAAAAGGTCTTGCACCATAAGGATGGGCATCTGCTTTATTTAAACTTTCAATAATCTTTTTCCCATTTTTTAATGTAACTATTGTTTTTGCACCAAAGGATTTTTTTTTTGGATTTGGATCATGATATTTTTTTGTCCACTTTTTATCTTCATGTGTTTTGATTGAACGCCAAATCTTAATAGTACTTTTTCTTTTCGCTCTTGATTTAGTATAAGATTTTACATGATGCCATTTTCCATCTTCAAGAGCTACGGCAAATATATACATTATTGAATGGTCTAATGTTTCTCTGCTTGAATTCGGATCCATTTTTTGAGGGTCATTTGCTCCAGTACCAATCACATTATGTGTATGATGACTTGTATAAATATCTATTTTTTTGATTTGATTTAAATTATTAATTTTTTTTTTTATTTTTTTTGCAATGTCTATTAAAGCTTGAGCTTGATATTCTGCAGAATATTCTTTTGTATAAGTTTCTAGTATTGCTTTTTTTTCTTCATTTTTTTTTGGTAATGGAATTTTATATAATGCTTTTTTACCATCAAGTATTCTTGCAATTACACTATCTTCGCCTTCATATATAGGGCTTGGAGCTCCTTCACCTCTCATAACTCTATCAACTGCTTCAATAGCTAATTTGCCAGCATGTGCCGGAGCATATGCTTTCCAACTTGAAATTTCACCTTTTCTTGACTGTCTTGTAGAAATTGTTGTGTGTAAAGCTTGTTGAATTGCTTGGTAAATCGTTTCAGTATTTAACTTTAACATTGATCCAACTCCAGCGACAACACTAGGGCCAAGATGAGCAATATGATCTACTTTATGTTTGTGTAAACAAATTCCTTTAACTAGGCTTACTTGAACTTCGTAGGCTGTAATTATTCCTCTTAACAAATCTAATCCACTTCTATTTTTTTGTTGAGCAACAGCTAAAAGTGGCGGAATGTTATCACCGGGATGACTATAATCAGCTGCTAAAAAAGTGTCATGAAAATCTAAATCTCTTACTGCTGTGTTATTTGACCATGCTGCCCATTCACAATCGAATTTTAATTTTGAACTAACACCAAATAAAGTAGCTCCATTTTTTTTTGGGTGAGCTAAAGCCATTTCTCTTGAAGAAAGAACAGATTTTCTGTTTAATGAAGCAATAGCAACTGAGGAGTTATCTATAATTCTATTAATTGCCATTTCTATTGATTTATTATTTAATTTTGCACTATCACTGGCTATTTCAGCAATCTTCCAAGCTAGTTGTTTTTGTTTAGGTAATTTTATATTTGATGGGCAAACTTTAACTTTATGTAAAATCAAAATCTCTCCTTAATTTTTTGTTAATAGTAATAATAAATTATTTTTCTAATACAATCAAAGCAGCAGTTATTAAAAGCAATAGTGCCAAAAAATACTCCACAATTGCTTTTTTTTTATAATTCTTTACTAAATTTCTAATTCCTGAACCAAAAGCAGCCCATACAGATATGGATATAGGACAAATAATTAAAGCAGTAATTGAAATAAATAAAATCGCAATAATTAGTTTTTCATCTTTAGGCAAAAAACCAGATGCAACCATAGTAGAAATAGTCCAGGCTTTGGGATTTACTATTTGAAACAATGCTGCTTCATAAAAACTCAAGGGCCTTGAACTATCTTTTTTAATATTGCTAAATGATCCAATAATTTTATATCCAAGATATAAAAGGTATATTGCACAAACTATTTTTAGCACATTTTGAATTTCTGGAAACAATTGAAATAGTTTACCTAATCCAAGACATACAAGTACTACTTGTAAAACGTGACCAATTGTTATTCCTGACATATGAGGAATAGTTTTTGAAAAACCAAACTTTATTCCTGACGTAAGAACCATAGCATTGTTTGGTCCTGGAGTTACATACATAACAAAATAAAAACTAGTTAATGCAATGAATAGATTTATATCAATCATTTAAATATGAAGATATTATTTTTTCAATACCATTAAAATCTTTTATTAAATGGTTATGATAAATTTGATCTATTTTTTTATCTGTATATCCATCTTCTAAAAGTATCATTGGAATATTTGCTGACTTTGCGGCATCAGCATCGTTTTCACTATCACCAATCATTAAACTTTTTTTAATGTTTCCGCCCATTATTTCTATCATGTTTGTAATATGTCTTGGGTCTGGCTTACAGTATTCAAAAGTATTTCTGCCAGCAACATATTCAAAAAAATCATAAATTTTTATTTTTCTTAATAAATTTACGGCTAAATGTTCTTGCTTATTTGTGCACACTCCCATCGATATATTTTTTGATTTTGCCCATTTTAAAAACTCATATACTCCATTTATAAGTCTACTTTTTACAACAATGTTTTTCCCATAAAAATTAATAAATTCTTTTACCATTTCATCTTTAGTTTTTTCATTATTAATAGATGATAATTCTTTTTTTGCAGATTCCCAAATTGATCTTCCAATCATTACCGCAGCACCTTTTCCAGCAAGATTTTTTATTTCCTCAAGATTTCTTGAATTAAATCCAAATTTTTTCATCACATGATTATGTGCAATTAAAAGATCTGGAGCCGTATCCACTAAAGTTCCATCAAGATCAAATATTATCGTTAGTTTTTGAGTCATTTTAAAAGTATTAATAAGAAACAATTTGTGAATTAAAGAACATTATTAGTCTACTATAAGAAATCTTAATAAATGAAACAAATAAATTTACAAAATAAATTAAGAAAAAAATTTGCAATACTAGGAGTAAAGATGGTTGCTCCTGAGACAGTTTTTTTCTCCAAAGATACAAAAATAGGAAAAAATGTGTCGATTGATCCGTACGTTGTTATTGGCGAAAAAGTAAAAATTCAAAACAATGTTAAAATTTTTTCTTTTTCACATTTAGAAAATGTAAAGATTGAAAATAATGTATATGTAGGTCCTTATGCAAGATTACGACCAGGAACAATATTAAAATCAGGCTCGAGAGTTGGAAACTTTGTAGAAGTAAAAAAAAGTACAATTGGAAAAGGATCTAAAGTAAATCATTTATCTTATATTGGTGATAGTTCACTTGGAAATTTAGTAAACATAGGGGCTGGAACAATCACATGTAATTATGATGGAGCTAAAAAAAATAAAACAAAAATTAAAAACAATGTATTTATAGGATCTAATTCATCTTTAATAGCTCCAATAACAATTAGCAAAAATAGTACTGTTGGTGCTGGTTCTGTGATTACTAAAAGTGTTAAAAAAAACTCATTAGCATTAACAAGATCTTCTCAAATTGAGATTAAAAATTATAAAAGAAAAAAATAATGTGTGGAATAGTTGGAATAACAAGTAATAAACAAGTTACTACATCAATTATAAATTCTTTAAGAAAATTAGAATATCGTGGATATGATTCTGCTGGAATAGCCACTTTAAATGAAGGCCACATAAATGAAATTAAATGTGAAGGAAGAGTTGAAGTTTTAGAAAAAAATTTATCTAAAACTAATTTAAGAGGAACAATTGGAATTGGCCATGTTAGATGGGCCACTCACGGAAAACCAAGTTTAGTAAATGCACACCCACATTCTTCGGAAAGTGTATCAGTGGTACATAATGGTATAATAGAAAATTCTACTTTATTAAAAAAACTGTTAATTAAAAAAGGACATAAATTTAAATCACAAACTGATACAGAAGTTATTGTTCATTTAATTACTGAGTACTTAAAAAAAAATAATTTAAAAAAATCAATTTTAAAAATTTTAAAAAGTCTTCACGGAAGTTTTGCACTTGGTATAATATTTAAAGATCAACCAGATTTAATAGTTGGTGCAAGAAGAGGATCTCCCCTTGCTGTTGGTTATGGTCCAAATGAAAATTATCTTGGATCTGACTCATATGCTTTAAAATCCATGACAAACAAAATTTCTTATTTAAATGATGGTGAATTTTGTATCCTTAAAAAAGATGATGTTGAGTTTTTTGATGACAAAGGACAAAAAATTAACAAAAAAATCTTAGAACTTTCTTCAAATGATCAAAATTATGATAAAGGTGATTATAAACATTTCATGGCTAAAGAAATTGAAGAGCAGCCAACAACAATTAAAAATTGTGTAAATGAATATATTGATAAAGTTAACAGCGATATAAAT
>CACJGR010000015.1 GCA_902592985.1 uncultured Pelagibacteraceae bacterium | reverse complement strand
TCTATCTAATCCTTTATTTTTAATTTTTATCAGTTCCGTATTATATTTCATTAAAAAAATTAATATTGAGAATAGTGTAAATGCCGCAGTCATAATAGCTAAAGGAATCAACATAGATGAGTGAATTGACGTTTCTGACAAAATTTTTACAGAAGAACTTTGGTGTAAAGTCGACCACCAATCTACTGAAAATTTTATTATAGGAATATTAATAGCTCCCAAAATTGCAATAATCGAAGCTACTTTTGTTGCTTGTTCTTCTTTTCTGAAAATTTTCCAAGACAATAAATACATTGAATAAAACAAAGCTAAAATCAACATTGAGGTAATTCTTGCATCCCAAGCCCACCAAGTTCCCCAGGTAGGTTTGCCCCATATAGCTCCAGTAACTAATGCAATTATATTAAACACAAAACCAGATGGTGCTAAACTTTTAGATATTATTGAAAAATTCTTGTTTTTAAAAATAAAACTTATTAAAGATAAAAAAGCAATAAGTGAAAATATTCCAAGCGATATCCAGGCTGATGGGACATGAACGTACATAATTCTTACTGAATGACTTTGCTTATAATCTTCTGGAGATAAAAAAAGTGCCTCAGTTAAACCAATTGATAAAACGATTATAAATAAAAAAAGAACATATTTGGGTGCTCTAGATGTAATTGTAAATATTTTATTTGGCTCAAAAGAATTTAACATAATTTAAGAATATATATAATATAAATGGAAGAACTTAATTATTTTTTTAGAATTTATCCGATCAAGAATGCTGAGGGAGATAATATAAGGGAAATGTTATGCATCCTTGATCAGAATATAATTAAATATAACAAGACGATATGTCCAAGATTTGAACTAATTGTGTTTAAAAAATGACGAATTTAATTTGAAGGCTTAAAATAACTTGACCCTTTTCTTCCAGAAAAAATTTCATTAATTAAAGGATGTTTTATTGGTTCTTCAGAATCATCTGTTAATAAATTTTGTTCAGATACATAAGCCTCATATGTAATTTCATCATTTTCAGCTAACAAATGATAAAAAGGCTGGTCTTTTCTTGGACGAACATTTTTAGGAATAGATTGATACCATTCTTCTGAATTATTAAATTCAAAATCAACATCATAAATCACCCCTCTAAAATCAAAGTGTTTATGTCTAACAATATCACCAATTGAAAATTTTGCTTTTTGGATACTCATTGATTTTAATATGGATGATTAAAAAAAAAAATCAATAAAAAAAATATAAAAGTTTTTTTAATCTGTTAATATCTTTGTGGTGAATAAATCTTTTGTTAAATTTGTCACAGACTTTGGGCCATTATTGGTCTTCTTATTTTTTTATTACAATAGTGATAAAAATTTAAAAATTGCTATTCCACCCTTTATAATTGCAACATTAATTGCATTAATTGCTGTTTGGCTGCTTGAAAAAAAAATTCCAATGATTCCTTTAATTGGAGGAATTTTAATCACTTTATTTGGTGGATTAACAATTTACTTTGATAATCCAGTATTCATTTACATTAAACCAACAATTATAAATATTTTATTTGGTTTAGCTTTATTATTTGGAAAATACTTTACACAAGAGCCAATTTTAAAAAAAATGTTAGGAAAATCTTTAGCATTAACTAATGAAGGATGGTTTCTATTGAATAAAAGATGGATGCTTTTTTTCTTTTCTTTAGCAATTTTAAATGAATTAGTATGGCGTACACAATCAGAAGAATTCTGGGTAAATTTTAAAGTTTGGGGATTACTCCCAATAACTTTTATATTTACAGCATTTCAAATATCATTAATTAATAAGTACAAAATTGATGAATAAAAATTTAAAATTAGTAATTAATAATTCTATAAAAAATTTTGAAGAAAAATATTTTTTTGAAAAAAATGAACTTAAAATTATATTAGATTTATATGCAAAAATGGTTTCTGCTGGCTCTTGGAAAGACTATGGATTAAATATATCTAGTAGACAGGTAGGTTTTAGCGTATTTAAAAATGCGACTGAAAATGCATTGTATAAAATCTGTAAAAATTTTAAACCTAATAACAAAAATTTAAAATATTTAATTACAGACTCTAAAGGTAAAATACTAAAAAATTCTTTCGATCTTAAATCACTTTTAAAAAATACTAACTGGAAAAAACTTTAAATATTTAAAAATTATATTTTAAAGATGCAGACATCATTTTAGCATCATAATACATGTCGTGTTCTAAATATTCTAAACCTAAAGTTAAATTATCTTTATTGAAGTCTAAACCAAGGCCATAATAAGTGTCTATCCCATCGTATGTATTTTGAGTTGGACTACTTCCTGAAGCTCCTTCAGATTCTATTTGATTCCATCTATTAAAACCAAGGTTAGCATTTAAATTTATGCCATTTAAAACATCAAAACTTGGCTTTAAACCTAATGATGTTGAATAACTCTCTATTTCGATATTAAGTGTAGCACTACAGGTTAAAGTTGTTCCGCCTGAAAATGCTCCATTACGAAATCTTCCATCTGTTTTAAATGAATCAGTATTATTACAGGTAGTGTTGCTTTTTCCAAATTGATTATATGCAAGCTCAACATCCAATTTTCCATTTGTTTTATCTAAAACTTTCATTCCAGAAACTATGCTGTAACCATAATCTTTTTCATTAATTTTAGCAGTTCCTGTTGCTGCATAAGTTCCAGTTTCTACTTTAGACTCAAGTAATTGTACTCCAAAATAAAAATCATCATTATCTAAAATTTTATCAAACTCGGATGATTTAGACCTTTTGTTGTTAAATTCTTTTTTAACTCTTAAACCAATTTCTTTAGTGGTATTAACTGGTTCATGAGAACCATTCGCTACTGTAGAGTCATCCACATGCATAAATTCATAATAAGGCTCATAAATAAATGCTCCCCGTTTTCCTTCATAAGAAGCTTTCCACATATAACCATCACTATTCGTAAATTGATTATCCTTGTTAGCTCCACCTAAATATCCTGCATAAGAATTATTATTACCTTTTAGAATTTGATCAAATTCAAGTTTTAATTTTCCATCAAGTTTTAATTCAGGTATTGGCATCTTTAATTCAGCAATGATTGGTATATAGGTATAAAACTGTTCTCTATCATATCCCACATGACCTGTACTACTTCGTCTGTTTTCCCAATAGTGATAAAGATATCTATAGCCTAAACCAGACTTTAACATCAGCTTATTTGAAAGTTGAATACCATATAATGCTTTAAGATTTAAAATCTCTACATCAATATCTTCCATTGTACCAGTTGCATTACTCCAATATGTTTGAGTTAAAAACTGATAACTGGCATCAAATTCTAATTCATTTAAAAAATTGAAGTCATTTATAAAAGCATTTTTGTAATTATATAAAAATCCTAAATTATCTAACTCATTTTCTGTTGCTTGAGAGCCAGAACGCAAATTCATTATTTTTGGTTCCTCATATTCATAGCTTCCTAAAAAGCTAAGTCCATATTCATGTTTTGTGCCAACTTCTGCGGCAATTAAATTAAGTTGAAATATCAATGTTAAAATTGCTGTGAAAATTACTTTTCTCATTATCCGTAAAATTTTAGGCTAATCTATCTTATCTATCTTCTTTGTCCAAACAATCTTAAAAGCATTATAAAAAGATTTATAAAGTCTAGGTAAAGAGTTAATGCACCCATTATAGCTTTTTTGCCCATTAGTTCGCCTGTATCACTTGCAGAGTACATGTTTTTAATTTTTTGAGTATCATATGCAGTAAGGCCAACAAAAATTAAAACTCCCAGTATTGAAATTACAAAATACATCATTGAAGATTTTAGAAAAATATTAACTAAAGATGCAATAATTATACCAATTAAGCCCATTATTAAAAATGATCCAAGTTTTGTTAAATCTCTTTTAGTTGTATATCCATACATACTCATCGCACCAAAAGTTGCTGAAGTTATAAAAAAGACTCTCGCAACACTTGCCCCAGTATAAATTAATAAAATCCAAGATAATGATAATCCCATTAATGCTGCAAATACCCAAAATACAGTTTGTGCTTTTGCTGCACTCATTTTGTTAATACCAAAACTCATATAAAAAACTATACCAAGAGGAGCTAGCATCACCACCCACTTTAACCCCGAGAAAAATAAAGCATTACCCATACTTGTAAAACCAGCTATTGCTCCACTCGAATCTGTTACAACTGACATCTTAAATGAAATGAGAGCAATAATCCCCGTTAGCAATACTCCGGTTGCCATGTAGTTATATACTTTAAGCATGTAGGCTCTTAAGCCTTCATCCATCACAACAGTCTCTTTTGTTGCTTCCCTTACTTTATTTAAAATATTTTCCTTATTGAATTCCATAATTCTTAATATAATAGCCTTTTACTATTAATTCAAGATGTCATAATAAGTTTAAAAAATTATTTAATATTTCATGAATTACAAAAAATTAGGAAATACAGATCTTGATGTTAGCACTATTTGCTTAGGAACCATGACTTGGGGCGAACAAAATTCCCAAGAAGAAGGTTTTAAACAAATGGATTATGCATTAGAACAAGGGATTAATTTTTTTGACACTGCTGAGTTATATGCAATACCACAAAAAAAAGAAACATACGGAAAAACTGAAGAAATAATTGGTCATTGGTTAAATACAAAAAAAAATAGAGAAAAAATAATAATTGCAACAAAAATTTCCGGTAATGGAGTTCCATGGATAAGAGGTGGGGGTTTCCAATATAGTGAAAAAAATATAACTAAAGCAATTGAAAAAAGTTTGGGTAGATTAAAAACAGATTACATTGATTTATATCAATTACATTGGCCAGAAAGAAAAGCTAACTATTTTGGAAAATTAGGATACCAACATCTAAACAAAGAAGAAGAATGGAATGATTTTGAGAAAATTTTAATTATTTTAAATAAATTTGTTAAACAGGGAAAAATTAGATATGTGGGTCTATCTAATGAAACTGCTTGGGGACTAACTAAATTTTTAGAAATTGCAAAAATAAAAAATCTTCCAAGAATGGTTTCAATACAAAATCCGTATAATTTATTAAATAGAACTCATGAAGTTGGGCTTGCAGAAATTTCTGTTAGAGAAAAAAGTGGTCTGCTTGCATATTCACCGCTAGCATCAGGATATTTATCTGGAAAATATATGAATGGTCAAATACCAAAAAATTCAAGAATGGATTTATTTTTTGAATATTGGCCAAGGTATAGAAAGCCTAATGCAGAAAAAGTTATAGAGGAATATTTTAAAATTTCAGAAAAATATAATTTAAATTTTGCTAAAATGTCAATAAAGTTTTGTGAAATTCAACCATTTATGACAAGTGTAATTATTGGTGCTACGACTATGGAGCAGTTGAAAATTAATGTAGAAAGTGTAAATGTAAATTTAAGTGATGAAATTATTAAAGATATTAACCATATTCAAAAATTATACCCTAACCCATGTCCATGATTAGATACTTCATAATTTTAATTTTTTTTTCAATGCTTAATAATCAAGCTATTGCGGAAGAAGTTAAAAAAATTGGAAAATTTAAAGATTGGGAAACTATAGTTATAAAAAATGATTCTAAGCTAGTCTGTTTTGCTCAATCAAAACCAATTTTACAATCACCAAAGTCATATAAAAGAGAAGCTAGATTATTTGTATCATTTAGGCCAAATGAAAAAATTTTAAATGAAATTAGCATTACTGCAGGCTACGAATTTAATAAACAAAATTCTATCACGGCAAAGTCTGGAAAGTTTAAATATAAATTTGATATTTCTCAGGAAAATTTTGCATGGATGGCTGATAATAAAATAGAAAAAAAAATGGTTAATACTATGAAAAAAGGATCAAGAATTATGGTCTCTGGTTATAATGAAGAGGGTTCACAAACAATTGATCATTATTCATTATTAGGCTTCACAAAAGCTTATAATACTGCAAAAAAAAGCTGCAGCTAATTTTAAATGAGTTCAAGAAAGAAAATTGTGCTTGCCTATTCCGGCGGGTTAGACACTTCTATAATTTTAAAATGGCTTCGAGAAAATTATAATTCAGAGGTAATTGCATATACTGCTGATATTGGTCAAAAAATTAATAGGAAAAAAATACTAAAAAATGCAAGAGCACTTGGTGTTACAAAAGTTATAATTGAAGATCTTAAAGATTTATTCGTTAAAGATTATGTGTTTCCAATGCTTAGAGGTCATGCAATTTATGAAGGTGTCTACTTATTGGGAACTTCAATTGCTAGACCGCTAATTGCAAAAAGACAAATCCAAATAGCAAAAAAATTTAAAGCTTACGCAGTTTCTCATGGTTCAACAGGTAAAGGTAATGATCAAGTAAGATTTGAGCTTTGTTACCACTATTTTGGACCAAAAATAAAAATTATTGCTCCATGGAGAATTTGGAAATTAAATTCAAGAACAGATTTAATTAAATATGCAAAAAAAAATAATATACCAGTACCCAAAAATAAAAAAGGTGTTCCACCATTTTCAATTGATGATAATTTATATCACACATCTACTGAAGGTAATGTTTTAGAAAATCCAAGAAATCAAGCACCAGAATTTATTTTTCAAAGAACAATTTCACCTGAAAAAGCTTCAAACAAAGCTTCTTATATAACTATAGGATTTAAAAACGGAGACCCAACAACTATTAATGGTAAAAAAATGTCTCCATCAAATCTTCTCCAAAAAATAAATAACATCGCAGGCAAAAATGGTATTGGAAGAGTCGATCTTGTTGAAAACAGATTTATTGGAATTAAATCAAGAGGTATTTATGAAACTCCAGGTGGAACTTTATTAATGACTGCTCACAGAGCAATTGAATCAATTACTTTGGACAAAGAAACTATGCATAAAAAAGATGAAATCATGCCCAAATATGCGAAATTGATTTACAACGGATATTGGTATTCAAGATCAAGACTTAAATTGCAAAAAATTGTAGATCTAAAAAAAAACAAAGTAAATGGATCAATTAAACTTAAATTATATAAAGGAAATATAACAATTATTTCAAGACAAACTAAAAGTAACGCTTATTCAATTAAAAAGGTTTCATTTGAAGAAAACAAAACATTTAATAAATTAAATGTTGAAAGATTTATTGACTTCCATAAAAAAAAATTATTTAGATAATAACTTATAAATGATAATTAATTATTTTTGTGTCACAGATAGAAGCTGAAAAACTTTTTAAGATAGCTCAAGAGAATTATGAAAAAAAAGACTATTTAAAAGCTCAAGATTATCTTTATAAAATATTAGAGCTTTATCCTGAAAATCTTTCTGCTTTAATAAATTTATCTCTTTGTTACTTTGACGCCAAAAATTTTGAACAAGCAGAGTTAATTTTAAAAAGAATAGTTAAAATAAAAGTAAACGTACCCAATATAATTTCACAGCTTGTAATAGTTTTAGAAAAACAAGATAAAGTTGACGAGGCAATACATTATATAAACCTTGGAATAAAAGAAAAAATTCTAGATGAAAGATGGTTAATTAGAGAAAAAATTATACTACCTATGATTTTTAAAGATAAAGATGATGTTAAATTTTTTAGAAATCGATTAAATCAAAATTTAGATGAAATATTAAATTCAAAAAAAAAATTTTCATTAGACATAGACAGTCAATTACTTAAACCACCACAATTTGAGTTATCTTACGATGAGTATGATAACTTGGAAATTAACAAAAAATGTGTGAATTTTTTTAGAAAAATATACCCTCAAATAAACAAAATAAATTTAATAAAAGATTTAAAAAATAGTAAAATAAAATTAGCTTTTATATCAGAATACCTCACATCTCATACTATTGGAAAATTATTTAAAGGAATTATTTTAAATTTAAATCGAAATAAATTTGATATTATTATATTTCATACTCACAAAACAAAAAAAGGTACAATTTATGATGATTTTATTAAAGCTGAAAAAAATAATATCATAACAAATTATACTCTGCCAAAAAATTTTGAACAAAAAATTGATTTTATTAAAAATAAAAATATTGATATTTTATTTTATCCAGAAATAGGCATGTCATTCGAATTATATTTTCTTTCTTATGTAAAACTTGCAAAAAAACAAATAACCTCATGGGGCCATCCTGAAACAACAGGGAATAAAACTATTGATTATTTTTTAACATCTAAATTATTAGAAACTCCTGATAGTAAAAAAAATTATTCAGAAAAACTCTTATATACAAATGATTTACCTATGTATTATTATGCCCCAATAGTCAATAATACCCTTTCTGAAAATGAAATATCTAAAAATAACATTTATTCTTGTCCTCAAACATTGTTCAAAATTCATCCTGAGTTTGACGAAGTTTTAGGTAGTATTTTAAACAAAGATAAAAAAGGTATCCTTTACTTTGTTAAGGACTACAATAATACTTTATATAAAAAACTTTTAGAAAGATTTAAAAAAAATAAATATTTAGACTTAGAAAGAATAAAGTTTATCGATGGTCTATCATGGGAAGGTTATATAAATCATTGTGGAACCGCTTCTGTTCTTTTAGATCCTTTTTATTTTGGATCAGGAAATAGTTTTTATGAGTCCATGTATTATGGAACTCCAACAGTTACAAAACCTACAGACTATATGAAATCAAGACTTGTTTTAGGCGCATACAAACAAATGGAACTAGAAAACCCACCTGTAGTAAATACTGTGGAAGATTATGTAGATCTTGCTGTTGAATTAGCTAACAATAGTAAATTATTAGATATTAAAAAGCATTATAACAAAAAAGCTAAAGAAAAACTTTATGAAAATAAATCAGTTATTAATGATTTAGAAAAAATTTTTACGAATTTAATTATTTAGTTTTGTGAATTTAATCTTTTAAAACACTCAATAGTATTTTTTAATAAGCAAGCAATTGTCATTGGACCCACTCCTCCAGGTACAGGTGTTATTGCTTTCGCAACTTTAGAAACTTCATCAAAAGCAACATCTCCTACAATTCCTTTATCAGTTTTATTGATACCAACATCAATTACTATTGTATCTTTTTTGACCCAATCTCCTTTAACTAATTCTGGAATACCAACCGCTGCAACAATAATATCAGCTTTTAGACATTCGCCTTTTAAATCTTTAGTTTTAGAATGTGTAATAGTTACAGTACAATTTTCTTTAAGAAGTAGTTGTGTCATTGGTTTACCATTTAAATTTGATCTACCAACAACTACAGCATTTTTCCCGCTTAGATTTTTCTCAAATTTTTTAATTAATAGATAACAACCAAGTGGGGTGCATGGAATAGTACTTTCATAACCAGACGAAAGATTTCCAACGTTTATAGGATGAAAACCGTCTACATCCTTAGCTGGAGCAATAGTCTCAATTACTTTTTGCTTATCTATGTGTTTTGGCAAAGGTAATTGAACCAAAATTCCTGAAACACTCTCATCTTTATTAAGTTCTTCAATCTTATTTAATACAGCTTTTTCTTCTACTGCTTCTGGATATCTAATTACTTCTGATTTTAAACCTACTTCATTTGCAGCTTTTTCTTTCATACGAACATAAATTTGGCTTGGCACCATATCACCAATTAATATTACTGTAAGTCCTGGAGCTTTATTATGTTTCGCTTTTAGTTCAGAAACTTCTTGTTTTAATTCTTCTCTTAATTCGGCTGCTACTTTTTTCCCATCTATTAAAATCATAAATCACTTAAAATATTATTGGTCTTACGTAGAGGTTCATACACATTTCTATAAACCAAATCAACAAAAGTAAAATTATTGGTGAAATATCAAGTGTGCCTAGGTTAGGTAAAAAACGTCTTATTTTATTTAGAAAAGGTTCTGTTAAACGATAAGTTAATTCAAGGACAGAATAAACAAACCTATTTTGAGTATTCAAAACATTGAATGCAACCAACCAACTTATAATAACATTGGCAATTACAATATAAGAATAAAGTTTTAATATTTGAAGAACTAAATAAAAAACTGCAATCATTTTTTCTCAACATAAATAGACTGACTAGGAAAAGCAAATGATGCTTTATTTTTTTCTATTATCTGTTTTATCGAAATAGCAAGCCTTTCTTTTACAGCTAACCATTCATCCCAATCATCTGTTTTTGTAAAGCAACGAATGTACATATCAATAGAACTATCCGCAAATTTGTCTACCCTAACTGCATATCCAAGTTCTGGTTTATAGTCTTCATTTTGTTTTATATAATCTTCAATTTCATTTCTTATTGATTTAAGTTGTTCAATTGTCGTATCGTACTGTAAATTAATTACCCAACTAATAATCCAATTTGTTGTTTGGCTAATATTAATTACCGCATTTTCAGCAAATTGAAAATTTGGAATAATAGCAATTGATTTATCAAACTTTCTTATTACGGTTGATCTAAATCCTATTTTTTCAACAATCCCTTCAATTATACCTTCTACTAAAATCCAATCTCCAATTTTAAATCTTTTTTCAACTAAAACTAAAATTCCAGAAATTAAATTTTTAAATAAATCTTGAGCACCTAAAGCAACTGCAACACCGAATAAACCTAATCCTGCAATAATTGGTCCAATTTTTATCCCCCAAAGTTCAAGAACTGCAGCTAGACCTAAAATGAAAATTAAAATTTTTAATGACTTAATAATCCAACCAATTAATTCTCGAGTTAAAACTTTATCTAATCCACTTAGGATATAAGATATGGGTTCTATAATTTGATGAATAACCCAAAAAATAAAAATAGTTATTAAAGTTCTATTTATAGTATCAACAATCGCTCTACCTTCTTCAGAAAATGACATATAATAACTTGCAATAAAAAAACCTAAAACAATTGGTAAAAATCTTGCAGGTCCTTCCATCGCTTTAACAAAAGTGTCATCAAGTTTATTGGTTGTTCTTTTTGCTATGTTTTCTAATCTCTTTATGATTACTTTGCTAATTATTCCTCTAAAAATTAAAAAGATAAGAAAAATTCCAATGCCAATTAGTATTTGAAATATATCTACTCCAAGGATTCCTTTATTCCAAACTGACAAGAACAATTCATTAAAATTATTAAATAATTCCATAACTAAATTTTATATAGCAAAAATTCTTCTTCTCCAGGATTAAAAAGAAAAATTTTTTTCCATTTAATTTCATTTAAAACAGCCGATGTTTTATCGCCAATACACATTAAATTACAATTCATCCAAAGATTTTCTAGCTGATAGTTCTTAATTAAATTTAAAAAACTAAATGCACTATTTTGGGAGTAAATAAAGACAATATCAGGCATTTTTAATTTAAGTTTTTTGATAAATTCATCATTAAATTTTTCAACTGGACTCGCTGTATAATTAATTATTCTTTTAACATTATAACCTTCAGAGATGAGCCGTTGGTCTAATTTATTAGAAATAATTTCTCCACTTACATAAAGTAATTTACCATCTGAAGAATTAAAATTCTGTAAAATTAACTCTTTTAAATTATTAACATTGCCGTCTGCACAAAATATATTTTGAAAACCATTGTTTTTAGCTTTTTTTTCAGTTGCACTTCCAACACAAAAACAAATAATTTTTTTGTCAATTAATTTTAAATTTAAAAATTTAATTGCATTAGCACTTGTAAAAATAATTCCATTAAAATCAGAAAAATCTATAGATTCATATTTTTTACTCTCAATATTAATTAATGGTAAATGAGAAACATCGTGACCAAGTGATTGAAATTTTAAAATCATTCCATAACTATCTTCTAATGGTCTTGTTAATAAAATATGCATAGTTTATTTTTTATATGAATTATTGGACTCTTTCTTTAGAATTAATCCTACTTCTTTACCCAATTCAGAGGCTAATTTAAGTTCTTTTGAGGCTTTATGATAAAATCTTTCTTTTCCATCTAGAGAAAATAGTTCAGCTTCAAGATTAATGGTGTCTTCATCAATTTTTGCAATTGCACCAACAGCAGTTTCGCAATCTCCTTCTAAAACTTTAAGAACATTTCGTTCTGCCAAAACACAGTTGTGTGTTGGATGATGGTTAACTTTATCTAATAATTTAATTAAATCTTTATCATTTTTTCTACATTGAAGTGCAACAATACCTTGCCCAGCACTTGGAATAACTTCTGATGTTGAAAAAATTTGAGAAATTTTTTTGCTTAAATTTAATGATTCAATTCCAGCATAAGATAAAATTATAGCGTCAAATAGACCATCATTTAATTTTTTAATTCTTGTATCAACATTTCCTCTTATCAACTTATAATTAAGGTCTGTTCTTATTTTTTTTAATTGAAATTCTCTTCTAAAAGATGAAGTCCCAACAATTGCATTAGGAACAAGATCCTTAATATGTTTTTTATCTTTGCTAATTAAAATTTCCCTTGGATCATTTCTTTCTAAAAAACAATTTGTTATAAGACCTTTTGTTTCATCTGATGGCATATCTTTTAAAGCATGAACAGCTATATCAATTTTTTCATCTAATAATTCTTCCTCAATTGTTTTAGAAAATAAACCTTTTCCACCTATTTCTGATAATCTGGTATCTTGAATTATGTCGCCTTTAGTTATGATTTTTTTAATTAAAATATTTTCAATTCCAAAACCAGATGAAAAATTTAAAATTTGAGTTTTAGCCCTTTCGGCATATAGCAATGCTAATTTGCTACCACGAGATCCAATAATAATTTTTTTGTTTTTCATTTATTTGCTTTATACTTTATTCTTATATTTAGATTGTATTATTAATAAAAACTAATTTAATGAAAAAAAAACCTATAATTTTGGGAATTGAATCAAGTTGTGATGAAACGGCTGCATCAGTAGTTCAAGAAAATGACCAAGGCATTCCAACAATATTGTCCAATATTGTATCAAGCCAGATAAATGTCCATAAAGAGTTTGGTGGAGTAGTACCTGAGCTTGCTGCAAGATCACATGTTGAAAAAATTGATCTAATAACAAAAAAAGCCATTGATGAAAGTGGTATTAAACTTGAAGACCTGAATGCAGTAGCAGCAACAGCTGGTCCTGGTCTTATTGTCTGTCTTTCAGTTGGTCTTAGTTTTGGAAAAGCAGTTGCTTCTTCCTTAAAAAAACCATTCATTGCAGTTAATCATCTCGAAGGACATGCTTTAAGTCCTAAACTCAATTCAAAATTAAATTATCCTTATTTATTACTTTTAATTTCTGGTGGTCATACTCAATTTTTAAGTGTTCAAGGTTTAGGTAAATATAAAAGATTAGGCACAACAATTGATGACGCTATTGGTGAAGCTTTTGATAAAACTGCAAAATTACTTGGAATAGAATTTCCAGGTGGACCAAAAATAGAAGAATTTGCAAAAAAAGGTGATTCAAAAAAATATGAATTACCTAAACCTATAATGCATAAAGGTGGATGTAATTTATCGTTTGCAGGTCTTAAAACTGCAGTGCTTAAAATTGCTACAAAAATTAAAACTGATCAAGAAAAGTATGACTTGGCAGCTTCATTTCAAAAAACTGTTGAGGAAATATTGTACAAAAAAAGTAAAATTGCATTTAAAGAATTCAAAAATATTAATACAAAAAAAAATAATGTTTTTGTTGTAGCAGGAGGCGTTGCTGCAAACAAAAAAATTAGAAAAATTCTAATAAAATTATGTGAAGAAGAAAATTTTAAAGCAGTTTTTCCTCCCATTAATTTATGTGGAGACAATGCTGCAATGATTGCAATGGTTGGTTTAGAAAAATTTAAATTAAAACAATTTAATAATTTAGACTATCCTGCAAAACCAAGATGGGCATTAGATGAAAGCGCAAAATTTCTTAAAGGTGCAGGAGTAAAATTATAATTATATTTCTATATTTTCTAATTTTTTATTCTCATTAAATCTTTGTTGCATTTTGGTAAAGGCCATTTCTAAATGCTTTGTAAAAAGTTTAGTATTAAATAAAGGTTTTTCCAATTTATTTTTTTCTAGTTTTGTTTTTATTTCTTTTAAATAATTCGGATCATTCATAATTTTAATAGCCATTGCCTCATACTCATTTTTTGAAGACGCAATTAATTCTGGAAGATCTATCGCATTTAAAAGACTGGCAGCTACTCTGCTAGCGAAAGATTCTCCTATATATGTTAATACTGGTAGTCCAGCCCATAAAGAGTCACTGCATGTAGTGTGTGCCGTGTATGGAAAAGTATCAATAAACAAATCTGCAACTTTATGTCGTAACAAGTGTTCGTCTACGGGTATACGTTTAGCAAAAATTATCCTCTCTGATTTTATGCCTTCTAGAGAAGCTTCTAATCTTAAATTTTTGCAAGAAGTTGGATTATCTTCCAGTAACCAAAGTATGCTATTTTTATTATTTTTTAAAAGTTTCATCCAAATCTTAAATACACTAGGGGTTATTTTATAATGTGCATTAAAACAACATAAAACAAAGCTTTTTTCCGGTAAACCAAGTTCTTTTTTTTCAAAAATTTTTTTTGGTATTTTTCTTGTACAGTCATTGGGCTGATATGTATTAGGCAAATAAACTATTTTTTCTGAATAATATTTCTGATTTTTTTTTGGTATTAAGTTTTTGTCAGCAATTAAATAATCAATACAGTCTGAACCGCTGGTTCCAGGATACCCCAAAAAATTTACCTGTATAGGAGCACATTTATTTATAAAAATACCAAATCTATTAATAGCTCCGCTGTGTGCCATTAAATCAATCGCAATATCAATATTTAAGTTTCTAGAGAGTTTTGCCACCTCTTTATCATCCATAGAACTAATATCTAAAAAATTATCACAGCTTTTAACAATTCGATTATGAATTTTATCATTTGTTTTTGTACCAAAATAAAAACCAAATATTTCAAATTTAGATTTGTCATGAAGTTCCAACATATTTGCAATTAAGGAGCCAACTGCATGATTTTTAAAGTCAGCAGAATAATAACCAATGCGTATTTTTTTATTAGTTACTCTTCTAAAAATATCTTCCATCTTATTATTTTTTATAAAATATTCTTTTGCCCAAATTTCTGCTGATATTTTTTGTAAGGGTGGAGAATCAAAAAATGCTAAAATTGGAAAAGGGCTTGATGTTTTTTTTAAATTAAGAATATTCTTTTCTAGCTCTTCAAGATTTTCTTTTAAATTTTTCCAATTTGATATTTTTAATTTTGTATAAATTAACTGTCCTAACAAAAATGGATATTCGGGATTAAGAACGAATGCATCATTGTAGCTTTTAAGAGCTTTTTCGAATCTTTTTAAATCAAAAAATGTATGTCCCAGATTAATATGTGCACTAATAAAATTAGAATTTATTTTAATGACATTTTCCCAACATTCAATTGCTTCGTCAAATCTTTGTAACCTCTGTAAAATAAATGCTTTGGAATTATGTGCTTCAAAATAATCAGACTTAATTTTAATTGCCTTATTATAGCTTTCTATTGCGTCACTGAATTTGTTTAATCCTAAAAAAGCATTTCCTCGATTGTTGTATGCTTCAAAATAGTTTGAGTTAATTTTTATAGCTTGTTCATAACTTGACAACGCTTCATAATATTTTCTAAGTTTTAAAAAGGCGTTACCAAGGTTATTAATAGCATGAAAATGATTAGGTTTAATGTTAATTACTTTTTTCCAGTTCTTAATTGAAGATTCATAGTCTTTAAGATGAAATAATGTAAATGCATAAATGTTATAAACTTCTGCATTGCTTTGATCAATTTTTAAAATTTCTAAACAGATTTTTTTTGCTTCAGCAGTTTTTTTTTGTTTTATTAAATTTAAAATTTCATTAAATTTAGATTTCATAATATTTATATTAATATAAATATATTGGAGAAACTATTAGATGCAATACTGGTTATTAAAATCTGAACCCGATGTCTGGTCTATTGATCAACAAAAAAAAGTTGGTACTAAAGGTTCTTCTTGGGATGGTGTTAGAAATTATCAGGCTGCAAATAATTTAAAAAAAATGAAGAAGGGTGATCTTTGTTTTTTTTATCATTCAAATATTGGTAAAGAAATTGTTGGCATTGTCGAAATTATTAAAACTGCCTTTATTGATCTAACCGATACACAAAAAAAATTTGTTGCTGTTAGAGTTAAGTATAAAAAAATGCTAAAAAAACCAGTTTCACTTGAAAATATCAAAAAAAATAAAGACCTTAATCATTTATCCCTTATAAAACAAAGCAGGTTATCTGTAATGCCTATTGATTCAAAAAGCTGGAAAATCTTAAATAAGATGAGTAATATTTAGAAAAAAAATTCCATGGCCAAAAGATCAAAAAATAAAAAAAGAGTTAAAACTAAAAAAAAAAAGAAAAAAATTGAATCTGCAAAAGAAGGAATAAATCAAGAATTAATATTTAAAACTAAAAAAGAATGGATCAATAAAGCTTTGGTTAATAAATCAGACTATGAAAAAAAATATAAAAAATCTTTAAAAAATAATGATGAATTTTGGAAAAAGGAAGGAAAAAGAATTACATGGATTAAACCTTATAAAAAAATCAAAAACGTAAAATATAGTAAAGATGAGGTTCGTATTAAATGGTATGAAGATGGAACTTTAAATGCTTCTGCAAACTGTATTGATAGACATCTTAAGGATAAAAAAGATAAAACTGCAATTATTTGGGTTGGGGATGATCCAAAAGATTTCAAAAAAATTACTTACAAACAGTTACATAAAGAGGTTTCAAAAACTGCAAATTCTTTTAAAGAGTTAGGAATTAAAAAAGGTGACCGAGTAACAATTTATTTAACAATGATTCCAGAGCTGGCAGTAACAATGTTAGCTTGTGCAAGAATTGGAGCAATACATTCAATTATTTTTGGAGGTTTTTCAGCCGATTCTATTGCCGGAAGAATTGATGATTGTAAATCAGATTATGTAATCACTGCAGATGAAGGAATAAGAGGTGGAAAAATAATTCCACTAAAAGACATAGTAGATGAAGCACTTATTAAATGTCGAAACATTAAAAAGTGCATTGTAGTAAAAAGAACAGGGAATTATATAAACTGGAACAATGATAGAGATGTTTGGTACCACGACATGATTAAATATGCATCAAGCCATTCTGAACCTGAAGAAATTAATGCAGAAGATCCTCTATTTATACTTTATACTTCTGGATCAACTGGAAAACCTAAGGGCGTTCTTCACACTACAGGTGGTTATATGGTTTACGCTTCTATGACTCATCAATATATTTTTAATTATAAGAAGAAAGATATTTATTGGTGTACAGCTGATATTGGTTGGATTACAGGACATAGTTATATAATTTACGGACCTCTGGCTAATGGAGCAACAACAATAATGTTTGAGGGTATTCCTACATATCCTGATAATTCTAGGTGGTGGCAAATAGTTGATAAGTATAAAGTTAACATTTTTTATACAGCTCCAACTGCGATTAGAGCATTAATGAGAGACGGTGATGGACCTGTTAAAAAAACATCAAGAAAATCTTTAAAACTATTGGGAACTGTTGGAGAACCTATCAATCCAGAAGCATGGATGTGGTATTATAAAATAGTTGGAGACTCAAAATGCCCTATAGTTGACACTTGGTGGCAAACTGAAACAGGTGGAATTTTAATAAGTCCACAAACTGGAGCTATTAATCTAAAGCCAGGTTCTGCTACTAAACCATTTTATGGAATTAAACCTGTTATAGTAGACGAAAAAGGTAATACCTTAAAAGGAGAATGCAAGGGAAGACTCTGTATAGCTCAATCTTGGCCTGGACAAATGAGAACTGTTTACGGTGATCACCAAAGATTTATAGATACTTATTTTTCACAATTTGATGGAAAATATTTTACTGGAGATGGATGCCGTAGAGACAAAGATGGATACTATTGGATTACAGGTCGAGTAGATGATGTGATAATAGTATCTGGACATAACTTAGGAACAGCAGAAATAGAAAGTGCTTTTGTAGCACATTCAAGAGTGGCTGAAGCAGCTGTAGTTGGTTTTCCACATGATATTAAAGGTAATGGGTTATATTGTTATGTAACTTTAAATGCTGGAGAAAAAGTAAGTGGAGATCTTGAAAGAGAGCTAAAACTTTGGGTTAGAAAACAAATAGGTCCAATTGCAACACCAGACTTTATTCAATTTTCACCAGGACTGCCAAAAACAAGGTCGGGTAAGATTATGAGAAGAATTCTTCGAAAAATTGCAGCAAATGAACACGAACAATTAGGTGATACTACTACTTTGGCAGATCCAAGTGTTGTTGAAAGTTTAGTTAATAATAGAAAAAATATTTAAAAATCTATTAATTTTTCAAACTCTTTTTTAATATTATCCCATTTTAAAATCATAGAATTTAAAACTATTTTTTTATCTAAAGATTTTAATTCTTCTGCAATTGGTGACCACTCATATAAAGCCAGTGCACTCTCATTAAATGGTAAAGAATAATAATATTTTTGCCATTCAATTCTTTCTAATCTATCTAGAAATTTTTTTTTTGAAAATTCTACAATATCATTTGGCATTTCATTTTTAATTTCTTTATCTAATATTTCTTGATAAATATCATAAGCTTTAAAAGTTTGATCAAAATTACATTTATTTTTTAAATAAGAAAGAGAATAAAAGGTCAGATCTTGCAATGATACAGCATATATATTCCATTTAGCTTTATTTATAGATCCTAGAAAAACTTCATCATCAAACATGAGGATATATTTTGCTCCCATTCTAGTTTTAAGATATCCATATAATGTTTCTTGGGAAACCCAGGCAGATTTTTTTTGAATAAATTCTTTTAAATCAGAAATATTAGTAATTTTTTTTTTAGGTTTTAAAAAATTAAATATTGGAGCTACATATTCTTTTAAATACTCCAACTTAAGGTCTCTAAGTTTAGCTTTGTATTTTATAGTCATTTTTGTCACATATTTTAATGATTATGAAAAAAAAACCCACTTAATATTAGGTTTTTTATGGTTCCATTATACCTCTAAATATGCATGAATCCCGTTTTTTAACCTATAGGGAGGGAAAAAATGTCAAACAAAGCAAAACACTGGGAAAAAACCAAGGGGCAAATGATAGTTACTCTGCTTCTTTGGTTCTTTTTTGGTTATGTCATCTTCATGTTTGGTGAAAGCCTTAACTCCGCAAGTTTTCTTGGATATCCACTAGCATATTATATGTGTGCTCAAGGATCTATTGTTGCATTTGTTATAATTCTTTTTTGGTCGGCAAATAAGCAAGAGAAAATTGATGAAGAATTTGGCTTTAACACTGGGGAGGATGATTAATGTTTAAAGGAAAATTTATCGATAATTTACCTAAGATCTATGGAACATATACGGGTGGTTTTTTAATATTCATCATATTGATGGCTATTGCTGAATCAGCAGGTATGACCAAAGAAACGATAGGTATTTTATTCGTAGCTTTTACAGTTTGTATCTATGCATTTATTGGATGGTTATCTAGAACTGTACAAGTAGATGCGTATTATGTTGCTGGAAGAACAGTTCCAACAGTCTTTAACGGAATGGCGACTGCGGCTGACTGGATGTCAGGTGCTTCGTTTGTTGCAATGGCAGGTGGAATTTATTTTGGTGGCTACACATATATGGCTTTCTTAGTTGGTTGGACTGGTGGTTATATATTGGTATCTTCACTTTTAGCACCATACTTAAGAAAATTTGGTTGTTATACTGTGCCAGACTTTATTGGAACAAGATATGGTGGAAATCTAGCTAGATTCTGTGCTGTAGTTGTTTTAACTTTAGCTTCTTTCACATATGTGACTGCTCAAATTAACGCAACAGGAACTATTGCTGCTAGAGCACTTCAAATACCATTTGAATTAGGTGTTTGGGTTGGATTGGGAAGTATTCTATTATGCTCAATGTTAGGTGGTATGAGAGCGGTTACTTGGACACAAGTTGCTCAGTACATCGTATTGATTATAGCATATCTGATTCCAATTTTCTGGATAAGCAACAAAGGTGGTTATGGTCTCTTCCCACATTTAATGTTGGGAGAAGAAGTTGCAAGGTTAGGCGAACTTGAAGCTCAATTTGGCTTAGTTAAAAACTCTGCAGCAGCTGTAAAAGAGGCTGGCGTACCGGGTGGATTAAAATCTATTTCACTTCCGCATTCAGGTGTACCTGAAGGTGGAATGGCTGCTTGGAAATTTATTTCATTAGCTCTTTGTATGATGGTAGGAACAGCTTCTTTGCCACATATCTTAATGAGATATTTTACAACACCTAGCGTAAAAGCTGCAAGAAAATCAGTGGCTTGGTCACTATTTTTCATTGCATTGCTTTACACTTCTGCACCGATGTTAGCGACGGTATCTAAATTGTCATTAATGGATCCTACTTTACCTACTGGTATTATAGGAAAAGAAATTTCCGCTGTTATGGCAATTGATTGGGTTTCTGCATGGACTGCACAAAAGCAAGCTTTCATTGCTGACTTTAATGGAGATGGAATTCTTCAGTTAAACGAATGGTTCATGAGAGGTGATGTTGTAGTATTGTCAACTCCTGAAGTAGCTGGATTACCTTATGTAATTTCAGGACTAGTTGCTGCCGGAGGTATGGCGGCTGCTATGAGTACTGCAGATGGTCTTGTTCTTGCGATCGCAAATGCTTTATCACATGATATTTATTTTAAAATCATTGATCCAAAAGCAGACGTAAGAAAAAGATTGATCGTAGCTCGTTCACTTCTAGTCATAATTGGTGCCTTCGGAGCATACATTGCATCTATGAGAATCACTAGTATCCTTGGTGCAGTTGCTTGGGCTTTCGACTTTGCAATGTCTGGATTGTTCTTCCCACTTGTGCTTGGAGTATGGTGGAAGAGAGCAACAAGACAAGGTGCAATTGCAGGTATGATTGCGGGTCTTGCTTCAGGAACTGCATATCTAATCTATGTATATCCTAAATTTATGGGTAACCCTGCATGGTTGGGTATCGACCACTTACGTTTCGGTATCATTGGAGCTAGCGTATGTCTAGTTGTTATGGTTGTTGTTAGTTTAATGACACCTGAACCTGACAGTGCTACGCAGAAAATGGTAGATGAACTTAGAGTGCCAAGTGGTAAAACTATTCTTGGTAAACAACACTAAATAACTTTTTTTAAAGGGGCGATTTTTTCGCCCCTTTAACTTTCTCAAATTTAAATGGAAATACCTTTATATATCTATGTAATTGATTATGCATTAGGTGTTGTGATGTACACTCTAATTGGTAGATCAGCTATGAATGTATTCCAAAAAGAAGACTCCGAGTTTTTCTTTATGAAAGCATTTGTAAAATTAACTAATCCTATTTTAGATTTATTTAAATTTATGACTCCAAGCTTTCTTGTTAGAGGTGTAGTTCCACTATATATAGCTTGGTTTATATTTATGATAAGATTTTATTTATTACCAGTTTTGCTCGGGTACGGAGAGATGGGAATGCTTTCTTTTCCACTAGATAGCGAAATTTCTAGACTTATTTACGATATATTTGGTAAAAAATAATTTTTTTTTTAAAAAAAGTTGATACTAGTTTATTGTCAACTTAGATGAATAAAATAAAAATTTCTCCTTCAATATTATCAGCTGATTTTAGTCAATTAGGCAATGAAATTAAAAGACTTGAAGATGGAGGTGCCGATATGATTCATGTTGATGTAATGGATGGTCATTTTGTTCCAAATTTAACTATAGGACCACCAGTAATCAAAGCTCTCAGAAGTTCTACAAAACTGCCTTTCGATGTTCATTTAATGATATCACCAGTTCATAAATATATTAAAAGCTATGCTGAAGCTGGTGCTGATATAATAACAATACACCCAGAAGCAACAGATGATTTAAAGCAATCAATTAACCACATAAAGAGCTTAGGAAAAAAAATTGGAATTTCTTTAAATCCAAATACTCAAATTGATATTATTAGAGAATTTTTAGGTGAAATAAATCTAGTCTTAATAATGAGTGTTCATCCTGGTTTTGGAGGTCAAAAATTTATACCAGAAGTGTTAGTTAAAATAAAAGATTTAAAAAAAATAAAAGACCAACAAAATTTAAGTTTTGATATTGAAGTAGATGGAGGCATTAATTTTGATAACAATAAACTTGTAATTGAAGCTGGTGCAAACATTCTTGTATCGGGTACAACAATTTTTAAAAACAACAATGGTAATATTAAAAAAAATATTGATACTTTAAAAACAATTTAAAGCACAATGATTTTTAAAAATTCATTAAATTATATAAACCAATTTTTTTTTTTCTTTACAAAAAAAACGAGAAATTTTTATTTAAATTCTAGTATTTATAATAAAAAAATTTCTAAAATTAATTATAAAAATTTAGAATATAAACCAAGTCTCAGTCTACTAGATTGTTTAATTAATTATGAGAAAAAAAAAAATAAAATAGAAAACTTTTCTCTTAACTCTATTTGGGTAAATGAAAATATAAAAGAAGTAGATTATAAAAAATTACATAGTTTTTTTTGGCTATTCAGCTTAGATTTAAAATCTTCTAAACAATCTACACAATCAATTATTCTTAATTGGATAGAATCTAATCATAACTATAATTACAAAAGTTGGAATATTGATATTCTTTCAAAAAGAGTGATTGCTTGGATATCAAATTCAAAGTTAACTTATGAAGATAGTGGTCAAATATATAAAGAAAAGTTTAACTCTATTATTCAAAAACAAATTAATCATTTAATAAATGAAATAAAAAGATCAGAGTGGGTTGATGATAAAATGATAGGATGCGCAGCAATAATTTTAACTGGTCTTTCTTATTACGACAAAGCAGGATATCTAGATTTTGGCTTAAACTTACTTAAAAAAATAATCAAATTTTCATTTGATAACGAAGGATTTCCAAAATCAAGAAGTATAAAACAACTAAATTTTTATTTAAAATATTTTATATTAATTAGAGAATGGTTAAAAGAATCTCAAAATGATATACCAGAATATATTGATGAAACTATATATTATTTAGGACAAGCTTACTCATTAATTTGTCAAAATGTTAAAAAAAATATTCTGTTTAATGGAAATCATGAAGCTAATAATAGTGATTTCAATAATTATCTAAAAAGACTTGGTTACAAATTCAAAAATGAAAATAATGAAGTTGGTGGTTATTCAATTTTAAAAAATAAAAAAAATACACTTATAATGGATGTTGGTCCATGTCCTGAAAAAAAATTTTCTAATGATTATCAAGCAGGGGCCTTATCTTTCGAAATTATATCTGGTGATAAAAAGCTAATATGTAACTCTGGATATTTTCAAAATTATAAACATCAACTTAATGATCTTTCAAAATCAACCGCAACCCATAGCACTTTAATTATTGATAATCGATCTTCCTGTAAATTAAGAAAGCAAGGTAATAAGCATTCAATAGTTGAACAAGGATTCAAAATAACAAATAAATCTATTGTGTGCCAAAAAAATTATTGGAGTATAAAAGCTGCACATGATGGATATAGCAAACAATACGGCATTATTCACGATAGACAAATTGAATTTTTTCCAGAACATGAAAAGTTTATTGGCATTGATAAATTAATAAAAAAAAAAAATTTTAAAAGTACAAATTTTGAAATTCGTTTTCATTTAGAGCCCAATATAAAAATTATGAAAACTCAAGATGGTAAATCAATATTTATAGAGCTTGATAATGAAGGTTGGAAATTTACGTGTGGTGGACATACTGTTGACATAGAAACAGGTTTATATTTTGGTAAAAAAAATTTATATGTTGAAAATAAAAATATATTTATTTCTGGCATGACTCAAAGTGAAAATCAGACTATAAAATGGGAGCTAATCAAAATATAACATGAAAAAAATAAAAAAGGCTCTAATTTCTGTATCTAACAAAGAAAAGTTAATGCCTCTTTTAAAAACATTGTCGAAATATAAAATAAAAGTTATTAGCTCTGGTGGTACTTATAAAAAAATAAAAAAATTAAAATATAAATGTATCGAAGTTTCCAAATTTACCAATTTTCCAGAAGTTTTAAACGGTAGAGTAAAAACATTACATCCAAAAATTCATGCTGGAATATTAAGTAAAAGAAATAATAAATCTCATAAAAGAGAATTAGTTAAAAATAATTTTGAAGAAATTGATTTAGTAATTGTAAATTTTTATCCATTTGAAGAAATATTAAAAAATACTAAAAATCATTCTAAAATTATTGAAAATATAGATATTGGTGGTCCAACTATGGTCAGAGCTGCTGCAAAAAACTATAATGATGTAACAGTAATCACTTCATCAAAACAATATGAGAAATTGATATATGAACTTAATTCAAATAAAGGTTCAACTTCACTATCCTTTAGACAAAAAATGTCGGAAGAAGCATTTTCTGAAACAGCTTATTATGATGCCTTAATTTCTGACTACTTTAATAAAATTTCTAAAAATTTTTTCCCTAAAAAAAAAATTTTTTTTAGTAATTTAATTGAAAAATTAAGATATGGAGAAAATCCTCATCAAAGAAGTGCAATTTATTCCAAATCTAAAAAATTAGATATTTCACAAATTCATGGAAAACAATTAAGTTATAACAATTATAACGATATCTTTTCTGCTTTAATGATTTCTAAATCTTTACCAAAAAATATTGGTACAGTAATTGTAAAACATGCAAATCCATGTGGCGTCTCTATTCACAAAGATCATCGAAAAAGTTACCAACTAGCACTATCGTCTGATCCTGTAAGTGCTTTTGGCGGTATTGTATCATGTAATTATAAAATTAATAAAAATTTAGCTCTAGATTTAAGTAAAATTTTTTTAGAAGTTATAATTGCGAATGGTTTTGAAAAAGAAGCTCTCAAAATTTTAAAGAAAAAAAAAAATTTACGAATTATTGACGCAAATAATTTGTCTTTTAAAAACATTGAGAATTTTATATCAAATTCTAATTCTGTTTTAATTCAATCACCAGACATGAATCCATTTCATAAAAAAAATTTTAAAATTGTCTCAAAGAAAAAACCATCTGCTATAGAATTTAAAAATTTAATTTTTGCTTTTAATATATGCAGATTTGTTAAATCAAATGCAATTGTTTTAGCAAAAAACAACACAACTGTAGGTATTGGTTCGGGTCAACCAAGTCGATTAGATAGTTGTAAAATTGCAATAAATAAAATGAATCAATTTCAAAAAATTAAAAATAGTAATGGAATTGTAGCTGCTTCAGATGCGTTTTTTCCATTTGTGGATGGTATTGAAATTTTAGTTCAAGCAGGTATTACTGCTGTAATTCAACCATCTGGATCAATAAGAGATAAAGAAATAATTAAATTTGCAAATCAAACTGGAACAATATTAGTATTTTCAAAAACAAGACATTTCAAACACTAAGCCTCAGATATCTTATCTACTTTGGCTGCAAGAACAAAATCACTTTCGTGTAAACCTTTTATTGCATGGGTAAAAATTTTTATTTTAGCATAACCCCATCCAAACCATATATCTGGATGATGACCTTCTTTTTCAGCAATATCACCTACTTTATTTATAAAGTTTTGACTTTCTAAAAAATTTTTAAATTTAAACTCTTTAATTAAATAAAAAATTTTGGATTCATCTTCTTTAACTTCCCAGCCATCAACCATTTTAAGATATTTATGTATTTCGGTTATATTAAATCCTGGAATGTCTCCTTTACAAGGTATGCATTCTTTATCTGCTAAATCATTCATAAATCTTTTTTTTTGGAGCGGGCAAAGGGGGTCGAACCCTCGACCTTCTCGTTGGCAACGAGACGCTCTACCACTGAGCTATACCCGCTTATTAAAAAGTCATTATAGATAGAGGTTTTTTTTAATTCAAGTAATAATAAAAAGTTATATGATGATGAAATCTTAACAAAAGAACAATTTGAAAAAGCAAAAAAATGTACTTCTTTCACAAAATAATTAACTACCATTTAGTGGATCACATTTGAAAAATTTGATAAATTAAAGAATGAATAAAAAAATTGAACTACCAAATAAAATTCCTGTGTTTCCAATATCAAATTTTATAATTTTTCCAGAAACAACCGTACCATTAAATATTTTTGAACCAAGATATATAGAAATGGTCGATGACAGTATGAAAAATTCAAGATTGATAGGGATGATACAACCTAAAAAAAAATCTAACAACTCAAATCCTGAATTATATAAAGTTGGATGTTTAGGAAAAATAACAAGTTTTAATGAGAGCGAAGATGGAAGGTATTTAATTATTTTAAATGGTTTAAGTCGTTTTAAAATTCTTGATGAAGTCAAAAATGATAAACTCTATCGTGAATGCAAAGTTAGTTTTAATGATTTTAAAGATGATATTAATTCAAATAAAGAAGAAATAAAATTTACAGATCTTGAACTTATATTCAAAGATTTAAAAACTTTGTTTCAAAAAAAAGGTTATATTATCAATTGGAAAGAACTGGAAAAGCAAGATCTAAACCAAACAATTAATACACTTGCAATGGCTTCACCATTTTCTTTAGAAGAAAAGCAAGCATTATTAGAAACAGAAAATTTAATTGCAAGAAAATTTAAATTAGAAGAAATCATAAAAACTTACATTTTAGATGATTTTAGTAATATTACTGTGCAGTAAATATTAAATAGATAATCCCTCATCAGCATACTTAGAGGCAATTTTATTAAATAATTTATTTTTACCTAAAAATTTTACCAGCTGATTTAAATAGTTATTTTTGTATTTGTTATCAAATTTAAAAAATTCATAAATAAAATCATTACCTGAAGAAAAAATAAAATTAAAATGTTTAGTTTTTTTTTCAAATTCTTCATAAATTGAATGATCTATCTGCAAACCTAAATCTATACGTTCTTGTATAATTTGAGATAAAATTTTTATATCTCTTAAAGTCATATTAAAACCTTGACCTGCAAGTGGATGAATTTTGTGTAGACTATCTCCAAAACTCATTAAATTTTTATAATAATAATTTCTAGATACAGAAAAATTTAATTTAAATTTTTCAAATTTATCAAAACTTTTAATTTCATAATTTTTATTATACTGATTAATTAAATTTATAATTTCACTCTCATTTAAAATTACTTTTTTATTTATTGTTGAAAAAACTATTGAAGTTTTAGAGTTTGAAATTGGTA
>CACJGR010000014.1 GCA_902592985.1 uncultured Pelagibacteraceae bacterium | reverse complement strand
TATAACCAACTTGAACAAAAAAATTGTTTTTCATGAAGGAAAAATTTTTAAAAGCCTTTATAAAACTGCTGTTGATTTAGGAATACAGGCTAATGTAATTATTGAATTTGCAAGAATTTATGGATTTCAAGTTGATTTTCAAAGAGATATTAGAAAAGGTGATATCTTTCAAATTATGTACGAAGTGTTTGAAGATGATGAAGGAAAAATTTTTGAAACCGGAAATGTTATTTTTGCTGATCTAATATTAAGAAATCAAAAAAATACATTTTATTATTTTGATAAAAAAAATAGTGAAGGCCATTACGATAAAAATGGCAAAAGTGTTAAAAAAGCTTTAATGAAAACTCCAATAAATGGGGCAAGATTATCATCAAGTTTTGGAATGAGAAAACATCCAATAGATGGTTTTAATAAAATGCATAGAGGAACTGATTTTGCCGCGCCACTAGGAACTCCTATTATGGCTTCAGGCGATGGTAAAATAGTTAGAGCTAAATGGTGCGGTGGTGGTGGAAATTGTATAAAGATAAAACATAATTCTACTTACTCAACAGTTTATGCACATATGTCAAAATTTGCTGTTGGAATAAAAACTGGTGTCAGAGTTAAACAAGGACAAGTTATTGGATATGTGGGATCAACTGGAAAGTCAACGGGTCCACATCTCCACTACGAAGTAATCAAAAATGGTAAAAAAATTAATTCTCAAACACTAAAATTACCATCTGGTAAAATCTTAACTGGAAAAAACAGAGAGTTTTTTGAAATAAATAGAATTAAACTTGATGTTTTGAAATCAGAATTAATTTTAGGAATAAACTAACTTAGCTATTTGCAGTTTTTTTTTCTGCTTCTCTGTTAATTTCTAAATCAGTTTTATTTTTATCAGGGCTGGTAATTTCTTTAATTGACTGATTTTTTTCTCGTTCACCTAATACTCTTGTAAAATGATCTGCATACTGAAAATAACTTTCCGATAAAATCTTATCTTCATTAGCAAGTGCTTCCCTTGCTAAATTATTATACTTCTCTACTAATTTTGATGCATTGTGATTATTTCTGCTTAAAGACTTTCTTTGAAAATCACCATTTGTATGAAAATCTGATTTATACTTAGATACATCTCCAGTTCTTTTAAAACTTCGGTCATTGCTTCTAAACCTTCCTCTTCTATTATTATTTCTAAATGTTACCATTGATTAAATTGTTACTTTATATTTATATTTTAGTGCTAATAACACAGCGATCATTTTTTCCATAATCTTTAATTACTTTATTAATATAAAAATTATTTTGTCTTAATATATTTAAAATTCTATTTTTTTGTCCAAAACCCATCTCTAAAATAAATCTACCATTTTTTTTTAACAACATTGAGGTTTTGCTAATTACCTTTGTAATCTCTGAAAAACCATCTCTACCACCATCTAATGCAAGTTTTGGTTCAAATCTCTTAATATCTACTTCCAAACATTTTAAATCTTGTTGTCTAATGTATGGAGGGTTAGATAAAATAAGATCATATTTACCTATTAAAAATTTGTCAACATCTGAATTATAAAATTTTGCTCTGTTGCTTAATTGATGCATTTTTGCATTGAAACGCGCAACATTTATTGCTTTTTTAGAAATATCAATGCCTATTCCAAAAAAATTCCTTCTTTCTTTAAGAATTGACAATAAAATACAACCAGAACCAGTGCCAATATCAAGTATATTTAATTTTGAATTTGAATTAAATAATTTTAATGTTTCTTCCACTAAAAGTTCAGTATCAGGTCTTGGTATCAAAACATTTTGATTTATATAAAAATTTTGTTTCCAAAATTCTTTCTTGTTAATTAAATAGGCAATTGGCTCACCTTTTTTTCTTCTTCTTACTAAATAATTAAATGATTTAACATTTTCTTTTTTTAATTCTTCATTAGAATTTAATATTAAATATTGTCTGTTTTTTTTAATCACTTCAGATAATAAAATTTCACTATCTAATCTAAATGAAGTGCCTGATGAATTGTCTAGTGTTTTGATGGCTTTATTTAATAATGTTTGAATATTCATTTAATTTAAATTATTTAGTTTTTCTTCCTGCGCTTGTAGATTTAAATTTTCAATCATCTCATCAAACATTTCACCTTCCATAAATTCTGCTAATTTATGTAATGTAAAGTTTATTCTGTGATCTGTAACTCTTCCCTGCGGAAAGTTATATGTCCTAATTCTTTCAGATCTATCTCCAGTTCCTATTTTGCTTTTTCTATCTTTTGATCTTTCATCTTCTTTTTTTTGCCGCTCCAACTCATATATTCGAGATCTTAAAATTTTAAGACCTTTTTCTTTATTTCTAATTTGAGATTTTTCATCTTGTTGGCTAACCACAATACCAGTTGGAATATGTGTAATTCTAACTGCAGAATCCGTTGTATTAACACTTTGTCCGCCTGGACCACTACTTCTAAAAACATCTATTCTTAAATCTTTATCTTCTATTTTTACATCTACTTCTTCAGCTTCAGGTAATACTGCTACAGTTGCAGCAGATGTATGAACCCTACCCTGGGTTTCAGTATCAGGTACTCTTTGCACCCTATGAACACCACTTTCATATTTCAAGGTAGAGTAAATATTTTTTCCTTTTATTGAAGCTATTACTTCTTTAAGGCCACCTGCATCGCTTTTAGATATGCTAATTAATTCGAGAAGCCATTTCTTTTTATGACTTACTTTTTCGTACATTTTAAAAAGATCTGCTGCAAATAAACTTGCCTCTAATCCGCCAGTACCAGCACGAATTTCAATTATTGCATTTTTTTTATCTGCTTCATCTTTTGGGAGCAAAAACAATTTTAGTTTTTTTTCATTAATTTCATGTTTATTTTTTATTTCTTCTAATTCAGTTTTAGCCATTAATTTCATATCTGAGTCGCTAGTTATATCGTTGATAATTTTTTCTAACTCAACCTTGTTTCTTTCATATAATTGATACTCTTTTGCCTCTTTAATTATTTCACTAAGATCTGAATATTCTTTAGATTTTTCAGCAAACAATTTTTTATTGATTTGTCCCGATGAAAGTTCAGCTTCTAAAAGTGCATGTTTAGAAATTAAATCTATAATTTTTTTTATTGGAACCATGATTATTTATTTTTGATTTCAGAAGCCTTTTTCTCAACTAAATTAACTACTTTTGAGATGATATCTTCTGTTAAAACTTTTTCTGTTTGAACTCCAGATAAATAAAGCATATTGCTCCCCTTGCCGCCTCCTGTAATACCAATATCAGTTAAAGCAGCCTCCCCAGGACCATTAACTACACACCCAATAACTGATAATGTAATTGGAGTTTTGATATGAGAAAGCTTATTTTCTAAAATTTTTACTGTATCAATAACTTGAAAAGCTTGCCTAGCACAAGATGGGCAGGATATAATTTTAACTCCTCTATTTCGTAGATTTAAAGACTTCAAGATTTCATTGCCTATTTTTATCTCTTTTACTGGATCATCTGACAATGAAACTCTAATAGTATCTCCAATACCGTCTAATAATAAGGTTCCAAGACCTATTGATGATTTTATACTTCCAGATACAAAACTTCCTGCTTCGGTAATTCCGAGGTGTAAAGGATAATCACATACTTTGGATAATTGTCTATAGGCAGCTATTGACAAAAAAACATCAGAAGATTTAACACTTACTTTAAAATTAAAAAAATTTTGGTCTTCTAAAATTTTTATATTTCTTAGAGCACTTTCTACAAGTGCTTCAGGACACGGTTCTTTATATTTTTCTAAAATATCTTTTTCTAGTGATCCTGCATTAACACCAACTCTAATTGAACAATTATTATTTTTGGCTGCACTTAGAACTTCATGAATTTTTTTTTCATTACCAATATTTCCAGGATTGATCCTTAAACATTTTGCACCATTTTCAGCTGCTTCTATGGCTCTTTTAAAATGAAAGTGAATATCAGCAATAATTGGAACAGGTGAATGTTTTACAATTTCTTTTAAAGCAAAAGTTGATTCTTCATCGGGACATGAAATTCTTACTAGATCTGCTCCTTCTTCACAAATATCATTTATTTGCTTAATCGTTGCTTTAACATCTGTAGTCAAAGTATTGGTCATTGATTGAACAGAGATAGGATTATCTCCTCCAATTTTAACCGCACCAACATTAATTACCTTAGTTTTTTTTCTACTGATATCCCTGAAAGGTCTTAGACTCATAGTTTATTTAATCTAATTTAAATTCTTTATGAAGAGCCGAAATAGCTTTTTTTACAAATTTTTTTCCTATTAATACTGAAATTTTAATTTCTGATGTAGAAATAACTAAAATATTAATTGCTTTGTTGGCTAATGTTTGAAACATCCTGTACGTTACACCAGGTGTAGTTATCATTCCAACACCAATAATTGATACTTTTGATACATTTTTATTAACTATTAAATCTCTGTATTTTATTTTTTTATTTTGTTTTATAAATTTTAAAGTTTTTGATAAATCTTCTGATTTAATAGTGAAAGTTATATCAGTTTCTTTTTTATTGCCTGATGAAGTTTGAACAACCATATCTATATTAATATAATTTTGAGAAAGTGGTTTAAAAACAGAAGCTGCTACTCCAGGCTTATCTTTAACTCCAATAAGTGTTACTTTCGCATCATTTTTAGTAGATGTTAATCCGGCAATTGTTTTGTTGCTAGATATATTTTTTCTTTTTGTAATTAAGGTTCCTTTTTTTTTTATAAATGAAGATTTTACATCAACGTCAATTCTATTTAATCTTGCGTCTTGTAAAGAAGTTGGTTGCATAACTTTTGCTCCTAACGATGCCATTTCTAGCATTTCCTCATAAGAGATAACTTTTATTTTTTTTGCCTTTTTTAAAGTATTTGGATCAGTTGTATAAACGCCATCAACATCTGTATAGATTATACATTTTTGTGCCTTAAAAAATTTTGCGCACATAATTGCACTTGCATCAGATCCTCCCCTTCCTAAAGTAGTTATTCTATTATTTTGATTAACTCCTTGAAAGCCAGTTATTACTGGAATGCCTCCTGATAGCAAAAATTTGTTAATTTTTTTTTTATAGATCTGGCTAATTCTTGATGAGCCATGATTGCCTTCTGTTAAAATTGGAACTTGCCAACCCAGGTAAGACTGGGATTTATATCCTAGATGATTTAATCTACCTGATATTAATGCACAAGATACTTGTTCTCCAGATGAAACGAGAACATCGTACTCCGAAGAAATAAAATTATTGCTTATTTTTTTTGATTTTTTTACTAAATCGCTTGTTGCTCCACTCATAGCAGATGAAACTACAATTACATTGTATCTCTTTTTAACATAACCAATAATTATATTAGCTACTTTCTTAATTCTATCTACTGTGCCTACCGAGGTACCACCAAATTTTAAAACAACGATTTTCATTGATAATAATTTTTTATAAAAATTAAAATATATTGATAAAATACATCTTGCTTGTAATGTCAACTAACAATGAAAAGTAACACGATAAATAAACAAGAAATTGCAAAATTTTCTAAAATAGCAGGAGAGTGGTGGAATCCTGAAGGAAAATTTAAACCATTACATAAATTTAACCCAATAAGAATTAAATATATAAAAAACTACATAATTCAAAACTTCAAACTAAATGCTCTGAATAAACCATTAAAAAAAATTGATATTTTGGATATTGGATGTGGAGGAGGATTATTATCAGAGCCAATGTATAGACTGGGTGCAAATGTAGTAGGTATAGATGCATCACAAAAAAATATAGATATAGCAAAATTTCATGCAAAAAAAAATAAACTAAAAATAAATTATATATGCGCCTCTCCTGAAACATTAAAGATAAAAAAAAAATTTGACGTAATTTTAAATATGGAAATAGTTGAGCACGTCAAAGACGTAAACTTCTTTATTAAAAAAAGTTCAGAATTACTAAAAAAAAATGGTTTAATGTTTGTAGCAACCTTAAATAAAACTTTAAAATCATATGTATTTGCAATTATAGGTGCTGAATATATTTTACAATGGCTTCCAATAGGTACTCATGATTGGGACAAATTTATAAAACCTGAAGATCTAATTAAAATAAGCAAAGTTAATAATTTAAAATTAGAAAAATTAGATGGTATGAAATTTAATTTATTAACTGAACAATGGAGCTTAAGCTCTGATAATTCTGTAAATTATATTGCTAAATTTAAAAAAAATTAATTATCTTTTTCGTTAACCCAAGGTATTATTTCAGTGTTAATGCCTTCTTCTTTCAATTCTTTAACTTCTTCAATTGTGGCATTGCCATAAATATTCTTGGTTCTTTTTTTATTATTATAATAAATTGAACGCGCTTCATAAGCAAAATTTTCACCAACATACTCGAAATTATTTTTTATAAAATTTTGATATTCTTTTATTTTATTTTTTACTTTTTTAACATATTTTTCATTTTTTATTATTTCAGATTTTTCTTTTTTAGAATTTAAAACATTTGGTGACATTAAGTCTTTTGTAATTTTTAATGAGTTACAATTAGGACAATTGATGTGTTTTAAGCTTTTTAATTTTTCATATTCTTTTGAAGATGGAAACCAGCTATCAAATGAATTATCACATTTTTCGCATGTTAATTTGTACTTGATCATAGCTAATAGATAATAGTTAATTTTAAATAGTTCAATGTTAAATTAACTCCTATAATCTGAATTTATTTCAATATATTTTTTAGTAAGATCCATTGTATATGCAGAAAAATTCTTTTTTCCCATGTTTAAATCTATATATAAGTCAATTTTTTCATTTTTCATATATTCGGCGACTTCAATTTCATTATAATTAACTGATAATTGGCCTTTTTCAATTATTTTAATTGTTCCAAATTTAATTTCTAATTTATTTATATTAATATTTACATTTGCTTTGCCTATTGCCATAACAACTCTTCCCCAATTAGGATCTTCTCCTGCTATTGCTGTTTTAACTAAAGGAGAGTTTGCAATTGAAAAAGCAATTTTTTTTGCTTCTTCTTGATTTTTAGAATTATTTACATTTACTGTTATAAATTTAGAAGAGCCTTCTCCATCTGCTGCTACTCTTTTAGAAAGGTTTAGTAATACAGCATGTAGGGATTTATCAAATTGTTCAAGTCTTGGGTCATTGATATTTTTGATAATATAATTTTTTGCTTTATTCGTTGAGAACATTGTAACCATATCATTTGTGCTTGTATCGCCATCACAACTTATTGCATTAAATGTTGTTTCAATATTTTTTCTAAGCAATTTTTGTAATACGCTTGAAGATAGATTTGCATCAGTAAAAATATAACCTAAAGTGGTTGCCATATTTGGAAAAATCATGCCTGATCCTTTTGCAATTCCATATATTTTTATATCAACATTTCCAATTTTACATTCTTCCATTGCAAGTTTTGGTACTAAATCAGTTGTCATAATACCTAATGCGGCTTTCATCCAAATATATTTGTTTTGTGTATATTTAATTTTTTCAATCAAACTTGGAATACATTTCTTTATTTTCTCAGTTGGATAATCTTCTCCAATCGTTCCTGTACATCCAAAAAGAATTTGATTGGGTTTAATCTTTTTTGGCTTTTCCTCATCATTTTTTTGTTTAACTGACAAATGTGTTGATAGTTCATCTGCTAATTCCTTTAAACCTTGATAACCTTTTTTTCCTGTGAAAGCATTTGCGTTTCTTGCATTAATCATTAGGACATTTACCTTTTTATTTTTTAAACTCAAATTCCATTTAATATTTTCAGATACTATTTTTGACTGAGTGTAGACAGACGCATAATTTGCTCCCTCTCTAAAATAAAACATCACCAAATCATCTCTTGAATTATTGTACAAGTTAGCACTTGTCGTAGAGATCGAAACGCCGTCAACATGCTCTAAATCCTGAAAGTCGCCCATTTTTGACTTTCTATTTTGTGAATTAAAAAAATTACTTAAGTGTATTGCCATGCTATTTAAATAAGCTATTTAATACCTATATTAAAAGTTATATTTGAATACTATATCAAAAACTTAAAAAATTAGATGCTAAATCCTTTAAATTTTATCTCAAAAATCTTTAAATCAAGTAATCAAAAAGAACTTGATAAACTTCAAAAAATCGTAAAACAAGTTAATAATTATGAAAATCAGATTGCTAAACTAGAAGATTCTGAGTTTCCAAAAAAAACTGAAGAATTAAAAAATAGAATTAAAAAAGGCTCAAAACTTAATGATTTGCTGCCAGAAGCATTTGCTTTAGTGAGAGAGGCTTCAAAAAGAACAAGAGGGGAAAGACATTTTGATGTTCAAATTATTGGGGGAATTGCTCTTCATCAGGGAAAAATTGCCGAGATGAAAACTGGTGAAGGTAAGACCTTGGCTATTACATTGGCTGCTTATTTAAATGCGCTAACTGAAAAAGGTGTCCATATAGTAACTGTCAATGACTATTTGGCAAAAAGAGATTGTCTTGAAATGGGAAAAATTTATAAATTTTTGGGGCTATCATCGGGATACATTAATAATGATCAAAATGATTTAGAAAGAAAACAAAATTATAGTTACGATATTACTTATGCAACAAATAGTGAATTAGGATTTGATTACCTAAGAGACAATCTAAAAGTTTCTTCAGAAAGTATAGCACAAAGAGGACACCACTATTCTATTGTAGACGAAATTGATTCATGTTTAATTGATGAAGCAAGAACACCTCTTGTAATTTCAGGTGCTGCAGAAGATAAAACTGATCAATATTTAGCAATTGATAGATTAGTATCACAATTAAAAGATAAGGATTATGAAATTGATGAAAAAGATAAAAATATATTACTTACTAATCAAGGAATTGATAACGTTGAAAGAATTTTTTCTAATGCAGGTATTTTAAAAAATAATAATTTTTATGATCCAGAAAATTTAAATTTAGTACATCATGTTAATCAAGCACTGAGAGCCAAACACTTATTTGAAAAAGGTAGAGACTATATTGTTAAAGACGGTTCTTTAAAAATAATTGATGAATTAACAGGCAGAATTCTTGAAGGTAGAAGGTATGGAGATGGTCTTCATCAAGCACTTGAGGCTAAAGAAAAAATTGACGTTCAGGTTGAAAATCAAACTCTAGCTTCTATTACTTATCAAAATTACTTTAAGCTTTATGAGAAACTTTGTGGATGTACTGGAACTGCAGCTACAGAAGCAGAAGAGTTTTATGAAATATATAGTTTACCAGTAGTCATTATTCCAACGAATAAAAAAATGATTAGAAAAGATTGGAATGACCAGATTTTTAGAACTGAAGATGAAAAAAATAATGCAATTGTATCAAAAATTTTAGAATCTAATGAAAAAGGTCAACCAATTCTTGTTTTTACATCAAGTATAAATAAATCTGAAAAATATTCCAATCTTCTTAAAAATAAAAAGATTAAACATACGGTATTAAATGCTAAAAACCATGTAAAAGAAGCTGAAATAATAGCTAGTGCTGGAAAAACAAACTCAGTAATAATTACAACAAGTATATCTGGTAGAGGAGTTGATATTCAGCTTGGAGGCAAAAAAGGTAGTGTAAGTGAAGATGAACTAAATAAAGAGAAAGAAAAGATAAAATCTTTGGGTGGGTTATTCGTTATTGGAACAGAACGAATGGAGTCTAGAAGGGTTGATAATCAAGCAAGAGGAAGATCTGGCCGTCAAGGTGATGAAGGAAATTCAATTTTTTATGTTAGCCTTGATGATGATTTAATGAGAATTTTTGGATCAGAATCCATGAACAACATGTTGGAAAAACTTGGTTTAAAGGATGGTGAGAGTATAGATCACCCATGGATTAACAAAGCATTAGAGCGAGCACAACAAAAAGTTGAAGCAAGAAATTTTGATATCAGAAAAACATTGTTAAAATTTGACAATGTTTTAAATGATCAAAGGCATGTAATTTTTTCTCAGAGAAATGACATAATTAAAAGTAAAAAAATATATAGTTATTCTGATGATTTTTTGTTGGAAATTATTGAAAAGTTAATAGATTTAAAAAAAAAATACCTAATTAATCCAAAAAATAACGAATTTAATATCCAATTAAAATCTATATTAGGTAAAAGCTTTAATGAAAAAGAAATAGAAAATCTAAGTCAAATAAAAAGTGATGAATTTAAAGAAAAAATACAAGAAAAATTTGAACAAAAAAGAAGTGAGAGAATAAAATATTTAGGTGAAGATCAATCACAAGAAATTGAAAAAAGAATTTTATTACAAACTATAGATTTAAATTGGAAGTCTCATATTCAATATCTTGAACAGCTGCGTCAGGTGGTAAGTCTTCGTGGCTATGCACAGCGTGATCCATTAATAGAATATAAAAAGGAGGCATTTAATTTGTTTGAAAATTTATTAAATAAATTAAAAATAGACTTAATTACTATTTTGATTAATCTTGTCGTTGTTGAAAAACCAATTCAAAAACCAGAACAAAAAAATATGCCAATAAAAAATATACCAAATTTAGCTGGTAAAAAAATGAAAAGGAATGAGCCTTGTTTTTGTGGATCAGGAAAAAAATACAAATACTGCTGTGGTGCTTTATAATAAATAAAGTATAGATATTGCCAAAATCAATATAATAACTACAATTATTAATTGATTTTTATTTTTAATAATTTTAACTTTTAAAATATCCACGGGATTTTGTTTCATGTGTAATGAATCATCGGCTGCAGAATGGCTAATAAAACCTTTACTCCTGCCGATAGATAAAAATTTATTTTTTCTATGATTTAAAACTTCTTCTTTACTCATAGAATCAAAATCATTTAAATGATTTGTGATAGAGTTTTTAACATTGTTTAAAATTAAATCTTTGTCCCTATGTGCTCCACCAACTGGTTCTGCTATAATTTCATCAATCACTTTTAAATCTAAAAGATCTTTTGCAGAGAGTTTCATTGCTTCTGCGGCTTCAAGTGTTTTTTTTGGATCTCTCCAAAGTATTGTAGCGCAGCCCTCAGGTGAAATTACTGAATAAATTGCATTTTGAAGCATAAGTACTTTGTTGGATGATGCTAAGGCTATTGCTCCTCCAGACCCACCTTCTCCAATTATTACTGATATAGTTGGAACCTTTAACTGCATACAACATTCTATAGACTTTGCTATTGCTTCAGCTTGGCCTCTTTCTTCTGCGCCAACGCCAGGATATGCACCTGGAGTATCTATAAAGGAAATAATTGGAATATTAAATTTATCAGCAAGTTTCATTAATCTTATAGTTTTTCTATAGCCTTCTGGTCTCATCATTCCAAAATTTCTTTCTATTCTTGAATCTAGATCTTCTCCTTTTTCTTGGCCAATCAATAAAACTGACTTTCCATTAAACTTTGCAAAACCTGTTAATACTGATTTGTCTTCCCCATAAAATCTATCTCCAGATAATGGAATAAAGTCATCAAATAAATTTTCTATAAAAAATTTAGACTTTGGACGATCTTCGTGTCTTGCTACTAATGTTGTTTGCCATGAATTAAGATTTGAATAAACTTCATTAAGTTTATCATCTATTTCTGATTGTATTTTTGAAATTTTGTCTGTATTAACTTCTGAAAGGCCTTCTTGATTATATGGATCTTTTAATTTTTCTAATTCTATTTCTAAATCTTTAATGTCATTTTCGAAATTTAAGTAATTTTTCATTTTAAATAAAATTTACCCTTAAATAATAACAAAAAAAGGCAACAAAATGTTAAATATTAGTTAGATTATTATCATTTAAGGTAATAAAATAAAAAGAATTTATTTTTAAGGGAGAGACTACATTTTGTAGCGCCGAAGGAGCAACCACCCCGGAAACTTTCAGGCAAAAGGACCTTAAACATATTAACTCTGGAAAGAAGATTGAATCTCACCGAAGGAGTAAATCTCTCAGGTAAAAAGACAGATGGGGTATGTGAGTTAATATGAAAGAAAAGTATATTAAGATTAAAAATTTATCTATTTCAGAAAAATTATTAAATTTTGTAAATAAAGAATTATTGCCTGGAACAAAAATAAAAAAAAAAAAATTTTGGGATGGATTTAATAAATTTGTTCATGAGCTATCACTTAAAAATAAAGAACTTTTAGAAAACAGAGAAAAATTACAAAAAAAAATAGACACATGGCATAAAGATAGAAAAGGCAAAAAAATTGACATAAAAAAATATATAGAATTTTTAAAAAAAATTAGTTATTTGACAAAAACAGTTGCAGATTTTAAAATAAAAACAAAAAATGTAGATGTCGAAATAGCAAATATTTGTGGTCCTCAATTAGTAGTGCCAATCTCAAATGCTCGATATGTCTTAAACGCTGCTAATGCAAGATGGGTTAGCTTGTACGACTCTTTATATGGTACGGATGTTATTCCTGAAACAAAAGGAGCTTTACGTGGAAAAACCTATAATCCTCTTAGAGGCGAAAGAGTAATATATTATGTCCGTAATTTCTTAGATAAATTTGTGCCTTTAAAAGACAAAAGTTGGAAGGATCTTAAAAAAATCCCAAAAGTGAATAATAATAAATTAGATTTAAATTTAAAAAATCCTAAACAATTTGTTGGATATACAAAAAAATATAAACTCCTATCTTCGCTTTTATTTGTAAATAATAATCTTCATATTGATATTTTATTTGATCAGGATGGAACACTTGAAGTTAATAATCCTGATGGCAATCAAGATATTATTGAAATACATGATGTATTTTTGGAATCTGCAGTTTCAACTATTTGTGATCATGAAGATAGTGTTGCTGCAGTAGACGCTCAGGATAAAGTTATTGGGTATAGAAATTGGTTAGGCATGATGAAAGGCAATCTAAAAATAGAATTTAAAAAGAAGGGGAAAAAGCTTTTAAGAAAATTGAATCCAGATCGAAGTTATATATCTCCTAAGGGTAAAAAATTTAAATTGTGCGGTAGAGCATTATTATTAAATAGAAATGTCGGCCACCTCATGACTAATCCTGCGATTCTTTTAAAAGATGGTTCAGAGTGTCCTGAAGGAGTCCTTGATGCTTTTATTACATCTGCTGCTTGTCTTCATGATTTTAAGAGAAAAGGAAATTCTAAATTGAACTCTATTTACATTGTTAAGCCTAAAATGCACGGACCTGATGAGTGCGCATTTACCGATTTAATTTTTGAAAAAGTTGAAAAATTACTAAATTTAAAAAAATATACAATTAAATGTGGAATAATGGACGAAGAAAGAAGAACTTCCGCAAATCTAAAGGAATGTATTAGAGCTTTAAAAAATAGAGTTTTTTTCATAAATACAGGATTTTTAGACAGAACTGGAGATGAAATGCATACATCAATGGAAGCTGGTCCAATGATAAAAAAAGGTGATATGAAGTCATCTACTTGGATTGAAGCATATGAAAACAACAATGTAGATATTGGACTTTCTTGTGGATTCTCTGGCAAAGCGCAAATAGGCAAAGGAATGTATGCTGCGCCGGACCTAATGGCAAATATGATCAAACAAAAAATTTCTCATCCTTTAGCAGGAGCTAACTGTGCTTGGGTGCCAAGTCCTACTGCAGCTGCATTACATGCCATGCACTACCACGAAGTTGATGTATTCGCTAAACAAAAAAAACTATCAAAAAGAAAACCGGCAAAACTTTCTGAACTTCTAACTATTCCAGTTGCAGATAGACCGAACTGGCCCATGGAAGAAATTACAAATGAATTAAAAAATAACGCTCAAGGTATTCTGGGGTATGTAGTGCGATGGATAGACCAATCAGTCGGTTGCTCTAAAGTTCCAGATATTAAAGGTGTTGGATTAATGGAAGATAGAGCTACTCTCAGAATATCTTCACAACATATTGCTAATTGGTTGCATCATGGTATTTGCAGCAAAAAACAAGTATTGGAAATTATGAAAAAAATGGCAAAAATCGTAGATAATCAAAATATTAAAGACCCTGCATTAAAAGGCCATGCACCGTATCAAACTATGTCTGGAAACTTTGATAAATCTATTGCCTTTAAGGCAGCTTGTGAACTTGTATTTCACGGCAGAACACAACCGTCTGGTTATACCGAACCAATTTTACATCTCAATAGACTTCTTAAAAAAAATTAATCAGAATTATTTCCAACTCCATTTCTATTTTTAAATGCAGAAAACAAAGTTCCATCATCTAAATTTTCTATTTCACCCCCAACTGGCAAACCTTGCGCTAATTTTGAAACTTTTACATTGGTTTCTTTAAGACTGTCTTGAATATAATAAGCTGTTGTTTGTCCTTCTACTGTAGCACTCGTTGCAATAATCACTTCTTCAATATCATCTTTTTTAGCTCTTTCAACTAAGGAATTAATTAAAAGATCTTCTTTCCTTTGTCCAGATGAAGAAATTGTTCCACCCAAAATATGAAAGTATCCTTGGTATATACTTGAATTTTCAATACTCCACTGGTCAGCAACATTTTCAACAACACAAATTTTATTAAATTTATTTTTATTATTTTCACAATTATTACATCCTATAGAATTAGATTTTAGTGACCCACATGAATGACATCTTGACACATTTTTATAAACTTGTGCTAAACCATTAGTCATCGGTTTCAATAACTCATCTCTTGTATTAATTAATTTAAGAACAATTCTCTTAGCAGACTTTGGTCCAAGACCTGGTAACTTTGATATTAACTTAACTAATTCTTCAATTTCACTTATATTTTGCATTTAATCAAATTGGCCATTTAAAACCAGGTATGTTAAATCCACCTGTTGCTTTAGATATTTCCTCAGATGTTTTAGACTTTAGTTGAGTTTTTGCATTATTATGTGCAGCTACAATTAAATCTTCTATTATTGATTTTTTTTCTTTCATTGTTTCTGGAGATATATCAATTTTAACCATTTCACCGTCTCCATTTAATGTGACTTTAACGGAATTTGCTCCTGATACCCCTTCAACTTTAATATTTTTAATCTTTTCCTGGCTTTCTTTCATTTTTGCTTCTAACTCTTTTGCCTTATTTAAAATTTTTGTAAAGTCAGTCATTACTTTTTTCTTCAATTTCAATATCAACTAGTTCTGCGTCGGGAAAAGTTTCTAAAATCTTTTGGTAAATTGGTTTTTTTTTAGTTTCTTCTAAAAGATTCTTTTTTAAATTTAATTCATTTTCTTTTATTGAAGGTTTTCCTTTTTTTTTCGAAAGAGTAATGATCCATCTATTGCCAGTCCACTCGTATAGTTTTGATGATAAAATTTTTATAAATTCTTTATCTAAATTTTCATGAAAAGAGATTTCCATTCTTTGATTTTCAAAGCTTACAAGATTAACATTTTTTTCCAACTCATATTTTAATTTCATTTCTTTCTTGAAAGTGCAAATTTTTAACAAATCATTAAATGAATTAATTCTAGATTCTTGTGGTTGCTGGTCTTCTTTATTTGCTTTATACTCTGGATGTTTTTCTTGAATAACATTTTTGATCTGACCAATTGTTTTATTTTTTATATCAAATAAATCATCATTTTCATTTAATGAGCTCTTCATATTAATCGAACTGTCCTTATTGTTTGTATTAGATTCTTTTAAAATATTATTTTGATCAACTATTTCTGAAATATTAGAAGTATCTTTTAAATAAATTAATCTAATTAAAAACATTTCAATAGAAAAATTTTGATTAGAAACAATGTCTAATTCGTCTAGCGTTTTAATTGTAAATTGCCAAAATAATATTAATGTTTTGCTGCTTATTTTTTTTGCAATTTCTTTAATTGCTTCAAATTCATCATTATTTAAAGAAAAATTAGTCCCACCAACTTTTAACAGTTCAATATTTTTAAAATAATATAAAAGCTCTAAAAAATCATTTATGAAAGTTTTTGGCTCAACACCTTGATCATAAATTAATCTATACATCTTTAAAACTTCTTTTTCATCACCTTGAAATATTAACCTAAATAAATTTATTAATTGAGATTTGTCAAAATATCCAAATATTTTCTGAGCTGCTCTTAAATTAAATTCAACATTCCCGTTTAAACTTAATAATGCCCTATCCAGAAGAGAAAGGGCGTCTCTTACAGATCCTTCTGAAATTTTAACAATAAGTTTTAAAGCCTCATCTGATGCTTTTCCATTTTCTTTGTCTTTAATTTTTTTTATAAATTCAAACAATTCATCTGACTTTACTCTTGGTAAATCAAATCTTTGGCATCTTGATACAACTGTAATCGGAATCTTTTTTATTTCTGTGGTTGCGAAAATAAATTTTAGGTATTCTGGAGGTTCCTCTAAAGTTTTAAGCAGTGCATTAAAAGCTTGCTTACTAAGCATATGCACTTCATCAATAATAAATATTTTATAATTTGCAGTTGTTGGTCCATATCTTGAAAACTCAATTAAATCTCTTACGTCGTCAACGCCAGTTTTGCTGGCAGCATCCATTTCAAGGACATCAATATGATTTGAGTTCGAAATAGCATTACAATTTTCACATAGATCATCCTTACATAGTTTATCTATGCCATTTAAACAATTAAGTGATTTGGCAATTATTCTTGCTATAGTAGTTTTCCCCACACCTCTAATACCTGTAAAAAGATATGCATTAGGTACTTTGTTTACTTTAATTGAGTTAAAAATGGTTTCCGCAGCAACATCTTGCCCTATCAAATCCTCAAATACTTGAGGTCTATACTTTAAAGATAAAACTTTTGAATTTTTATTCATGATATAAGGGAGACTAGAACCTGAATAACTGTCTCTACGATTGCTTCCGTTAAGATCTGGTCGGGTTCAAGCAGCATTCACCTCTAGCCTCCACCGGTATTATAACAGTAATTATTTCTAATCTACAACAAAAGTACTTGAAAATTACTTTTCACGAAATTTATCTGATTCATACACGCCCAGGATGTGCATATCGTTGCAGTGAAGACCCAATTCTTCTAAAGATTTTTTAACTTTTTGATCATCTATATGTCCGTCTAAATCACAAAGAAAAAAATAGGATGTAAAAGAATTTTTTTCTGGATAGCTTTGCAATTTAGTTAAATTAACACCTTGAATAGCAAAACCAGAGAGCGCAGAATATAAAGCTGCAGGCTTACTTTTCAATTTAAATAATAAAGAAGTTATATATTTTTTTTTTTTCAATTCAGGTTGTAAAATTGGTTTTCCCATTATTAAAAATCTTGTTACATTTCCTTTTTCATCTTCAATATTAGACTCCAGTATATCTAAATTATAAATCTTAGCACTTAACTTTGATGCTATTGCTGCTTTATCTTGATTTTTTTTTTCAGATATATATTTTGCACTACCGGCCGTATCTGCTCGAACATTTTCAATAAAATTATTTTTTTTTATAAATTTGGTTGATTGAGATAAAGCCTGCGCGTGAGAATAAACATGTTTAACATCTTCGGTTTTTGCTCCAGGTAAACCTAATAAATGATGTTGAACTGGATGAAAATGCTCAGCATAAATATTTAAACGATATTTAAAAATTAAATACTCAACACCTATATTTCCTGTAATTCTATTTGATTCAGGTATTATAATTCTAATTTTCTCGTCCTCATTAGCTTTACTAAAACATTCATCAAAAGTTTTGCATGGTACAATATCCGCCTCGGGATAAACTTCAAGCGCTGCTAAATGAGAATAGGCTCCCATACTACCTTGAAAAAGAATTTTCATATTTTATGATTTATATTCCATAATTTTTTTTATAGCTATATAATCTTCTTTGGTGTCAATTCCAATTGGTGAAGATTTGGCTAATGTGACCATAATTGTAATATTATTGTCCAAAGCTCTTAATTGCTCCAGACGGTTTTCAACTTCATTTTTTGTTTGATTAAAATTAATAAATTTTTTCAAAACTGAAACTTTATAGAAATAAATTCCAATATGATGATAAATATTAGAACTTTGTGTTGACAAATTTTTTCTCGAAAAATTTAATGCTCTGGTTAGCTTATTATTCTCTAACTTTTCCTTTGTAATTACTTTTACAATATTTTCATTATTCAATATTGAACCTTCTTTAATTTCTGAAGCTAAAGTTCCAATATCTGAATTACTTTTAATCATTAAATTATTTAAATTTACAATATCTTTTGGATCTATCATTGGCTCGTCACCTTGCAAATTTACAATATAATCTATATCTGATATTTTTAACTTTTGAAAAGCTTCAAATATCCTATCAGTTCCGGTTTTATGATTTCCTGTAAGAATAGCTTCACCTTCATTTTTTTCAACGGCAGTAACAATTTCTTTATCTTCAGTGGCAACAATTACTCTTCCTATTCCTGTTTCTTTTGCTTTTTTTACAACATGGCAGATGATGGGTATATTATTAATTTCTAATAAAGGCTTACCTTTTAGCCGCCTAGCCGCCATTCTTGATGGAATTATGATTATAGTTTTGTTCATTTTTAGTATTTTATTCAAACCTCTGCGTCTAACGGACGCAAATTTACAAATTAAAACTTAAGTAATTTAAAATTTATCATGTTATATGTGCATTTTAAAAAAATTAAAATGGATTCATTTGAAGTAAATAAGATAATTGCTGCTGTTTTAGTAACAGTATTATTGGTTTTTGGAGTAAATAAAATTTCTGATATAATTTTTCACGTAGAAGATCCAAAAGTCCAAGGATATAAAGTAGAAGTTAAATTAGCTAGTTCTTTAAGCACAGAATCAAGTTCAGAAAACCAAGTTGATATTGCTGCTTTATTGTCTATGGGAGATGTAGAGCATGGTAAAAAAGTTTTTAAAAAATGTGCAGCTTGTCATAGCATTAATCAGAGTGGAAAAAATAAAATCGGTCCAAAATTATGGGGAGTTATGTTTAGACCAGTTGCATCAATAGCAGACTATAAATACTCAAAAGCTTTGTCAGAGTATAAAAAAGATTGGAGTTGGGAAGAAATGAATGGTTTTTTAATTAAACCATCTACATGGATTAAAGGAAATAAAATGGGGTTTGCTGGACTAAAAAAAGAAAAAGATCGAGCTTCAGTTATTTTATATTTAAACCAAAATAGTGATAATCCTAAATCACTACCTTAATTTTTCAAAGCAATACAATAAAATACTTTTTTGAACGTAAATTCTATTAAGTGCTTGTTGCCAAACTCTTGACTGCTTGCCTAAAAAAACATCATTTGAAACTTCAGGGCCTCTTGGCAAGCAATGAAGAAAAATTGCATCTTTTTTGGCGCAACTCATAACCTTTAAATTTACTTGAAAGTTTTTAAAATCTTTTAATTTTTTTGCTTTGTTTACTTTATCATTCATAGATATAACTTTATCTGTAAAGATTACATCACTACCATTTACAGCCTTTTTGCTATCATAAAATATTTTAATTTTACTATTATTTTTATTTGCCCAATTTAATAAAGTTTTATTTGGTTCATATTTTTTTGGACAGCCAATATTTAGTTTAAATGAAAATTTAACCGAGGCTTCGATTAAGCTAGTAATAACATTATTATTAGCATCTCCAATCCAACAAATTTGTAATTTTGAAATAGATTTTTTTTTAATTTCTTCAACGGTAAATACATCTGACAATACTTGAGTTGGATGTGATGATGGGCTTAATCCGTTGATTATAGGAATTGTCATGTGTTTTTTAAATTCGTTTAATTTTTTGTCACTATCAGTTCTAAGCATAAACGCATTGCCATAAGTAGATAGAATTCTTGCTGTATCTGGTAAAGACTCTCCTTTTGCAAAATGAAGTTCATCAGCTCTTAAAGTTAAAGCTCCTCCACCTAGCTGTTTTATTGCAAGATAAAAGCTTAGTCTAGTTCGAGTGCTAGATTTTTCAAACATTTGAACTAGTAGTTTTCCTTTTAATGGATTGTCTTTATCTACATCTAACGTATTTAGGTTTTTTCTTTTTTTTTTTCTTTGCTTTGCATCAAAGATAATTTTTTTTAAATCTCTAACAGAAATATCTTTTATATTGATAAAATTTTTCATTATTATTTTTGAAGTGTCTTAGTAATAATATTTATTCCTTCATCAATTTCTTCTTTTTTAACATTAAGTGGTGGCAAGATTCTTATTACATTATCACTAGCTTTAACCGTGATTAATTTATTTTTATAAAATTCGTTTAAAAATTTACTTGGCTCTTCAAAAAACTGAATCCCCACCATTAAACCTTTACCTCTAATCTCTTTAACAATTTTAGGAAATTTATTTTGAGTTTTATTTAATTGATCAAAAAAATATTTTGAAATTTGTAAAATGTGTTTGTCAAATCCTTGCTTAAGCATTACATCTAATACAGCATTTGCTAGTCCCATAGCCATTGGTGAACCTGCAAATGTGCTGCCATGAGTCCCTACTTTCATACAATCAGCTACTTTCTTTATAAATAAGCATCCTCCGGATGGATACCCTCCTGCTACTGCTTTAGCAAAAGGAACAATGTCAGGCTTGATGTCGGCATATTGATGTGCAAAAAACTTTCCACTTCTGTAATATCCACATTGAATTTCATCACATATTAGTAAGATACCTTTTTCATCACACAACTCTCTTAACCCTTTTAAACAATGCTCTGGAATAACTTTCACCCCACTCTCTCCCAATATGGGCTCAACTAAGATAGCACAGGTTTTTTCGGTAATCTTATCTTTTAACTGTTCATGATTTCCGAAATCAAAATGATCAAAATTAGGCAAAATAGGAAAACCTTCTGTATGCTTTAGATTATTACCAGCCGAAATGGTTGCTATTGTTCTTCCATGAAAACTTGAATTAATACATAAAATTCTATTTTTTTCAGGTTTTCCAATTGAATAAAAATATTTAACTGCAGCTTTAATTGCAAGTTCTGTAGCTTCTGCGCCTGAATTTTGAAAACCCACTGATTCAAATTTTGTAAGTTCGCACAATCTTTTTGCAAATTTTTCTTGTTCTTGAATTAAAAATAAATTGCTTATGTGCCAAGGTTTATCAGCTTGGCTTTTCATAGTTTTAACTAAATGTTCATGATTGTGACCTAATGCATTTACAGCAATTCCTTGAACAAAATCTAAATACTTTTCACCTTTATCTGTATAGAGGTAGCAGCCTTTCCCTTTAACAAAGTTGTCTTTTGCTGTTCTTGCGTATGTTCCTAAAACGTAACTCATTGGGTTTATGATTTTATTTTATAACCTATTTTATACAAATAATAAGATACCAGCCATACTATGATTGAAAGAATAACTAAATAAATTAGTCCAAAGCCAATAGAGCCGTCAGATGCACCTAAAAAACCAAATCTACAAATGTCAATAATATAAAAAAAAGGATTAATTTTACTTATCGTTTGAAAGAAGTCTGGAAGTCTTTCAATTGAGTAAAATACTCCTGATAAAAAACTCAAAGGAGTAATAATAAAGTTAGTTATTGTGGCAGTATGATCAAATTTTTCAGCCCATAGGCCAGTAATAAAGCCAAGAGCCCCAAGGATAAAGGATCCTAAAAAAGCACCTATAAAAATGTAAAAAATATTATAAATATGTATTTCAATTATTAATGAAAATACTACAACTGAAATTACCAAAATAACTAAGCCTCTTGTAACGGCAGCCAATATAATTGCTAAAGTCACTTCTGTTGCTGATAAAGGTGCAAGCAGAGTATCTATTATATTACCTTGTATTTTTCCAATCATTAAAGAAGAAACAGAATGTGAAAAACTTTGTTGAACTATCGACATAATTATAAGTCCTGGAGCTAAAAAACTTATAAAAGGATATCCTAATACATCTCCTCTATCATTTCCTAATGCAAGTGTAAGTACAGACAAAAACAATAAACTAGAAACTAGTGGTGATAAAAGTGTTTGAGCCCAAACTACAAGAAATCTACTAACCTCTTTAACGTATAAACTGTAAATTCCAATCCAGTTTACTAGTCCAAATCTTCTAACTCCAATCTGATATTTATTTTCAACCATAAGTGAACATACTTAACGTTTTTTTTAATTATTTGTTAATAAAACAAAAATTTTACTTGTCTTTTTATTTATCTTGTGTGTATCCTTATATAGTTATAAAAAATATTATACATACTATATGTAGTAATTATGAGTTGGACTGAAGAAAAAGTAGAAAAATTAAAACAATTATGGGGTAAAGGAAATACTGCTAGCCAAATTGCAGAAATAATTGGGGGAATCAGCAGAAATGCGGTTATAGGTAAAGCCCACAGGCTAAATTTGTCTGCAAAAATTAAGGCAAGAAGTCCTTCAAACAACCAAAATTTTCAAAAAACAAACACTGAAGAAAATCATATCCAAAAACGTGGAAGAAGAAGCAAATTTAAATCTTTATTAATTGAAAAAGATTTTGAACCTGAAAACCCAAAACAACTTGAGGAGTTAGATGAAAAATCTTGTAAATGGCCGATTGGTCATCCAAATGAAAGTTCTTTTTACTTTTGCGGTAGGAATTCATTAAAAGATTTTTCATATTGCAAATTACATTTACTCTTCGCATTTCAACCAAAAACTAAAAAAGAAGAAGTTGTTGGTAAAGATGAAGTGCCTAAATTTATAGAGAAAAAAATTAAGTCTGCTTAATTATTGCTATAATAAATAAGAGTTAACGTTTAAATTTAATTTAGTTGTAAATAGATTGGGGTTTATAATTTACCTTGTAGCTTGTCATCTATACACAAAGAAAGAACAGTTTTAAAATGATCTTGTTTTAAATCTTTTTTTTTTACTGATCCATCAGACAGCATTAATGCCTAACGAACTTCGCGATCATTTCGAATATCACTTGAAGTGCTATAATATATAGCACCAGCAATTATAATTGCAGCTGTTAAAAAAACTAAATCTCCGATGTCTACAGAAAAATAACTTAAATTAATTTTTATTTCATATTTCATTCTTTTTTCTAGAAAACTGTCCACGCTCTTTCCACATAAATGCATACTTCTCAACTTCTGCATCAAATCTACAAACGCTAGGAATTCCTATATCAAAATTAGTTTTATATTTACCTGATGCAATATTATTGTATCTAAGCAATCTTAATTGATCTAAAGTTAATAATGGTTTTGGTAATAGTTGAAAAAATACAGCAGATAGCTTTGCTAAAAGTAAAGGTAAAGGAATAAGTAATCGATTTTTTTCTGTAAGTTTTAATAATCTTTTTAATATATCTTTTAAAGAAATAGTTTCTGGTCCAATACACTCAATAGTTTTAGAAATAATATTTTTTGAAATAACTTGATAAATTATCTCTGTTAAATCAGAACAATGTATAGGCATAAACTTTGTATTACCATTGTAATAAAGTGGAAAAATAAAAAGCCTATTTAGTAAGGTCATAAAATTAGTAGTAAAATTATCATCTACAGAATAAACAACAGAAGGTCTTAGAATAGTTGCGTTATTAAAATTATTTTTAATATTTTTTTCACCTTTTAATTTACTTTTTGCATAATTAGAATCTAACGCATCATCTATGCCTAAAGCTGATAATTGTATGAATTGTTGAACATTATATTCTTTGCAAATTTTGGAAATTAAAGATGGAAAAATGGTATGTATATTTTCAAAACTATTACCTTTGTTTTTTTCATATAAAATACCAATTAAATTAATACATATGTCGGCTCTACTAATTAAGTCTTTTAACTTGTTTTCATTGAAAATATTTAACTCAACTATATCAATATAACCTGCGTTACCCTGCGTTTTTAGAACATAACCCTTCTGATGAAGATTTCTAGTAACTGCAGTTACTTTATAATTATTTTTGGTTAACTTTCTGATTAAATGTCGACCTATTTGGCCGCTTGCGCCAAAAATTAGACAATTTTTTGGTTTCATATATATATGATTAAAAATGAATATTGATATTAAGCTTCACAAAGACGATTTACCAGAAGATTTAAATTTAGGCAATACGATAGCAGTTGATGGTGAGTTTATGGGTTTAAATTTTAATAGAGACCCATTATGTCTTTTACAAATCTCTAGTGGAAATATGGATGCACATATAGTTCAATTAAATAGAGAAAATTACAAAGCTCCTAACTTAATTAAGTTATTAAATAATAAAAATATTAGAAAAATATTCCACTTTGCGAGAGCTGACCTAACCTTTATCAAACACTATTTAAAAATTGAAGTTTCAAATATTGAAGATACCAAAATCAAATCTAAGCTAGCAAGATCTTATAGTGATAAGCATGGTTTAAAAGATTTAATAAAAGAATTTATTAATATAGATGTCAGTAAACAATTACAAAGCTCAGATTTTGGAGGAAAACTTACACCCGCTCAACTAAAATATTGTGCAAATGATGTTGTGTATCTTCATAAAATTAATGAAGAATTAAATAAAATTCTTATTAGAGAAAAAAGAATGAATCTGTACGAAGATTGCATAAAATTTATTAACACAAGAGTAAATTTAGATCTTGCGTCATTTAAAGATGATATCTGGTCTCACTAATGCCTAAAATAAATTTTACAAAAACAGCAAAAGAAGTAATTGAAACTGAAATTCAATCACTAAAAAAATTAAAAAAAAATATCAATAATTCATTTAATAAAGCAGTCCAAGCAATAATAAATTGTAAAAAAGGAAAAGTAATAATTTCTGGGGTGGGAAAATCAGGAATTATTGCAAAAAAAATTTCATCTACTTTATCCTCAGTTGGAACACCATCATTTTTTGTAGATGCAAGTTCTTGTTCACACGGTGATTTGGGTCAAATTAGTTCAAATGATGTTCTTATTCTAATTAGTCTTAGTGGAGAAACAAATGAATTAAAAAATATAATTCAATATGCAAATAGAAATAAAAGAATTACTTTGATAGCAGTAGTTTCAAAAAAAAACTCATTACTCTACAAAGCATCAGATATTAAAATATTACTACCAGAAGTTAAAGAAGCTGGTCCAGCAAGTATTGTGCCAACTTCTTCAACAATTGTTCAGCTTAGTATCGGTGATGCTTTAGCAATTGCTACTATGAAATATAAAAAGTTTGGAAAATTAGATTTTAAAAAATTTCATCCATCAGGAAGTCTAGGTGTAAAATTAAAAATTGTTGAAGATTTAATGATCACTGGAAAAAAAATACCAATAATAAATGAAAATTTAAAAATGAAAAGTGCTCTTAATATAATAACAAATAAAAAGCTTGGAGTATTAATTGTTAAAAATTCAAAAGGTTCAACTACAGGAATAATTACAGATGGACAAATAAGAAGAGCAAGCCAAAAAAATAAAGATCTACAAGATCTCACAGTTAAGAAAGTAATGACATTAAATCCTGTTAGTGTTAATGCAGATATGTTGGCTGCAAAAGCTTTGTCTTTAATGAATTCAAAAAAAATAACAAGCCTTTGTGTTCACAGCAAAAAAAATAAAAAAAAAACAATTGGAATTATACATATTCACAATATTCTTGAGGCAAATATCACATAATAAATGAAAAAAAAAATATTAGTTCAATTATTTTTATTTTCATTATTTCTTTTTTTGTCAATCTTTACTTATTATAAATATTTTAACAAAGAATTTTTTGACGAAGAACTGCAGAACGTAAAAAAAACTATACCAAATAAAAATCTACCTTTAGAAAATCTTGAAAAAAATTTAATCATTGATTTAAGTTATTTTTCTGTAGATGATGAAGGAAACAAATATGAAATTACATCTGAGTTTGGTGAAATAGGTCCTGATGACCCAGACATAATTTTAATGACCAATGTAAAAGCAACGATAACAATTTATAATACTGATCCTATTATAATTACATCTAATTTTGCAAAGTATAATGTTAAAAATTATGATACAAATTTTAAAGAAAATATTTTAGTTAAACATGCTGATAATAAATTAAATGGAGAAAATCTAGATTTATCATTTCAAAATAATTTGATGTTAATGTATAATAATATTATTTATCAAAACCCAGATACAAAACTTTTTGCTGATAAATTAGAAATTGATCTAATTACAAAAGATTCAAAAATCATTATGAATGATAAAAAAAGCAAAATAAAAATTATTAGAAAAAATTAAAATGGCAATTATTAAAAAATTTAGAATTAAATCTTTTAAAGAAAATAAACCGTTTATTAGATTAGAAAAAATTTCTTTTTCTTATGGTAAAAGACAAATACTAGATAATATAAGCTTTAATATTAACCAAGGTGAGATTTTGGGTATGCTTGGACCTAATGGAGTAGGAAAGTCTACAATATTTAATTTAATTACCGGTTTAATTAAGCCAGATTTTGGATCAATATTATTTAATGAAACAAATGTTTTAGATTATCCAATTTCTGAAAGAACTACAAAATTTAAAATAGGATATGTTCCTCAATATGGTGGTTATTTTCATGATTTGACATTAATGGAAAATTTGAATGCAATTGCAGAAATACTTATTAAAGATAACCAAGAAAGAATTTCAAAAATAGATGAATTAATCGCAAAGTTTGAACTTGACTCTGTAGTAAATATTAAAGCAAAGTTTTTATCAGGTGGTCAAAAAAAAAAACTAGTAATTGCTTTAACACTTTTAGGAAATCCAAAAATACTTTTATTAGACGAATGTTTTGCGGCTTTAGATGTTTTAACAATCAAAATGTTACAAGAACTCATTGTTAATTTACAAACTGAAAGTAACATCAGTATATGTATTTGTGATCACCAAGCTAGAGATTTACTTAGCTGTGTTGATGTTGCTGTTGTCTTATCGAATTGTAAAATAATTGCAAAAGGAACACCTTCTAAACTAGTCAAAGATAAAAATGCTAGATCTGCATATTTTGGTGATTCATTTAAATTCAATTAATATAATTAATAAATGACAAAACCTGTATTTATAAATAAAAAAATAAAAAATTTTAAAAAAAAAATAACAATCAGTGGAGACAAGAGTCTATCTATAAGATGGGCTTTAATGGCATCACAAGCAACAGGTAAATCTAAAGCTTATAACTTACTAAATTCTGAAGATGTGCTCAGCACTATAAAATGTTTAAAAAAACTGGGTACAAAAATTATCCTTAAAAAAAATTACTGTGAAATTATAGGTCTCGGTTTAAATAGTTATGCCTTTAAAAAAAATTTAACACTTAACGCAGGAAACTCTGGTACTCTTGGAAGACTTATCTTAGGACTTTTAATTCATTGCCCATATAAAGTAAAACTTGTCGGTGATAAAAGTTTATCAAAAAGAGATTTTTCAAGAGTTGTTAATCCTCTTAAAAGTTTTGGTGCAAATTTTTACCAAAATGAAAAATTCAGTTTACCGCTATATATTCGAGGAACAGAATATGTAAGACCAATTAAATACCATGAAAATAGAGGATCTGCTCAATGCAAGAGTAGTGTTATGTTTGCTGCATTAAATACTCCAGGCAAAACTTTAATAAAAGCAAAAAAATCTAGAGATCATACTGAAATACTTTTTAAACACTTAAAAATTCCAATTAAAATTAAAAAAAAAAAAAATTTTGATTTAATCGAAGTTAAAGGCAAACAAAACTTTCGTGCTTTTAATTATAAAATTCCAGCAGATATTAGTTCAAGTGC
>CACJGR010000013.1 GCA_902592985.1 uncultured Pelagibacteraceae bacterium | reverse complement strand
CAAGTTACGCAAATAAAACCTACAAAATATGAAAGTCTGTAGGGGCGTTCTGTTGCCAGGTGCCCCGAAAATATTACTTTTTTAATTTTAAGGGTGAACCATGGACATTATTCTTATTTTCGCCAATGGTTGCCCACCAAATTATTAATAAGATTATTCCAATCACAGTTAGTACAATTAACTGCCACCAACCTGATCTGTTTATATCATGAAGTCTTCTTGCTCCAACAGCGAGATAAGGTAGAAAAGTTATTACACTAAATATTATATTTGTGGGTCCATATGATTCAAAAGAATATCCTAAAATCATTACATCTATTACTCCAGTAACTATTCCACCTACAAAACCAAAAAGTGCAAACCACCAAAATTCAGATCTTGATGCTCTTCCAGAAAATTCAGCATATTTAGTAAAACAGGTTTTTATAGATTTTCCAAAGTTCATAAGAATTTATAAACTATTTAAATAATAATTTCAAAGGGGGTGTTCTGTTGCCAGGTGCCCCAAATTTTGTACTATTATTCGCGAATAATTTGAATTGAAAAGTCTTAAATTTAACGAAAAGTGTGCCAGTATTGTGCCAGTGATTTTTGTGTTAAGATCAATTAAATGAAAAATATTTTATTTATAATTTTTTTTGCTTTATTTTTGCCCAAAGTTGCCTTTTCTAAAAGCTATCATGATCAAATTTTTGGAATAAAAATACTTGATGATGTTAATAATTATATTGAAGAATGTGATATAGATGGCACTTATTTAAAAACAGAAAATTGTATTTCTTTGTTAAAAACTGAATTAGAAATTAAACCGAAAGAACAAGAATTTATTAGTGCTCAACTCCCTTACTCAAGAAGAAAAGCAAGAAAAGATGAAACCTATAAGTATCCAGATATAGTTCTTAAATGGACAAAAAACCCAATGTTTGAAAATTATAATTTAATTATGGATAAAAATTTTAAAATATCTTCGATAAGTGCAGGAATTGAAGTTTCTGATCAAGATATTAATGAATTTAAAAACCTCTGCAGACCTAAAAAAATAGATTTAGTGAAAAGAATTTCTGAAATTTATGATATTCCTAAAAAATTTTTTTTTGAATATGATTATAAAAATAACTATCCGAATAGAGAAGATTATGGACCAATTTCTGTTGAGGGCTCAGAATTAAAATATTATGTTAAAAATGAACCAGTTATTTTGAGAGTTATCTGTTCTTATACAATTCATGATAATTCTACAAAAGTTAGATCATACTTTTTATATCAATTATCAACATCAAAATATTGGAACTATGCAATAGATCGAGCTAACAAAAGTGGAAGAATTAAAAGAGAAATTAAAAATTTGACTGACGAAGAAATCATTAGAAATGATACCGGGCTTTAAAGTTGTGCCACCAGTGTGCCAAAAATTAATTTAACAGAATAAAATCAAGAAAAAATTAGATTAGAAAAGTTTAAAAGACTGTTAAATGATGTGAAGATACCATTTGAAGAAGGTGATTGGCAATCAATTGACAAGTAGTAAGGCTGATTAGTGAAAAAACTTTTAGGGATCATGGTTCTGAGTTTGTTGTGAAGAATGTTGTTTTAATACATGAATTCGCACTAATTTGACATAGGATGCATATTAAAATTTATTTCATCAAACAATTTAAGACGGTTTGGAATGAATTCATTAAATTTTTTAAGATCATTTTCACTAATTACATCTGATTTATATCTTACAACAACCCAAGCTGTTAATGACTCTGCAAAATCTTCTCTTGAATTCGTCTTGGCGTATTCTGAAACATACTTTTTCCCATCTGACTTTCTTGCTTTTTTCCATTTTGATGGTGAGATTATTCCAGTACGATCCTGAATAACATGTGCCAACTCATGAACCATTACTTGAGCACAAAAAGAGTATAATTTAACTTCTCTACATCGTTGACGACCACTAGGTTTAAGGCCTTTTCGAGGTGCATTAATATGGAATTCTAGTTTATCACGGGTTGCCCACCATAATCCTATTCCATCATCATAAGAATTGTCATTATGTACATATATTTTATCATTATATTCTCTTAAAAAATAAGGCATTTGACCAAGCATATGAGAAAAGAATAATGCTTCTTTTTCTGCTTTATCAAAATTTTTATTACCTTTTTCATATTCGACAAATATTTTTGCTGTATAATTGTCTTCAAATTCTGCTGTAAAACTAAATGATCTAAAAGTTTTTTTTTTGCTCCAGTCAGAATTACGTACTGTTCTCTTTACAATGTTGCTAATGTTTTTTTCTTCATTAAATGTAAGTTTTTTAAAAGTAGTTGGACTCATTTTTGAGAAAAGTTCGTATTCCGAAAAAAGAAATTGTTGTACATAATTAATAGCACCTGATTCTTTCCTTTTTGCTAATTTTTTTATAAGTTTTTCTTCGATTTTTGTTCTAAGAGCAGTATCACCATAAACAATTTTGTCACCGATTGAAAATAAATGACAATTTTTAACTCTAGTAGATGCTACACATGCTTTGTATGCTTTTTCTTTTGCTTCATCTAAATCATCAGCTAACTTCCATTGCCAAGTCCAATCATTCGAGTTTTCGCAGCCAAAATAGAAAACAAATGCCGATCTTTTAGCATCTCTCGACTTTGCAATTTTCTTAATTTTTTTATTAAATTCATTCGTACCTAATTTGATACATCTCTTGTTCAGTGGTTCAGCATCTTCAGGTTTTGTTTGTTTTTTAGCTACCTTAGTTGTTGATCTTTCTTTAATCTCTTTCTCGACTTTTGCTACAAAGGCAGCATCTTTACCCCAAACAATTACGTCATCGATTGAAAATAAATGGCAACCTGTAAGATTGTATTCGTCCATTTCTCGAAGACATCCGTTGTACGCTTTTTTATGTGCTGCATCTATGTCTTGATCAAAAGAATAATCCCAACTCCAATCATCATAATATTTATTACAACCTACATAAGTAACAAAAACTCCTCTATCTTTATTAACTTTTGGTAAAAATTTTCTTTCAAATACATTTTCTCTTTCGAATACATATAAACATTTTTTATCGGTTCCAGGTTCTTTTTCAGCAGCAATCCCAACATTGCACCACAACAAACTCAGAAGCAAGACCCCTAGTATTTTTTTCATCATTCAAACACTAACAGAAAAATTACCAGGCTAAAGTTAAAAAATTCTTTATTACAAATTACTTTTTAATTATTTTAAAACTTTTCAAGCACTACTGAATTTTCAATTTGTTTTGTTGGTATTTTCCAATATTTTTTAAGCAATAAGATTGTTTCTTCTTTTGTATGAAGAATGAAACCAAATTTCTGATAAAATTGAATTGCCCAAGTTGCATCCTTCCAAGTACCAACCAACAAACGTGAATCTTGACTTTTTTTTAATAAATATTCTACCAATGCACTTCCAGCTCCTCTATTTTGATAACAAGATAAAGTATATGCGTGCCTTATAAGGATAACATCTTTTACTTTTTGAACTCCTATAACTCCAATTAATTTATCATTCTGATGATAACCATACATACAAACTCCTTCACTAAACTCATTTAACAATTCTTGTTCTGACATATATGGTTCTTTCCAACAATCATTAGGAATAATACCTTTGTACTTTAGGGAAGCATTATTAATTATATTTAGAATTTTAGAAGTACTGTTTTGTTTATACTCTTTTATCATTTGCAATTAAAAAGGAGCGTTCTGCTGCCAGGTGTCCTGAGTTTTGTAAAATTATTTACTTAGTGCAGCAGAAATTTTTTGAGTATCATCAAATATACGCATTTCAGTTTGCAACCCATCTTTTACAGTGAACATATGTACAGCATGCATATCGAGATTTTTTGCTGTAGCATGCACATATATAAATACTTTATCTGCCTCTGAACTTGCATTTAAAATATTTAGATTGAAACCTGGTAATTTTTCTGGGATTTGAGATAGCATTCTTGATACCCAGTCATTGTAACCGTTGTAAGTACCCGACCAAGCATGATCTCCAGTTACATGTATCTTTGCATCTTGGTGCCACTGTTTTCCCAATTCTTCTATTTTTCCCTCAGAGAATAATTTGTAACCCTGTAATACTAAGTCTTTTGGTGACATAAAAATATTTTATATATAAGAATTTTACATGATTATTAAAAACTGTAAAGGGTGATCTGTTGTCTGGTGCTGCGAATATCGCCGTGCTTGGAAAGCCAAAGATGTATAATATTATAATATAAAAGTAGAATGCTTTGATGCAGTGCTTTTTTTAAAATATTAAAAAATAAATAAAATGAACATTAAAAAAAATCATTATCAAATTATATTGGTTTTTTATGTCTTATATTTTTTATCCTTAAGTACTTTTCAAGCTACAACACAACATTGGAGCGCTATATTAGATCAGGATATTCATATAATATATAATTCTTTGTTATTAGCTTCAGGTTATGAACAAGAGTATTTGGATCATCCAGCTTTTACCACTTTCTTTTTTTTAGGATTTATTTTTAAAATATTTTCATTTTTTTTTGATAATTTTACTATTCAAGAAATTTTATTATCAAAAAATATTGATAAAAATTTACAAAATTTGTTTTTTATATCAAGAATAATAAATAGTATTTATTTTTGTTTTTTAATTTTAATTTTTATAAAAATTTTAAAATTATTAAAAATAAAGACAGAAATTTCTATCTTTTCTTTATTGAGTATTTTATTACTTGTCGGTATTTATGAACCACTTTTTTTGGTTAGATCAGAAATTTTATCAATATTATTAGCAATTACAGCTTTTTATTTTTTACTCAAATTTATTAATAATAAAATATATATACATAACTGTTTCTTATCAGGCTTTTTCTTTTGCTTATCTATGTTAGCCAAAATTCAAGTTATTTTTTTAATATTTATTTTTTTTTTAATCATACCTTTTTTATTTAAATACTTTGAAACTAAAAATCATGAAAATTCCTTAATTTATAATAGAAAGTATTATTATGTAACTTTATTATTGTCAGTCACAATTTTTTTAGGGTATTTAGTTTTTGAATTTTTTTTTGCACTTCCATTATTAAGTAACTACGTTTTACCCTATGTATCTTTACCACACTATATCGATATAATTTTTATTACTTTATTTATTTTTTTTTACACTATTACTCTTATTTTGTTATCAAAAAAAAATTACATAAATTTCTATGCGATAGCCTCAACAGTTTTCACAATATTAGGTGGCTTTATATTTTGTATATTGCTACTTTTATTATTAGATTCAATTAATATTTTAAAATTTAATAAATCAAATATTTTATTATTAATTAATCCTATTCACTTCATGTCCGAATATGCTTGGAATTTATATGACCCCAATATGATAAATGAATATACTTTTAAGGATACGGTAGTTAATTTTTATACATTAATTAAAGATAGTTTTTATATCGTCAATAGGATGTATGATTCAAAACACACAATTAATATTGGGACAAATAAAGTAGCTATTATTGATTTATATGGTTTTAAGTTTATTTTAATATCATCTTTGTTAATGATACTTTTTATTTTTAACAGTAGAAATAAAAATATCTTAATTATATTATTTTTACTTTTAGTTGGTATAAGTATTACTACTTTTTCTTTTAGTTTAAGATATGATTTAAGATACGATATTTATATTTATCCTCTCTTTATAATTTTTTTATCCTTAATATTAAGTCAATTTAAGAAAAAAATTATTTTTTTTATTTTTTTTTTAATAATTACGTGCTTTTCTTATGAAATGTTTTTATTTAAAGATAAATATAAAAATATATTTACAAGAGAAAATAACATTTATTTTTTATGTAAAGTAAAACATGTCAATGAAACAGGTAAACCTTTACATATCTCACTCTTTAATTCATTTTTAAGTGAGCGTTTCAACCAATTTGATAATCAATTTATGTTGAATTACTGCAATCAAATGAAGAAGAAGCTTAATTGGAAAACATTTGAGTTTATTGACTCTCAGTAGGGTTCTTGACTAGAAATTTCAAATAAATTTTAGTAAAAATTAAAAAAATGTATGAACTGGCTGCAAATTTAACATTAATTGTTCATTTTATTTTTATTCTCTTTGTTGTATTTGGTGCATTATTATTTTTTGTTACAACAAAAATTATTTTTATCCACTTACCTGCTCTTGTTTGGGGATCCTATATTGAATTAACTAATTCCATATGTCCTCTGACTTATCTTGAAAATTGGTTTTTACATAAAGCTAATCTAACAACATATTCTGAAGGCTTTATTCAAAACTACTTAGTGCCGATTGTTTATCCAATGAATCTTACTAAAGATTTACAAATATATTTAGGAATAGCCCTAATAGTCATAAATATAGTTTTATATTCCTTTATATATAATAAACTGAAAAAAAATTTTAAATGAAAAAAATATTATTAATAACAAAGTTTTTGTTTATTATTTTCTTTGGGATCATATATCACACATCGGCATACTCTATTTCTAGTTTTGCCAAGCACGCAGGTCAAGGAGAATTAAAATTAACGAAAGACATTTTTGATTTAGTTGAATTTTATTTTAGCGCTGGAAAATATGGAGAGATTTATAATAATCCACAATACGATTGGCAAAAAAAAATGATAAAGCAGTTTGATTGGAGAGGAACATTTATAATTCTTTCGCAAAACGGAAAAGGTTTATATTGGTATCGTGGACACACAAGTGCCAGTTTAGATATGAGCACAAACTATCTTGGAAAAGCTAGAGCGAAATGCGCAGAACAAGGATATGGAGAATGTTTTGTTTTTGCAATTAAAGATAAAGTAGTTTGGCAAAATGGAATAAATCCAAAAAAAGGAACAAGAATAAAAAAAAAAGAAGCAAGAAATGGAATGGTATCTATAAAATTAGAAGAACTAGGATTTTATGATGGTGGTATTACAAAAACAAAAAAAATTGAAAAAAAGAAAGTAGAAAAGAAAAAAGAACCTAAGAAAAAAAAGAATGATGATCTTGTGCAGCAGTTAAAGGATTTAAAAGAATTGTACGACTCTGGTGTTTTAACTGAAGAAGAGTTTAATAAAGCTAAGAAGAAATTGTTAAATTAATGACCATAATTAAAACAAACGAGCCACTCTAATAGAGCGCGGGACTCATAAGCCCGAGGTCAGTGGTTTGAAATTAAGATTGTTATAAGTTGTTCAAGATTTCTAAATTATTGATCACACATAGGGCACAGTGATAATATCCTTTTATGAAACAAAGGGGTTTCACATTGATAGAACTCTTAGTAGTTGTAGCTATCATCGGTATTCTTGCTGCAGTAGGAGTGGTTGCTTATAATGGGTACACAGCTAGCGCTAAAGAGAAAGTATGCTTAAATCACTATGCAACTTTAAAAAGATTAATTAATCAGCATTGGGCCATATGTGATATTGATGGAAAAGTATCTTTAAAAACTCAATACACAAATAATACCGAAGGTGCAGCGAGAGATGTATCTTGTACAAATTTTGGAACAATAGCTGGAGAGACAGTTAAACATTTTACAAACTATGCAAAGAGTCCTTATGAAGATACACCTTATGGACTTGAAATTTTAAGCTATATAGGTGATCCACCTAAAGACGGTCAAATTTCATATTATCCCGAGTCAGCTGGATTTAAATTAAGAGCAAAATGTCGTGGAAAAACAACATCATATCAGTGGCCAAAGGATCAATATCCATAACATATGAACCAAAAAGGCTTCACATTAATAGAACTCCTAGTCGTAGTTGCCATCATCGGTATTCTGGCTGCTGTAGGTGTGGTTGCTTATAGCGGGTATACGGCTAGTGCTAAAGAAAACGTTTGCAAAGATAATCACAATAAAATTATAAAGGTTATTGTAGAAAAAAAAACGCTATGTGAGATTGAAAATACAATAACTTTAAGAACTTGGTCTACTAGTCAAAAACAGGGAGCAGAATACTCTTTTAACTGCTCAAATACTTTTGAATCTTTATCCCAAAATGTCGGAATACATATGACAAACTACTTAAAGAATCCATATAATCCAAAAGATATAAATGGCTGGTATGGAAATAGCGGAACACCAAAATATGATGGAAGAACTTATTATTACACAAACAATAACACAATCAGACTAAGGACTCTTTGCACCGGTAAGGTGATTGAGGATACAATTAGTGGTAATTAATGAACCGTAAAGCCTTCACTCTAATAGAGCGCGGGACTCATAAGCCCGAGGTCAGTGGTTCGATCCCACTTCCCGCTACCATTCTAGAACGTTTAGTCAATTCTTGACACACGTGTGACACACTCAGAAACGGAATTTTGAGAACTCGGGAAGTTGTTTTTATAATGCTAAATTTTGTTAAGTTGTTTTTGTTTTGCAATTACTTTATCAAGATTTTTTTTCATAATTTCTTTAGGTTTAAAGTTTTCATTTTTAATTATCTTGCAACGCTTATCATCATTTAAAGTAAGTTTTTTTCTGTCTATGCTGTAACGAATTTTATATGATTCCATTATAATTTTTTGTAGTTCTACTTTATAATCGTATCTGTACTCTTCTAATTTAAATTTTCTTATTGATATTACATCAACACTTAAACTGGTTATAAATTCAAAAGTAGTATATTTCCATGCTTCAGGGTTTTTTCTAAAACTAAAAGCTTTATTTCTCCAATTTTCGCAATAAATTATTGTACCTGTTAAATCTTTGGCATAGCTATTATTGCATAACAATAAAACTATAAACAAAACTGATAATTTTTTTTTCATGACTTATTATTTTGTTAAATTATAACAAAAATAACCATAGTGCCCATAAGCTTTACGGAATTGATATAACTCATTATCTTTCTCAAAAAATAAATTTACATTACTTTCATCACTTGAAACATGAGTTAACACAAAACCTTTTTCCTTAAGTTGCTTGATAGTTAAATTACATTCCGTCATAAAAGTTTGATAATGATCTTCTGCAAAAAGTGTAGCGCTCCATAATAAACATATAACCACGATCCCTAAAAGTTTTTTTACGAAGTGAAACATTTAATTAGTGCCTACATTTGCTTTATCCCAATCAGCAACAGAATAGCAGCTACCTCTATTTTTTTTTTTATCTAAAGCAATATGGCACGTAACAATACTTGTAGCCCCTAAATAATTTTTGCCAGGTCTTAATTCTTTTTCAAACGTATACATCAAAACAAATTGATTACTTGTTTGTGTTACGTGAGTTAAAACATAGCCTAATTTAATTAAATCTGACGCTGAGTATTCAATTTCTTCAGCAAAAGATAAATTGCACCAAAGCATTCCCAGAACCGCTATCCCTAAAAGTTTTTTCATTTATTCTACATTATAATGAATTTTTCTAATCACCCATCTATTATTTTTAGTTTTATCAAACCAAATTAAAGTATTTCCTACGGTGAAACCATGGTTGCTATCGGCTATATTGCACCATATTTTTGAATTAATTATCATATCTTGAAAACCTTGTTGAAATGCTTCATCAAATGTTTTGTTTTTAAAATAAGATAAAGGTGGACCTGCTTTTAACTCGCCATCAAACATTGAAACAAGCTTTTTCAGATCTTTAGCTTTAAATATATCAACAATTTTTTTTCCAATGCTATACGCTTCTTCGGCTGTGTAGGTTCTTTTATCTCCATACAATTCGCTAAACTCTTTAGCGTCTTCTTCATCTTTTTCTGTGCAATTTTTTGTATAACCAACGCTGCACAACAACAAACTTAGAACCACGATCCCTAAAAGTTTTTTCATAATTTCTATACGTTAGTATAAAACTTGACTCACTAAAAATACATATGTTCTTGACTCACATATGACACAATAAAAAAGGAAATTAGACAATTCTTGATTGCTTAAAAAATAAAAAGTATTATATATCAATACGAATAAGATGGCGGGGTAGCTCAGTTGGTTAGAGCGCGGGACTCATAAGCCCGAGGTCAAAGGTTCGGAATCATTTAAAAATAATGATAATTACTAATTATTAAAATATTGATCGCACACAGATCACAGTGATAGTATCTTTTTGCAATGAAAAATAATCTGATCACAAAATTTTTATGGATCGTGGCTCTGGGTTTGTTGTGGTGCAATGTTAGTTTTGCAAATTGTATTGGTAATTGTATCAATGGTCATGGAACTTACACATGGGAAGGTGGAAACAAATACGTTGGATACCATAAAAATAGTAAAGCAAACGGACAAGGAACTTTCATATGGGTATCAGGAGAAAATGCTGGAGACAAATATGTTGGAGAATTTAAAGATGATCAAATGCATGGACAAGGAACTTACACATGGGCAGGTGGAAACAAATACATTGGAAACCATAAAGAAGGTAAAGGAGACGGACAAGGAACTTTCATATGGGTATCAGGAGATTTTGCTGGAGACAAATATGTTGGAGAAATCAAAGATGACGTTTTACACGGACATGGAACTTACACATGGGAAAATGGAGACAAATACATTGGTTTATGGAAAGATGGTTATCAACACGGACAAGGAACACACACGTATGCAGATGGAACAGTTAGAAATGGTATCTGGAATAAAGGTCAATTAGCTAAAGGTTATACAACAGAAATCCAATCTGATGATAATAAAGTGGTTGCTGCTGCATCAGGTTCAGGTTTTTTTGTATCAAGATCAGGGCATATAATAACCAATCACCACGTAGTAGAAGGATGTGATGCTGTTAAAGTAAGTTTTAAAGGTGATGACATTAAAGCAAAAATTTTGGCAGTAGATAAAATGAACGATCTTGCAATATTAAAGAGCAACATTACCCCTCAACAAGTTTATTCAGTAGCTACAGAAGATGCTACGTTACTAGAAAATATTATTATTGCCGGTTATCCATTAGGAAAAAAAGTTAGCTCATCAATTAAAACTTCTAAAGGTAGCATAACATCACTTTCAGGTTATGGAGATAATTTTTCTGAATTTCAAACAGATGCAGCGTTAAATCAAGGGAACAGTGGTGGCCCGGTGATGAATCAAAAAGGAAATATTGTAGGAGTAGCTGTTGCAGCGTATGGAAAAAAAGAAGGAGTTGAAAGTTTTAACTTTGGAATAAAATCATCAACTCTGAAAATATTTGCAAGCTCAAATGGTTTAAAATTCCTACCACCAAATGATAGAGATTTATCTAATAAAGATTTAGGACAACTAATTACTAAAGCAACAGTTTATCTTGAATGTTATATGACTGAAGCAAAAATTAAAAAAATGATTGCAGATGCTAATAATCAAAAAGCATTCTTTAGTAAATATCGATAATGATCACGGGACTCATAAGCCCGAGGTCAGGAGTCTAAAATGAAGATTGGTATAACTTATTCAATATTTCAAAATTATTGACCATATATAGGACACAGTGATAAGGTGTTTCTATGAAACAAAGGGGTTTCACATTAATAGAACTCCTAGTCGTTGTCGCCATCATCGGAATACTAGCTGCAGTAGGAGTAGTTGCATATAGTGGGTATACAAATGCAGCCAAAAAAAATGTTGTAAAACAAATGCATGCTCAGACTATAAGATTTATAAAAGCAGAAATTCAAAAATGCGATACGGGTGAAACCAAAGTTATGGATGGAAATCTTAACTGTTCTGATAGATATACTACAAATGAAATAGGAAAATCAGCTGTGGCTGCGTTTGATGGAAAATTTCTCAATCCATTTGTATCCTACAAAGAAAATGTTGTTGCTTTAAATGGTCCACATGCAAATCAATCTTGTAATATTCAATATAACAGTGGTGGTGTTATGGTTAGCAATATTAATTCTGGTAGTACAACTTTAGTAAGAATATCTACTTGTTATGGAGAAACTACCGCTTTATACAATGAATTTACAATTGATTAAAAACGCAGAAAAAAGACTTCAAAATGAAAAAACTTTTAGGGATCGTGGTTAAAGGAAGAAAGATCAGATCAGCATAAAGATAAGTACGAGTACAATCACAGCAATTATAGGAACAAAGAAATACTGCATATAGATAATTTTTGAGACTATATGCTAGACTAATAACAAACCCTACAAAACCACTAAATCTAACTTTTGTTTGCCTAATCTCTCATTGCCAGTTTCGGTGACTAAATATGTCTCGCCCAGATTCATTGCTAATTGCGCCTCACTGTCCATCAGAATCATATGCATAAAGAATACCATTCCAGGTTTAATAATTAATGGGTTTCCAGTGAAGATCATAGGTGGGACGTCCATCCAATTAGGTGCAAAAGTTGACCCTAATGAATAACCACACGCATTCATTCTTGAATTTTTATATCCATGACTGTCTAATACTTTTGCGTGTACATCAAAAACATCTCCAACTTTGTTTCCTTGGATAAGTTTTGTTTCACAATTGGTTAATGCGTCAGCACAAGCATCATACATTTTAAAATGATTTTTATGAGCCTTACCAATTGGGATGGTTCGAAACATTGCTGAATGATAATGTTTGTATGTACCTGCCCATTCTATTGACAATTGATCTTCTTGATCCAATATTCTTTTTTCTGATTGGTATCTACAAAGCAAGGCATTGTGACCAGAACCAATTATATAATCGTTAGCAGGGTAATCACCGCCACCTTCAAAAACAACCTTTTGCATTTCAGCTAAAATTTTTCCTTCGTTCACTCCAGCTTTAGCTGTCTTCCATACGGCATCAAGAGCATTATCTGCAAGTTCTGCTGCTTTTTTAACATAAACAATCTCTTCATCCGATTTAATAACCCTTAAATAAGAAATTAATTCAGATTTATCTAACAAATTTCCAAAACCTTTTAATGAAATATTAAGTTTTAAAGTATTTTTCCCAGTTAAACCGTATGAATCATATTCAATACCAATGTTTTTTCCCTTAAGGTTTAGGTCTATTAATATTTCTTTTAAAATATCTGATGGGGCAGATCCTTCTTTATCTTCCCAAACTTTTATATTTTTTATATTTGAAGTGTTTTGTGCTTGTCTTAAATCTGGTGCTCTTGTTAACAAAGTTATTTCCCCATCATCTCTAAGTATTAAAGACTGAAAAAAAACAAAACCAAATGTATCATATCCTGTAAGCCAATACATAGATTCTTGTTTAAACATTAAAAGAGCATTTAAATTTTGCTCTTTCATCGATTTTAAAACATTTCTTTTTCTATTTGAAAACTCTTCTTTGCTAAAATGAAGTGCCATTTTATTTTAATGCCGTTGCTGGGTCGATTCTAACATCAAACCAGTTTAATCTTATATCAAGATGTGCTCCAGTTGCTCTTCCTGTTGAACCAACAGTTCCAATAATATCTCCTTGCTCAACTTTTTGGCCTTTTTTAACAAATATTTCATGCATATGCATATATAAAGTGGAAATACCATGTCCATGATCAAAGATTAAAGTTCCTCCTGTATAATATAAATCTGGCTCGGCTAAAGTTACTGTTCCACTGATCATAGCCTTTATAGCTGTTCCTTCATCTTTTGCAAAATCTAAACCATAGTGAGGCCATCTAGGTTTGCCGTTTAAAATTCTTTGACTTCCATAAACTCCAGTAATTATGGCATCTTCAACAGGAAATATAAATTTATCTTTAAAAAAATCTAAATTACTATCAACAGCTCTAGCTTCAGCTATCCATTTATTTTCTTTTTTAATTCTTGCATAAACTTCTTCAGGGGGTGTTACTTTCTTTTCTTCTAAGCCATCTATTCTTTGAATGTTATATTTTCTTTTTTGAACTCTTTTTGTAATTTTATCTTTAACTCCGTTTTTCTCAACAGTGATAACCACATCATATTTTCTATCTCTACCAATTCCAAAAGCAAAATAGCCATCTTTAGAAATTCTAACTTGTCTTTTATCAATTATAATTTTTGAGCTTGGATCAGTTTTTCCAATTATAAAATGTCCTTGGATGAATTTACCGTTAAATTCTACTGCTGAAACTTTAAAACAAAATAAAACTAAAATTAAAATATATTTTATTATTTTGCTGTCCATCCACCGTCAACTAGTAAAGAGGTTCCTGTAACCATTGATGCAGCATCTGAAGCAAGAAAGGCAACTGCTGATGCTATTTCTGACATTTCAGCAAATCTTCTAAGTGGAATGTTATTTAAGGTTTCTTTTTTAAATTTTTTATTTTTTAAAAATTGTTTTGTCATCGGGGTAACAGCAAATGTTGGACAAACGGTATTAACTCTAATGTTGTGTTTTGCAAGATCTATAGCCATTCCTTTTGTTAATCCTTCTAATCCAAATTTATTCATATTGTAAACACTTCTGTTAGGACCACCTACATGGCCCATTTGAGAAGACATATTTACTATTGAGCCTCCAATTTTTTTTCTATTTCTTAGTTTAATCATTTTCAACGCACAAAGTTGTGCAACATTAAATGAGGCAATAGTATTTATTTTAACTAAATATTCCATATTTTTTCTTTTAACTTTAGTGAAATACTCTGGAATATTATTTCCTGCGCTATTAATTAATATATCAATTCTGGCTTGTCTATTTATAATAGCTTTAATTTCATCATAGTTTGTAATGTCACAAACATAAGATTTACACTTTGATTTAAATTTTTTAATAATTTTAGAAACTTTATCCAAATCTTTTTTAGTACGGCTAATAATTATTAAATTTGCACCTGCTTCAGCAAGGGCTATAGCACACGCTTTTCCAAGACCTTTTCCTGCGCCTGTAACAAGAGCAATTTTATTTTTTAAGTTATATTTTTTTAGATACATTTTAGATGAAATTTATTAAATCAATATAGATTAAATCTATAGCAACTACCAGTATTGCTAGCAGACCCAACCAAGCAATCCATCTGTATTTTTTTATTAATTTAGAAACTAAACTTGCAGCAGTCGCCATTAATATTATTGATAGTGCCAATCCAAATATTAACAAAATATAATGATTTTTAGCAGCACCTGCTACTCCTAATACATTATCTATGCTCATTGTTACATCTGCAATAATAACCATTATCATTGCTTTAAAAAATGATGAGTTATCTACTTTAAGATTATTCTCACTTTTTTTTTCATTATTTATGACATTTTTATAAAGTTTATATGCAATAAACAAAAGAAGAATTCCACCAACTAATCTTAATCCATTTATTTGAAGAAGGTATGCTGCAATTAATGTAAAAATTATTCTAAGAACTACCGCTGCACTTATTCCCCAAAAAATTATTTTTTTTCTTTGTTTGTCTTTAAATTGAGATGCAACCATTCCAATAATAATTGCATTGTCACCAGCCAAAACCAGGTCAATTAACACAATTTGAAAAAAAATTATTATTGGCTCATTCATAACTTGATACCTTCTATTATCATGTCGGGAGCTTTTTCTGCAATCATTATAGTTAGAGTTTAGTGGTTTTAAATATGGTAAGTGGCATTATATATGCTTTTATAAATATTAAATTTTTAAGGCCATGAGCAATTAACCTATCATTTTACTATCGTCATCTCATTATTTGTTAGCTTACCTATATGGACAGTAATTTTTATTAGTTTAATATAAAGTAGTGATTCAAGAAAATAGCAAAATAGACCTTCAAAACTGGGAAATAGTTTCAGTTAACCCTAGTGATAAAATATGGAACTGGAAAGACCTTTTCTGTTTTTGGGGAAATAATATTCAAAGTATCATTGGTTTTTCGCTTATTACTTCATTGTACTTAGTTTACAATTTGAATTTTTTAGTTGTTTTAGCTGGATGTTTGATTGGTTCTTTTTTTGTTTATATTCTTGTAAATCTTATTGGTAAACCTTCTCAAAGACATGGAATTCCATTTCCAGTTTTTTTAAGAATTTCTATGGGAGTTAATGGAGCAAGGTATGTTTCTTTACTTAGAGGTATTATAGGCATTTTTATGTTTGGTGTTCAAACTTATTTTTTATCAAAATCTTTTAGTTATTTAATAAGCATAGGTTTTCACTTATTTGATAATACAATTTTAAACCAGAATATATTTTTAATTTTTTATTTGAAAATGAATATTATTGATTGGGCATCTTTTATTATTGCTATACTTTTACAATTTTTCTTATTTAGCATAGGACATAATTTTAATAAATTATTTATTAACTTTTCAGCTATAATTGTTTATTTTGGGTTGTCTTTATTTTTAATATTAATTATTTCAGAAAATTATAATGTTGTTTCTCAATCATTTAAAGATTTGTTAATTTTTGAAAATTTTTTTTCTAAAAAAAATATTATACCAATAATCACAATAGCGGGTACTATATTTGCATATTTTTCAATTGTAATTGTAAATTTTGGTGATTTTTCAAGATATGTAAAAAATGAAAAAGAGTTAAATTTAGGTAATTTAAGTTTATTTTTAAACTTAATTATTTTTTCTTTATTTTCGGTTTTAATAGTTATTGGAGTTGACATTATATTAAATAAGAATTTAGGAAATATTGATAAAATATTAACTAATCCCACAGACATCATTGGAAAATTTGATAATGTTTTTTTGACTATAATTGTATTATTTTTTATATTATTTGCCTCTGCTTCTACAAATTTAATTGCAAATTATGTTCCATCACAAAATACTTTATTAAATTTTTTTCCAAAAATACTTAATCTTAAAAGTTCAGGAATAATTATAATAATAATTGGTTTTTTAATAGGAATTTATTGGGTTCCTGTATTAAGTCAAATAGGAATTTTATCTTTTGTTGATACAGTTGGTTCATTTTTTGGCCCTATATTTGGTATCGCTATAGTTGACTATTATTTAATTAAAAAAGGAAAATTAGTAAATAAAGATATTTTTTCTTCCTTGCCTAATACTGCTTATTATTATTCAAGTGGCTGGCACATAAAAGCAATATATTCATTATTTATAGGATTTATTTTTTCCGCATCAACTATTTGGAATGTGGATTTAAGATTTTTACAGTCTTTTTCGTGGCTGATAGGCGCATTAATTTCTTCTATTACTTATTATTTATTAGCTAATCGTTAATTTATTTATGCACTAAATTGATAATAATGATACGAGTTAGATCTAATTTCTAGGTTTAGTTTTTGGAATAATTATTGATTGTTTTTCTGATAGCTTTAGTTCTTTAGCTATAACAGGGGCTAAAATTATTGCAGACCAGTACATTAAAAGTATAAATAAAGTGATTATCCTCAAAGTTTTTCCTCATTTAGTACACAATTTTTTTTATTTATCTTTTTTTGAAATGCTTCTCCAGTTCCTTCATCCACAATCCAAATTAATGATTTCTCATAAGTATTATCACTAGCTAATTTGGTGCATTTTTTACCAAATTTTACCGAATGCGTAGTGCAACTTGACAGTATAATAAGAGATAACAATGTGATTATTATTTTCATATCCTCTAATCTAAGATCAAATCTTGAACTTAGCATGTTAAAATTTTGTCTAAACTTTGTTTTTCAATAATTTATTGAAATTGATCTGGGATAGTTTATATGAGTTGGATGTTCAAAAAAATTTCATCTATAGCTGTTCTTTTCTTTTTTTTTCAAGAATCACTGTTAGCAGAAAGAATTAACGTCTTCGAGTTTACCGAAGAAGAAATCAAAATTTTAAAAGTGAAAAAAATAAAAGGTAAAACTACATACACCTTAGCCTCTAATGAAAATGGTAATTATCTAAAAGCCGAAGCCGAAGGAAAGGCTTCTGGACTTGGAAAAGAAATAAAAATTAATCTTTTAAAAACACCATTTATAAATATTACATGGAAAGTTGAAAAAGATTTATCAGGAATTATTGAAAATAGTAAAAAAGGACATGATTATGCAGCAAGAGTATTTGTTATAAAAAAAACAGGTGCTACAGCTTTATCAAATAGGGCAATTAATTATGTTTTTTCAAGCAATAATTTTGTAGATGAGAATTGGCCAAGTCCCTACACAAAAAAATCAATTGATTATGTTTTATCAACAACTAAAGAATATCATGATCAATGGGTAACAGTTAAAGCTAATGTTAGAGAACATTTCAAAAAATTACACGATTTAGATGTTAAGGAGCTGAATGGAGTGGCAATAATGACCGATACAGATAACTCTAAACTAAAAGCTATTTCTTACTATCAAAATATTTATTTTTCATCTGAGTAATCAAAACTTTAAATATTTTCTTAAACCTATGCTTAAAAAAGACAAAACTACAGCAACTAATACATCTTGCAAAGGTGTTGCTTGCGGAACCCCATAATTCCAAATTATTACCCCAATCAACCAAATTAAATAAATTTTCATATTTTTATATGAACTAAATAATAATTTTTTTTGCATTTTTAAAAAGTTTTACCATCTTATTTAGATTGATTCTTTTGGTATTAACATTCCTTGGGCTTGGATGATAGCATCCTATTAATATTTTTTTGTCGGGTAGTTGATATTTAGCAGAATGTGCAAACAGGTAATTTTTATTTTTTAAAAAATAATTTTCTTTATAAAATTGAATACAAGCATCAAAAGCTATTTTTCCTAAAGCTACAATAATTTTAATATTTTTTAGCAAATCTATTTCTTGTTTGAAATATTTAAAACAAGTTTTAAGTTCTAAAGAAGTTGGTTTATCCCCAGGAGGTACACATTTTAAAGCTGTTGTAACGTAGGTATTATAAAGTTTTAAACCATCTTTTTTATTTTTCGAAGTTGGTTGATTTGACATTTTTGCTTTATATAAGCATTTATATAAAAAATCTGCAGACCTATCTCCTGTAAATACTCTACCAGTTCTGTTTCCCCCGTGAGCAGCAGGCGCCAAGCCAACTAATAATATTTTGCCACCAACATCACCAAACCCAGTTATTGGTTTTCCCCAATATTTTTCATTTATATATTGTTTTCTTTTTTCTTTTGCAATTTTTCTTCTAAAATTAACCAATCTTTTACATTTTGAACATTTAATTATTTTATTATTGAGTGTTTTAAATTGAAAAGACATTTTTAATAAAATAAATTAAAAAATATTTGTGACAAAGGATTTATTTTATCTAAACTTAGGACCGTACATCCATATAGCTAAAGTAGCTCTTGACCCTGATGTAATTTTTTCAACTTTATGATTTAAAAAAGAAGGAAAAACTACGGCACTTCCAGGATTAAACTTTTCAACTTTAACTTCTTTGTCTCTGAATATATATAAATCACCACCTTCATAGTTTTCTTCTGAGCAATTTAGCAAACATGTTAATTTTATATCTCTTATTGGAGATTGCATTGAAGCATCTATATGCCAAGTGTATTCTTCATCTTTTTTATAAGTATTGTAGTTTAAAATTTTACTGGATGTTAATGGAAATAAATCAAATCCATAATAAAAATTATTTGCAGACATACAAAAATCAATAAAAGGTCCAATTAAATTTTGTAATGGAAGTAATCTAACAAATTTTACTTGAGATGTTTTAATAGAATCTGAACTTGGATTATCAGTAGCTTTTATTAAATTATTATTGATAGCATTGTTTATATTTTTTATTTGTTCACTATTATACAATTGTGTGACGGCAAATAATTGTTCTCTCATCAATAAAATGTATATTAATTAAATTAGATAATCAACTTATGATAAAAATTTAAGTTAAGATTAACAAGTTAAATATTAAATTTAATAAATAACTATTATAATTTTGAATTCAATTATTTTTGATTTTTTTTATTAAAAAGCGATATACCATTTTTAACTTTATGTTGGTAGGACTCCTTAAAGCTTTCTAGTTGCCATCCATTTAGTCTTTTTTGTAATTCCAAAAGGTTATTTTTTTTCCAATCGTCACTTGTTTTGTCATCTTTCCACATTTTTTTATCATTACTGCTTCTACCGCAACCATAACAAAATCCTGTTAGAGGGTCAGTTTTACAAATACTTATACAAGGAGAAACAATCATAATTAATTAACTTTTATATATTTCTATTTTATTGTTCAATATAATCTCAATTATTGACATTGGACAAATATAATCAATCATATATAAAACTGAATAATTTGTGGGCGAGTGGCGGAATTGGTAGACGCGTTGGTCTTAGGAACCAATAGTGCAAGCTGTGAAGGTTCGAGTCCTTTCTCGCCTACCATCTAGTAATTATGAAAGTAACAGTAGAAAATAAAAAAGGTTTAAATAAAGATCTTAAAGTTTTTATAGATAAGAAGACTATTAGTACTTATATGAATGATAAGTACGAAGAGATTAAAAAAACTGTAGCCATAAAAGGGTTTAGACCAGGAAAAGTTCCTAAAGATATTTTAAAAAAACAATTTGGAAAAGCAATCTTTGGAGAAGTTCTTGATAAAGTTTTAAAAGAAACCACTACGAAAGCATTAGACGAAAACAAAATAAAACCAGCCGGACAACCAAAAATTGATTTAAAAACCTATGGAGAAGATAAAGATCTTGAATATATTATTTCAGTCACAGAATTTCCAAAAGTTGAAATTAAATCCATCGAAAATATAAAATTTGATGAATATAACGTAACTATTGATAGTGCAGAAACAGATAAAAGAATTAAAGAAATTGCAAAAAATCAAAAAAATTTTATTGAGGTAGACCCTGCTAAAGTAGCTAACGAAGGAGATCTTGTTATATTTGATTATAAAGCAACAGTTGATGGAAAAGAATTTAAAGGTAGTGAGGGAAAAAACACACAGTTAGAACTTGGAAAAGATTTGTTTATTAAAGGTTTTGACAAACAATTAATTAAAGTAAAAAAAAATGAAACAATAAATGTTGAAGTAAATTTACCAGAAAATTTTCCTGAAAAAGAACTAACTGGCAAAAAAGCAATCTTTGTATGTAAAATTACAGCAGTTAAAAAAGCTAAAGAAATTAAAATCGATGATGAATTTGCAAGAAACCTAGGAACAAAAGATTTAATTGATTTAAAAAAATTAATTTCAAAACAAATTAATGATGAATATAAAAATTCTTTAGACGCTTTAGGAAAGAATCAAATTCTAAAAGAAATTGAAAAGTTTAAAGTAGATGAGATTCCAGAAAATTTAATTGAAGAAGAAGTTAAAATTTTATCTCAAGGAATGAAAGAAGATGAAATTAAAAATAAGAAAAAAGAGTTTGAAGAAATCGCAAAAAAAAGAATTAAAGTTGGATTAATATTAAATGAATTTGGTGAACAAAATAAAATTAAGGTTGAAGAACATGAAATTCAATCGGAAGTGCAAAAACAAATTAGAATGATGCCAGGTCAAGAAAAAATGGTAATGGAATTTTATGAAAAAAATCCATCAGCTTTAGCTAGCTTAAGAGGAAATGTTTATGAAGAAAAAATAATAAATCTGATTAAAAGCAAAGCTAAAGCCAATAAAAAAAACATAACCAAAAATGAAGCTGAAAAAATTTTAAAGGAAGCTAACGAACATAGCCATCCTCATAAACATTCACATAAAGAAAATGATATAAAAAAAACACAATTAAAAACAAAACCCCAGCAAGCAAAAAAGACCAAATCTATAGCCTCAAAAACAAAAAAAACAAAAAAAGTTAGCAAAAAGTAATCACAAGTTGTATAAGTTGAACGAATCAAATTATGACAATTAAAATACCTGAAAACATGAATGCTCTAATTCCTATGGTTGTCGAGCAATCAAGCAAAGGAGAAAGAGCATATGATATTTATTCAAGACTTTTAAAAGAAAGAATTGTTTTTGTAGTAGGTTTAATTAATGACAGTGTAGCTTCTGTTGTTACTGCTCAATTGTTATATTTGGAATCTGAAAATCCTAAAAAAGATATTTATCTGTATATAAATAGTCCCGGGGGTTTAGTTACAGCCGGTTTAGGAATTTACGATACAATGCAGTATATTAAACCAGACGTTTCAACCTTATGTATTGGACAAGCTGCTTCAATGGGATCTTTTCTACTTGCAGCAGGTCAAAAAGGCAAAAGATTTTCTTTACCGAATTCTAGAATTATGGTTCATCAACCTTCAGCAGGTTTTCAAGGGCAGGCAACTGATATTGAAATTCATGCTAATGAAGTTCTTTCTTTAAAAAAAAGACTTAATGAAATTTATTCTAAAAATACAGGTAAAGCTGTGGACGATATTAAAAAAGCTCTTGAGAGAGATAATTTTATGACTCCTAAAGATGCCAAAGATTTTGGTTTAATTGATCAAGTAGTTGAAAAACGAATTTAACTTACAAGATATTGTTATATACACAACTCATACTTGATTCTTATAAGTAATTTGTAATATGGTGAGTGAATTGATTCGATTAAAAATAATTTATGACAACTAATAAAAAAAATATTCTTTACTGTTCTTTTTGTGGAAAAAGTCAACATGAAGTTAGAAAGCTTATAGCTGGACCAACAGTATTTATTTGTGACGAGTGTGTTGAATTATGTATGGATATTATTAAAGAAGAAAGTAAAGATACACTTGTTAAACATCAAGATGGATTACCACCACCTAAAGAAATATGTGCTGTATTAGATGATTATGTGATCGGACAGCAACATGCAAAAAAAGTTTTATCAGTTGCGGTTCACAATCATTACAAGAGGTTAAATTACGAAAATAAAACTAGCAAAACAGTAGAATTAGCTAAATCAAATATTTTATTAGTGGGACCCACAGGTTGTGGAAAAACTTTATTAGCACAAACACTTGCTAGAATTTTAGATGTCCCATTTACAATGGCTGATGCTACTACGTTAACTGAAGCAGGATATGTGGGTGAAGATGTTGAAAATATTATTTTAAAATTATTACAATCAGCTGATTATAATGTTGAAAAAGCACAACGTGGAATTGTTTATATCGATGAAGTTGATAAAATTAGTAGAAAATCTGAGAACCCTTCTATTACAAGAGATGTATCGGGAGAAGGTGTGCAACAAGCCTTATTAAAAATTATGGAAGGTACGATTGCTAGTGTACCTCCCCAAGGCGGAAGAAAACATCCTCAACAAGAATTTTTACAAGTTGATACAACAAATATATTGTTTATTTGCGGAGGTGCTTTCGCTGGTTTAGACAAAATTATTTCTCAAAGAGATAAAGGAACATCAATTGGTTTTGGTGCTGAAGTTAAAAATACAGAAGATAAAAAAACTGGAGAATGGATGAAAAGTTTAGAACCAGAAGACTTATTAAAATATGGATTAATTCCAGAGTTTATTGGTCGACTACCAATTGTTGCAACGCTTGAAGATTTAGATGAGAAATCTTTAATTAAAATTCTTCAAGAACCAAAAAATTCTCTCATTAAACAATATCAAGAATTATTCAAATTAGAAGGTGCAAAGCTAATTTTCAAAGATAACGCTGTAAGAGAAATTGCTATTAAAGCTATAAAGAAAAAAACTGGTGCTAGGGGATTAAGATCCATATTAGAAACAATTTTATTGAAAACAATGTACAATTTACCAAGCCAAGAAAATGTTGCTGAAGTAATTGTTGATATAAGTGCAGTTAAAGGGCAATCCCAACCTATTCTAGTTCATTCAAAAGATCATATAAAGAACAAGACAGGAAAAACATCTGCCGCATAAAACTGCGTCAATAAACGAAAAATATCAGTTGCAATATTAATTTTAATATCCATATTTAGTTTATGGATGTTAAAGTAAGTCTACCGTTACTACCCTTAAGAGATATTGTTGTATTTCCTAGTATGATTATTCCTCTTTTTGTTGGAAGGGATAAATCTATTTCAGCACTTAATGAAGTTATGAAAAAAGATAAAAAAATTATTTTAGTAACTCAAAAAAATTCTGAGGTGGATGATCCAAAACAAAATGATGTATTTATGCATGGATGTGAAGGAAATATTTTACAACTCCTTAAATTGCCTGACGGCACAGTAAAAGTTTTAGTAGAAGGTATTAAAAGAGTAAAAATTTTAGATTTTATAGAAAATGAAAAATTTATTACATGTGACTTCACTTATCATAGCGATCAATTAACAAAAAATGAAAACTTATTGCCACTCGCGTTAACTGCACTAAGAAGATTAGAAAAATTAACTTCAATAAATAAGAGAATTTCAAATGAAATCATAAACAAAATCAAGCAATTAAAAGATCCATCGATAATTGCTGATAATATTGCTTCACATTTAAATACTTCAATTTCTGAAAAACAACAAATATTTGAATTAGTTGATGTTAAAAAAAGACTTAATGCAATTATTAAAGTAATGGAAAATGAAACAAGTATTATTGGAGTGGAAAGAAGAATTAGAGGTAGGGTTAAAACTCAAATGGAAAAAACTCAAAGAGAGTATTATTTAAATGAACAACTTAAAGCTATACAAAAAGAACTTGGAGAAATTGAAGATGGCAAAGATGAAACATCGAGTTTAAATAAATCTATATTAAAAGCAAAGATGCCAAAAGATGTTCAAAAAAAATGTATGACTGAATTAAAAAAATTAAAAAATATGAGTCCAATGTCAGCTGAAGCAACTGTGGTAAGAAATTATCTTGATTGGATGATTGATATACCTTGGTTTAAAAAAGATAAGATTGATATTGATTTAAATAAGGCTTTAAAAACATTAGATGAAGATCATTTTGGTTTAGAAAAAATTAAAGAAAGAATAATTGAATTTTTAGCTGTTCAAAAAAGAATGGAAAAAATCAAAGGACCAATATTATGTTTAGTGGGTCCACCCGGGGTAGGAAAAACATCTTTAGGCAAATCTATAGCAAGAGCTACAAATAGACAGTTCGTAAGAATGTCACTTGGTGGCATAAGAGATGAAGCTGAAATTAGAGGCCACAGAAGAACTTACATAGGATCTTTGCCAGGCAAAATTATTCAGATGATGAAAAAGGCTGGAACTAAAAATCCTTTAATTTTGCTTGATGAAGTAGATAAAATTGGAAATGATTATAGAGGAGATCCATCATCAGCATTGCTTGAAGCTTTAGACCCAGAACAAAATACTAGTTTTAATGATCATTATTTAGAAGTTGATTATGATCTTTCAGATGTAATGTTTGTGACTACAGCTAACACGCTAAATATTTTACCACCTCTTTTAGATCGAATGGAAGTGATAAGAATACCTGGTTATACAGAAGATGAAAAAATTAATATTGCAAACAAATTTTTACTTCCAAAACAAATTAAAGCAAATGGTGTTAAAGATGAAGAGTTTGAAGTGACGGATGGAACAGTGAAAGAAATTATTAGAAATTATACACGTGAGTCTGGAGTAAGAAACTTAGAAAGAGAAATTTCTAAAATTACAAGAAAAGTTGTTAAAAAAGTTGTAAATGAAGAAGAAAAAAAAGTTGTGGTAGATTATAAAAATCTTTCTGATTTTTTAGGTGTTAAAAAATTCAAGTATGGTGAGCTGGAAAGTAAAAATAGAATTGGTATAGTTACTGGATTAGCATGGACAGAATTTGGTGGAGAAATTTTAAAAATTGAAACAGTTCATATGCCAGGCAAAGGTAGAATGCAAATTACTGGTAAATTAGGAGATGTAATGCAAGAGTCAGTTAAAGCAGCAAAATCATTTGTTAGATCAAAAAGCTTGGAGTATGGTATAATTCCACCATTATTTGAAAAGAAGGACTTTCATATTCATGTTCCTGAAGGAGCTACACCAAAAGATGGTCCTTCAGCAGGCATTGGAATGGTTACGTCGATAGTATCATCTATTACAAATAATCCTGTTGATAGAGAAATCGCAATGACAGGTGAAGTTACAGTAACAGGACAAGTACTTCCAATTGGTGGTTTAAAAGAAAAGCTATTAGCAGCACATAGAGCTGGCATTAAACATGTTATTATTCCAAAAGATAACGAAAAAAATCTAGTCGATATTCCTCAAAAAATTAAAGATGAAATTAAAATTACCCCTGTAGAAACTGCCGACGAAGTTTTAAAAATTGCATTAACAAAAGAACTTAAGGTAGCAGAATGGGTTGAACCAGAAAAAATTTCAGAAAATAAAAAAGAAGATAAGACCCAAGCTAGTATTCAATAATTAATAATTCACATTATCTTAGCGTTGAAGTAGATAGTTTATATGAAAAATATTTAGAATTGCTTAAAGCAGATGAGTTGTTGCCTAATACTTCTTTTGAAAAATTAATCAAAAAAGGTTGCTTTTATCCAAAAAATAATCCAACAAAAAAATCATAAACAATGCTGCACTCATTAAGATTAAACCAAGTCTGGCAACAATAAAAAATAAATCATATTCTTTTTTCTTCTCGGGTTTCTTTCTGGCTTTCATACAAAAAATATACCAAGTATCTAAGGAGCTGCTGATAATAGCATCTCGTTTACACTGTTTATATTTATTTAAAAAAAACCTTTGATTATAATACTTATTGGCTCTTAACATTCATCTATGCACACATAGAGCACACTGATAATATATTTTTGGAATGCAAAAACTTTTAGGGATCGTGGTTCTGGGTTTATTATGAAAAGAAATGGTTTCACACTTATAGAACTCCTAGTCGTTGTCGCCATCATAGGAATTCTAGCGGCGGTAGGAGTGGTTGCTTATAGTGGATATACCAAAGGTGCAAAACAAAATGCAACAAAAAGTAATCACAAACTAGTAGTTAAATTTATAACTACAACTATGTTAAAATCCACTATAAACGATGGATATTTTGAAGGGATGTACGAAAATAATGGTTGTCAAAATACAATTAACAAAAAAATGACACCCAGTACATTAAGCGGAGTTTCAAATAAATTTATGACACATTTACGTTGCTCAATTAATACTCACCCTTTTAATGATCCCGTATATCCAGCAGTTAACTGGGGACCAAGAGGAATATTAGGATCAGTTGAGTTTGAACAAGAATGTGTAAGTTCAAAACCAATACTTAAAATAGTAACTGTTTGGAATGACAAAAATGAAAAATTAACAGATGAGATACACATGTCAGAATACAATGTTTCATGTTAGTAGAAATTTTAAAGGCTTCACTCTAATAGAACTCCTAGTCGTTGTCGCCATCATAGGAATTCTAGCGGCGGTAGGTGTGGTTGCTTATAGTGGGTATACTCAGAGCGCTAAAGAAAATGCCGTTAAAGCACAACATAAAATGTTAATAAAATCTATAAATGCCGAACTAATGAAATGTGAATTAGGAGAAATAAAAATAATGGCTGATCAAGTGTACTGTTCCTGGGCAAATAAAACAAATATGCTTTGTAATCACATAGTTGAATATAATAGAAATGGTCCAAAACTTAAAAATCCATATGATCCAAACCAATCAAGTCATATAGAATGTTCTGGAAGTGTACCAAATAATGATAAAATGATAGGAAAAATCATATATAATAATGTTGGGACAGGAACTTTAAATGTTATAATATGTTTGAAAACTCCTTGTAATAATTCTTTAAATAGATTTACAGAAAAAGTAAGAGTAAATAATCAATTCTAATTTTATGAAACATAAAGGTTTCACCCTAATAGAACTTTGAAAACATATTAAGCATAAAAGTAACTTTGGATTAAATACAAAAAAAAATATGTATTTACAATAATGAAAAAACTTTTAGGGATCGTGGTTATTGCAGATAAATTAATTAAATTTGCAGAATTAAAATATTTTTCTAAGCACACTGTAAGCACAGTTCATCTTTAAAAATAATTTTTTTAGCCATTTTTAACGAGTAATTAATCTTGACGTTATTGTGCCAAAAGATATAAAACACAGTGTTTTTGGTGTGTAAAAAGAATAGGGCGGTTAGCTCAGTTGGTAGAGCATCTCGTTTACACCGAGAGGGCCAAAGGTTCGAGTCCTTTACTGCCCACCAAGAATACGGGGGTGTAGCTCAGTTGGTTAGAGCGATCGCCTGTCACGCGATAGGTCGAGGGTTCGAGTCCCTTCACTCCCGCCACTTAATTGGTTAGTTTTTTTACCAAATCATTGAATTGTCATTTAGAGTGTGACTTTAACTGTCCTTTATATTTTAGTTAAAAAGCTTATAAATAGTATTATATGTTATCAGATTTTTTAAAAGATTATCTGTCTATAATTTTATTTCTAATAATTGCTTTAGGTTTAAGTGTGGCTTTTATTGTTATTAACTTTATTTTGTCACCAAAAAAACCAGACCCTGAAAAATTATCTGCTTATGAATGTGGTTTTGAACCTTTTAATGATTCAAGAATGGAATTTGATGTTAGATTTTATTTAGTTGCAATTTTATTTATTATATTTGATTTAGAAATTGCATTTCTTTTTCCGTGGGCCATCTCATTAGGAAGTATTGGTTTGCTTGGATTTTGTTCTATGATGATATTTCTGTTTATTTTAACAGTAGGTTTTATTTATGAATGGAAAAAAGGAGCTTTAGACTGGGAATAAAGAATGAACTTAGATGAAAAACAAAAACAAATTCCTGATGAATTTAAAAAATTAGCGGAAGATTTTAGTAAAAACGGTTTTATAACAACAAGTTTTGATAATTTAATAAACTGGTCAAGAGCGGGATCCTTGCATTGGATGACTTTTGGTCTTGCTTGCTGTGCTGTTGAAATGATGCAAACTTCAATGCCAAGATATGATCTTGAAAGATTTGGTGCTGCACCACGTGCATCACCTAGACAATCTGATGTAATGATAGTGGCTGGAACTTTAACTAACAAGATGGCACCAGCTCTTAGAAAAGTTTATGATCAAATGCCAGAACCTAGATATGTTATATCAATGGGTAGTTGTGCAAACGGTGGAGGTTATTATCACTATTCTTATTCTGTAGTTAGGGGATGTGATCGAATTGTGCCTGTAGATATTTATGTACCAGGATGCCCACCATCTGCTGAAGCATTATTATATGGTATCTTGCAGTTACAAAAAAAGATTAGAAATCATGGATCCTTAGAAAGATAACAGCAAATGGATAGTTTATCAGATTTAGAAAAAAAAATTAACTCAGAACTTACTACAAAAATTAATGAATCTAAAATTTTACACAATCAACTTTATTTAAGTATTGATAATGAAGATTTGCTAGATGTAATTTTATTTCTTAAAACCAATAAAGATACAAAGTTTAAACAGCTAATTGATATTACCGCTGTTGATTACCCAGAAAAATTAAGAAGATTTAAAATGGTTTATTTATTTTTAAGCCATCAATTTAATCAAAGAATTATAATTAGTAGTTTAATAAATGAAAAAGAAGTTGTTCCATCTTTAACAAAAATTTTTCCATCTGCTAATTGGATGGAAAGAGAAGTTTTTGATATGTATGGAGTAAAGTTTAAAGATCATCCCGATCTAAGAAGAATATTAACTGATTATGGTTTTGAGGGCTATCCCTTAAGAAAAGATTTTCCATTAACTGGTCACAATGAAGTTCGTTACAGTGAGGATGAAAAAAAAGTTATTTATGAACCTGTTAAACTTGAGCAGAATTATAGAAATTTTGATTATGAAAGTCCTTGGGAAGGCACAAAATATATTAAAGAACAAACAAAAAAATAATGCCAAAACAAACTAAAACCTTAAATCTTAATTTTGGTCCTCAGCATCCAGCTGCTCATGGTGTTTTAAGATTGATACTTGAATTAGATGGTGAAGTTGTAGAAAAAGCTGATCCACATATTGGTTTACTTCACAGAGGAACTGAAAAATTAATTGAAAACAAAACTTATATGCAAGCAGTACCTTATTTTGACAGATTAGATTACGTTGCACCAATGAATCAAGAGCACGCATTTGCTTTAGCTATAGAAAAAATACTTAAAATTGAAGTTCCTGTAAGAGCACAATTTATAAGAGTTATGTTTTGTGAAATAGGTAGAATTTTAAGCCATATTCTAAATATAACTACACACGCATTGGATGTTGGTGCTTTAACTCCTTCACTATGGGGATTTGAAGAAAGAGAGACTTTAATGACTTTTTATGAGCGCGTTTCAGGATCAAGACTTCATGCTAATTATTTTAGAGCTGGTGGAGTTCATCAAGATTTGCCAAGAGGTTTAGATAATGATATTGCAAAATTTTGTGAGTCTTTTCCTAAAATTATAAATGATCTTGAAACTTTACTAACTGATAACAGAATCTTTAAACAAAGAAATGTTGATATTGGAATAGTTACAAAAGAAGATGCTTTAGATTATTCTTTTTCTGGCGTTATGATAAGAGGCTCGGGTGTTGCATGGGATTTAAGAAAATCACAACCATACGATTGTTACAAACAGTTAAATTTTAAAATACCAATTGGTAAAAATGGCGATTGTTACGATAGATATTTATGCAGAATTGAAGAAATGAAAGAGAGCGTAAGTATTATTAAACAATGTTTATCAATGATGCCTAAAGGAATAATAAAATCTGAAGATGGTAAAGTCTCCCCACCATCGAAAAAAGAAATTAAAGAGTCTATGGAAGCTTTAATTCATCATTTTAAACTATTTACAGAAGGGTATCGTGTAGATAAAGGGGAAATTTATACCGCTGTTGAAGCTCCTAAGGGTGAATTTGGTGTTTATTTAATTTCAGATGGTTCAAATAAACCTTACAAATGTAAAATTAGAGCTCCTGGTTTTTCACATCTTCAAGCTATGGATTATTTGATTAAAGGACACATGTTGGCAGATGTCCCAGCAGTTTTAGGATCTCTTGATGTGGTTTTTGGAGAAATTGATAGATGAGTATTAAAAAAATATCGAAAGTACAACCAGATAAATTTGAATTCACTTTAGATAATTTAGAAAAAGTAAAAAAGATAATTAAAAAATATCCTGATGGAAAACAACAAAGCGCGGTAATGTCTCTACTTTATTTAGCTCAAAAACAAAATAATAACTGGATACCTTTGGTAGCCATTAAATATATAGGCAAGCTTTTAGAGATGCCTTATATTAAAGTTTATGAGGTAGCAACTTTTTATACTATGTATAATTTATCTCCAGTAGGCCATCATTTTATTCAAGTATGTACTACAACTCCATGTATGATTAGAGGTGCATATAAATTAGTTGAAGCATGCAAGGAAAAAATATCACCAAATGAGAATGAATTGTCAGAAGATAAAGTTTGCTCTTGGATGGAAGTTGAATGTTTAGGTGCATGTGTAAATGCTCCAATGATTCAAATTAATGATGATTATTATGAAGATCTTGATAAACAAAAAACATTAAAAATAATAGATCAAATTTTAAAAGGAAAAACTCCTAAACCTGGATCATATAGAGGTCGATTAAACTCCGAACCTGAAAATAATAGAAAAACATTATTAGAAACAAAAAATGCTTAAAGACGAAGATAGAATATTTAAAAATCTTTATAATGATAAAGGGGTTGATGTTAAATCTTCACAAACTAGAGGTGATTGGACTAATACAAAAGAATTATGTGCAAAAGGTAAAGATTGGATAATTAATGAAATTAAAACATCTGAACTTAGAGGGAGAGGTGGAGCTGGTTTTCCCACAGGTTTAAAATGGTCTTTTGCACCAAAAGAAATTGGTTCAAGACCTCACTATCTAGTAATTAATGCAGATGAATCTGAACCAGGTACATGTAAAGATAGAGATATTTTAAGATTTGAACCTCATAAACTAATTGAAGGATGTTTGATAAGTGCTTACGCAGTTAATGCTCATGTTTGTTATATCTATATTAGAGGTGAATATTTTAATGAAGGTGAAAAACTACAAAAAGCCATTGATGAAGCATACAAAAAAAATTTAATTGGAAAAAATGCTTCTGGAACAGGATGGGATTTTGATATTTATATTCATTATGGAGCTGGAGCTTATATTTGTGGTGAAGAAACAGCTTTACTTGAAAGTTTGGAGGGTAAAAAAGGCCTACCAAGATTAAAACCTCCATTTCCAGCCTTAATAGGATTGTATGGCTGTCCAACAATTATAAATAATGTTGAGACCATAGCAGTTGTTCCAACAATTTTAAGAAGAGGTAGTAAATGGTTTTCATCGTTGGGAAAACCAAAAAATACTGGAACTAAAATTTTTTGTATTTCAGGAAATGTTAACAACCCTTGCAATGTTGAAG
>CACJGR010000012.1 GCA_902592985.1 uncultured Pelagibacteraceae bacterium | reverse complement strand
TATGTTGGAATATTATTTTCAATTAATTTATATATAGGATTAGTTTTTATAGGTGTTTGGTTTATAACTTTTTTAATTTCAAAATATTCTTCCTTATCATCGCTATTTGCAAGTTTAAGTGTCCCAGTTTATTTATTTATTTTTACAAATCAAAGTTTTATATTTTTTTTGATAATGTTTGTTTTAATATTTTATACACATAGAGAAAATATTAAACGCTTGAAAAATAAAGAGGAATCAAAGACAAAAATTTATTAATTTGACTATACAGACCTTTTAGGTAATTTGTTAAATATGAATCTAGTCATTGTAGAAAGTCCAGCAAAAGCTAAAACTATTAATAAATATCTTGGTGATAATTATACAGTTTTAGCAAGTTATGGACATATTAGAGACCTTCCTTCGAAAAATGGATCTGTTGATCCTGACCATAATTTTAAAATGGAATGGGAAATAGACAGCTTTTCAAAAAAATATTTAAAAGAAATTACAGATGCTGCAAAAGATTCCAAAAAAATAATACTTGCTACAGACCCAGATCGAGAAGGTGAAGCTATTGCTTGGCATGTAAGAGAATATCTTAGTGAAAAAAAACTCTTAAAAGATAAAGAAATTGAGCGAGTAGTTTTTAACGAAATAACAAAAAAAGCTGTAATGCAAGGTATTGAAAATCCAAGACAAATTGAACCACTATTAGTTGATGCTTATATGGCAAGACGAGCTTTAGATTATCTTGTAGGTTTTAATATTTCTCCAATTTTATGGACTAAATTACCAGGATCTAAATCTGCTGGTAGAGTTCAATCTGTAGCTCTTAAGTTAATTACGGAAAGAGAGCATGAAATTGAATCTTTTAAACCTGAAGAATTTTGGACCTTAGGTGTAAAATTTACAGACAGCAAAAAACAATCTATTATAGCTAGTATTAGTCAACTTGATAACAAAAAAATTGAAAAATTTTCTTTTAAAAACAAAAATGAAATTGAGAAGGCAATATCTAGTGTTAAGAATAAAAAATTCAGTATTACAGATATCTCTAGTAAAATAATAAACAGAAATCCCTCTGGACCATTTACAACATCCACTCTTCAACAAGTTGCCTCTAGTAGACTTGGATTTGGCGCATCAAGAACTATGCAAATTGCACAAAGACTTTATCAAGGTATTGAAATTGATGGCGAAACTATAGGTTTAATAACCTATATAAGAACGGACGGTACAAATTTATCTGTAGATGCTGTTTTAACATTTAGAGATTATATAAAAAATGAATTTGGGAATGAATACTTGCCTGAAAGTTCTTTAAATTATTCCGGTAAAAAAGCAAAGAATGCACAAGAAGCACACGAGGCAATAAGGCCAACAGATATTAAAAGATCTCCACAAAATGTTAAAAAATATTTAAGTAGTGATCAAAACAAATTGTATAATTTGATATGGAGTAAAGCTCTTTCTTCGCAAATGAAGACTGCTCAATTTGACAGAAATACAATTACTATTACTGTTGATAATAATGACACGATATGCAAAGTGAGCGGTTCTGTTTTAAAATTTGATGGTTTTTTAAAAGTTTATAACAATCCAAATAAAGAGGATGATGAGGGTATATTGCCTGAAATGTTTAAAGGACCAGTTAATATTGAAGCTTTGTTAGACGAACAACACTTTACTCAACCACCACCAAGATATTCTGAGGCAAGTTTAGTCAAAAAATTAGAAGAATTGGGCATTGGAAGACCATCAACATATGCCAGCATCATCTCAACTATAGCTAATAGAGGTTATGCTGAAATAGTTAATAAAAGATTTTTTCCTACAGATCGTGGTAAATTAATATCTGCTTTTCTTGAAAAATTATTTTCAAAATATGTAGATTATAATTTTACGGCAAGTTTAGAAGATCAATTAGATGAAATAACAAGTGGCAAAGAAAGCTGGATTAAAGTTTTAGAGTTATTTTGGAAAGATTTTAATCATAATGTTTCTGAAGTTAAAGAAAAAAGAACTAGAGAAGTTTTAGATTTGTTAAATGATAGTCTGGGAGACTTGGTCTTTGATAAAGATAACAATGGAAATATAGTAAGAAAATGCCAATTTTGTAATACAGGTACTTTGAGTCTTAAAAATAGTTTTAGAGGTGGTGCATTTATTGGTTGTTCAAATTATCCCGATTGTAAATTCACAAGACCTTTATCTAAAGTAAAAGCAGCAGCTCAAGCTCAGTTAGCTGAACCTAAGTTTATTGGCAAACATGAAAATGGAAAAGATATATATTTGAAAAATGGTAGATTTGGCCCCTATCTTCAATATGAAATGCTACAAACAGAAGAAGATAAAATAAACAAAAAAACAAAAAAGAAAAAAAACAAAAAAAAGAAAGCTGATGATAATTTTAAAAATGTTTCAATTCCAAAAGGAATCGAATTATCATCGATTAATTTAGATAAAGCTCAATTTTTATGTTCGCTTCCAAAAAATCTTGGAGTGAACCCCGAAAATCAAAAAGAAATAATTTTGAACAATGGTAGATTCGGTCCTTATTTAAAGTGTGAAAATAAATCAGCAAGAGTAGAAAATGTTGAAGAAATATTTTCGATAGGATTAAATAGAGCAATTACATTAATTGCCGAATCTAAACCGGGAAGAATGTCATCTTCTGTTATAAAAGATTTAGGAGAACATCCTGAAGATAAAAAACCTGTAAGAATAATGAAGGGTCAATATGGACCTTATATTAAATACAAATCATTAAATGCTACTATACCTGAAGAAAAAGATCCTCTAGAACTTAATATAGAAGAAGCATTAATATTAATTGAGAAAAGAAAAGAATACGATAAAAGTAAAAAAAATAAAAAAAGAAAAAAATAATGTCGTTTGAAAACAAAATTAAGGAATTGAATATTATACTGCCCAAAGCACCTGATCCTGTTGGGTCCTATGTGGCTACAAAAATTGTTGGTAAACTATTATATATATCAGGTCAAATATCTATTGATGACAAAGGTGAACTAATAAAAGGTAAGTTAGGTAAAGACTTAAAAACGGAAGCAGGATATGAAGCGGCAAAAAGATGTGCCTTAAACATTATAGCTCAAGCAAATAAAGCTTGTCTTGGAGATTTGTCAAAAATTAAATCATGTATAAAACTAACAGGATATGTTAATTCATCTGAAAGTTTTACCGAACAGCCAAAAGTTATTAATGGTGCTTCTGATTTAATTGCATTAATTTTTGGAGATATTGGTATTCACACAAGGGCAGCCGTAAGTGCTAATAGTTTACCTTTGGGTGTTGCTGTTGAAGTTGATGCAATATTTGAATTAAACTAAATTATCTTCCAATACCAAAGTATTTTATTTTACTTTTTTTCATTTTTAAAGGTGAATATATATTTCTTAAATCGTAAATAATAAAGTGTTTCTTTTTAATCAATGATTTAAAATTTATAGATTTAAAATCATTCCACTCGGTATGTATTATAACTAAATCCGATTTATGTAGAGCTGTTTTAATATCCTTAGAAAAAGTTACATTTTTAATTTTTTTAAAATTTTTTTTCTCTCCAGTGGGATCATAATAATTAATTTTAGCTCCTTTTTTAACTAATGATGGAATCATTACTAAAGAAGATGATTCCCTCATATCGTCTGTATTAGCTTTAAAAGTTACTCCTAAAAAACATATATTTTTATTTTTTATTTTTCCTCTAAATATTTCATTTACCTTATTTATTAATAATAAAGATCTTTTTTGATTAGATTTAATAACACTTTTAACTAAAGATAAATTTATCTTAAATTTGTCTGCTGTTTTTACAATAGATTTAGTATCTTTTGGAAAACAAGAACCTCCATATCCTGGACCTGGTCTTAAAAAACGACTACCAATTCTTTTATCCAAGCCAATACCTATGGAGATATCTTCTATGTTTATATTAGTTTTTTCACATAAATTAGCAATTTCATTAATGAACGTAATTTTAGTAGCTAAAAATGCATTAGAAGCATACTTAATCAATTCAGAAGCTCTTCTTGTTGTGTTAATGTATTTAGCACCCTTTGAAATTAATGGAGAATAAAGATTTTTTAAAATTTTATTGGCTTTAACATCGCTAGTACCAATTACTATTCTATCTGGATAAATAAAATCTCTAATAGCTTCACCCTCTCTAAGAAATTCAGGGTTTGATACTACAGAAAAAAGTTTTTTTGATTTATTTTTAGAAAGAATTTTTTCTATTTCATCGCCTGTAGTAACTGGAACTGTTGATTTTGTAATTATAATTTTAAACTTTGATGTAATATAACTTCTAATTTTTTTAGCCACACTATAAACTTGGCTTAAATCAGTAGCATTACTTTTTTTTTTGGTGGGTGTTCCTACACAAATAAAAATAATATTAGATATAGCAACTGAATCTTTTAGATTAGTAGAAAATTTTAATCTTCCATTTCTATAGTTTTTTTTAACTAACTCTTCTAAACCTGGTTCATAAATTGGGCTAATCCCTTTTTTTAAATTTTCAATTTTATTTAAATCTTTATCAACACAAACAACATCATTTCCCAAATCTGCAAAGCATGCACCACTAACTAAACCAACATAGCCTGTGCCTATAAAGCAAAGTTTCATAATTTTGCCATCTCTAAGGATGATTTTATATATCCGTCCATCGTTCCACAGTCTAAATATTTACCAGAAAAATTATGAGCAATAAACTTTTGATCATTTTTAATTAAAGATTGAATGGCATCTGTGATGTGAATTTCACCCCCTTTACCTGCTTTTTGTCTTGAAAGTTTCTTAAAGATTATTTTAGGTAATATATATCTTCCTATAACAGCTTTATTGGATGGTGCATTTTTTATTGATGGTTTTTCTACAACATCTTTAATAATAAAATTTTGATTATTAATTTTTTTTTTAATATTATAAATACCCCATCTTGAAACACTTTTTTTATGAACATTCATACTTGCCATAACTGAAGATTTATATTTTTTGTGTATTGATATCATGGCTTTTGAACAGTTTTTTTTAATAATTAGATCATCTGGTAATAACATAAGAAAATAATTGTCTTTAATAAATTTTTTAGTTTTTAAAACAGCATCTCCTGTACCACGGGGATTATTTTGGTAAACAAATTTAATCATTTTCTTGTATTTCAAAATTTTTTTATACTCATCTGAAATTCTTTTATCTTTTTTCTTTTTAATAATTTTTTTAAAAAAAACATCATTATTAAAATAATTTTTAATCATAATTTTTTTATTAGAAATAATGAAAATGATTTCTTTAATTCCTGCTTCTATGCATTCGTCTATAATATATTCTAAACCAGGTTTGCCATTTATAGGCAATAGCTCTTTAGCAAAAATGCTTGTAAGTGGAAGCAATCTTGTTCCTAATCCCGCTAAAGGAATTATTGCTTGTTTAATCATTTAAATGTTTTACTTATAAAGTTAATTTATTACAAATGAAAATTTTAAGAACTAAAGATGACCTAAAAGAGGCAATTAACAAAATCAAAAACTTGGGTTTTGTTCCTACCATGGGTTCATTTCACAAAGGTCATGTTTCGTTAATAAAAAAATCTAAATATAAATGTAATAAAACTTTGGTTAGTATTTATGTAAACCCAAAACAATTTAATAGCAAAAAAGATTTTGCAAATTATCCAAGAAATACAGCAAAAGATTTAAGTATATTAAAAAAAATCAAAGTAAACTTTGTTTTTATACCTTCTACTAAAGAAATTTTTAAAGAAAAAAGATTAAAAAGAATCATTTTACCAAAAAAACATAAAATTTTGTGTGCAAAGATTAGAAAAGGTCATTTTGAAGGTGTTTTAGACGTAATGGATCGTTTAATTAAACTAATAAATCCGAAATACACTTTTATGGGTGAAAAAGATTTTCAACAATTATTTCTAGTTAATAAGTTTATTGGTAAAAAATACAAAAATAAAATATTCCCTTGTAAAACAATAAGAGACAAAAGTTTTTTAGCTCTTTCGTCAAGAAACCTATTATTATCTAAAAATCATCTTATCAAAGCTGGACAAATTGCTAAACATCTATTTAAAATAAAATTATCATTAAAAAAAAAAAATCAGATTCATAATTATCTTTTAATTAAAAAAAAAGACTTACAAAAACAATTTAATATAAAAATAGATTACTTAGAGTTAAGAAATGAAAAAAATTTAACTACTTTAACTAAAAACAAAAAAAGTAGATTATTTGTGGCTTATTATATTAATAAAATTAGACTAATTGATAATTTTTAATTACCCATAAAAAAATATGCACCAATACCCAAAAAAGACAAAAAACCTATTACATCAGTTATTGTAGTAACAAACACGCTTGATGCTACAGCAGGATCAATTTTAAATTTTTTAAGTGTAATTGGTACTAAAATTCCGAACAAACCTGCAACTATCATATTTAACACCATTGATATAGATATGATTAACGAAAGTATTGCATCCTGAAACCATAACTGAACAATTATTGCACTAATAATTGCAAAAATTACGCCGTTTAAGACTCCAATTGAAAATTCTTTTAATACATTGTGAGAAAAATTATTTTTGGTCAATTCATTTGTAGCTATAGTTCTAATCGTAACAGCAAGAGTTTGCATTCCAGCATTTCCTCCCATCGACGCAACAATTGGCATTAAAACAGCTAGTGCAACAACTTTTTCTATATCTTCTTGAAAAAAACCTATTACTATTGATGCGATAACTGCTGTAAATAAATTAAGTAAAAGCCAACTAAATCTTCTTTTGGTTTTTTTTAATACACCATCAGTTATTTCTTCATCGCCTACTCCAGCAAGTCTCAATGCATCTTCTTCTGCTTCTTCTTTTAAAACTGTAAGAACATCGTCACTTGTAATCATTCCTACCAATTTATTATTTTTATCAACAACACATGCTGTATTTAAATTATAATTTTCAAATAAATGTCCCACTTCTTCTTTGTCCATATCGACAGGTATAGAAAGTTGAGTCTCGGACATAATTGAAATCATTTTAGTGTCTCTTGCTGTCCTTAAAACTTTTGAAGATGGAACGGTACCTATAGGTATAAATTCGTTGTCTACTATAAAAATTTCTAAAAACTCTTCAGGTAAATCCTTGTTTTCTCTTAAATAATCAATTGTTTGACCAACAGACCAATTACTTGGAATAGCTGTAAATTCTCTTTGCATAATTCTAGCAGCAGAGTCTTCTGGATAACTTAGGCTTTCTAATAAAGCAAAACGATCTTTTGGTGGTAATGAACCTAGTATTGCATTTTTATTTTTTTCATCAATATTTTCTAGAATTTGAATTGCATCATCTGACTCAAGGTTTTTTAATATATTTACAATAGTTTCAGATGATAGGTATTTTATTATTTCAGATTGAATTGACTCATTCAGTTCTACAAATACTTCTGGATCAATTTTAAAATTATTAAGTTTAATAAGATTTTCACGATCGTTTTGATCTAAATGCTCAATAATGTCCGCTGCATCCGCGGGATGCATTTCTTTAAATGAATTGGTAATAAACAAAGCATCGTTATTAGCAATTTTACTTGTAACAACATTTATATATTCTTTATTAAACTCAAAATTTACCTTTTTATCTTTTATTTTTTTAACTAAAGACATAAATTTACCTATAATTTAATAAGGCACTATTAATACATAATTCATATAATACAATTCTTTAATGAAAATTGAGATCAAAAAATCAACAAAACCCGTAGAATACAAAGAAGCCATTGATTTTCTTGAAAAAAGACTAGTTCAGATTAACCAAAAAAAATTAAGTGAGATTATTTGGATATTAGAACACCCAAATATTTATACTGCAGGTACTAGCTATAATGAAAATGAGATTTTAGATAAATCTATAAATTTGGTTAAAACTAATCGTGGAGGAAAAGTTACATATCATGGTCCAGGTCAAACTATTTGCTATTTTGTTATTGATTTAAAAAAAAGAAATAAAGATATAAGAAAATTTACAAAAATTATTGAAAATACAATTATTCAAACACTAAAAGAATATAAAATAAACTCGTTCAATGATTGTGATAATATTGGAATATGGATTAATCATAAGAATAAAATAAAAAAAATAGCAGCAATAGGTATTAGAGTTAGAAAATGGATCGCATATCATGGATTTTCAATTAATGTTAATAGTAATTTAGAAAATTATAATAAAATAATTCCTTGTGGAATAAAAGATAAGGGTGTTTCAAATCTCAAATTAATCAAAGATCAAAATTATGATCAGTTAAGTAACAAAATTATAAATAATTTTATTAAGAATTTGGAAACTTAAGTCTCTTTATTTTTAATAATTTTTTAAAATAATCTGGCAATAAAGCTTTATAAGTATATTTTTTATTATTAATCATAAATTTTATTTGGTATGAATGTAGCATTAAATTCTTATTTGTTCTTTTTTGGTTATTTCTAAGTTTATATTTTTGATCTCCATATATAGGGTTTCCTAAAGCATATAACTGCTTCCTTAATTGATGTTTTCGTCCGGTTATAGGTTTCATTTCAACCAAACTACAAATAGAATTTTTATCTAATACTTTATAAATAGTTTTAGCTTTTTCGGTAATAGGTTTATCGTTTTCATATCTAATTAAATCATTATTCCATTCACCTGAATTATTAGGTAGCTCACTATGGCATATCGCAAGATAAGTCTTGTGAACTTTTCTCAATCTAAATAATGATGTAAGTAACTGAGCTGACTTTCGATGTTTAGCCATTATAAAAACTCCAGATGTATCTTTATCTAATCTATGAACAGAAAATGGTTTAGTGTTTTGAAAAATTTCACTTTTTTTAAATATATCTATTAAATTTTTTTTTGATTTTATACCACCTTGCACAGAAATTCCTGCACTTTTGTTTAAAACAACAAAATCTTCATTGTCATCAATTATTAATTTTTCATTTGCTTTAATTATTTCTTCAGTAGGTTGAAATTTAATTTTTTTTTGGACGATTCTTTTCTTAAAATTAAAATTATATAAATCTATATGATCGTTTACTTTAATTTTATGTGAGCTTTTAATTTTTTTATTATTTAGTTTAATTTTCCCAATTCTTAAACTTTTTTCAATAAGTCCTTGAGGTATATTGCCAATATTATTTCTAATCCACCTGTCGATACGCATATTATCATACGCTGCATCAACTTTGTGGGTCTTTTTCATGATGTTCTTTTGTAATATAAAAAATTAAGCTGTCGCTAACTTTTTCTCTTCTTTTTGATCTTTTGTAATATTTTTTTTCTTTATGTCTACTCTTTTAGCTTTAACATCTCTATCCACAAATTCAATAACAGCCATTGGAGCATTATCACCATATCTAAAGCCTGCTTTAACAATTCTTGTATAACCACCATTTCTCTTTACATATCTTTTAGATAAAATTTTTTTTACTTTATTTGTTGACTGAATGTTTTGTAATTTCGACATTAATAGTTTTGTAGTTTGTAAATTTTCTGTTTTCCCTAATGTAATAATTTTATCAGCTTGAGGTTTTAAAAATTTAGCTTTAGGAAGTGTGGTAGTAATTTGCTCATATTTAATCAAAGAATTTAACATATTTTTTAATAATGCTTTTCTATGTTCCGAAGTCCTATTGAGCTTCTTATTAACCATTGCATGTCTCATTAGATTGCTTCCTCAAGTTTTTTAGACATTTCTGCAATATTTTCTGGTGGCCAATTAGGTATCTCCATTCCGAGATACAAAGACATGCTAGTTAACACTTCTTTAATTTCGTTAAGTGATTTTCTACCAAAATTTGGAGTTCTTAACATTTCACCTTCAGATTTTTGAACAAGGTCACCAATATATATTATGTTATCATTTTTTAGACAGTTCATTGATCTAACTGATAGTTCTAATTCATCAACTTTTCTTAACAAATTTTTATTAAACTCAGGTTCGGTTGGTTGTTCGCGTGTTGGAATTTCTTTTGGTTCTTCAAAATTAACAAACATGTTAAGTTGATCTTGAAAAATTTTTGCTGAATAAGCTACAGCATCTTCTGCTGATATAGAACCATTAGTCTCTACTTCCATTATTAATTTATCATAATCAAGTGCTTTACCTTCTCTAGCGGTACTAACAGAATATGATACTTTTTTGACTGGACTAAATAATGAATCAATGGGTATTAACCCTAAAGGTGGTTCTTCAGGTTTATTCATTATAGATGGCACATAGCCTTTGCCGCTGCCAATAATCATTTCCATGTGAAAATTTGTATTTTCATCTAAATTACAAATTACTAAATCTGGATTTAATATTTCAATGTCTGGAATAGATGTAATATTAGAAGCTTTAATTACTCCAGGGCCTTTAGCATCTAAAATTAGTTTTTTAACACTTTCTGAAGAACTTTTTAATGCTAAAGATTTAACATTTAAAACAATATCAGTAACATCTTCTCTAATGCCTTTAATAGACGTAAATTCATGCAAAACACCATCGATTTGTATTGCAGTTACAGCAGTACCTCTTATTGATGATAGTAAAATTCTTCTTAATGAATTTCCTAATGTTAATCCATATCCTTTTTCTAGAGGTTCGGCTATAATTTTAGCATAAGTTTTGTCATCACTAAGTTGCATATCTAATTTTGCTGGTTTAATTAATGATTTCCAATTTTTTACATTTACATCTAAATTTTCCATTTATACTCTCCTTTTTTTTGGGGGTCTAGATCCGTTATGTGGCATAGGTGTTGTGTCTTTTATTGAAATGATTTTAAAACCTCTTGCTTGTAAAGCTCTAAGTGCTGTTTCTCTACCAGAGCCTGGTCCTTTTATTTCTACAGATAAAACTTTCATACCAAATTCAAGTGCTTTAGAAGCTGCTGCGTCTGCTGCAATTTGTGCTGCATAAGGAGTAGATTTTCTTGACCCTTTAAAACCTTTTTGTCCAGCAGATGCCCATGATATTACATTTCCGCTAGTATCTGCTATTGAAATAATTGTATTATTAAACGTAGATTGAACATAAGCAATACCGTTTAATATATTTTTTTTTACTTTTTTCTTTTTTGAATATGAGCTTTTTTTTAAAGCTTTTACAGTTTTTTCTTGAGTTTGACTTTTATTTTCTACTTTTTCGTTTTTTGCCATTTTTATTTTTTAAGTGGAGTTAATTTTTTACCCGCAATAGCAATTGCTTTACCTTTTCTGGTTCTGGCATTGCATCTAGTTCTTTGTCCTCTAACTGGTAATTTTTTTTTGTGTCTTGAACCACGGTAGGAAGCAAGATCAATTAATCTTTTAATGCTTAATGAGTATTCTCGTCTAAGGTCTCCTTCTACTTTAAAGTTTTGATCAATATACTCTCTTATTTTTAAAATCTGATCGTCAGTTAATTCATTTACTCTTTTAGAGCTTGGAATTTCTAATGCAGAACATATTTGTTTTGAAAATTTGTTGCCAATTCCATAAATATAAGTAAGTCCAGTTTGAACAAGCTTATTTTGTGGTATATTTACACCTGCTATACGAGCCATATTTTTGAGAATAATTTTAGCCTTTTATATAAGAAGTTGTTTTAAAGTCAACGTCTTAAACTACTAGAATTTGCTCAATTTTGTTAGTAATTGCTTGAATTTTTTGACTACCATCTATTTCATGAAAATAACTTCTTGATGAATAAAAATCTAAAACTGGTTTAGTTTTTTTCATATATTCATCATATCTTATAATTAAAGCTTCTTCATTGTCATCTTTTCTTTTTTTTAAAAAATTATTTCCACATTCGTGTTTTTCAATTTCAATACTATCTAAGTACTCATTAAAAATTTTGTTGCATTTTTCACATGTAATTCTTCCCAAAATTCTTTTTTCAATTGTTTCTCTATTCACTTTTAAAAAAAAAATAAAATTTATAGATTGATTATCTGCGTTAAGAATCAATTCTAAATTTTCCGCTTGTGTAATGTTTCTTGGGTATCCATCAAAAATAATTCTATTTTTGCATGATGAACTGGTAATAATTTTTTTTAGTAATTCATTAATGATATTATCGGTAACAAAGTCACCCTGGTTTATTATTTTTTCAATTTTTTTTCCAGTTTCTGTTTTATTTTTAATTTCATTTCTTAAGATATCCCCCGTAGACAATTGATAAAGATTAAATTTTTTAGCAATATAGTTCGCTTGAGTGCCCTTACCTGCTCCTGGCGCTCCAAATAATATAAGGTTCACTTATTATCTTCCAAATTTTGTTTTTTTAATTAATTGTTCGTATTGAGAGCTCATTAACCTGGTTTGAACTTGAGTAACAGTATCAATAGCAACTACAACAACAATTAATATTGAGGTTCCTCCAAGATAAAAAGGAATAGGATAATTAGCAATTAAAAATTCTGGCATTAAACAAACTAATGTTAAATAAAGAGCTCCAATTGTTGTAAGTTTAGTCAAAATGTTATCGATATACAGTGCTGTGCTTTCTCCTGGTCTTATTCCGGGAATAAAGCCTCCATATTTTCTTAAATTTTCTGCTGTTTCATTTGGATTAAAAGTTATTGATGTGTAGAAAAAAGTAAAAAATATAATACCAGATGCATATAAAATCATATACAGAGGTTGTCCTTGAGAAAAGAATGAAGTTACATTTAAAAATGTTTCATTACCAGAAAAATTAAAATTAGAAAAAGTAATAGGAAGCAATAACAATGCAGAAGCGAAAATTGCAGGAATTACCCCAGCTTGATTTATTTTTAAAGGTAAATGAGATGAATCACCACCATAAATTTTATTACCCATTTGTCTTTTTGGATAATTTATAAGTATTTTTCTTAGAGCTCTTTCCATAAACACAATAAACATAATTGTTAGCACCAGTAGCACAAAAATTGCTATTATCATTAATGTTGATATTGCACCTGTTCTACCAAGTTCAAAGGTGGTAACTAGAGCTCTTGGAATTTCAGCAACAATACCTGAAAATATAATTAAAGAAATTCCATTACCAATACCTCTTTGGGTGATCTGTTCACCTAGCCACATCAAAAATATAGTACCACCAACTATAGTTGTTACGGTAGTTATTTTAAAATATACACCAGGATTAATAACTAAATTTGCTGATGATTCTAATCCTACTGACAATCCATAACCTTGGATTGTTGCTAGTAATACTGTTCCATATCGTGTAATTTGTGAAATTTTCTTTCTTCCAGTTTCTCCTTGGCTTTTTAAATTTTTAAAATAATCAGATACACCAGTTAATAATTGAACAATGATAGATGAAGAAATATATGGCATTATTCCTAATGCAAAAATAGCCATACGACCAACTGCTCCACCAGCAAAAACATTAAACATACCCAATAAACCTTTTTGGTTTCCTTCCATAAGTGATTGTAGTTGCTCTGGGTCTATACCGGGTAAAGGAACAAATGTTCCTAATCTATATATAGCTAAAATGAATATTGTAAATAATATTCTATTTTTAAGATCGCTAGATTGTGGAGTTGCACTCATATTTTGACATTATTTTTTTTTAAGAAGAATGGATCCACCAATTTTTTCTAATTTCTCTTTAGCTGATTTTGAAATTAAATCTGCTTCGATGTTGATTTTAACTTTAATTTCTCCTGCACCTAAAATTTTAAGTAATTTAGAATTTTTATTAATAATTTTTAATTTCTTTAATAATTTTGCATCTATAGTATCACTAGAACTTATAGTGTTTTTTTTCAATAAAGGTTTGAATTTTTTCAAGATTAATTTTTGCTACTTTAATTTTGCCTATTGGATTAAAACCTCTTTTAGGCAATCTTCTGTATAAGGGCATTTGACCACCTTCAAAACTTTTAATAGCAACGCCTGATCTAGATTTTTGTCCTTTAATACCTCTTCCTGCAGTTTTACCTTTGCCAGAACCAATGCCTCTACCAACTCTCATTTTTTTACTAATTACTTTTCCTGTCGAATTAAGTGTAATCATTACCCTCTTTTCTCTACAACTTCTGAAATTTTTTTATTTCTTATTAAAGATATATGTTTAGGTGAATTTTGTTTAGATAAAGCTTTCATGGTAGCTCTTATAACATTATGTGGATTTGCCGTCCCCATCGATTTAGCAACAATATCTTTTACACCCAAAACTTCACAAACTGCCCTTACAGGACCTCCTGCTATAATTCCTGTTCCTTTAGGAGCGGATCTTAATTTAATCTTGCCAGCACCATCTTTACCATAAACATCATGATGTATAGTTCTACCCTCTCTTAAAGATACTTGTTTTAATTTTCTTCTAGCCATTTCATTAGCTTTTTTTATTGCATCAGGAACTTGCTTAGCTTTAGCATGAGCAATTCCGATCTTTCCATTTTGATTCCCAACAACAACTAATGCTGAAAAGCCAAATCTTCGACCACCCTTAACTACTTTAGTTATTCTATTTATGTGTACAAGTTTTTCTAAAATATCATCTTTTTTTTTTTCTAGCATCTAAAGTTCCATTCCATTTTTTCTTAAAGTTTCTGCAAAAATTTTTACTCTTCCATGATATTTATAAATACCACGATCAAAATAAATTTTAGTTATTTTTTTGGCTTGTGCTTTTTTTGCAAGTTTTTCAGCCACAATTTTTGATAATTCAGTTTTATTTTTTTTATTCAAAGTTTTAATATCTTTTTCAATAGAAGAAACTGATAAAAGTGTTACATTGTTTGTATCGTCTATGATTTGAGCAGAAATATTTTTTGTTGAACGAAAAACGCTTAATCGAAATCTGTCTGATTCAGAATTTTTCTTTAATTTGTTTCTTACTCTAAACTTTTTTCTATTAACAGTACTCTGTTTCATTATTTTTTCTTACCTTCTTTTCTTATTATATATTGATCTTTTTCTTTAATACCTTTGCCTTTGTAAGGTTCTGGTGGCCTTAGTGATTTAATTTTAGAAACAACCATTCCAACTTGTTGTTTATCATAGCCTCTTACCTTAACTATTGTTTGTTTTTCAACAGATATTGTAATTCCTTCTGGAATATCAAAATTAATGTCATGACTAAATCCTAATTGCAAATTTAATTGTTTACCTTTAAGTGCAGCTCTAAATCCAACTCCTGTAAGTTCAAGTGTTTTTTCATAGCCTACGTTAGTACCAATAATTGCACTATTAACAAGACTTCTATTCATTCCCCACAATCTTTTTGTATCTTTATTAATTTTTTTTGGCTTAATTGAAATTTCTTTACCAGTATCTATGTTCAAATCGAAAATATCTAAATCAATATTTAAAGATTTTTTACCCAATGGACCTTCTACATTAAGCACATTGCCATTTAGAGCTACTTTAACTTTTTCTGGAATAGATATGTTTATTTTACCAATTTTAGACATTAAAATACCTTACAAATTACTTCTCCACCAACTTTTTGTTTTCTTGCATCTATATCTGTCATTACTCCTTTTGGTGTAGATATAATTGCAATTCCTAATCCGTTATTAATTTTGGGCAAACTTTCTGCTCTTGAAAAAATTCTTCTGCCAGGTTTAGAAACTCTTTCAATTGTACCAATTACTGGATTTCCGGAATGATATTTTAAATTGATTAGTAAAATAGGTTTGTTATTTTCTAAATTAATTTTAAAATCTTTAATAAAACCTTCGCTCTTTAAAATTGCAGCAATTTTTGTTTTAAAATTAGATGATGGTAATTCAACATTTCTATGATTACGCATTTGAGCATTTTTTATTCTAGCTATCATATCTCCAATTGGATCAGTTAAACTCATATTTTCCTTTCTACCAACTTGATTTTATCATTCCAGGAATTTTTCCTTGTAACCCTAGTTGCCTTAAAGCTATTCTTGATATTTTTAATTTTCTATAAACTCCATGTGGCCTTCCTGTTATTTGGCATCTATTCATAACTCTGGTTTTTGCAGAATTTCTTGGTAAATTTGACAGTTTTTGTTGAGCCTTAAATCTTTCATCTAAAGATAGTTTTTTGTTCATAATTATTTTTTTTAAGACCTTTCTTTTGTTAAAAAATCTATCAGAAAGTTTAATTCTTCTGTTATTTTTATTAATAGCGCTCATTTTAGCCATGTTAGTTATCTCCTTTTTTAATAAATGGAAAATTTAGTTTTTTTAAAAGTTCATAACTATGATTTTTATTTATAGCAGAAATCACTATTGTAACATCTAAGCCTCTTATCTTATCTACCCTATCAAAATTAACTTCTGGAAAAATTATATGTTCTTTAATACCAAATGTATAGTTTCCAAAATTATCAAAACCATTTATTGAAAGACCTTTAAAATCTTTAATTCTTGGCAACGCAATATTTACAAGTCTATCAATAAACTCATACATTTTATTTTTCCTTAAAGTTACTTTTAAACCTGCGTTAGTATTTTTTCTTGTCTTAAAGTTAGATATAGATTTTTTGAATTTTGTTATAACAGGTTTTTGACCCGTTATATTAGCTAAATCTTCTGAACAGGATTTTAAAATTTTTGAATCATTTCCATCTAAACCTAACCCCATATTTAAAATAACCTTTTGTAACCTTGGCCCCATATAAATATTTTTAAAACCAAATTTTTCTTTAAGGCTAAGTTGTATTTTTTTGAAATATATTTCTTTTAATCTTGGTATCATTTTTTAATTTCTGTTTTTTTAATTTTTTTACTTTCTTGAATAATTGCTAGATTGGAAATATGTAAAAAATTTTCTTTGCTAACTATTCCACCCTTTTTTTCTTTTGTTGTTTTAACATGTTTTTTCACAAGATTAATTCCCTTAACTTTAGCTCTATTATTAGGTCTATCTATTTCAATTACTTCACCATCTTTATTTTTATCCTTGCCTGCTAAAATTTTTACTTTAATACCTTTTTTAATCATTGTTATAAAACCTCAGGAGCTAAAGAAATTATTTTCATTTGACCCCTACTTCTTAATTCTCTTGTTACTGGTCCAAATATTCTAGTGCCTACCGGTTCACCTTTATCGTCAACTAATACAGCGGCATTATTATCAAACCGCACTTTAGAACCATCATTTCTATGTATGCCTTTTTTCACTCTTACCACTACTGCTTTGTAAACAGATCCTTTTTTTACTTTTCCCCTTGGAATTGCTTCTTTTACAGCGATGACTATGGTGTCACCTATACTTGCATATCGTCTTTTAGAACCACCAAGAACTTTTATGCATTCAATTTTTTTTGCGCCAGTATTATCAGCAACAAGCAATTCAGTTTGAACTTGTATCATTTATTTTTTTCCTTAACTTCAAATTTTTTATTTTTTGAAAATGGCTTACATTCAATAATAGAAACTCTATCACCATTTTTAAACTTATTATTTTCATCGTGAGCATTATATTTTTTTTTTACCTTAAGTACTTTTTTTAAAACTGGGTGCTGATATTTTCGTTCAACTAAAACCGTTACAGTTTTATTTGGTTTATCGCTTACAATTATTCCTGTTAAAATTTTTTTAGGCATTTAATTTTCCTTTTAACAATGTCTTTAACCTAGCAATTGTTTTTTTAGTTTCGTTAATTTTCGATGGATTTGTTATTTGGGAATTTACTTTTTGAAATCTAAAGTTAAACAAATCTTTTTTAAACTTATCAATATTTTTAATTACTTGGCTCTTTGTTAGTTTTTTTAATTCATTTTTTTTCATTTTATGCAACCCTTTTTATAAATTTTGTTTTAATAGGAAGCTTCGCTGAAGCTTTATATAATGCTTCTTTTGCAATTTGTTCAGAAACTCCATCAATTTCAAACAAAATTCTTCCAGGTTTTACTCTACAAACCCAAAATTCTGGTGAGCCTTTTCCTTTACCCATTCTTACTTCCACGGGTTTTTTTGAAACTGGTATATTTGGAAAAATTCTAGTCCAGACTCTTCCTTGCCTTTTCATGTGTCGTGTCAAGGCAACTCTAGCTGCTTCTATTTGTTTTGAAATAACTCTATCAGGTTGAATTGCTTTTAAACCATATGCTCCATAATTCATAAAGTTGCATCTGGAAGCTTTACCATGAATTCTCCCTTTATGTGCTTTTCTATATTTTGTTCTAGTTGGCTGTAACATAATTATTTTTTATTAGTTTCTTGACTAAACTCCTTAGTAAAAATTTCACCTTTATAAATCCATACTTTAATTCCAATAATTCCATAAGTTGTTAATGCCTCAGCTTCAGCGTAATCTATGTCTGCTCTTAATGTATGAGAAGGAATACTTCCATCTCTAAGCCATTCAGTACGTGCTATTTCATTTCCACCAAGCCTACCACTAATTGAAACTTTTATGCCTTTAGCTCCAAGTCTAAGAGCCGACTGCATAGCTCTTTTCATGGCTCTTCTGTATGAAATTCTTTTAACCAGCTGTTGTGCAATATTTTCAGCCACCAAATAACTATTGGTTTCAGGTTTTTTTACTTCTTTGATATTTAAAGTAACTTCATTTAAACTTAAATTAGACAATTTATTTTTAATCTTTTCTATATCACTACCCTTTTTGCCTATTACAAAACCAGGTCTTGAGGTATAAATGGTTACGAAACATTTTTTTGATGTTCTTTCTATCATAACTTTAGATACACCAGAATTAATTACATTTTTTTTTATATATTCTCTAATTTTAAAATCTTCTATTAAATAACTACCAAAATCTTTTTTTTTGGCATACCAAACAGAGTCCCATCCTCTGTTTATACCTAATCTTAAACCTACTGGATTAACTTTTTGTCCCATGACTCTCCATTTTTTTAGGTTCTGATAAAATTATTGTTACATTTGAATAAGGTTTTAATATTGGTGCTGCTCTACCTTTAGCTCTGGCTCTAAATCTTTTCATAACAATTTGCTTTCCGCAATAAGCTTCTTTAACTATTAGTTTATCAATATTGTATTGAAAATTATTTTCAGCATTTGCTACAGCTGATGAAATTGTTTTTTTAATATCTTTTGCAATTCTCTTTTCAGAAAAATCAAGATTACGTAAAGCAATATCAACTCTTTTTCCAACCAGGTTTTTTAGAATTGGGTTAAGTTTTCTAGTACTTGATCTAACGTTTTTATTTATAGATTTCACTAATTTTTCTTTGTTATCTTTATTTTTTTTATTCTTGCTCATAATTATTTAGAATCCTTTTTTGCCACTGAAGCTTCTGCCGCTACATTAGCTGCCTTTTTATCCGCTGGCGTATGTCCAGAAAATGTTCTTGTTGGTGCAAACTCTCCAAGCTTATGTCCAACCATATCTTCAGAAATTGTTAGTGGGATAAATTTTTTGCCATTATAGATTAAAAAACTAAAGCCAACAAATTCAGGTATAATTGTTGATTTTCTTGACCAAGTTTTAATTGGTTTTTTGTTTGTTTGGTTTTGTTGTTTTTCAACCTTTTTGATTAAACTTTCTTCCACAAAGGGTCCTTTCCAAACTGCTCGTGCCATAAACTACACCTTCTTCCTTTTTCTTCTTCTAATTATATATTTATCTGTTCTTTTATTGTCCCTTGTTTTTAGCCCTTTGGCAGATTGTCCAGTTCTCGAGACAGGGTGTCTTCCACCAGCAGATTTACCTTCACCACCTCCATGTGGATGATCAACGGGATTCATTACAACTCCTCTGGTATGAGGTCTTCTTCCTAACCATCTCGATCTACCTGCTTTACCAATTTTAATGTTTTTTTGGTCAGGATTTGACAAAACTCCAATGGTTGCCATTGCTCTGGAGTCAATTTTTCTAATTTCACCAGAGGCCATTTTTATTAAAGAATAATTTCCATCAATTCCAGAAATGGAGACTGAAGTACCAGCAGATCTTGCAATTTTACCACCTGATCCAGGTTGTAATTCAACGTTGTGTATATTTATTCCTACAGGAATATCTTTAAGCGGCATGCAATTTCCTACTTTGATTTCTTTTTGTGAACCATTTTCTATTTTATCACCAACTTTAATTTTTTGTGGTGCTAAATAATATGAATTTTTACCATCTTCAAATTTTACTAACATTATGTAACAAGATCTATTAGGATCATATTCGATTCTTTCCACAGTAGCCGACATATCAAATTTTTTCCTATAAAAATCCACTTGTCTGTACATTTTTTTATGACCACCAGCTCTATTCCTTGAAGTTATATGGCCATTATTGTTTCTACCTTTTGAAGCATTTTTTGGAATAACAAGTGATTTAAAGGGTTTACCTCTCCACAATCCAGTTTTATTAACTAAAATAGTTCCTCTGGTAGATTTTGTGTATGGTTTAAATGTTTTTAAAGTCATTTGTTAAATTCCTGTTGTTAAATCAATATTCTGACCTTTTTTGAGAGTAATAATTGCTTTTTTAAAACCCATTACTTTAACTTTTTTTCCTCTTACAATTTTTTTTCTTGGTTGCTTATTTATTATGTTAATTTTAGTTACATTAACTTTAAAAATTTTTTCAATATTTTTTTTTAAATTTATTTTATTTGTTTTATTTGGTACTTTAAATACAATTTTATTTTGACTGGATAAGTTTGTTGATTTTTCTGTAACTACAGGAAATAAAATTTTATCGTATAAATGAATTTTTTCCATTTTATGTATATCTCTTTTCTAATTCTTTTACTGATGTTTCTGTAAAAACAAGTTTTTGAAATTTAACTATATCAAACGCACTAAAATGATTTATGTCCGTAACTTTAATATTTGGAATATTTCTTGATGATTTTTGAATTTTATCTTTTGAAGATCTATCTAGAATTAATAATGAATTATTAATTTTGAATTTAATTAATATTTTATTCATTTCTTTAGTTTTTGTTATTTCATTTTTAAAATCACTTATTATCACAAGATTATTGAATTTGTTTTTTTGGCTAATTAATGACGATATGCTTAATTTTTTTTCGTTCTTATTAAGTTTTCTTCTTTTGTAATTAGATTGACCTTTTGGTCCATGTGCCACACCACCACCAACAAAAATAGGAGCTTTTCTACTTGCATGTCGGGCACCGCCAGTTCCTTTTTGAGCATAAATTTTTGATGTAGATCCTTTTATTTCATTTTTTTGTTTGGTTTTTGCTCTTCTTCCTTTGTAATTAGCATTTGTTTTATAGAGTACATTATGTACAAGTTTTTTATAAATTTTTCCTGAAAAAACTATATCTAAAACTTCTATAGTGTCTTTTTTTCCATCTAAATTTAATTTTTCAATTTTCATCTTATTTTTTTTTCTTATCGGGTATCTTTTTAGCTTTTTCGGCAACTTCAATTTTTTCTTTAATTGTTAATTTTTCTATATTTTTTACAGCTTTTTTAACTAAAACTTCAGTATTTTTAGAACCTGGAATAGATCCTTTTAAATATAATAAACTGTTTTCAGGATCAGATTTTATAATTTCTATATTTTGCAAAGTACGTAATTTATTACCCATATGTCCTGCCATTTTTTTTCCTTTAAATACTTTTCCTGGATCTTGTCTTTGACCTGTTGATCCATGAGATCTATGTGAAACTGAAACACCGTGTGTGGCTCTTAACCCCGAAAAATTGTATCTTTTCATAACACCAGCAAAGCCTTTACCTATAGTTTTTGATCTAACATCAACAAACTTAATGTCTTTAAATATTTCTATTCCAAATTCATTTCCTTCTTTATAATTTTCAGTTTTTTCGACTTTAAACTCTTTTAATTTTTTTTTTGGTTCAGTATTTTTTTTTGTATAAAAACCCTTTATTGCTTTGGATAATTTGGAATTTTTTATTTTACCAAATCCTAACTGAACAGCTTTATAGCCTCTTTTTTCTTGTTCTATTACCTGAATAACTCTTGCTTTTTCCATTTTTACTACAGTAACAGGGACAGATTGCCCAGTTTTATAAAACTCTCTAGTCATACCTATTTTTTTTCCAATTAAAGCAATCTCACTCATAATTATATTTTAATTTCTACATCCACACCTGATGCTAAATCTAGTTTCATTAAAGCTTCTACTGTTTGTGGTGTTGGCTCAATTATATCAATCAATCTTTTATGCGTTCTTGTTTCGAACTGTTCTCTACTTTTTTTATCAATATGTGGTGAACGTAAAACTGTATATTTTTCAATCCTTGTAGGCAAAGGAATGGGGCCTTTAATATTTGCTCCTGTTCGTTTAACTGTATTTACAATCTCTTCCGTTGATTGATCTAAGATCTTATTATCATAAGCTCTTAATTTAATTCTAATATTTTGTTTTTCCATAATTAACCAGTTTTTTTAGTTACTTCATCTTGAACATTTTGTGGTACTTTTGAATAATGATCAAAAAACATTGAATACTGTGCTCTCCCTTGAGACATTGATCTAAGATTGTTAATATAGCCAAACATGTTTGCTAAAGGAACCATAGCTGTGATAACTGTAGCATTACCTCTTTGTTCTTGAGTATTAATTTGTCCTCTTCTACTGTTCAAATCTCCTATTACATCACCCATGTAATCTTCTGGAGTCACAACTTCTACCCTCATTACAGGTTCTAACAATTTTAAAGTTGCTCTATTACATGCCTCTTTAAAACACTGTCTTGAAGCAAGTTCAAATGCTAATACACTAGAGTCTACATCATGATGTAAACCATCGAGAATTGTTGCTTTATAATCAATAATTGGAAAACCTGCTAAAATTCCTGTATCTGAAACTGTTTCGATTCCTTTTTCGACCCCAGGTATAAACTCCTTAGGAATAGCTCCACCTTTAATTTTACTCTCAACTTGTCTACCTTCCCCGGGTTCTAATGGTTCGACAAATAATTTAACTCTAGCAAATTGTCCAGCACCACCACTTTGTTTTTTATGTGTATAATCAAATTCCACTGCATTTTGTATTGTCTCTCTGTATGCAACTTGTGGCGCACCAACATTAGCTTCAACTTTAAATTCTCTTTTCATCCTATCAACAATAATATCTAAATGAAGTTCTCCCATACCTTTTATTATTGTTTGCCCAGACTCTTCATCAGAAGTTACTCTAAACGATGGATCTTCTTTTGCTAATCTTCCTAATGCTTCACCCATTTTTTCTTGGTCAGCTTTTGTTTTAGGTTCAACAGCAATTTCAATGACAGGGTCTGGAAATTCCATGGGTTCTAAAAGAACAGGTTTGTCCTCATCTGCTAATGTATGTCCAGTAATTGTATATTTTAATCCCGCTAGTGCTACAATATCACCTGCATTTGCCTCTTTTATATCTTCTCGAGAATTAGCATGCATTAAAAGCATTCGACCAACTCTTTCTTCTTTATCTCTAGAAGTATTATAAATGCCTGTACCAGCTTTTATCGTTCCTGAATAAATTCTAATAAAAGTTAAAGAACCAACAAAAGGGTCATTGGCAACCTTGAACGCAAGTGCTGAAAAAGGTGCTTTGTCATCAAATTTCATTTCTAATTCTTCTTCAGATCCAGGTTTGGTTCCTTTAATTAAACCAATATCTTGTGGACTTGGTAAATAATCAACAACAGCATCTAATAATGGTTGAACACCTTTATTTTTAAATGCTGAGCCAGTCAAAACTGGAACAAAATCAAACTTTAAACATCCTTTTCTAATGCATTCTATTAAGTCTTTCTCAGAAATTTCTTTACCGTTTAAATAGTCTTCCATTAATTTTTCATCTTGTTCTACTGCTAATTCTACTAATTCTTGACGATATTTATTTGCACTATCTTGTAAATCTTCTGGAATATCTGTAACTTCAAACTCTGCACCTAGAGTTTCGTCTTTCCAAATAATTGCTTTCATTTTTATTAAATCAACAATTCCTTTTAAAGAAGCTTCAATACCAACTGGAATTTGAGTAACCAAGGGTTTAGCACCTAGTCTATCTTTGATCATATCTACACACATAAAGTAATTAGCTCCAGTTCTATCTAATTTATTTATAAAACAAATTCTTGGAACTTTATATTTGTCTGCCTGTCTCCAAACAGTTTCAGATTGTGGTTCAACACCTGCAACTCCATCAAATACAGCTACTGCACCATCAAGAACTTTTAAAGATCTTTCAACTTCAATTGTAAAATCTACATGTCCAGGTGTATCTATAATATTAATTCTATGATCTCTCCAAAAACAAGTGGTAGCTGCTGAAGTTATCGTGATACCTCTTTCTTGTTCTTGTTCCATCCAGTCCATAGTTGCAGCACCATCATGTACTTCACCAATTTTATGACTTTTACCTGTATAATATAAAACTCTTTCTGTAGTTGTTGTTTTGCCAGCATCAATATGTGCCATGATGCCAATGTTTCTATATTTATCTAATGCATGTGTTCTAGCCATAATTTCTACCATCTAAAATGCGCAAAAGCTTTATTGGACTCTGCCATTCTATGTGTGTCTTCTTTTTTTTTTATTGCCGATCCTTTATTTTGATAAGCATCAAATATTTCATTAAAAATTTTATCCGACATTCTTTTGTCTTTTCTTTTTCTGGAAGCATCTATTAACCATCTTAATGCTAACGCTTGAGATCTTTTGGATTTAACTTCAACAGGAACTTGATATGTGGCGCCCCCAACTCTTCTTGACCTGACTTCTACAGTTGGTTTTATGTTGTTAATCGCTTCATTAAAAACATTAATTGGTTCTTCTTTTATTTTAGATTTAATTTTATTAATAGCGTCATAAACTATTTTTTCTGCAATTGTTTTTTTTCCATCATACATTATTGAATTAACTAGTTTTGGAATAATTGTTGATTTATATACAGGGTCAACTATTGGAATTTTTTTTGGTGCACTTTTTTTTCTGGACATAACTATTTACCTTTTTTTGCTCCATATTTTGAACGTTGTTGTTTTCGTGCAGTAACTCCCTGTGTATCCAAGTTTCCTCTAAGTATGTGATACCTCACACCTGGTAAATCTTTAACTCGACCTCCTCTAATTAAAACAACTGAGTGCTCTTGTAAATTATGGCCTTCACCAGGAATATACGATGTAACTTCATGTCCATTGGATAATCTAACTCTTGCGACTTTTCTTAATGCAGAATTTGGTTTTTTTGGAGTTGTTGTGTAAACTTTTACACACACGCCTCTTTTTTGAGGCGACTTTTCTAAAGCTGGAACTTTATCCCTAGATTTAACTTTAGTTCTTTTTTTTCTTAACAACTGGTTAATAGTTGGCATAAAATTATAATTTTAAATTAATTTTTATTTTTGATGAAATAACTGACAGGTTATTTTGTGGCAGCGTTTAGTAACTAAAGTACTACATTCCAACCAAAAACACCGCCAAATTACTATAGAATTTCACTTTGTCAAATTAAAACGACAATCTAAAAGTGTTTTTTTTATTGATTTGCTTGAGTTTCTGAAGGTTCTATTCTTTGTTGTTCATTTAAGAATTTTTCATCGTCTTGTATTGCTTTTCTATTCCAATTATTTTTAATTGATCCAGTCCCTGCTGGCACTAGTCTTCCAACAATCACATTTTCTTTTAAACCTTGTAATTTATCAACCTTACCTTTTATGGCGGCATCTGTTAATACTCTTGTAGTTTCTTGAAATGAAGCCGCTGAAATAAATGACTCAGTTTGCAGTGAAGCTTTTGTAATGCCCATTAATATTCTTTCTCCAACTGCAGTTTTTTTACCTTCTGTTTTTAATTTTTCATTCATATTATCAAATTTAATTCTATCAATAATTTCACCTGGTAATAAATTTGACTCACCAGAACTTTTTATTTCAATTTTTTTAAGCATTTGTCTTAATATAGTTTCTATATGTTTGTCATTAATTACAACTCCTTGTAACCTGTACACTTCTTGTACCTGATTTACAAAGTATTCAGTTAATTCTTCGATACCTAAAATTCTTAAAATATCATGTGGTAATGGCTGACCATCTAATAAATACTCACCTTTTTTAATTTTTTCACCCTGGTTAAAATTTATATGCTTTCCTTTTGGTATTAAATAATTTGATGTGTGACCATTTTCTGATTGAATAGAAATTCTTTGTTTGCCTCTCACTTCTTTTCCAAACAATACTTTTCCATCATTTTCAGCAATAATTGCACTATCTTTAGCTTTTCTTGCTTCAAACAGTTCAGCTACTCTTGGTAGTCCACCAGTAATATCTTTAGTTTTTGAGGTCTCTTTTGGCAATCTAGCTATTACATCTCCTGCAAATATTTTTTGTCCATCTTTAACAGATAAAATTGAGTCTGGTACTAAGTAATATCTAGCTTCATTATCATCTGCTTTCTTAATTACATTTCCTTTCTCATCTCTTAAAGTTATCCTTGGTTTCAAATCAGTATTTTTTGATTGTGATCTCCAATCAATTACAGATTTTGTAGAAATTCCAGTTGCATCATCTGTTATTTCTTGTAAGGACACCCCATCAATTAAATCAACATAGCCTGCTATACCACTTTTTTCTGCAATAACTGGAGTAGTATAAGGATCCCATTCACAAATTTTTGAATTTTTTTTAATTTTATCACCATTTTGAAAAAATAACTTTGAACCATAAGGAACTTTATATACGGCTACTTGTAAACCATTGTCGTCTTCTATTGATAACTGCGTGTTTCTTCCCATAACAATTAAATTCTTTTTAGAATCTTCCAATAAGTTTGTATTAATTATCTTTAGTACACCTTGAGTATTGGTGACTATTTGAGAATCTTGTTTAATAGAAGCCGTTCCTCCTACATGGAAAGTTCTCATAGTTAATTGTGTACCTGGCTCTCCAATTGATTGAGCCGAAATCATACCAATTGCTTCACCTACATGAACCATTTTACCTCTTGATAAGTCTCTCCCATAACAGTTGGCACAAACTCCTTCTTTAGAACTGCATGTCATTACTGAATAAACTGCAATTATTTTAACACCTGCTGCATCAATTTTTTCACATGCAGCTTCATCAATTATTTGAGATTTATCAATTATAACTTCTCCTGTAATAGGATTTTTTACATCTAATGCGGCAACCCTTCCAAGAGCTCTTTCTGATAAGCTAACTATAACGTTACCACCTTCTATAATTTCAGACAATTTAATGTTTCCAGGTTTTTTGCATTTTTGTTTTGTAATTGTTAAGTCTTGAGCTACATCACAAAGTCTTCTTGTTAAATAACCAGAATTAGCAGTTTTTAAAGCTGTATCAGCAAGACCTTTCCTAGCTCCATGAGTTGAATTGAAATATTCTAATGCAGTTAATCCCTCTTTAAAATTTGAAGTTATTGGTGATTCAATAATTTCTCCAGAAGGCTTTGCAATTAAACCTCTCATGCCAGCTAGTTGTTTCATTTGGGCTGCAGAACCTCTTGCGCCACTATCTGCCATCATAAATACTGAGTTTATTTTTAACCCTTCATCGGTAGTTTCAGTTGCAGAAATTCCTTTCATCATTTCACCTGCCACTCTGTCTGTACATTTTGACCATGCATCTACAACTTTGTTGTATTTTTCACCCCTAGTAATTAAACCTTCTGAATATTGATTCTCATAATCAGTAATTAGTTTCTTAGTCTCATTAATTAATTGACTTTTATTAGTTGGGATAATTAAGTCGTCTTTACCAAAAGAAATTCCCGCTTTAAATGCATGTTTAAAGCCTAAATCTTTTAACTTATCACAAAATATAACAGTGCTTTTTTGTCCACAAAATCTAAAAACTATATCTATAATTTCTGAAACTATTTTTTTAGGTAACAGTCTGTCCATTAAAGAAAATTTAATATCTTTATTTTTTGGTAATAAATTTGCAAGAAGAAATCTGCCAGCTGTACTGGTGTATTTTTCAATTTTTTTATTGCCTTTATTATCAATAGTTTCGAATCTTGAAATAATAGTGGAATGCACTTTAATTTGACCTGTTTCCATTCCATGTTCTATTTCAGAATTATTTACAAAGTATCCTTCGATTCTATCTTTTTTATATGGTTGCTGTGATAGATAATATATTCCTAAAATCATATCCTGACTTGGAACAATAATTGGTTTACCATTAGATGGACTTAAAATATTGTTTGTGGACATCATTAATACTCTTGCTTCTAATTGAGCCTCCAAACTTAGCGGAATGTGAACTGCCATTTGGTCACCATCAAAGTCAGCATTAAATGCCGCACAAGTTAATGGATGTAGTTCAATTGCATCACCTTCAATTAATTTTGGTTCAAAAGCTTGAACACCTAACCTATGAAGTGTTGGTGCTCTATTTAATATTACAGGATGTTCTCTAACTATTAATTCTAAAGAATCCCATACAGCATTTGTTTCTCTTTCAACTAATTTTTTAGCCTGTTTGATTGTTGATGCCAAACCAAGTTTATTTAATCTTGCATATAAGAAAGGTTTAAATAGTTCTAATGCCATTTTCTTTGGCAATCCGCACTCATGAAGTTTTAAATCTGGACCAACTACAATTACTGATCTTCCAGAATAATCTACTCTTTTACCAAGCAAGTTTTGTCTAAATCGTCCCTGTTTTCCTTTAAGCATCTCAGCTAAAGATTTTAAAGGTCTCTTGCCTGTACCAGTAATTACTCTTCCTCTTCTGCCATTGTCAAATAATGCATCAACTGATTCTTGAAGCATTCTTTTTTCATTTCTAATAATAATATCAGGAGCTTTAAGATCCATTAATCTTTTAAGACGATTATTTCTATTAATTACTCTTCTATATAAATCGTTTAAATCTGATGTTGCAAATCTTCCACCATCGAGAGGAACTAATGGTCTTAACTCAGGAGGAATAACTGGTATAATTGTTAAAATCATCCACTCTGGCTTTTGACCTGTTTCAAGAAAAGACTCAATTAATTTTAACCTTTTTATTGATCTTTCTTCATTTACTTTAGATTTTGTTTCTTGAATTATTTTAACTAAATTTTTTCTTTCTTGTTCTAAATCTATAGATTTAAGCATTTCAAGAATAGCTTCTGCACCAATACCAACAGTGAAAGATTCTTCTCCAAATTCATTTTGATATTTGGCAAGTTCTTCTTCATTTAATAATTGGTTTTTTTTCAACCCTGTTAATCCAGGCTCAATGACAATAAAATTTTCAAAGTATAAAACTCTTTCAACTTCTTTAAGTTTCATGTCAACTATTAAAGATATTCTACTTGGAAGAGATTTTAAAAACCATATATGTGCTACCGGTGTAGCTAAATTGATATGACCCATTCTTTCTCTTCTTACATTTGATTTTGTAACTTCAACACCACATTTTTCGCAAATAATTCCTCTAAATTTCATTCGTTTATATTTGCCACATAAACATTCATAATCTTTAATAGGACCAAAAATTCTAGCACAAAATAAACCATCTTTTTCAGGTCTAAATGTTCTGTAATTTATAGTTTCTGGTTTTTTAATTTCGCCATAAGTCCAAGATTTAATTTTTTCAGGACTGGCTAAAGTAATTTTAATACTATTAAAATTTTGAGCTTCTGAAATCTCTGTGTTTTTAAATAAATTTGTTATGTCTTTTTTCATATTTAATTCAACTCTACATTTAGTGCTAAAGATTTAATTTCTTTAACCAAAACGTTAAAAGATTCTGGTATTCCTGACTCAAAGTTTTCCTCCCCTTTTACAATTGTTTCATAAACTTTTACTCTTCCTGCTACATCATCTGATTTAACAGTTAATATTTCTTGTAATGAATAAGAAGCTCCATAAGCTTCCAAGGCCCACACTTCCATTTCACCAAATCTTTGACCACCTAACTGTGCTTTCCCACCTAATGGTTGCTGAGTTACTAAACTATATGGACCAGTTGATCTTGCATGAATCTTATCTTCAACCAAATGATGAAGTTTTAACATATAAATAATTCCAACTGTTACAGGTCTATCGAATTTTTCTCCAGTTCTTCCGTCCCATAAACTTGTTTGACCAGAACCAGGTAAGTTTGAAAGTTCTAACATGTTAGTTACGTCTTTTACTTTTGCACCATCAAAAACAGGTGTTGCTATTGGTATTCCATCTTGCAGATTTTCACATAAATCTTTAAATTCCGTTTTATTTAATTTGTCTACTTTTTCATCAAAAATTTCTTTTCCGTAGACAGATTTTAAAAAAGAAGAAATTTTTTCATTTTTTTCAAATTTATTTTGGTTTTCATTAATTAATTCTTTAATATTTTCACCAAACTCTTTGCAAGCCCATCCTAGGTGAGTTTCTAAAATTTGACCCACATTCATACGACTCGGCACACCTAAGGGATTTAAAACAATATCGACTGGTTTTCCGTTTTCCATATAAGGCATATCTTCTACTGGGACAATTTTACTAACAACACCCTTATTTCCATGTCTTCCTGACATTTTATCACCTGGTCTTAATCTTCTTTTTATAGCTACAAAAACTTTTACCATTTTCATTACACTTGGTAATAAGTCATCACCTTGTCTAATTTTTAAAACTTTATCTTCAAATCTTTCTTGAATATCTTGTTTTGCCTTGTGGTGTTGATCTTTTAGCTGAATAAGCAATTCTTCTTTTTTGCTTTCGCCTACTGTTAATTTAAATATATCTGAAATAACTAAACTACTAATTATTTCATAATTTAATTTATCTCCAATATTTAAATGTTTAATTTTTTTGTTAACTTTTAACCCATTTAAAATTTGATTTGCCCTTTGTTTAATGCTTCTTTCTAAAATTTCTTCTTCAACAATTTTATCTTGTTGAACCACTTCAATTTCTGCTCTTTCTATAGTTATAGATCTTTCATCTTTTTCAATACCGTGTCTGTTGAATACTCTAACATCTACAACAACTCCACTACTACCACTTGGCATTTTTAAAGAAGTATCTGAAACATCAATTGCTTTTTCTCCAAAAATTGATCTTAACAATTTTTCTTCTGGACCTGATGCAGAATCACCTTTTGGTGTAACTTTTCCAACTAAAATATCACCTGCTTTAACTTCCGCTCCAATATATACTATTCCTGACTCATCCAAATTTTTTAAAGATTCTTCATTAATATTTGGAATATCTCGAGTTATATCTTCTTCTCCAAGTTTTGTGTCTCTTGCCATAACTTCATATTCTTCAATATGTATTGAAGTAAAGACATCGTCTGTAACACATCTTTCTGATATTAAAATTGAATCTTCAAAATTGTAGCCCTGCCACGGCATAAATGCTACAGTTACATTTTTTCCTAAAGCAAGTTCACCTAATTTTGTGGACGGACCATCTGCAATTATATCTCCAGAGCTAACTTTGTCTCCAACTCTGACTAAAGGCTTTTGATTGATGCATGTATTTTGGTTTGATCTTTTAAATTTTTGCAAATTATAAATATCGACACTAGATTTGGTAAAGTCAGATTCGTCTGTAGCTTTAATTACAATTCTTTTTCCATCAATTTTATCAACAACTCCTTCTCTTCTTGCAACAATAGTTACACCCGAGTCTAGTGCAACATCACTTTCTATACCTGTTCCTACTAATGGTGATTCAGGTTTTAATAAAGGAACTGCTTGTCTCATCATGTTTGAACCCATTAAAGCTCTGTTCGCATCATCATTTTCTAAAAATGGAATTAATGAAGCTGCAACAGAAACTAGTTGTTTAGGAGATACATCGATATAATCAATATTATCTGGTTTTGATAGTACAAAGTTTAAATTTTGACGGCAGGAAACTAAATCTTCTGTAATTTTTCCATTTTTATCAACCTTAGAATTTGCTTGAGCAATTGTATATTTGCTTTCATCCATTGCTGACAAATACTCGATTTTATCTTCAACAATGCCATTTTTAACTCTTTTGTATGGGCTTTCTATAAATCCATATTTATTAATTTTTGCGTATGTAGACAAGCTGTTAATCAAACCAATATTTGGTCCTTCAGGAGTCTCTATTGGACAAATTCTCCCATAGTGTGTTGGATGAACGTCTCTTACTTCAAACCCAGCTCTTTCTCTCGTTAAACCACCAGGACCTAAAGCTGAAACTCTTCGTTTGTGAGTAATTTCAGATAATGGATTTGTTTGATCCATAAATTGAGAAAGTTGAGAAGTAGCAAAAAAATCTTTTAACGAAACAGTTAAAGGCTTTGCGTTAATTAAATCTTGGGGCATGGCTGACTCAACATCGAGAGTAGTCATTTTTTCTTTAATTGCTCTTTCCATTCTGTAAACACCCATTCTTGCTTGATTTTCAACTAATTCACCTACGGATCTAACTCTCCTGTTTCCTAAATGATCAATATCGTCAACTTCATCCTTGCCATCTCTTAAATCTAACATTTTTTTAATAATTGCTAAAATGTCATCATTTCGTAAAATTGTAATTTTATCTGAACATGATAATTCTAATCTTGAATTCATTTTAACTCTACCAACATCAGAAAGATCATACCTGTCTGAACTGAAAAAAAGATTATTAAATATCTGTGTTGCTATTTCTATTGTTGGAGGTTCACCAGGTCTCAAAACTTTATATATTTCTGTAATAGCTTCAATTTTGGTTTCATTTTTATCATTAACTATTGTCTGTAATAAATAAGGACCTTTATTAATTGAGTTAGTTATTGATGTTTCTAT
>CACJGR010000011.1 GCA_902592985.1 uncultured Pelagibacteraceae bacterium | reverse complement strand
ATAACTAAAAACTTTATTGAAAAGGCAGAAAAAGCTAAAATTTTAAATTGTTATATAACTGAAGATTTTGATTCAGCAATAAAGAAAGCTAAAAAATTTGATAATAAGCCAAATTTTAAATGTAAATTACCAGGAATACCAATAGCAGTTAAAGATTTATTTTGTACAGAAGGTGTTAAAACTACAGCTGGGAGTAAAATATTAAATAATTTTATTCCTACGTATGAGTCAACAGTAACTCAAAACCTTTGGAATGAAGGAGGAATTTTACTTGGAAAATTAAATTGTGATGAGTTTGCAATGGGTTCATCAAATGAAACTAGTTTTTTTGGAAATGTACATAGTCCCATTGATAAAAATTTAGTTCCAGGTGGATCTTCAGGCGGTTCGGCATCGGCTCTTGCATCTAATTTGACTCCAATCACTATTGGTACTGATACAGGTGGATCAATAAGGCAACCAGCTTCATTTACTGGTACAGTTGGACTTAAACCTACTTATGGAAGTTGTTCAAGGTATGGAATTGTTGCTTTTGCTTCATCACTTGATCAAGCTGGACCAATGGCAAAAAATGTTAAAGACTGCGCTTTACTTTATGAAGTTATAAGTTCTTATGATGCAAAAGATTCTACTTCAATAGATTTCAAAAGAAATAATTATAGCGAGCTTTTAACAAACAATATTAAAGGGAAAAAAATCGGAATACCCAAAGAATATAGAGTAGATCATATGCCCAAAGAAATAGAAGATTTATGGCTTAAAGGTATAGAATATATTAAAGAGTGTGGTGCTGAAGTTTTAGATATATCTTTGCCACATACAAGTTATGCTTTACCCGCATATTACATAGTTGCTCCAGCAGAAGCGTCTTCAAATCTAGCACGTTATGACGGAGTGAAATATGGATTTAGATCTGATGGTGAAAATTTAATTGATATGTATGAAAGAACAAGATCTGAAGGATTTGGCAATGAAGTTAAGAGAAGAATTATGATCGGAACTTATGTTTTGTCATCTGGTTATTATGATGCTTATTATTTAAAAGCACAAAAAGTAAGAAAACTTATTAAAAATGACTTTGATGAAGTTTATAAAAAGGTAGATGCTATATTAACTCCTTCCACACCTAGTTCTGCATTTAAAATAGGGGAGAAAACCAACAATCCAGTATCTATGTATTTAAATGATATTTTTACAGTTCCTGTAAACTTAGCAGGTTTACCAGCAATTTCTATTCCTGCTGGATTTGATAAGAAAGGTTATCCGCTAGGATTACAAATCATTGGTAAAGCTTTTGATGAACAAAATTTACTAAATATTGCTTATTCTATGGAAGAAAAAATTGATTTTAAAAAAAATATAAAAGATTGGTGGACTGAATGAACAAAAAACCAGATGAATATTTAATCACTAGAGAAAAAAATGTATATGAAGTTGTAATTGGTTTAGAAGTTCACGCACAGGTATTATCAAATTCAAAATTATTTTCTTCTTCTCCAACAAAGTTTGGTGCAGAACCTAATACACAAGTAAGTTTAGTTGATGCTGCTTTTCCTGGTATGCTTCCAGTAATAAATGAATACTGTATAAAACAAGCGGTAAAAACAGGAATAGGATTAAAAGCAAAAATAAATAATAGATCTGTTTTTGACAGGAAAAACTACTTTTATGCTGATCTTCCTCAAGGATATCAAATCTCACAATATAAACATCCAATAGTTGGAGAAGGTATTGTAATATTAGATATGCCTTATGGGCAAAGAGAAATAGGCATTGAAAGACTCCATCTAGAACAAGATGCAGGAAAAAGCATTCATGATGTAGATCCACAAAGTACATTGGTTGACTTAAACAGATCAGGTGTAGCTTTGATGGAAATAGTGAGCAAACCAGATTTAAGATCTTTGGATGAGGTTAATGCTTATATAAAAAAATTAAGATCTATAATGCGTTATCTAGGAACGTGTGATGGTAATATGCAAGAAGGTTCTCTTAGAGCAGATGTTAATGTTTCAGTTAAAAAAAAAGGTACAAAAAATCTTGGAACTAGATGTGAAATAAAAAATGTTAATTCTATTAAATTTATGCAAATGGCAATTAATTATGAAGCTAATAGACAAGTTGACCTAATCGAAGATGGTAAAAAAATAGATCAAGAGACGAGATTATTTGATACAAAGAAAAATGAGACTAGATCAATGAGATCAAAAGAAGATGCTCATGATTATAGATATTTTCCAGATCCAGATTTATTACCTTTGGAATTAAAAAATGATTTTATAGAAAAAATAAAGTCTGAAATTCCAGAATTACCAGATGAAAAGAAGAAAAGATTTATTGATAAATTTAATTTATCTTCATATGAAGCAAATATTTTAGTTTCTGATAAAGAGACATCAGAATATTTTGAAAAAGTTATAAAAAACTCTGATGTAAAATTATCTACAAATTGGATTACAGGTGAATTATTTGCTTTATTAAACGAGAATGATCTAGCAATAACTCAAAGTCCAATTAGCGCGGAAAACCTATCAAAATTGATAAATTTAATTAAGGATGGAATTATTTCGGGGAAAATTGCTAAAACTGTATTTGAATTAATGGCAAGCGGAGATAAGGATCCACAAAAAATAGTTAAAGAAAAAAGTTTAGAACAAGAAAGTGACCCCAAGGCTCTAGAATCGATAATTGACAAAGTAATTTCAGAAAATCCTGATAAAGTTAAAGAGTATAAGTCTGGTAAAGAAAAACTTTTTGGTTTTTTTGTCGGTCAAGTTATGAAAGCTTCTGATGGAAAAGCAAATCCTAAACTTGTGAATGATATATTAAAGAAAAAACTTTAATATTATGGGTAAAAATCTTGAAATTAATTCTGAACTAGAAAAATATATTGAAGAATTAAGCTATAATTTACACCCAGTTCAACATGAAATTATAAAATATAATAACAGTCTTGGAGATATTAAAAGAATGCAAATTTCAATATCTCAATGTCATTTTTTACATTTAATAACGAAAGTATCGAAAATAAAAAATGTTCTTGAAATAGGAACATTTACTGGATTGAGCACGCTTAGCATCGCATTAGCTTTACCAGATGATGGTAGCCTTATTGCTTTAGATAAAAATGAATCAACAAATAATATTGCAATTAATTTTTTCAAAAAAGCTAATCAAGAAATAAAAATTAAAACTATTATTAAACCTGCTCTTGAGAGTTTAAATGATTTTAAAAAAAATAATAAAATATTTGATATGGTTTTTATCGATGCAGACAAAGAAAATTATAAAAATTATTATGACATTTCGTTAGGCCTCATAAAGAAAGAAGGTTTAATTATTGTAGACAATGTTTTATGGCATGGTGAAGTCGTAGACAAAACAAAAAATGATAGACTTACTAATATAATTAGAGATTTTAATTCTTATGTTAAAGATGACAAAAAAACTGAGCAAATAATTTTACCACTTGGTGATGGTTTTACAGTTTGTAGAAAATTATAATGTTTAATGTATTTGGATTTTATAAGTTTAAAAAACTTCGATATTTAAAGAAAAAAAAATATTTACTTCAAAAATATTTAATTGAACAAAATATACGTGGAACTATTATATTAGCAAAAGAAGGTGTCAATTCAACAATTGCAAGCAAATATACAAATATTAGATTTATTATAAATAAAATTAAGAAGATACTTGATATAAAAAATTTTGATAGTGAAAATATTTCTCAATGTAAATTTCAACCATTTCATAGAGCAAAAGTAAAAATAAAAAAAGAAATAGTTTCAATGGATTTATCTCTTTCTCCAAAAACTAAAAAAAAAAATAACTATATTGAGCCTAATAAATGGAATAAATTTATTATGACTAAAGATATATTGGTTTTAGATTCCAGAAAACCCTTTGAATATGATGTTGGTACTTTTAAAAAATCTGTTAATCCTAAAATTGACAACTTTAGAGATTTTCCAAAATATCTAAATAAACTTAATAAAAAAAAATCAATTGCAATGTTTTGTACAGGAGGAATTAGATGTGAAAAAGTATCAGTTTATTTAAAAAAAAAAGGATTTAAAAATATTTATCAATTAAAAGGTGGAATTCTTAATTATTTAAAAAAAGTTAATAAAAGGAAAAGTTTATGGAAAGGTGAATGTTTTGTTTTTGATAATAGAATTTCTGTCAAACACGGTTTAATTAAAGGTACATATTCAATGTGCAGTGGATGCAGAAAACCTATTTCACCAAAAGGTAAAAGATCTACTAAATATGAAGTAGGAGTTTCTTGTCCAAATTGTCACGATAGACTATCTAACTCTCAAAAAGATAGATTTAGGATGAGGCAAAAGCAAATAAATCTTGCTAAAAAATCAGGAAAAAAGCATATATTCCAAAAAGAATTTAACTGAGGAAAAATTGTCAAAATCATTAAACTTAACTAAAGATCCTATTGGTCCACTTTTAAGAAAAATAGCTATACCAGCTAGTGTTGGAACTTTATTTCAAACTCTTTTTAATATTGTTGATACATTCTTTGCTGGTAAAATCTCTCCTGAAGCTTTATCAGCTCTTGCAAAATCTTTTCCTATATATTTTATAATTATAGCTGCTTGCGTAGGTGTTACTGTTGGTGGTACTTCGCTTATAGCCAATAGCATAGGTGAAAAAAATAAAAAGAATGTTTTAATTTATTTTGGTCAAACAATTATTTTTGGAATTATTTTATCCGTAATTATAACTTTTATTGGACTTTATTACGCATCAGATATTTTTTTTATGATGGGCTCTACTAATGAAGTGGTAAATTTAGGTCTTCAATATACAGATGTTATTTTTTCTGGATCTATAGTTTTTATTTCTGTTGTAGCACTTAATTCACTATTACATGCTGAAGGTGATACAAAAACATTTAGAAATGTTCTTATCTTAAGTTTTGTTTTAAATATATTTTTAAATCCATTATTTATATTTGGGTATGGTTTTATACCAGCGATGGGCATGATGGGTATAGGTCTAGCAACTATAATATCTCAAATCATTGCTTTTTTTATTTTATTAGCAAAAATTATGAGATCATCATCGTTAAAAGGAATTTCTATAAATAATTTTATTCCGAATTCATTTTATTTATCTAAAATATTTTTTCAATCTGCACCGATTTCAGCAGCACTATTCATGATATCCATAGGCAATTTAATTATACTTTGGTACATTTCAATATTTGGTGAGTTTGCTACTGCTGGTTATGGTTCAGCAACACGTTTTGAACAAATACTTTTATTACCGGTGTTAGGTATAAACACAGCTATAATATCAATAGTAGCACAAAACTTTGGAGCAAAACGATTTTCAAGAGTCAAGGAATCTTATTTTTGTGCAATTTTTTATGGATTTACCATTATGATTGTAGCTGGGATTATCATTTTTTTAAGTGCTGATAAAATTGTAAGTATTTTTACTAATAATACAGTTGTTATAAATTATGGTACAACTTATCTAAAAATTTCTGCTTTAATATTTCCAGCATTTCCAATTTATTTTATAAGCAATGGTTTTTTTATGGCTATTAAAAAATCTCATTATTCCATGTTTTTAAACATCATTAGAAATGTTTTACTACCAATTCCAACTATATATTTTGCAAATTTTCTTGGAGGTACATTTAAGACATTCTTTTGGAGTTATTGTATATTTAATTGGATCTTTATGATTTCTTTACTGCTTTTTGTAACTTTTTATATAAAGAGATTCTTACAATCTTGAAGCACAGTCATTTATCCAAGACCATAAATGCTCTGAAAATGATCTTCTAACAAATAAATTAATTTTGTTAATTTCTTCATTATAAATAATCACATCTGTATGATTTAAAATAGTTTGAGTTACTGCACCTTTTTTATTTTTAAAATCATTAAAATTAAAGGGGCATCCTGAACTTAGTAATTCATATACATTTTTACCCTGTATATTTATCAAAACAAACTGATCACTCACATTTGTAACGGATCCAAGTTTTTTTTGAGATATATTTTTAAATAAATTTTCTTCAATTTTGATTTCTTCAGTGTCACGATTTGTGACATTATTTTTAAATATTAACCATTCATCGGGACTAAACCATAAAGCTGTAATATATTCATTATTAGTTGAAGTATTTGCTTCTGTAGGTAATATAATATTTAATATTTTTCCTACCATTGATAAAAAATCTCTACTTTTTCCTCTTAAATTTAATTTTATTATAGGTTCAACCTCTGAGATGAATAATTCGGAGTGATGTTTTGTATTTACACTAGCAGCATCATTATCAATTTTCTTTATTGCTGAATTCCAATCAGGCATTTAACCTCTTATTCTCTTTATCTAAAAAAATAGCATCTGTTATTATTACGTTAATTGTTTTATTTTCCATAGGCACAAACATTTTTTTGCCTTTTAATTTTTTACCACTTTTAATAACTGCAAGAGCAATTGATTTATTTAAATTTGGACTAAAATAACTAGAGGTAACATGACCAAGCATTTCTACTGGCTGCTTGTTTGTTTCTGCAACAATTTGCGAACCTTCTTCTAAAACTTCTTTAGGGTCTTCAGTTAATAATCCTACTAATTGTTTTCTATCTTCTCTAATTGTATCACTTCTATATAATGATCTTTTGCCAATAAAATCATATTTCTTTTTACTTATTATCCAATCCATTTGTAGATCTACAGGGGTCATTGTTCCGTCAGTATCTTGACCAGCTATAATAAATCCTTTCTCTGCTCTAAGTAAATGCATCGCCTCAGTTCCATAAGGAGTGATATTAAATTCTTTTCCAGCTTTAAAACATTCCTCCCAAACTGATTTTCCATAACTTGATTGAATGTTAATTTCGTAGCTATGTTCTCCTGTAAAACTAATTCTCATTACTCTACACCTAATTTTTCCAATCATTGAATTTTTAAAAGACATATGTGGAAAATTATTATCTGTTAAATCTAAATCAGGAATTACCTTTTTAACTATTTTTTTTGAGTTAGGTCCGCAAATGCTTATGGTGGCGTAGTGATCTGTCACAGAAGTTAAATAAACATCTAGTTCTGGCCACTCTGTCTGCAAATAATCTTCTAATTTAGATAATACATTTGCAGCACCTCCTGTTGTTGTTGTCATAAGATAATGATTTTCACCCAATCTTGCTGTAACACCATCGTCGTAGACCATACCGTCTTCATTAAGCATAAGACCATATCTACATTTTCCAATTTCTAGCTTTGACCAAGTATTTGTATAAACTCTATTTAAAAATTCAGATGCATCGCTTCCCTGTATATCTATTTTTCCAAGCGTAGAAGCATCTAAGATACCAGCACTATCTCTAGCAGCTTTACTTTCTCTTTGTACAGCTTTGTGCATATTTTCATTTTTTATTGGATAGTACCAGGCTCTCTTCCATTGTCCGACATTTTCAAATTCAGCTTTATTTTCTACATGCCAATCATGCATGGGTGTTTTTCTTGTAATATCAAAAAATTCACCAACGTTCCTTCCAACTATCGCACCAAATGTTAATGGTGTGTAAGGAGGTCTAAATGTAGTTGTTCCCAATTCACCCATTTTAACACCAGTAGTTTCAGCTATAATTCCAAGAGCATTCATGTTGGATAATTTTCCTTGATCGGTGCCCATGCCTGTTGTTGTATATCTTTTCACATGCTCAATTGATTTAAAACCTTCTCTTAAAGCTAATTTTACATCTTTAGCCGTAGAATCATTTTGAAAATCTAGAAATGGTTTGGTTTTACCTAAAGGTTTATCAGACGGAAGTAACCAAATATTTTTTTTATCTATTTCTTTTGAGGAAATAATTTCTAAATTTTCATAATCATTATTATTTAAATTTAAAAATTTATTAGTTAATTTAAATGAATTTTTTATTACTTCATCAAGTTCAAAATCACCATTACAAGATCCAATACTTATTTGATCTAATTCTGATTTATCAGGCAAAAAAACATTATCTTTATCTTTAAATTTAAGTTTACCACCGGACTGAGTAAACAAATGTACTCTTGGTGTCCAGCCTCCTGAAATACCTAAGCAATCACATTCTTCATTTATTTTTTTCCCTATAACACCACTACTATCGTCAGATAATTTCATAATTTCAATAGAGTTAATTTTTTTGTAACCATTTGTATTAACAACTGTTGATTTCCAGTGAATTTTAATTCCTAATTTTTCAGCTTGTTTAACTATTAATGAATTAGTTTTATCTCTTATATCAATTACCGAATTAACAGTTACGCCACTATTGATTAAAGAGATAGCTGTTTCATAAGCTGAATCATTATTTGTAAATAATGATATTTTTTGTCCACATTTAACTCCGTAATAATCTATGTATTTTTTAATAGAGGTTGAAAGAATAATACCTGGTCTATCATTATTATTGAAAATTAGTGGTCTTTCCATTGCTCCTGTAGCTATAATTACTTTTTTTGCTCTAATTTTCCAAAGTCTTTGACGAATTTTATTTTTTTTTTTACTCGAGCTTAAATGATCAGTTAAATTTTCTCTAGCTAACAGATAATTGTAACTATGATAAGCTGCTAGTGTTGTTCTTGTTTTTATAGTTAGATTTTCAATTGAATTTAAAGTTTCAATTTCTTTTTTTAACCATTCATTTGAATAAGAATTATTTATTTTAAAACACTCATTTTGTTGAAAGAGAGTAGTTCCACCTAAGTAATTTTTGTCATCTATTAATACTGTATTCAAACCGTTATTAGCAGCAGTTTTTGCTGCAATTATTCCAGATATACCTCCTCCAACAACTAAAACATCACAGTGCAAGTATCTATGATCATAAATATCTTTATCAGGCTCAGTGGGAGATTTTCCTAGACCCGCGGATTTTCTTATAAAGTATTCATATTTTTTCCAAAAACTAGCAGGCCACATAAATGTTTTGTAATAAAAAGCAGCTGGAATAATAGGGGAGAAGAAATTATTTACAGCACCTATATCAAAATTAACACTTGGCCAGCAGTTCTGACTAGATGCGTCCAAACCTTCATATAATTCTATTTCAGTTGCTCTAGCATTTGGTTCTGTCATTGAAGCATCGTTTCCAACTTGAACAATTGCATTAGGTTCTTCAGAACCACATGTCATTATTCCTCTTGGGCGATGATATTTAAAGCTTCTTCCAACAAGGTGGATATTATTTGCTAATAAAGCTGATGCTAAGGTATCACCTTTAAAACCATACAATGTTTTTCCGTCAAACTTAAAAGATATTGTAGTTGTTTGATCAATAAATTTATTATTTGTTATTCTTAAATTTTCGCTCATTATTTTATTGGAGGTTTTTCACCCATTTTATAAACAGCTTGAATTTTATCATTGGATGTGTCCCTAATCATATTAAACCATTTTCTACATCCATGAGCATGGTTCCATCTTTCAAACTGAACGCCCTTAATATTCTTTCTCATAAATAAGAATTCTGCCCATTGATCATCACTTAATTCTGTAGGTTGTTTTGGTCTAACAATATGAGCTTCGCCACCAGCAGAAAATTCACTCTGGTCTCTTTCACCACAATAAGGACAATTAATTAAAAACATTAGTGTGCTACAGCAGCTGCTCCGTGTTCATCAACTAGATCGCCACTTACAAATCTATTTATATTAAAATCAGCATTTAATTTGTGAGGCTCATCATTAGCAATAGTGTGAGCAAACAAATCACCTGACCCTGGTGTTGCTTTAAATCCACCTGTTCCCCATCCACAATTAAAATATAATCCCTTAATATGTGTTTTGCTGATGATCGGGCTAGCATCTGGACAAATATCAACGATACCTCCCCATTGTCGTAACATTTTCATTCTACTAAAAATAGGGTAGAGCTCTAATATTGCTTTTAAAGTTCCTTCAACTACGTCATGACTTCCTCTTTGTGTGTATGAAACGTAAGCATCAGTTCCTGCACCAATAACTAATTCACCTTTATCTGATTGACTTATATAAGCATGAACTGCGTTTGACATAACTACTGTATCTATAATAGGTTTTACCGGTTCAGATACCAACGCTTGTAAAGGTTTACTCTCAAGGGGCAATTTTAAATCAACCATATTTGCAATAACACTAGAGTGTCCAGCAGCAACTACTCCAATTTTTTTTGCTTTTATAAATCCTTTTGTTGTTTCTATACCTTCAATACTATCACCGTTTCTTTTTATGTTTTTAACTTCACAATTTTGAATAATATCAACACCCATAGCATCAGCTCCTCGAGCATAACCCCATGCAACAGCATCATGTCTTGCTGTGCCAGCTCTTTTTTGTAAAGTCCCTCCTAAAACTGGATATCTAATGTTAGGTGAAGTATTAATTATTGGACAAAATTTTTTTACTTCTTCAGTATTTAACCAAACTGAATCAATACCATTTAATCTATTTGCATGTGTTCTTCTTTTTAAATCTCTTACATCTTGAAGGTTATGAGCTAAATTCATAACTCCTCTTTGACTAAACATTACATTATAATTTAATTCTTGAGATAATCCTTCCCAAATTTTCAAAGCATGGTCGTATAAACCTGCGCTAGCATCCCATAAATAATTTGATCTAATTATTGTTGTATTTCTTCCTGTATTTCCACCACCAATCCAACCTTTTTCAACAACAGCGATATTTTTCATGCCGTGCTTTTTTGCTAAATAATAAGCAGTAGCAAGGCCATGTCCTCCACCACCAACAATTACAACATCATATTCTTTTTTAGGTAAAGGGTCTCTCCATGCGCGCTGCCAGTTTTCATGATAAGTAAAAGCATTTTTTATTAAAGCAAATATTGAATATTTGTTTTTCATAGTTTGCCAGAAAATACTTGATTAATATTGAATATTCAATGATTTCAAGTTACACAGGTATCAACGGAAAGGTGGGTGAGCTGGTTTAAACCAACGGGTTGCTAACTCGTCGTACGTCGAAAGGTGTACCGAGGGTTCGAATCCCTCCCTTTCCGCCATTAATAAAGAGGATCATTTTTAAAGAAATTTTTCATTTTGATAGGTTTTTTTTCCAATATATATCTATAAACATTGTAATTTTCTAAAACTCTTTGAACATAATTTCTAGTTTCTTTAAATTTTATTAATTCTATCCAATCAACATAGTTAATTTGTTTTTTTTGGGGGTTTTTATTAATTTTTTTCCAATATCTAACTCTTTTAGGTCCAGCATTATAAGCAGCTATGGCAAAAGGATATGCACCATCATATTCCAAAATTAATCCTGCTATATAGTGTGACCCTAAATTAATATTATATTCTGGATCAGTGGTTAAACGAGATTTTGAATACGGTAACTTTGCTTGCTTAGATACGAGCTTAGCAGTGTAAGGCATTAATTGCATTAATCCTTTTGCACCAGCACTACTATGAGCTGTTAAATCAAACTCACTTTCTTGCCTAATAATTGATAAAATAAATGCTGATTCAGGAATTTTACGTCCATTTATAAATTTTGGTGTACTTATTATTGGATAATTAAAATCATTATGAAATCTTTTTTGATATGAAGCTAATTTTGCAATTTGTATTGCAAAATCATATCTTGAAATGTTTGTTGCTAACTCTGCGGCTAATAACTCACTACCATTTGCAATACTTTCTGTAGCTAGATGCTTTAAAATATTTTTTGTATATTTACTTTTATTCAATTCATCTAGCAAAAATACAATTTTAACTAAATCTTTTTCGTAAAACTTTTTTTTAATTTTACCATCAATTTTTATTTGATCACTTAATTCAAATTTTTCGTTAGGTTTAATTTTTAAATGAGCTAATTGGCCATAATAAGTTGTAAGATATTTAGTTGCTTCTTCATACCATTTAAAAGATTCTTTTTTATTATTCATTTTTTCGTAAGATCTTCCAAGCCAATAAGCACCACGTGATAAACTAATTGGATAACCAACATTGTTATAAAAATTTTTGAAGTGTTTAGTTGCCAATATTGGATCATTCAAAAAACTTAAGGCAATCCAACCACACATCCATTCTGCTTCTGCATACTCTGGTCCATTTTCAAGAGCATGTTGACTGATAATTTTATACGCTAACGCATATTTTTTTTTGTAAAGGAGTGACCTTGAAATAATTGCTCTTTCTTTCCACCATTTATCAGGTCTTATTAAATATTTCTTGCTATTGTTTATTTCAAGCAAAATTTCTAATGAATCATCAAGTCTTCCTCTTTTACGTCTCCATTTTAGACGATCATAATTTAAACCAGCGTCATTTTTAAATTTATTTGGAACTTTACTTATAGCATTATCAACTCCATAAGATTTACTCATTAATAATTGTCTTGCTGTATAAAGAAGTTGATAATCTTTTGGCAAATATCTCAGCATTCTTTTTAGATCCCAAAATTTATTTTCCCAAGACAAATAATCTGCCCGTTTAATATAATCATCTGCTACTAGGTATTTTTTATATTTTTTTCTAAAAAATTTCATATCGGATCTGCTTAAATTTGCGGTTATCCATCCATCTTTAATTAACTTTATGCCTTTAGTAGTATCACCTGTAGCAATTAAACTTTCCCCTAGAACTAACTTACCAAATCCACTTAAAGGTTCATTTTGTGCAAACCATTTTATTATTTTTCCGGAAGAGATCTTTTCTGTAGATAATTTGTGTTCCGCTAAATATCTTAATCTATTAATTCTTGGATAATTTTTATTTTTATTTATGAATTGTTGATAATCATAGAAACTAGCTTGGTTTCCCTTAGTAAGTAAATGTTGCCATTGGATAAATTTATATATGGATTTATCTTTAGCTTTTTTAGAAATAGATAAGGCTTTAACCCATTTCTTTTTTTCCATTGCTGTAATTGCTTTCTTAGCTAAAATAAAATCTTTTTTTCTGTAATGTTTTGATTTTTTTTGTACTTTACTTATTTTTTTTTTTACAATTAAGGGTTTTTCTTTAGGCAGAATTAAACTTGCTTTAGATTTTTTTTCTTTAACTTTTACAACTTTTTTATCTTTTACAGCTTTTTCTTTAGGTTTTTTTTGTGGTTTTATTTTTTCATCTTTAGTAATTTTCTTTTTAGGCTTTTTTTTTGGTTTTACATCATTTTTTTTAGTGATTATTTTTTTTTTAGGCTTTTTCTTTGGTTTAATAATATTTTGAGTTATTTTTTTTTCTATAACCTCATCACTTAAAATAGGTTTTTGTAAAGGAATAATTTTTATTTCTGATGCTTGTGAAAAGACGCAGTATAATAAAAATACTATGATAATATTTAAAAAAAATGATATTTTAGTTGACATAAATTTACTAAATGAATCTGTAAACTATGTTATAAGTATTTATGTTCAAAGGATCAAATGTTGCTTTAATAACACCATTTAAGGATAATAACCTTGATGTTGAGGCTTATGTTAAATTAATACATTTTCATTTAAAAAATGGAACAAATGGTTTGGTACCAGCTGGTACTACTGGAGAGTCTCCAACTTTAAGCCATCGAGAACATCAACAAGTTATTGAATTATGTATTAAAGAAAGCAAAGGTACTATTCCAGTAATTGCAGGCACAGGATCTAATTCTACAAAAGAAGCAATTTCACTTACTAAACATGCCGAAAAGGTAGGTGCTAATGGTGCATTAGTAGTGACACCTTACTATAATAAACCAACACAAGAAGGGCTTTATCAACATTACAAAGCAATTAACGATGACTGTGGGATTCCTATTATTATTTACAACATACCTTCAAGATCAGTAATTGACATGAGCGTAGATACAATGGCTAGATTATTTGAACTAAAAAATATTATTGGAGTTAAAGATGCGACTGGAATTTTAGATAGGGTAGATGAACAAAAGAAAAAACTAGGTGATGATTTTGTTCAACTTACTGGAAATGATGATAATGCTTTTGAATTTAATAAACGTGGTGGCGTTGGTGCAATAAGCGTAACTGCAAATATAGCTCCAAAACTGTGTTCAGACTTTCAAAAATTTTCACTTTCAAAAAGTGATAATGAACAAAAAGAAGCAGAAAGAGTTGATAAAATATTACAACCTGTTCATAGAGCCATGTTTATAGAAAGCAACCCAAGTCCAGTTAAGTATGCTGCGAAGGTACTAGGTCTTTGTGATGATGAAGTTCGTTTACCACTCGTTAGAATTACTAAAAAAACCAAGGATGAAGTTAAGGTAGCATTAAGTTCAGCTAAATTAATTTAATTAATGAAACAAAAAACCAATAGTGGTTTAAAAATAATTTGCTTAAATAGAAAAGCAAGATTTAATTATTTTTTTAATGAATTGATTGAAGCTGGCATAGTATTGAAAGGATCCGAAATAAAATCTGTAAGATCTGGAAAAATAAATATTGCAGAGTCTTACGCCATTGAAAAAAAAGGAGAAATTTTTTTAGTTAATTCACATATACCTATATACGAACAAGCAAGTTATTCTAATCATAATCCATACTCGGAGAGGAAGCTTCTTTTTAATAAAAAAGAAATTAAAAAATTGATTGGAAGAGTAAATGAGGACGGTCTTACTTTGGTTCCTACAAGAATGTATTTTAAAAAAGGAAAAGCTAAAATTGAAATTGCTATTGCCAAAGGTAAAAAACATTACGATAAACGACATACAAAAAAAACAAGAGATTGGAACCGTGAAAAAGCTAGATACTTCAGAAAATCAAGTTAAAACTGTATTTTTGGGACTTGGATCTAATTTAGGTTCTAGAATTATGAACATTGAAAATGCTAAATTATTATTAGCAAACAAAAATATAAAAATTATTAAATGCTCTAATTACTATGAAACTTATTCTTGGCCAAACAAAAATTTCCCAAAATATTTAAATATTATTATAAAAATTAGAACAAAATTAAACTTACACAATTTGTTTATATTAATAAAATCAATTGAAAAAAAATTAGGAAGAAAGAGTATGCCTGTAAATTATCCTAGAACATGTGATATTGATATTATCGATTATAACAAAAAATGCATGTCTATAGAGATAGGAAAATACAAATTAAGTGTTCCACATCCAAGAATAAAAAATAGAAATTTTGTTCTGATCCCATTATTCGAAATTTCTAGAAATTGGATACATCCAAAATCTAATGAAAATATTAGCAAATTAATATTAAAAATTAACCTTGCAGATTTAAGATCTATTAAACTTACCTGATTTAATGATATAAATGTATATGCTAAAATCTAATGATTTAATTAATAAGATAAAATCATACAATAAGTTTCTAAATCCTGAAACTTTGTCCAAAGCGTATGATTTTGCTGTTAAGGCTCATGAAAAACAAAAACGAGATGAGGGCTCTCCGTATATTATTCATCCTATAGCTGTCGCTAATATTTTAACAGAGTTAAAACTCGATAGTGCTACAATCGCTACTGGACTTTTGCACGATACAATTGAAGATACTTATGCAACATACGAAACTATTAAAAATGAATTTGGTAAAGAAGTTGCCGATCTAGTTGATGGCGTAACAAAAATTTCAGTTTTTGAAAATCAAGCAAAAACTAATTCAAAAGCAGAAAATTTTAGAAAATTAATTTTAGCCACATCAAAAGATATTCGTGTTTTATTAGTAAAATTAGCTGATAGACTTCATAACATGAGAACAATTAATGCAATTAATGAGTATGACAAAAAAGAACGTATAGCAAAAGAAACTATGGAGATTTATGCGCCGCTAGCTGACAGAATGGGTATGAATAGAATTCGAGATGAACTTGAAGATCTTTCATTTAAAGTTTTAAACAATGAAGCTAGAAAATTAATTAAAAAGAGATTGGATGAAATAAAAGAAGATAAAGAAAATAGTTTTAATTCCATATCTTTTCAATTTAGTGATTTATTAAACCAACATCATTTAAAAGCAGAAATTATTGGCAGAGAAAAAACTCCCTTTTCCATTTGGAGAAAACTTCAACAAAAAAGAATTTCTCTAGAAGAAATTTCAGATATAATTGGTTTTCGAATTATATTAGACAAGATTGAAGATTGTTACAAAGCGTTAGGAATTTTTCATAGTAAATGGAACTGTATACCTGGAAAATTTAAAGATTATATTTCTTCACCAAAAATTAATAAATATCAATCTTTACATACTTCAATAATAGGACCCAATAAAAGACCTATCGAAATTCAAATAAGAACAATGCCCATGCATGAATTTGCTGAAAGAGGTATTGCATCGCATTGGAAATATAAATCCTCAGAAAAATTTAGTTCATTAACATGGAAAGAATATGATTGGTTAAAAGACCTTGTTGAAATTATTGATAGAAATGAGAATCCAGAACATTTTTTTGAATATACTAAACTTCACATGTTTCAAGAAAACGTGTTTTGTTTCACGCCAAAGGGATCAATTATAAAATTACCAAGAGATGCTACACCAATAGATTTTGCTTATGCGGTACATACAAAAATTGGTGACACAGCAACAGGTTGTGTGATTAATGGTATAGAAAAAGATTTACAAACTGTTCTTAGAAACGGAGATATGGTTAAAATTGTCACTTCAAAAAAAGTTTCTCCATCTTTACATTGGCTACCATTGACAAAAACAGGAAAAGCGAGAGCAGCAATAAGAAGATATTGGCAAAATAGAGAAAAATCTGATTTTCCTAAAACAAAGCAATATAATACAACATTATGGATTTCTTTACCAGATATACCAGGTAAACTTGGGGAAGTGACTACTTTGTTAGGGGAAAACAAACTTAATATTTCTAGTGTGAAAATGAAAGAAAAAACTAAAGATTATATTAACTTTACTTTTGATCTAATTATTACTGATTTGAAAAACTTTACAAATTTTATTAGTGAGTTAAAACAAAAGGAGTTAAGGTTTAAAATCATAAGACACGAGGATAAAAAAATTAAAAAATATGCTTTCACCAAAAAAATCTTTAAGTATTTTAAAAAGAACTAATGCATTATTAGAAGGTCATTTTGTCTTATCATCAGGATTACATTCTTCCAAGTATATACAATGCGCAAAACTGCTTAGCTTTCCCCACATAGCAACTAAAATTTGTGAATCATTATCAAGAAAAATAAAAAAAAATTTTAAAAAAATTGATTTAATTTTGGCACCTGCGATGGGCGGTATTATTATAGGTTATGAAATTGGAAAATTATTAAAAAAAGAAACTATATTTTGTGAAAGAGTTAAAGGCAAATTTACTCTCAGAAGAGGCTTTAGTATTAAAAAAAATTCTAAAGTATTAATTATTGAAGATGTAATAACCACAGGTAAATCAAGTCTTGAATGCGTTAAACTTATTAATAAATCTAAAGCAAAAGTTTTAGGATATGCCTGTATAATTGACAGATCATCGAAAAAAAATTTAAAAATTAAAAAAAGAATAGTTTCACACTTAAAAATTAATGTAGCAACTTACAAAAAAAATAAATTACCAAAATATCTTAAATCAATTCCAATTACATTTCCAGGTAGCAGGTTTATTAAATGAAAAGATTAGGTGTCAATATTGATCATGTTGCTACTCTAAGAAATGCTAGAGGAGGTTATCATCCCGACCCTTTGTTAGCCGCCAAACTTGCAATTAAATTTGGTGCAGATTTAGTTACAATACACTTAAGAGAAGATCGAAGACATATTCAAGATCAAGATTTAATTAAAATTTGTAAAAATAAAAAAATACCACTTAATTTAGAAATAGCTGCAAATATGAAAATTCTTAAAATTGCTTTAAAAAATAAACCTAACTATGTCTGTATTGTTCCAGAAAAAAGAAAAGAAATAACAACAGAAGGCGGTCTTAATTTAAAAAAAAATAGAAGTAAAATTAAAAAAATTTTATCAAAACTTAAAAAATTTAAAATTAGAACTAGCTTGTTTATAAACCCAACCATTAAAAATGTAAAACTTTCTAAAGATCTAAAATCCGATTGTATAGAACTTCATACTGGAAAGTTATCTAATTTAATTAAATTCCAAAAAGATTTTTCTAATGAGTTTATAAAAATTAAAAATTGTGCAAAATTTGGAAACTCTATAGGACTTGAAATACATGCCGGACATGGCATGGATTATAAAACAACTAAAATTCTTAGTAAAATTAATGAAATAAAAGAATTTAATATAGGACATTTTATCATTGGTGAATCTATTTTTAGTGGGTTTAAAAATGTAATTAAAAAAATTAAAAGAATATCTAACAATTAATTTATGAAAATTATTGGTGCTGGGGTTGATATCGTTGAAAACTCAAGAATTAAAAAATCTATAATTAAAAATTCATTTTTAAAACGAGTATTTACCCATAAAGAAATATTAATTTCAAAAAAAATAAAAAATAAACCAAGCTATTTTGCTAAAAGATTTGCAGCAAAAGAAGCTTTTGTTAAATCACTTGGTATTGGTTTTAGAAATGGATTTAATTTTAAAGATATATCTGTAATTAACGATAAATTAGGAAAACCCTCATTTTTTATTACTAAAAAAATTAAAAATATGATTAAGAAAAGATTTAAGATAAACAGTTTTAATTTCTTTCTATCAATATCCGATGAAAAAAAATATTCTATAGCCTTTGTAATATTTCAAAAATAATGAAAATAAATAAAAATTTTTTTATTGAAAACTTTAAAACTATTTTTTATGCTTTAATTATCGCTTTATTAATTAGATCGATTATTATTCAACCTTTTTATATACCATCATCATCGATGGAACCTAATTTATTAATTGGAGATAGATTATTTGTATCTAAATATTCTTATGGTTATAGTAAGCACTCTTTTCCTTTTAGCCCACCAATATTTAAAGATAGAATTTTGTCAAAAGTTCCTAAAAGAGGTGATGTAATAGTCTTTAAAACACCAACTGACAACAGAACTGATTATATTAAAAGATTAATAGGTTTGCCAGGTGACAAAATTAAATTTATAGATGGTGATTTACATATTAATGATAATCAAGTTTTAAAAACAAGAATTTCAACAGTAGATACTATTTTTTGTGGAAAAAATACAATTCCAGTTAATACATTTGAAGAAAAACTACCTAATGGAAAAAAATATAATTCTGTTTATAGAAAAACCTATACTTTTCAAAATTCTGATGAATTTATAGTTCCACCAAAACATTATTTTTTTTTAGGAGATAATAGAGACTGCTCTAAAGACAGTAGATTTTTATCAAGCGTTGGTTATGTTCATGAGAATAATTTAATAGGCAAAGCACAATTTATTTTTTTTTCATCTGATTATCGTTTTGGTAGTGTCTTTAAATTTTGGAGATGGTCTGATAACTTACGCATAAATAGATTCTTTAAAAAAATTAATTAATGGATTTAAATTTAATTAAATTAGAAAAAAAAATTGATATTAAATTTAAAAATATTAAACTTCTTATTCAAAGTCTAACTCACAAAAGTTATGATACTCTCAATAACAATGAAAAACTTGAATTTTTAGGCGATAGAGTTTTAGGACTGGTTATTTCTAAAAAACTTTTAGAAATATATCCCGATGAAAAAGTAGGTATTTTAGATAAAAAGTTGGCTTCATTAGTAAATAAAAAGAAATGTTTTGATGTTGCTCAATCATTAAGTTTAGAAAAATTTATAATATTGGGCAATAGTAAAAAAAAAGTAACAAAAATTGAAAATAAAATAATTTCTGATTGTTGTGAAGCTTTGATAGGTGCAATTTATTTAGATCAAGGCTTTGATGTTATTGAAAATTTTATTTTAAAAACTTGGAAAATTCACATAAATTCAAGTGTAGTTACTTTTGTTGATTCTAAAACCAAGCTTCAAGAATATTCATTAAAAAAATTTAAAATCTTGCCAATTTACAAATTATTGGATAGTACAGGACCCAGGCATAAGCCAATATTTAAAGTAGGTGTCAGATTACAAAATTCAAAAATGATTTATGCTACTGGTAGCTCAAAAAAAGACGCACAACAAAAAGCAGCAACATTATTATTAAATAATTTAGGCAAGTAATGAATTGGAGTGACTCAGGTTTTCTTTTATCAAAAAACAAATATAATGAAAATTCTATTATAGCAGAAATTTTTACCGAAAATCACGGTAAATGTTCTGGAATTATTTTTGGCGCAACTTCAAAAAAAATTAAAAATTATTTACAAACTGGAAACATGCTTCACATTAATTATATATTTAGAAATGAGGGGAGGATTGGTTACTTTAAAGTAGAGATTTTAAAGGCCCTATCTCCCTTATACTTTGATAATAAGAAAAAACTTATGTGCCTATCTTCGGCAATGAATTTAATAAAATTATTAACTGTCGAATCTCAAGAAAATTCAAAAATTTTTAAATTAATAAATGATTTTTTTGTAATTTTAAAAAATAAAAATTGGATTAAAGAATATATTCTTTGGGAGCTTAAATTATTAAAATTAGTTGGATATGATCTTGAGTTAAGTAATATAGTTAATATGGAAATTGTAAATAATAAAACTACTTACTATGTTAAATCTAGTACTGAAAAAAAAATTGTTCCAAATTTTTTAGTAGATCTTACTAACGATGAATTAGATGATAACAATTTATTAAATGGCTTGAAGCTTGTTGGTGATTACCTAGAAAAAAATATATTAAAACCAAACAATCTTAACTACCCAAGTCCAAGATTAGATTTCATTAAGATATTAAAGTGACCAAATAACAAATAAATTGAATTTGTTATTTTATTAATTTTGCAACTTTATCAGCGTAATAAGTTACTATAGCGTTTGCGCCAGCTCTTTTAAATGCAGTTAAAGACTCAATTACACAGTTTTCGTTAATTATTCCTTTTTTAATACCATTCATTAATAAACTGTATTCCCCAGAAACCTGATAGGCAAATACAGGAATCTTAAAATTTTCTTTAACCATTTTAATTATATCTAGATAAGGTAGACCTGGTTTAACCATTACCATATCTGCACCTTCTTTAATATCCAAGGAAACCTCTCTTAAGGCTTCTATGCCGTTTCTGTAATCCATTTGATAAGTTTTTTTATCACCTTTAAGCATGCCTTTTGAACCAACAGCTTCTCTAAAAGGTCCATAAAAACTTGATGCATATTTAACAGCATAAGACAAAATTTGTACATTTTTATAATTTTTTTTGTCTAAAGCTTTTCTAATTTTACCAATTCTTCCATCCATCATATCTGATGGTGCTATTACATCACATCCCATTTCAGCTTGAAGTAAAGATTGTTTTACTAGTACCTCAACTGTTTCATCATTTAAAATTTCATTTTTTTTTATTAAACCATCATGACCATGAGATGTATAAGGATCGAGAGCCACATCACACATTATACCAATTTTATTTTTATATTTTTTTTTAATGTATCTAATAGCTCTACATACTAAATTATTTTCATTTAATGCTTCAGAACCAGAATTATTTTTTAGTTTTGGATTAGTGTATGGAAAAATTGCTACCATTGGGATTTTATAATTTAAGGCTTTGTCAAGAATCAACGGTATATTATCAATGCTGTATCTATAAACTTCTGGCATGTTTTTTATTTTTTGTTTCTTTTTTTTGCCATCAACAATAAATATGGGAAGAATTAAATCGTTAGACGATAAGCTACTTTCTTGAGTTAATCTTCTTGACCAATCAGCTTTTCTATTTCTTCTAAGTCTTAAATTTGGATATTTTCCAGTGATAATCATTCTCAACTAAATTTTATATATGCGACAATAGTTATATATAATATAATAGTCTATAGGTTATTAATAAATTCATAATGTCGCTACAGTTTAATGATTTTCACAAGCAAGACTTAGCTTTTGATATTAACAAACTCAAAAAAGCTTGTGATCAGGTTTTGAAAGTAAAAGGATTTGATACAAGCCTTGGAATACCTCATTTTGCAAGTATATCTTTGAATCAAATACCTGGAGAACCTGATTCTATAAAAGGAAATAATACTCGAGGAGTTTATTGGACTAAACCAGATTCTTCAGGAAAAGAAGTTTCAAGAGATATTCAAATTGACGAAACTAAATATACTGAATTTGTTAAAGATTTTAAAAATACCTATTTTAAAGAAGTGTATGATGTGCTTAAAAAAAAATATAAATTGGGAAGAGTAAGATTGCTTTTAAAAGAACCTAGATCCACTCTTAGCTGGCACAGAGACCCTGAACCAAGACTTCATATTCCAATTTATACAAATCCAGGCGCTATAATGGTAATTGATAAAACGGCTCATCATATGCCAGCTGATGGTTCTGTCTGGGTAACAAACAACTTAAAGTATCATAATGCTTTTAATGGTGGAGAAGAAAACAGAGTTCATTTAGTTGCTTGTATATTAGATTATAAGTTTAATTAATTTAAGATCTATTAAACAATTAAAAATTGATGTTATAATGATAAATGAATTTGAAAAAAATTTTTATTTCATCTGATCATGCAGGATTTAATTTAAAAAAAAGTATTATTCAAAAACTTTCTAAAACGCAAAAAATTGTAGATCTTGGTCCTAGTTCTGATAAATCTGTTGATTATCCTGATTATGCACGCAAATTATCAAAAAAAGTATTATCGAGTAATGGAAGTTTCGGTATATTGATCTGTGGATCTGGAACAGGTATGTCGATATCTGCAAATAAGAATAAAAAGATAAGAGCAGCATTATGTTACAGTGTGAAAAATACCAAATTATCACGATTGCATAATAACGCAAATATCATTACATTGGGCGCAAGATTGATTAATAAAAATAAAGCATTCAATCTGATTAGAGTTTTTTTAAATACAAAATTTGAAGGTGGAAGACACTTGAGAAGAGTAAAAAAAATATAATTATGTCTAGTGAAAGCGAATACATAAACGCTCAGCATCAAGGTTTTTTTGAGGACAGTTTGTCAAAAACTGATCCTGAACTATTTAAAGCCATTAAAGAAGAGTTAAATAGACAACAAGAACATATAGAGCTTATAGCTTCAGAAAATATTGTATCTCAGGCCGTATTAGAAGCTCAAGGTTCAGTATTAACTAACAAATATGCAGAGGGTTATCCAGGTAAAAGATATTACAACGGATGTGAACATGTGGATGTTGCAGAAACTCTTGCAATTGAAAGATTAAAAAAATTATTTGATTGTAAATATGCAAATGCCCAACCTCATTCTGGAGCTCAGGCAAATGGCGCAGTATTTTTAGCTTTACTTAAGCCAGGTGACACTTTCATGGGAATGAGTTTAAATTCTGGTGGCCACATAACGCATGGACTAAAAATTTCAATGTCAGGTAAATGGTTTAATCCAATAGGTTATGATGTCGACAAAGATTCAGAACTTATTGATTATGACAAAGTTGAAAAACTTGCTTTAGAGCATAAACCTAAACTTATAATTGCTGGTGGAAGCGCGTATTCGAGGATAATAGATTTTAAAAAATTTAGAGAAATCTCTGATAAAGTAGGCGCATATCTTATGGTTGATATGGCTCATTTTTCAGGCTTGGTTGCAGGAAAGGGCTATCCTAATCCATGTGAACATGCTCATGTAGTAACCTCAACAACGCATAAAGTTTTTAGGAGTGCAAGAGGAGGAATTATTTTAACTAATGACGAGACATTAAATAAAAAAATAAATTCCGCAGTATTCCCAGGATATCAAGGTGGCCCATTAATGCATATCATTGCGGCTAAAGCAGCAGGTTTTCAAGAAGCTTTAAAACCAGAATTTAAGAATTACATAAAATCAGTTATATCTAATGCAAAAGTTCTAGCCGAAACATTAAAAAATAATGGTTTTAAAATATATTCAGGTGGAACAGATACACACTTGATGCTTGTTGATTTAAGACCTTTTAATGTTAAAGGAAATGTTACAGCTGAAAGCTTGAGCAGAGCAAACATTACATGTAACAAAAATGGAATACCTTTTGATTCTGAGAGTCCGATGATTACTTCTGGAATAAGACTTGGTTCACAAGCTGCTACAACCCGTGGGTTTGGTTTAAAAGAATTTCAAAAGGTAGGAGAATTAATTACTAAAACTGTAAAAGGTTTATCTTCTAACCCAAGCGATAATTCGAAAATTGAAGATGAAGTAAGAAAAGAAGTTGTAGAGCTTTGTTCAAAATTTCCAATATATAAAAATTTGAGATAAAATGATTTGTCCAATTTGTAAAAAAGGTGAAACTTCAGTAGTTGACTCTCGCCCAACAGAAGATGGTACAACAATAAGAAGAAGAAGATTGTGCATTTGTGGCGAACGTTTTACAACATTTGAAAGAGTTCAGTTTAGAGAACTAATGGTAGTTAAAAAAAATGGGAGAAAATCTCCTTTTGAAAGAGAAAAATTATCAAAATCAATTTACATAGCTCTTAAAAAAAGACCTTTAGATACTGATACTGTCGAAAAATTTATTACTAAAATTACAAGATCATTGGAAGAATTAGGTCAGAATGAAATCTCATCCAATACCATTGGAACAATGGTTATGGAAGGATTAAAAGAATTAGATCCTGTAGGCTACATAAGATTTGCGTCTGTTTATAGAAATTTCAGGGAAGAAAAAGACTTCATTCAGTTTGTGGATAAGATTGATGTCTTTAAAAAAAAGTAAATTTAGCAATAAAGATAAACGTTATATGAAGGTTGCCTTAAGTTTGGCAAACGACATGGTTGGGCTTACAGGTGAAAATCCATCTGTCGGCTGTGTAATTGTTAAAAATAATGAAGTTATTTCTAGTGGACAAACAGGCTTAAATGGAAGACCACATGCTGAATATAATGCATTAAAATCTTGTAAAAAAAATTTAAAAGGTTCAAAAATGTACGTTAGCTTAGAACCTTGCACTCATTTTGGAAAAACTCCTCCGTGTTCCAATAAAATTATTAATTCAAAAATTAAAGAAGTTTTATTTCCAATTGTAGATGTAGATACTAGAACAAAATCAAAATCTTTTAAAATTTTTAAAGAAAAGAAAATTAAAGTTAAATGTGGACTTTTAAAAAAAGATGCAAAAAAAATTTACAAATCTTACATGTACAATAAAAAAAAAAAATTGCCTTTTGTTACTGGAAAATTAGCAGTCTCTAAGGATAATTATATTTACTCAAAAAAAAGAAAAAAAATCACTAATAAGTATTCAAATGATGTTTCTCATTTGCTACGTTATAAAAATGATTCAATTTTAATTTCAAACAAAACATTAAATATAGATAACCCAAAGCTAAATTGTAGAATTAGAGGGTTATCTGATTTTTCACCAAAAAGAATTGTTTTAGATAGAAATTTATCAATAAAAAAAAGTTCATACATTTTTCAGAGTGCTAATAAAAAAAATACAATAATATTTTATGAAAAAGCACCAAAAGTTAAAATTAGACGACTGATTAAAATTGGTGTTCAATTAGTTAAATTAACAACCAATGAAAATAATTTTTTTGATTTAAAATTTGTTTTAAGCAAAATTTACTATTTAGGATGTAGAAGCTTACTTGTAGAAGGAGGCAAAACTTTAACAAGCAGTTTTTTGAAGTATAAGCTGTTTGATCAATTTTATTTATTTAAAAGTCCTAATAAATTAGGCAAGAGTGCAAAATTAAATATTTCCAGTCAGTTGAATCAATTATCTTTTAAATATAAAAAGAAATCTAAATTAAATACATTTACCGGTAAAGATATGATTTATTTGTATTCAAAATAAAATGTTTAATGGAATAATTTTTAAACAAGGGTTAGTTAAAAAAATAACTAAAAGAAAGAATGGGATTAATCTTTTTTTAAAATCTAATTTAAAAGTTAAAAAAAAAGATATTGGTATTTCTATTTCTTGTGATGGTGTTTGTTTAACGTTAATTAGTATTAAAAATAATTTAATGGAATTTTATTTATCAAATGAAACTATAAAAAGATCTAAATTTAAAAATATTATTGTAGGAAACTATGTTAATTTGGAATTGCCTCTCAAATACGGTAAAAACATATCAGGACATTTATGCCAAGGTCATGTTGATTCCACAGCTAAAGTTTTTTCCATAAAAAAAATTGATAAATCATATTTATTCGATTTTACATTAAAACAAAAAGAAAAAACAAATTTAGTTGAAAAAGCTTCAATATCGATAAACGGAATATCACTTACTATATCTAAAAAAACTAAAAAAGGTTTTCAAACTTGGATTATTCCTCATACTTTAAAACTTACTAATTTTTCTGAACTTAAAAAGAATGATTTAGTCAATATAGAAATTGATATTCTTTCCAAATACGTAAAAAAATATCTAAATGAAAAATAAAAAATTTACTTCTGTAGAAAACATTATTAATGCAGCTAAAAGAGGAGCGATGTACATACTTGTTGACGATGAAAATAGAGAAAATGAAGGCGATCTTGTTATTCCAGCATCAAATGTTTCTCAAAAAAATATAAATTTTATGGCCAAGTATGGTCGTGGTTTAATTTGTTTATCTCTAACTAATAAGCAGGCAAAAAAACTTAATTTATCATTAATGTCACCTGTTAATAAATCGCGCAACCAAACAGCATTTACAGTATCGATTGAAGCACGAAAAGGTGTTACTACTGGAATTTCTGCAAGAGACAGATCGGTAACAATCAAAACTGCAATTAAAGCTAATGTGAAAAAAAATGAAATCATTTCACCAGGACATATATTCCCTATTATTTCTAAAGAGGGTGGCGTCTTAGTTAGAGCTGGCCACACGGAAGCATCTGTAGACATTTCTAGACTAGCCAACAAAAATCCTTCTGCAGCTATATGTGAAATTATGAATGATAAAGGCGTTATGGCTAAAGGTAAAGAATTATTTAAATTTGCCAAAAAACATAAATTAAAAATTGGAAAAATAGATGATTTAATTGCTTATAGACTTAAAATAGAAAAATTAATTAAATTTAAGAAATCTGAAAAAATTTTTATTAAAAATCAAAAATACCAAATTAATATTTTTGAAAATCTTTTAGATGGTTCGGAAAATTTTGCTTTAATTAAGGGTGATTTAAAAAAAAATAAAAACCCTAGAGTAAGAGTTGTTTCTTCAAATATAGTTCAAAATTATTTAATGGGACAAAAACTTCCAAATTCATTCAATAGAACTTTAAAACATTTTAAAAATCATAAAGAATGTGTTTTAATCTTTATTAGAGACACAAATCTTAAGTCAGTTTCACAAACACTTAGAGACTACAAGAGGAACAAATTTTATAAAAAAGGACAAGATAAACTTATTAAAAATTATGGTATTGGAGCTCAAATTATTAAAGCATTAAATATAAAAAATATGATATTGGTAACAAGATCTAAAAAGAAAGTTGTTGGTTTAGAAGGTTATGGAATTAAGATTACAAAACAAGAAATAATTAAATGAGTTATAAAATATTGATTGTTAGTGCTGACTACTACGAAGTTATTTCTAACAATTTAGAAAAAGATGCTAAAACTTTACTTGGTGGAGTTAAATATAAAATTATTAGAGTGCCTGGAGCTTTTGAAATACCAGTCATAATTTCTAAAAATATTCACAAATATGACGGCTTTATTGCTCTGGCATGTGTAATTAAAGGTGAAACACCTCATTTTAATTTTATCTCCAAAGCAACTACTGATGCTATTATGAAATTGTCTTTTGAAAGAAAAAAACCAATAGGTAATGGAATAATCACATGTTTAAATACAAAACAAGCTTTAAAAAGATCAAAAACTAAAGGTAGTGAAGCTGCTTTTGCTGTTCTTAAAGTTTTAGAAAAATTTAAGCAATGAAAGCGCAAATCGATTCTAAAACAAATCCAAGAGTTATTATAGTTCAAAAACTATACGGTAATTTTTTTAATCAAGATGAAAATTTATCATTTCCAAAACATAGATTTAAAAAGTTTATTAAAGATGTAGTTAATGGAACTATAGAAAGAGACGATGTCATTAATGATGAAATAAAAAATCATCTTAACTTTGATATAAATTTAAAAAATTTAGATAAAGTTTTTCAGGTTATTATTAAAAGTGCTATATTTGAATTATTATATAAACCAAAAACTTCTTCTAAAATTATTATAAAAGAATATTTGAATGCATCAAATTTCTTTTTAAATGAATCTCAAACCAGATATTTAAATGCTTTATTAGATAAAATTTCAAGAAAAATTAGAAGTACTAATGCATGAATTTGAATTAATTAAAAAATATTTTTCCAATCTTTCAAATATAAATAAAGGTTCATTAAATTTAAATGATGATGTTTTTTTTGATAAAAATAGAAAATTGGTTGTCTCAGTTGATACATATGTTGAAAAAAATCATTTTTTTAATTTTAAAAATCCAGAACTAGTTATCAAAAAAATAATTAGATCTTCTATTTCAGACTTAATTTGTAAAGGTGTCAAACCTAAATATTATTTTTTATCAGGAGCTGGTAATAATAAAACTTTTAGTAAAACTAATTTAAAAAAGATTAGTACATCACTTAAACAAGAACAAAAAAAATATAATATAGTTTTAGGTGGAGGCGATACTGTTTATTCAAACAAGTTAAGTTTTACCATTATCTCAATTGGTTTCTCTAATAAAATTATATACAGGAATAGATCAAAAATTAACGACGATATATATGTTACTGGAAATTTAGGTGATAGTTTTATTGGACTTATGGTTTTAAAAAATAAGATTAAAATAAATAAAAAACTATCTACATATTTTATCAACCAGTATTATAAACCCGAAATTAAATACAACTTAATTGATCAACTTAATAAATTTGCTACTTCATCAATAGATTTATCTGATGGTTTAATTAGTGATTTAGAAAAATTAACCAATAAACAAAAAAATTCTTATAGATTATTTTTTGATAAAATACCTGTATCTAAAAATTTAAATTCAGTCCTAAATATAAAAAATTTGCTTAAAAAAAACTTGATATCTAATGGTGATGATTATCAAATATTATTTACTTCTAATATTAAAAACAGAAACTTCTTAAATAGAATTTCATATACTAAAAAGATAAAAATTACCCGAATAGGCAAAATACTAAATAGTAGGCACAAATCCTCAATTATAGATAAAAACGGCTACCAAATTAAAATAAATGATAAGGGGTACATTCATACATTTGACTAAGTTATATATTGCCTTTTGTCCTTTTTTTTGTAATGTCCGCCTTTTAAATATTAAAATTTAACAACTAATAATTTAGGAATTTATGAATTTATCAGTAGAAACTATTTTAACTTACACAATTTTAGCAGGCATTCTCTCATTGGTATATGGTTATTTCACTGGCAAACATATTTTAAGTTCAAGTCCAGGCAATCCAAAAATGCAAGAAATTGCATCTGCTATTCAAGTAGGGGCAAAAGCCTATTTGAACAGACAGTACAAAACAATTGCTATAGTTGGTGTTGTTGTATTGGCAATTATCAGTTATGCGTTTAGTATTTTAGTTGGTCTTGGATATTTAATAGGAGCTACTCTTTCAGGTATTGCTGGGTATGTTGGTATGCTTGTTTCGGTTCAAGCAAATGTGAGAACTGCAGAGGCATCGAGAAAAGGTTTATCGCAGGGTTTATCAATAGCATTTAAATCAGGAGCGGTTACTGGAATGTTAGTTGCTGGTTTAGCACTTTTATCTATTTCTGTTTATTATTTTTTTTTATTAAAAGCTAATGTTGAAGAGCGTGAATTAATTAACGCCCTAATAGCATTAGGTTTTGGAGCATCTTTAATTTCTATTTTTGCAAGATTAGGTGGAGGTATTTTTACAAAAGGAGCTGATGTTGGTGCCGATTTAGTTGGTAAAGTAGAAGCGGGAATTCCAGAAGATGATCCAAGAAATCCAGCAGTCATAGCTGATAATGTTGGTGATAATGTTGGCGATTGTGCAGGTATGGCAGCAGACTTATTTGAAACCTATGCTGTTACAATAGTAGCTACAATGGTACTTTCTTCAATTTTCTTTCATGGTGACATTAATATGATGATTTACCCATTATCAATTGGTGGAGCGTGTGTTCTTACATCAATTTTCGGAACATTTTTTGTTACTCTTGGTAAATCAAAAAATATTATGGCAGCTTTATATAAAGGATTTATTGTTACAGCTATTACATCTTTAGCAATTTTGTATCCAGTAACTGATTTGGTAATTGGTCTTGATTCAATTTATACAGTAAATGATAAAAATTTTAATGGCATGAGTCTATATTATTGTGGAATTATTGGTTTAGTAATTACAGGTTTAATAATTTGGATTACAGAGTATTATACTGGAACAAGTTATAGACCAGTACAAAGTGTAGCTTCTTCATCAACAACTGGACATGGAACAAATGTTATTCAAGGTCTTGCAGTTTCTATGGAAGCAACAGCAGTACCTGCACTAATAATTGTAGCAGGTATACTTTTTACCAATTCAATAGCTGGTCTTTATGGAATAGCTATAGCTGTTACAACAATGTTAGCATTAGCTGGAATGGTTGTTGCTTTAGACGCATATGGACCTGTTACAGATAATGCTGGTGGTATAGCCGAAATGTCAAATCTTCCAAAAAGTGTAAGAAAAACTACAGATGCCTTAGATGCTGTAGGGAATACCACTAAAGCTGTAACAAAAGGCTATGCTATAGGTTCAGCTGGTTTAGGTGCCTTAGTATTATTTGCAGCTTATACCGAAGATATAAAATTTTTTTCTCAAATGCCAGGGTCAAATCTAGAAAATGTAACAGTTTCTTTTGATCTTTCAAATCCTTTTGTTGTTGTGGGTTTACTTGTTGGTGGCATGCTTCCATATTTGTTTGGTTCTATGGGTATGCAAGCTGTTGGTAGAGCAGGTGGAGCTGTTGTTATAGAAGTAAGAAGACAATTTAAAAAAATTCCTGGAATAATGAAACGTAAAGCAAAACCAGACTATGGTAAACTGGTTGACTTGTTAACAAAAGCAGCTATTAAAGAAATGATTGTACCTTCACTATTGCCAGTATTATCTCCAATTTTTTTATATTTGATTATTTTTTCTATAGGAGGTCAAGTTGCAGCATTATCCTCAGTTGGTGCTATGTTACTTGGTGTCATCATTACGGGACTGTTTGTTGCAATTTCAATGACAGCCGGTGGTGGTGCATGGGACAATGCCAAAAAATACATTGAAGATGGTAAATATGGAGGAAAAGGATCAGAAGCACATAAAGCCGCTGTTACTGGCGATACTGTTGGTGATCCCTATAAAGATACAGCAGGTCCTGCAGTAAATCCAATGATCAAGATTACGAATATTGTAGCTCTATTATTACTAGCAGTAATTGCTGGATAATTTATTTTTTTCTTTTTCCAAGAGGGTCATTCAGTTTTTGCCTCATACTACTTAAAAAATCATAGACAAATGATTTTTTTCCAAGAATAGTTTCCGTTGTTTTTTTTGAAAAATCTAAATCATTCATTTTTTCTATATCATAAAACTCTTTTTTAACCAATAAACCATAGTTATCAATTTCTAGAACTAACACGTTATTTACTAATACTTTTTGTCTAGAAAGTTTAAATAATTTTTTGGTTGTTGTTTTTCTTTCAATATAAATCCAAACATCATTATCAAAAGTGCTTTTTGTAGATGGTGGACCAAGCATTTTAATGATATCATTTTTATTTGTGGCTTTCAAAACCAACTTTTCTTGTTTTTTTTCTAATAAATTAACACCATGGTGTTTTATTGCTTTATTAAGTGAGCAATTTGAAATAAATAAAAATATAATAATAAAATAAATTTTGTTCATGAACAATAAGTATATAAATATTTACAATAATTTAGTCAATTTAACTAGAAATAAAGATTTATATAAGAATTTTTCCAAGCAGGATACTTTTTCTGATAGACTTATTTTCTTTTTGTTTCATTTTGCCTTCTTTTTAAAGGTTTTTAAAAAGAATAATAAAAAGAAAGTTCTTCAAGAAATCTACGATCAAATTTTTAAATATCTTGAGTTTAGTGTTAGAGAAATGGGCTATGGAGATGCAACTATTAATAAAAAAATGAAAAATTATCTAAATATATTTCACTCGATTTTGGAGCAGGTTAATAATTGGGAAACTGTATCTGATTCACATAAATGCAAAGTCCTGTCTGATTTTCTTAACATTGATAGAAAAACGTCAAATTTGATTAATTATTTTGATAATTATATAATTAATTTATCAAATAATACTTTAAATTTTTATATAAAAGGTGTAGGTAAAGATAAATTTTAATTATGGCTGTACCAAAACGTAAAACATCACCATCAAGATCTGGCAAAAGGAGGTCTCATATTAAATTCTCTTCAAAAAACATTATTGAAGATAAGAAATCTGGAGAATATAGATTATCCCATCATTTAGATCTAAAAACAGGCATGTACAAGGGTAGACAAGTCTTAGATCCTAAGGAATAATAACTCATTAAAATTATTAAGAACTGCTATAGTTAATTAAATGAAAAATACATTAACAATTGCTGTTGATGCAATGGGTGGTGATGGAGCACCAAAAAAAATAATTGATGGGATAATTCATCATCATAAAAAAGATAATAGTATATTTTACAAAATTTTTGGAGATCAAGAAAAAATAAACAAATTTATTTTAAATAAATTGGGCAAAGATAACTATGAAATTATTCATACAAGTGAAATTGTTGAAAACACAGATACTCCTTTAACAGCTGCAAAAAGAGGCAAAAATACTAGCATGTGGATGGCTATTGACAGTGTAAGGAACAAAAAAGCAGATGTTATAATTTCTGCTGGAAACACTGGTGCTTTATTTGTTATTGCAAAATTAAATCTTAAAATGATTGAAAATATAGATAAACCCGCTTTGTCAGGCTTATGGCCAACCAAAAAAGGTATGAGTGTAGTTTTAGATTTAGGTGCAAATATCGAATGTAGTGATAAAAATTTAATTGATTTTGCTATAATGGGCTCATCATTATTTAAATCTTTATTTCCTCAAGAAACACCAAAAGTAGCTTTATTAAATATTGGATCGGAAGAGCTTAAAGGTAACGAAATTATTAAAGAAACTTACCAAAAATTAAATCAAATTGTTAATGAAGATTTTGAATTTAAAGGATTTATTGAAGGAAATCATTTAATGGATGGAGAGGTAAATGTAATAGTTGTAGATGGATTCACTGGCAATGTCGCTTTAAAAACTGCAGAAGGTACAGCGAATTTTATAACGAGTGAACTTAAACAAGCCATGACAGGTTCTGTATTTGGTAAACTAGGTTCACTAATTGCTATTAATAGTTTAAAAAAATTTAAAAAAAAACTAGATCCAAGATTATATAATGGCGCTATTTTATTAGGCTTAGATTCACCTGTAATAAAAAGTCATGGCGGTACAGATTATATTGGTTTTTCTAATTCATTAAGTGTTTGTAAAAAAGTTATAAATGGAAATTTAATACAGAAAATAAAACAAAAAATTAACTAATGAAAAGAATAAATTTAACAAAAAAAGATTTAATAAATTCAATATATATGCAAATAGGTTTTTCAAAAAAAATTTCTGAAAGTTTATTAGAAGATGTACTTAATACAATTATTGATAATTTAAAAACAAATAAAAAAATTAAAATTTCTAAATTTGGTACTTTTTCAATTCGTAGCAAAAAAAAAAGAATTGGCAGAAATCCTTTAACTAAGGAAAATAAAGTAATATCAGATAGAAATGTTGTTTTATTTAAGCCTTCCAAAGAATTTAAAGATCTAGTAAATTCCACTAAGGATGAATAAAAATGATACTGCTTATAAAACAATAGGTGAAGTTGCAAAGTTATTAAATCTCATAAACAAAAAAAATGGAAGTTTAAATACTCATACTATTAGATTTTGGGAAAAAGAGTTTAAGCAAATTAGACCAAAAATTTTAACTGGAAAAAGAAGATATTATGATCAATCTTCAATTGAGATTTTAAAAAAAGTTAAATTTCTATTAAAAGAGCAAGGTATGACTATAAATGGAGTAAAAAAACTACTTAATAATGATAAATCATTAAAACTTGACGAATTTACAAATAATTCTATAAGTGTCAATAATATAAAGATTAAAAATAAACTTAAAAATATTTCAAATTTAGTAAAACAAATAAAAAAATTAAAATAAAATGGCAAAAAAAACTCATGTAAAAGTACGATTGGTTCCTGAAAACAAACCCGATAGCCCTTTTTTTTATTATGTTAAAAAACCTTCCGGAGGAGAAAAAG
>CACJGR010000010.1 GCA_902592985.1 uncultured Pelagibacteraceae bacterium | reverse complement strand
TTGTTGAGTGTGATCCTGAAGTTAAAGCAAAGTCTGCTCGAACAGCAATGTTGTTTTCAAGAACTAATACATTACTATCATTGCCGATGCTTCTATCAATGGTGGCAGCACAAAATCTTTATTAATTTTTATCCTCTTTTAAAATAGTTTTTTGTGATACTTTCAATAGAACCAATGTAGGATTAGCTATAAATATTGAAGAGTAAGTTCCAAACACAACACCCAATATCATAGCTAAAGAAAATCCTTTTAATATTTCACCCCCTAAAAAATAAATTGATAATAATGCAAGCAAAGTTGTAATTGATGTTATTATAGTTCTAGATAAAGTTTCGTTAATTGAGATATTTGTTAAATCAAAAATTTTAATGTCAGAGAATTTTTTTAAATTTTCTCTAACACGATCAAATATTACAACTGTATCATTCATTGAATAACCAACAATGGTTAACACTGCTGCAACAATTGATAAATTAATTTCAAAACCAAATAAAGAAAATACACCTAGGGTTATTAACACATCATGAAGTAAAGCTAAGATCGCACCTAAGCTAAATTGCCATTCAAATCTTATCCATATATATAAAAGCATAGCAGCAAGAGATAATCCGATAGCAACTATACCAGATTTCAAAAGTTCAGCGCTTACTTTTGGGCCAACATTTTCAACTCTTCTAAAATTAAATCCAGGGCCAATAGATTTGGTTAAATCGTTTTTAATTTCTTGTATAAAGTTAGGATTATTATCATTTTTTTTTTCAAACTTAATTAGATAATCATTTTGATTGCCAAATTGCTTGACGTTTACATCACCTAGTTTCATATTTAGCAATGATTGTCTCAATTTAAAAATATTAATTTGACTATCATTAGCTCTTAATTCAATCAAAGTACCACCTTTAAAATCAACACCATAATTAAGACCTTTAAAGAAAAGCAGTATTATAGAAATAATGATTAAAGAAAATGAAACTAAATTAAATAATTTATAAAATTTATTAAAAGATATTTGTTTTTTTATCATGTAATCAAATTTTCTTTATGTTTGTTTTTTATCACATACATAGACGTCAAAAGCCTTGCTATAAAATAAACAGAAAATAATGTTGTAAAAATTCCAATGCCTAATGTTACTGAAAAACCTTTAATCGGACCTGATCCCATAAAAAATAAAATAGTTGCAGCAATTAGTGTTGTAATATTGGCATCTAATATGGCAGTTTTAGATTTTTCATAACCAGAATCAAAAGCAACTACTTGATTTTTTTCAGAGCTAATTTCTTCTTTAATTCTTTCAAAAATTAAAACATTTGCATCTACTGCCATACCAACTGTTAAAATAATTCCAGCAATCCCAGGTAATGTTAAAGTTGCCTCAAATAAAGTTAGTATTCCTACTAAAAGAAATAAATTTAAAATTAATGCAACATTAGCAATAGCTCCAAAAACTTTGTATTTAAAAAACATAAAAAGAACTACTAATACAAAACCAATAATTAAAGCTAAGACACCGGCATTAATTGAGTCTTGTCCAAGATCAGGTCCAACAGTTCTTTCTTCAATAATATTTAATGGTGCAGGCAATGCTCCTGATCTTAATAGTAAGGCTAAATCAGTAGCTGATTGAAAAGTAAAACCGCCACTAATTTGACCTGCTCCACCAATAATTGCATCTTGAATTACTGGTGCACTGATAATTTTGCCATCTAATACAATTGCTAATCTTCTTCCTATTCCTGTTGTTGTTGCTTTACCAAATCTTTTGGCTCCTACTCTATCAAGAGTAAATGATACAACTGTTTCATTGTTTTGAGTGTCCATATTTGGTTGTGCATCAACCAAATTATCACCACTTAGAATGATTCTTTTACTTACAATAGCTTCTTCAGTACCATCTTCAAAAACTAATTTTTCTGATCCAAATGTTTCTTCTGAACTTTCGGTTATAAATCTAAAAGTTAAATTAGCAGTTTTACCTAATAGATTTTTAACTCTCATAGGATCATCAAGTCCAGGCAATTCAACTAATATTCGATCATTTCCTCTTCTTAATATGTTAGGTTCATTGGTTCCAACTTCATCAACTCTTCTTCTAACAATTTCCAAAGCTTGATCTAATGATGAATTCGTAATTTCTATTAATCCATATTTAGAAAGGTTCAATTGAAATTCATCATTTAACAATGTTAAATCAAATTGATGAGATTTAAATTTTGAATAATAAGGGTTAATATCACTATTCTGATCTTCAAATAATAGTTTTGTTTTTTTAATTTGATTTTTTTTAATATTAAAAATTATAGTTTGGTCATCTTTAATTCTTAAGTTTTTAAAATGTATATTGTTATTTTTAAAATATTTTCTTAATGAAGATAAATAATTTTGTAATCTTTGAATAATAACAGGTTGATTGTCAATTTCTAAAAGAAGATAAGACCCTCCCTGCAAATCTAAACCTAAATTAATTTTTTTATTTGGCCATTCATTTCCAGTTTCACTAAAATTCAATAATGCTAAGTAGACAAAAATTAATGTGAATAAACCTATTAAAAATATTCTAATTTTGGTAAAATATAACACCGTTTATAAAATGTTATTTTTTTGGTTCTGGAGTATTTAATAATCCTTGTATTCCAGTGGACTTAACAATTTCAACTTTAACATTTTCAGAGATTTCAATTTCAGCTTTATCATTTTCCATCACTCTTTCGACGGTTCCAACAATTCCACCTGAAGTAACCACTTTGTCACCTCTTTTTAGGTTTGAAACCATAATTTTGTGTTCTTTAACTTTTTTTTGCTGAGGTCTGATTAAAAAAAAGTAAAAAATTACAAATATAAGTATTAAAGGGATAAATTGACCTATTCCTGAATTTGACATTTGTCTCCTTATTTTTAGAAATTATTTATACTATCTGTTTTCTTAAAACAACTCTAATTCTTGGTTATTTTATCAATATTGCCCATATATGGTTTTAATACTTTTGGAATAATTATAGAGCCATCTGATTGCTGGTAGTTTTCTAGGATAGCTACTAAAGTTCTGCCTATGGCTAATCCACTTCCATTTAAACTTCCTAAGAAAACAGTTTCATTTTTGTCATTTCTATATCTGGCCTTCATTCTTCTTGCTTGAAATGATCCACATGAAGAACAGCTCGAAATTTCTCTATATTTATTTTCATAAGGAAGCCATACCTCTATATCAAAAGTTTTTTCAGCGCTAAATCCCATGTCTCCAGTACATAAAATTATTTTTCTATAAGGTAGCTCAAGTAAATCCAAAATTTTTGTGGCACAGTTTGTCATTCTGTCTAATTCATTAAGGCATTGATCTGGCTCAACAATACTAACCAATTCAACTTTATAAAACTGGTGTTGTCTCATCATCCCTTTGGTATCTTTACCATAACTACCAGCTTCTTTTCTAAAACATGGAGTTGATGCAACAAATCTCATAGGCAAATCTTTTTTATCAAAGATTTTATCTTTAACCATATTGGTTAAAATTACTTCAGCAGTTGGGATTAAAAATTTTCGATCATTTTTTTGATCTAGTTTTATTTCAAACTGATCATTTTCAAATTTGGGTAATTGACCCGTTCCATACATACTATTGTCTGAAGCTATTAAAGGTGGTGAAATTTCAGTGTAACCATTAGTGTCAGTATGTGTATCAAGCATAAAATTTGAAATTGCTCTTTCAAGCAAAGCTAATTTGCCTTTAACAAAAACAAATCTTGATCCTGTGGTTTTAGTTGCAAGATCAAAATCAAGCATATCAAGAGCTTTGCCTAATTCATAATGAGATTTAACTTTAAAATTAAACTTAGGAATAATTCCAACTTTTGATACTTCAAAATTAGAATTTTCATCTTTTCCTTTAGGCACATCATTATGAGGTAAATTAGGTAAACCTGAAAGTATTTGATCAAGTTCACTTTTAACATCTAATTGAGCCTTACTTGTTTTGTCAATTAGACTAGAAATATCTTTTGATTTTTTAAATAAGTTTTTGTCTTTAGACTTTGAAATAACTTTTTTTTCTTTTTCTAAATTTTCTTTTTCTTGTATTAATTTTCTGTTTTTTTTATCTAATTCTACAATTTCATTAATATCTATATCTAAAAATCTTTTTTTTAATGAATTCTTAAATAGATCTAAATTATTTCGAATTTCTTTAATATTATGCATTATTCTTAATTTTCTTTTCAATAATATTTACAGAAAAAATTGATAATTCATATAAAATTAACAATGGAATGGCTAAGCCTATTTGCGTTATAGGATCAGGCGGAGTTAAGATTGCTGCTGCAGCAAAAATAATTACAACTACATATTTTCTTCTTTCTCTTAAAAATTTAGAATCGATTACACCTATTCTGGCTAATAAACTTAATACTACTGGCAATTGAAAACTTAATCCAAAAGCAAAAATTAGTTTCATCACTAATGATAAATATTCATTAACCTTTGCTTCTAATTGTATTGGCAAGTTTGTTGTTAAACCCGAAGTTTCAAAAGACAAAAAAAACTTAATTGCTAATGGCATAACTAAATAATAAACAAGAACTCCACCCAAAAAGAAAAGTATAGGTGTAGAAATTAGATACGGCATTATTGCAAGTTTTTCGTGTTTATACAAACCTGGAGCTATAAACTTCCATATTTGAATTAAAATAAAAGGACTAGTTATAAAAAATGAAGCAAAGAAAGATACTTTTAAATATGTTAAAAAAGTTTCTTGTAAAGCAGTAAATATTAACCTTCGTTCTGTTCCATCATCTTTTACTGCTTGAGCATATGGATCAACAAGAAAACCATAAATATATTCAGAAAAAAAATAACAAATAACAAAAAAAACTACCAAAAATATAAATGAATTAATTAATCTTTGTCTAAGTTCAACTAAGTGACTAACAAAACCACCATCGTTATTATTTTTGTTCATTTTTTTTTTCTTTTTTAACTGGTTTTGTTTTTTCTATATCTTGATCTATATCAATATTTTCATTTTCCAAATTAGAAATTTCATTTTGAAAATTTGTTACATATTTTTTAATTGTACCAACCCATGAACCAATTTTTCTTAACATATAAGGAAAATCTTTTGGACCAATTACAACAATTGCAATTGCAACTATAATTAATATCTCAAACCAGCCAATTTGTGGCATTAGATTTACTCTTTATTATTTGAGTCTTGATTGGTATCTGAGCTTTGATTGGATGTAGAGTCTTGATTATTTTCTGAAATATTCTTCGGTTCTAAATCTTCAGTGGAGTCAGTAGACATTCCTTTTTTAAAACTTTTGATGCCTTTAGCTACATCGCCCATTAAGCTTGAAATTTTACCTCGTCCAAACAATAAAACTACTAAAATTACAACAATTGCTATTTGCCAAAAACCTATACTCATAAAGTTCTTATAACCTTTTTAAATTAATTTTAAAAGTAACTTTTTACTTTCGTTCTTCCTCTTTTAATGTACTGCTTAACATTTCATCAATGTTTGAATATATATTCTCTTTTTTACCATCTTCCTTTTCTTTATAAAATTTTCCAGTGCCAAAAATTGATGAATCTATATTTGTGCTATCGATTAGTCCTGCGGAACCTAATTCATCTACAGTAGGTAAATCTGATAATTTTTGTAGATTAAAATGACTTAAAAAATCGTCTGTTGTTCCATATTGAATTGGTTTGCCTGGTACTTCTTTTCTACCTTTAGGCTTTACCCAATTTAATTCCATTAAAATTTCAAGGGTATTTGTGCCAAATGCAACACCACGAATCTCCTCAATTTCTGCTCGTGTAACAGGTTGATGATAAACAATTATAGCTAAAGTTTCTATTGCAGCCTTTGATAATTTTTTTTCAATATTTTTTTCTTTAGACATTAAATTAGATAAGTTTTTCGCAGTTCTAAAAGACCATTTATTAGAAATACAAACTAAATTAATGCCTCTTGTAGAATAAGTAGATTGAATTTTTTTTAAAATTTTTTCAACATCAATTTTTTTAGATACTTTGGTTTCTATAGTATCAACATCTAAAGGTTCTGCGGCTGCAAAAACAATGGCTTCAACTTCTCTTTCTCCATCTAACAGTTTTGATGGAAAATTTATTATATTTATTTTTTTAACTTTCTTCATTTATTTTCTTTAATATAAATATGGTCAAAAAGTTTGTCTTGTTTAATTTTAACATTGCCTTCTTTAACTAATTCAAGTGAACCTGCAAAAATTCCTGCCTTACCAGTTCTTCTAAATTTTTTTTTAGATTTAAAGTTTAAAGGTACTAAATCATCAATATTTTTCCAGTCAATAAGTTTCCCAAAAAAATCTTTAATTCTTTGAATGGCACTTTCCGTAGTAAAAACTGGTAGTTTAGGTATACTCATTTTTTGAAAATCTTTTGTCATAACTATAGAAGAATAACTTTTTAAAAGCTCATACAAAGTGAGTGAAAATTTAGAACTATAGATTGATCTAATGTTGCCTCTTGCTCCTCTCATGAAAATATCTTTACCTAAACGTTCTCGCTTAAGCATTTGGTCAGACAACAATCTTATTAATTCCAATTTTTTAAGTTGTAATTTTAATTTCTCAGCAACTTCAGAAGCTTTAAATTCGTCCTCATTTGTTTCTGGCAATAACAACTTTGATTTTAGATAAGTCAACCATGTAGCCATTAACAAATATTCTGAAGCTACTTCTAAATTAATATTTTTAGCTTTTGTTATAAATTCATGAAATTGGTCGGCTAATTTAGCAACAGAGATATCTTCTAAATTAACTTTTTGAGATTTTGCTAAATCTAGAAGAACATCAAGAGGTCCATTAAACTTAATTAAATTGACGTTAAATTGATTAGAATCAACATCTGACATATCGAAGATATTAACGCAAAATCTTATAAAATTGTGATGTTTTTTTAGTTATAAAAGCGCTAACTTTAGGTGAATTTTTAGCTACAGCAATCATTTCACCATATTTGGCATTACAATGTAAAACTAAATCACATCCTGCCTTAAAAGCTTTAATTGTATTTTCTTTAATTGAAAATTTTAAACCTTTCATAGAAACATCATCGGTTATTAACAAATTCTTAAATTTAATTTTATTTCTTATTAATTTAATAACTCTTTTTGAATGGGTGCTTGTAAATTTTTTATCAATACTTTGATAAATAATATGTGCTGTCATTGCAAACAAACTTTTTTTGTTTTTAAAGGCAAAGAAATCAAATTTATTTAAATTTTTCAATTTATTTTTAACGATGGGAGTAGATTTATGACTATCTACATTTGTCAAACCATGTCCCGGCATGTGTTTAATAACTGTAGCAATATTATTCTTATGAAATTGATCAATAAAATAATCACCAATTTTACTAACAATTTTTGGGTTATGGTGAAAAGATCTATTGCCAATAAAATTATTAGAATTTTTACGTCTTACATCAAGAACAGGTACTGTATTTATATTAACTCCTATTTGATCTAATAGATAACAAGTTTGATTTATAAAAATTTTATAGTAAACACTAAATTTATTTAGATCTTTTTTAAAGAGATTGCCAAAAAACTCACCAGTGAAGTTTGAACTGTCTATAATGTTGTTTAATCTATCAACACGGCCACCTTCCTGATCTATTAAAATTGGATATTTTTTATCGTTAAAAATTTTTCTAATATCATCTGTTAATTTTTTTGTTTGGTTAATAGATTTAATATTCCTTGAAAAAAGTATTACACCCCATGGTTTATATTTTTTTAAAAATTGTTTCTCTTTAACTTGTAAAATTGTAGATTTTATTCCAACTATGAAAGATCGTCTATTTTTAATCATCATTTAATAATTTCCAAAAATGATAAGCTTTTTCTTTTTGATCAGCATTATTTTCAACATATTCAATAATAATTTCTGTATCACTTTTAAGGACAGGAAGATTTAATGCAAAAGCAGTATTTTTTTTATCTATTGACTGAAGTGATCTATAAGAATTTTTTTTATTATCATCTGAAAAATAATATTTTAGAGTAAAAAAAATAAAGAAGAAAATTACAAATAAATAAAATACATATTTTAATTCTTTAATCATTACATTTTTTCTGGACTATTAACGCCAATAATGTTCATTCCAGATTTAACTACATTCGAAATAGCTTTTAAAAGTACAATTTTATCATTTGAAACTTTGTTATCCTTATTAATAAATCTTTTATCTTTATTGTCTTTTCCCATGTTCCAATATGAATGAAAATCTGCTGCAAGTTCATATAAATAAATTGGTACACGATGAGGTTCTAGTTTATTAGATGATACTTCTACACATTTAGGCCATTGTGAAATTTTTTTTATTAATTTAATTTCATCACTTGAATAATTAAAATTATAATTGGTAATTATAATTTTATCACTTACATTTTTATTAATATGTCTAAAAACAGATGATATTCTTGCGTAACAATACTGAACATAATAAAGTGGATTATCTCTGGATTTTTCTTTTACTTTAGTAAAGTCAAAGTCTAATTCTGCATCGCCACTTCTGTTAAGCATAATGAATCTTGTGGCATCTTTCCCAACTTCATTAATTAAATCTTGAACAGTAATATAATCTCCTTTTCTCTTCGACATTTTAAAAGGTTTACCCTCTTTGATTAATTTAACTAATTGGCTAACTTTGCAAATTAATTTATTTTTTTGTCCAGATAGTGCTTCAACTGCTGAACAAATTCTTTTAATATATCCTGCATGATCAGCGCCTAATATATTAATTAAAATATCAAATTTTCTTTTTAATTTGTTATTATGATATGCAACATCGCTTGCAAAATATGTCCAAGAATTATCTGACTTTTGCAATGCTCTATCTTTATCATCACCAAAATCTGTCGATCTAAACAGTAATTGTTCTCTTTCTATCCATTCAGTTTTATCTTCACCTTTTGGGGCGTTTATTTTTCCTTTATAAACAAACTTATCTTTTTTTAACTCATCAATAACTAATTTGACTTCATTATTATTAACAATTTCTGTTTCACTTGCAAAATTATCATGATTAATCCCTAAACTGTTTAAATTTAATTTAATCATTTTAAGAGATTCTTTAATTGAAAGTTTTGTTAATTCTTTTGAAATTTTATCAAAATTTTCAAATTTCAACGTTTTATTTTCTGAAATAATGTTTTTTGCTATATCGATTAGATAATCGCCTGGATATAAATCAGCATCGTTAGTGGGAAATTTTTCATTATTTAAAATTTCTCTTATTCTAAGATATACTGATTTAGTAAAATTAATTATCTGGTTTCCATGATCATTAACATAATACTCTTTTACAACATCATGCTTATTAAAAATAAGTATATTTGAAATAACATCGCCAATTATTGCTCCTCTGCAATGTCCAACATGAAGAGGGCCAGTAGGATTAGCAGAAACAAATTCAACTAGATATTTATGTTTTTTTTGTTTTTTATTTATGCCAAAATCTTTTTGATTATCAATAACTTCCTTTAAAAAATTATTCCAAAATGACCCTTTAAATTTAATATTAATAAAACCTGGCTTAGCAACATTTATTGAATGAATATTTTTGTCATCTTTTTTAATTAATCCAGATAATTGTTTAGCTAAATCAATTGGTGACTTTTTATTAATTTTTGCAAGAACCATAGCAACATTTGTTGAGATATCGCAATCAAATTTAGGTGGTGGTATGTCCACGTTAATTCCATTTAATGACTCTGGAATTTCAATTTCTTTCTCTTTGTTTAGAGCTGTTACTAATTTTTTAATTTTATCTAAGTAAATATCAAAAATATTCATTTAATTTTATTATATAAATTGATTGCATATCTGTCAGTCATGCCAGATATAAAATCTGCCACAGCTCTATATTTATTTAATTTTAATTGGTCTCTATTTACATATTTTTTTGGATTTAAACTAATAATGCCAAATAATCTTTTGATAATTTTTTTACCTTTATTATTTTTGATTAACACATCTTTATTGCTATACATCTTTGTTCTTAGAAAATATTTAATTTCATCTTCAATTTTCATAAATTTATTTGAAAAACAAACTAATTGATCTTTGGATGAATAAACATCATAAACTGATTTTATTTTTTTTATTTTTAGGTTTTTCGTTGTGTTTTTTATTAGGTCTTTAACCATTAAATTAATTGAATCTCTTATTATCTGATATATCAAAATATTATTATTTATGCTTTTATTTTTTTTTCGATGCATTTTGTATATCTCTTTAAAAAAATCAATTTCTATTAAATCGTTTAGTTTGAAGAGTCTAGCTTTTAAGCCATCTTGAATATCATGATTGTTATACGCAATATCATCTGAAATTGCTGAGATCTGTGACTCTAATGATGGAGATTTTTTAAAATTAATTTTTTTCTTAAAATTTTTAATTCCAATAATTGTTTGTATATAATAATTATCTTCAATAATTCCATTATGTTTTAAAAGGCCATCAAGAGTTTCAATAGTTAAATTTAATCCTTTAAATTTTAAATACTTGTTTTCTAAAAACATTACTATTCTGATTGTTTGTAAGTTATGATCAAATCCACCATAATCATTCATACATTCATTTAATGCATCTTCTCCGGCATGACCAAAAGGGGTATGACCAAGATCGTGTGCTAAGCTTAAGGTTTCTGCTAAATCATCATTAAGAGTTAAGTATTTTGCAATTGTTCTTGCTATTTGAGCTACTTCTATAGAATGAGTTATTCTAGTTCTGTAATGATCTCCTTCAGTATTAACAAATACCTGCGTTTTATGTTTAAGTCTTCTAAAAGAAGCGCTATGAACAATTCTATCTCTATCTCTTTGAAATGGAGTTCGATACGGACTTGTAGTTTCTTTAAAAATACGCCCCCTGCTTTTAAATAGGCCTAATTTTGAGAAATTTTTCATACTTTAAAATCGATAATTTACTATTATATTAGTAATATCAGTGTTGTTATATGATTAAAGAAATTAAATTTACAGATAAAGCAATAAAACAGATTAATCATTTGTTATCTCAAAAAGACAAAGGATCTTTTTTTAGAATCGCCATTAAAGGGGGTGGTTGTTCTGGTTTTCAATATGACTTTTCATACGATAAATCTATGGAAAAAGATGATTTAAAATTTGAAAATATTTTAATCGATAAAACTTCAGCTGATCTTTTAAAAGGATCTGAAGTTGACTATGTTTCTGAATTAATAGGAGATTCTTTTAAAATAACAAATCCACAAAGCAAATCATCTTGTGGCTGTGGTACTTCTTTCTCAATTTAATGATTGTTAGTTCTTGGAATGTAAATTCCGTAAGAGCTCGTATCGAAAATATCAAAGAGTACATAAAAAAGTTCTCTCCAGATGTTATTATGATGCAAGAAATCAAAACACCAAATGAAACTTACCCGTATGAGGATATTAAATCATTAAAATATGAAAATTATGTCTATGGTCAGAAAAGTTATAACGGTGTTGCAATAATCTCAAAAAAAAAATTAAATAATATTCAAACCGATATATTTAAAGATAAAAATAAACAATCAAGAATAATTTATGCTGAATTAAAATATAAAAATAAGAATATAAATTTAATTAATATTTATACTCCTAATGGGAACCCTGTTGATACAGAAAAATATGATTATAAACTTTACTGGCTAGATAATTTAATTGAAAAAATAAAATCATTGTCTAAACAAAATGAAAATATAATTATAGGTGGTGATTTTAATATAATTCCTTCTGCAGAAGATGTTCACAATCCAAAAAACTATGAAAACGATGCTTTATTTAGATTAGAAATAAGAAAAAAGTTAAGAGAATTGGTTAATTTAGGTTTTCATGATGCGTTTAGATACATACATCCTGAAAAAGAAGGATATACATTTTGGGACTATACGAGTGGTGCATGGCAAAAAAATAATGGAATGAGAATTGATCATTTTTTAGTATCTAATTCATTAATTGACATAGTTAAAAATGTTAAAATAAATAAGTTCCCACGTGGTAGACAAAAACCTTCTGACCATACACCTATTGAACTTGAATTAGCTTAAAGATTTAATTTTATTTACTAGTTCTTCGTTAATATTTCGTGGTCCTTTATCTAGTCTATTTTTATGTCTTCTTTCGCCTGGAAGTCTAACTCCATGCATAGATTTCATCTTGTTAAAAAATTCATCTGAATGTTTGACCCAATTATTTCCAGATGATTTATCAGGTGATATTGCTAATATAAATTCTCCTCCGCTAGGGGGTCCACCGTCTTTATTATCTTTTGCAGCTGTTTCAAAACTGAAATTATCACCAACTAATGCACCAGCTAATAATTCAACCATCATGGCTATTCCCGAACCCTTGTAACCTCCAAAAGGTAGTAATACTCCACCATCAGCTATTTCTCCTGGATCTGTTGTTTCTTTGCCGTCTTTGTTTAGACCTGTTCCTAATGGAACTTTATGCCCTTCTCTTTTAGCAACTTGAACTTCTCCCATTGCCATTGATGCTGTTGCCATATCATAAACAACTGGAGTTTTTCCTGGTCTTGGCCAGGCAAAAGAAATTGGATTAGTTCCAAATAAAGGTTTTGTTGCGCCAGCAGGTGCTACAGCAGGTTTATAAGAAGTACATGCAAAAGCAACTAAGCCTTGTTCAGCAATCATTTCTGTTTCAGGCCACATAGCAGCCATATGGTGTGAATTTGTAATAGCTAATACAGCTACACCATTTTCTTTAGCCACTTTAACTAATTCTGGAATACTTTTATTTAAAACCATAGGGGCTAAGCAATTATTTCCTAAAACTTTAATAACGCTTGGAGATATTTTTTTTACTTCTGGTCTTGCTTTACCATTTATTTTTCCACTTTTAAGTCCTGAAACATAAGCGGGTAATCTAAATAAACCATGAGATAAAGAACCATCTCTTTCGGCTTTCATTATCAGTTCAGCAAGAATTGATGCTGTTTCATCGTCACATTTGTTAGCTAATAATATTTTTTTAGCTAAGTTATAAATCTCATCTAATGTGAGAGAAACTGTTTTCACAGATAGTATTTAATATTATCTGTGCTTTCTTTTCAAATCCTTTTTAAGATCTTCATGATCACCTACGACTGTATGGTATCTACTCTTTGTTACATACTTTTCTAAAAAAGGTACTGCAGTTAAAGGCAAAAATCCTCCAATGACTATTCCAAAAGCTGCACTTTTTAAATGAGGATCAGCTAAAGCAGCTATAAAGTCAGCAATTATATGCGCCAAAACAATTCCAATTATTCCAGCAATAGCACCATTAGATATTATTTTTAATAAACGATTAATGCTCCAACCAGAATAAAAACCAATTAGTGGTATTAAAGTATGTATGAAGCCAAAAATCATACCTCTTAATATGCTATGCTCTTCTATTAATTCTTCTAAAAAATGAAGAAATTCTGGTAATTCGTGTGCGTGTTCCATTTTTATTATCCTTTAGTTACATTTTTGACAAATAGTTGAAATTTCAATTTCAAAATTTGAAAAATTATATTTTTCTTTAGTTTTAATATTGTTAAATAATTTAGAGAAAATATTTGGGTTTAATTCTTCAGTTTTTTCACATTTTTTACAAACGGCTAATGCTGGGTTGTGTTTATCTTTAGCGCCACTATTACAAACAAAATAAGTTTTGCTTTGGTTAGACTTATGTACAACACCCATTTTTTGTAAGCTATTCAATGATCTATAAACTGTCATAGGTTTAACATTTCTATTTTTTTGTAATTCGCTTAATAGACGATAAGCAGTTAAGCCTTTGCTATGTTTTTTTAAAACATTTAAAGCCTGTTGGTCGTTTTTATTACAACATTTAGATATTTTCATTGTTATGTTATAACATAACAAAAATAAGTGTCAAATTGTTCTATTAAATATCTGGACAAATATTCAAAATAATATAATTGTCGATGAATCAACGTTCTTAAAAGAAAAATAATCATATTTAATCATAGACTAACCTTTTGCCACATATTAAATGGTCGTTAAGAAAAAGATTCTTATGAATTTAAAATTAAACTCTAACTAGAAAAATATGGAACCCTCATTAATATATGCAATAATAGGATTTGGACTGGCGGGATGGTCTGTAATTGGAAACGACTCTATTCAAACATTAGGTACTTTTATTGCCTCAAAACAAAAATGGTTTAAATGGTATACACTTGCAGCTTCAGCGTCATTTGTAATGATTTTAGCGCTAGCTTGGGGTTGGTATGCCTATGATGGTGACATTTCCTATGGAAGATTAACAAGAATACCTTATCAAGAAATCCAATGGTATCACGCAGTTGCTCCTGGAATACTATTGTTATTAACTAGAATTGGTATTCCAGTTTCTACTACTTTCTTAGTTTTATCAGCTTTTGCGTCAACTGTTGTTTTAGAAAAAATGTTAATGAAAAGTGTTGTGGGTTACGGTTTAGCGGCAGTGGTTGCTTATATTGCTTGGATAATTGTATCAAAATTTATCAATGAAAAGTTTGATGAAGTAAGTGATAAATGGATTGGCTTCTGGCGTAACTCTGTTTGGGTAACTTCAGGTTGGTTATGGTGGGTTTGGTTATCTCATGACGTTGCAAACATTGCAGTATATTTACCAAGACAGTTAAGCCCTACTCTCTTAATTACGGTAATGGCTTATTTTACAGTTCTTCTATTTTATATTTTCTATATTCATGGTGGACCTATTCAAAAAGTAGTTTTGGATAAAACTGGAACAAGATATGCACGGTCAGCTACCATTATTAATGTAATATACGCTGCAGTTTTATTTTACTTTAAAGAGTTAAATGACCTACCAATGTCAACAACTTGGGTGTTTGTTGGGTTATTATGTGGTCGAGAATTAGCAATTTCAACGATGAACAAAGATTATAAATTTAAATATGTTTTCCCACTTATTGGAAAAGATTTTATTAAAATGATCTTTGGGTTAAGTGTATCAGTTGGAATAGTGCTTGCTATTCACTATATAATTGTTCCAAAGGGTTGGTTTTAATTATTTTTAACGAGGAATACAAAAATTAAAGAGGTGGCGAACATTATTAAGCTATAAGTAGCAGCTGGAATTACAAATGCTCCGCCACCAAATAATGTTGTACCAACAAAAATTGCCAGTGTACCGTTCTGTAAGCCACACTCTATAGCAATACATTTCTTTTGAGCATTTCCAGTTGCTAGTAACTGAGCAACAAAAAAAGCTACAATCATCATTATAACATTTAAAGCCAATGTAATAAGTCCAGCATCAGCAAAATAAGAAACTATATTGTCTTTTTCTGCTAAAATAGCTCCAAGCAAGACAATTATAAATAATCCTATTGAAATTTTTTTAGCTATTGGTTCAAATTTTATTGCTGCATTTGATGCAAATCTTCTAAATATCATACCTAGTATTACAGGAACTGTTACGATCAAAAACATACTAATCGCCATACTAGTTAAAGAAATATTTTGAGCTACATTTTCTGATCCCAACAACCCTAGAGAAGTTACAATAATAAAAGGAACTGTTAAGACGCTTAAAAGACTTATGACTGCCGTTAATGAAATTGAAAGAGCCACATCTCCTCTAGCAAAGGACGTTAGTATATTTGAGGTTACTCCTCCAGGAGCTGCAGCAATAATCATAACACCAATTGCAAGCTCTGGTGAAATAGGCCAAACTTTAACTAAAATAAATGCAATAATTGGAAGTAAAATAATTTGACTGATTGCTCCAACAAAAAAATCTTTTGGTTGTTTTAAAACTCTTAAAAAATCAGCTCCAGTTAATCCTAGGCCTAAAGCAAACATAATAAATGCTAAAGCTATGGGTAAAAATATATCTGTTACTATGCTCATAAAATTCCTTAAAGATTTTATAATTATTTAATACGTCCGTAAACGTCTTGAAATCTAACTATATCACTCTCTTTTAAAATAGGACCGGTTTGAACTTCTATAATTATAACTGGTTTTTTATATAAATTTTCTATTCTGTGTACAGATCCAGTTGGAATAAACACAGAGTCGTTTTCCTTTTTAAAAAATTTTTTTCTATTAATAGTGATTTTAGGTTTACCTTGTGTAATCATCCAATGTTCAGATCTATGGTGATGTTTTTGCAAACTTATAGATGACTTTGAATTAACAGTTAATTCTTTAACTAAAAAATTTTGACCTTTAAATAAATTAACATAGCGGCCCCAGGGTCTATAATAAACATTCTTTCTTTTAAAATATTTTGACTTATTTCTTCGATAAATTTTTGAAATCTCTCTCCAACTACCAAGATCAGACCAAGGTATGTCTAATTTAATAGCATTGATTTCTTTCATTTTTTCCAAAATTGCATAGTCAAAAGATTTTTCAGGCACTTTAGAAAAAGAAGCTTTATTTAAATGATAAGTATTATTTTTTAGCTTAGCTTTTGATACTGATTTGAGGCAATTTTTATAAATATTTAGTTGATATTTCTTAAAATTATTTATTATTGAATCCTTTCGAGCAAAAAACATTCCTGAATTCCAATAACCTTTTTTTTTAATAATTTGTTTTGCTTTATTTTTTTTAGGTTTTTCAATAAATTTAGCTACTTTATTAATATTACCATTAATTTTTTTAGTTAAAAAGTACCCGTATTCACTTGATGCCTCAGTGGGTTTAATCCCAAAAATAAATATATTTTGATTAGTCAAATTATTTTTGTTTCTATTAATTGCTTTATTAAATAAGCTTGCTTTTTCAATTAAATGATCAGCTGGAAAAAAAATTAATGATTGTTTGTTTGGAATATCATTAATTAACGAAGAAGTTAAAATCGCTGGTGCAGTATTTTTTTTAGCTGGTTCTACAATAATTTTATATTTTTTGAATTTAGATTTTTTTAAATAATTCCTTACTTGATCTAAATATTTAAAATTTGTACTTATTATTGGATAATCAAAGATTGATCCTTTAATTCTATCTAAAGTTTTTTCTAATAAGCTCCATCCACCAAAATCTATAAATTGTTTTGCTTTATTGTATTTTGTTTGAGACCAAAGCCTAGTCCCTGATCCACCACATAATATAACAGGTCTAATTTTCATCAAATATCAGCGTAGCACTTCACTTCATTTTTTTTGCCTGGGTGTGTTGGAGCGCCTAAATAAGCAGGACCAACTGTTTGTGCATATTTCCACAAAGTTCCACTACCAAAATTTATTTTTCTTGGTTTCCATTTTTTACGTCTAGCTACCAATTGTTTTTTAGATAACCTAACGTTGATTGTTCCTTTTTTAGCATCAATATCAATAACATCTCCATTTCTTAATAGTGCTATAGGACCTCCAATAGCAGCCTCTGGACCTACATGGCCTACACAAAAACCTCTAGTAGCTCCTGAGAAGCGTCCATCTGTAATTAAAGCAACTTTTTCGCCTTTTCCCTGTCCATAGATTGCTCCTGTTGTAGAAAGCATTTCTCGCATTCCTGGTCCACCTTTAGGTCCTTCATAACGAATTATAATTATATCACCATCATTATACTTTTTATTTTGAACAGCTTTATAAGCGGCTTCTTCAGTATCAAAACATCTTGCTTTACCAGTAAATTGCAATTTTTTTAATCCTGCAATTTTAACTATTGCACCTTCTGGTGCTAAATTACCTTTTAATCCAACAACTCCTCCATCAGGAGATAATGGATTATTATATTTTCTTAAAACTTTTTGGTTTAAATTAAATTTTACATTTTTTAAATTCTCCTTCATAGTTTTTCCTGTAACAGTTATGCAATTACCATGAATAAATCCTCCATCATAAAGAGTTTTTAATAACATTGGCACACCACCAGCCTTCCACATATCTTTTGCAACATATTTTCCACCAGGTTTTAAATCCGCAAGATATGGAGTTTTTTTAAAAATTTTTGCAACATCCATTAAATCAAATTTAATTCCAATTTCATTTGCTAATGCTGGAAGATGTAAAGCAGCATTAGTAGATCCACCAGTGGCAGCAACTATTGTTGCTGCATTTTCTAGAGATTTTTTTGTAACAATATCTCTTGGTCTAATATTTTTTTTTAATAAACTCATTACAGCTTTGCCACTTTGGTAAGCATACCTATCTCTTTCTTCATATGGCGCAGGAGTACCTGCAGAGTACGGCAATGCTAAGCCAATGGCTTCAGACACACAAGCCATAGTATTTGCGGTAAATTGACCACCGCATGCACCTGCGCTTGGACATGCTTTTAATTCTAATTTTCTAAGATCTTTTGTTGAAATTTTTCCTGCTGAGTGTTTTCCGACACCTTCAAAAACATCTACTACAGTTATATCTTTACCATTAAATCTTCCTGGTAATATTGATCCGCCATAAATAAATACACTTGGAACATTCAATCGAACCATAGACATCATTAATCCTGGTAAAGATTTATCACAACCAGCTACACCAACTAATGCATCATAACAATGACCTCTTACAGTAAGTTCGGCTGAATCTGCTATAATCTCTCTAGAAATCAATGAAGATTTCATTCCCTCATGACCCATAGCAATACCGTCAGTTACAGTTATAGTACAAAACTCTCTTGGAGTACCGTCTGCGGCTTTTACACCTTTCTTAACAGATTGAGCTTGTCTCATTAATGCTATGTTACAAGGTGCTGCTTCATTCCATGTAGATACAACTCCAACAAAAGGCTTTGCTACATCTTTTTCTTTTAAGTTCATAGCATAATAGAATGATCTATGAGGAGCTTTATCTGGACCTAATGATGTATGTCTGCTCGGTAATTTTTTCTTATCAAATTTTGCCATCAAATGCTTTCAATTGTAAACACTATTTTTTGAATTTCATTTTTATAAAATCACTATAGTTAGTTTTTTCTTGATCGACAATATTTTTTGGGATTTTATAAGTATTATTAGCTCCTCCTTTGAACCTTATATCCATCTATATATAATACATCTAGTTCGGTATTTAAAAGAAAGTTTAGAGCCTCCTTTGGAGTTTCAATTATTGGCTCACCAGGACCGTTAAATGACGTATTCATAACTAGTGGAACTTTAGACAGTTTATAAAATTCTTTTATCATTTGGTAATATTGGCCAGAAGACTTATTAACTGTTTGTATTCGTGATGAATTATCTACATGTGTAATTGCAGGAATTTTATCTGGATTTATTACTTTTCCAGTAAATAGCATATAAGGAGATGGAAAAGGCATATTTTCAAACCACTTATCAGCTTCTTCCTCTAATACTGATGGTGCAAATGGTCTCCACCACTCACGGTGTTTTATTTTGTTAACTCTTTTCCAATTATCTTTATATGTTGGATTAGATATTAAGGATCTATGTCCAAGAGAACGTGGCCCGATTTCACTTTTACCTTCATACCAGGCAATAACTTTATTACCAAAAACATCATGAGCTGCTTGCATCGCACTATCATTAATTTTTTTATAAATTATTTTGCTTTCAAATATCCTTAAGGCTTCTACAATTTCATTCTCTTTTATTGTTCTTCCAAAATATGGTGAAATAAATGTATTGTTAGTTTTTAAAGAAAGTTTATTACCTTTTATATGATGATATAAGTAAAGTGCACTGCCAATTGCAAGGCCATCATCAGAACAAGAAGCTTCAATAAATAAATTTTTAAACGGTCCTTCATTATATATCTTGCTGTTGGAAGGACAATTAAGAGCCGTACCACCAGTTAAGCATAAGTTATTTGTGTTTATTCCGCTCCTTGATAGCAAACTACGAGTCATGTTCACTGCATAAAGATAACATTCTTCAAAAAGTTTTTGTGTACTTGCAGCAATATCTGTATTTATTGGATCGGTAATTTTATCTTTATTACCCAAAAAATCCATATTATAGCCCATATCCTTAGCAGTGTTACGACAATATTCTTTCCATAAGTTAAGTTGATTAACATTCTTAAAACGTCGTCCTACACCAAACCAATTTTCTACAAAACCCTGATGGAAAAAATGGGGCTTTCCATAAGGTGCAAGTCCCATTAATTTTCCTTCTCCAAAACCACCTAAATTTAACATTATAGCAACAGATTTATATAACGAACCAATTGAAAGATGGTTAGGTGATAATGGGTATAGATTATTATCCCTCCCATATAGTACAAGACCACTGTGATAACCAAAACCATTACCAAAACCATCATGTGTAATTATAGCTGAATCTTGAAAACCTGAACTATAGTAACATGATGCAGCATGAGCAATGTGATGATTTATAAAATATCCTGCAATAGATTTTCCTCTTAAAGATATAGAAACTGGATAATGAAAACCATTCTTTATCTTTTCATTTTTCAAAAATGATCTTACATCAAACATTCCCATTTCATTAAGTGATACTCCATTTTTCCCATGGCATTCGCAGCTTCTTCGTTATCTCTTATAGCTCGCATCATTCTTCCCCAAGGAGAATAAAGTGCTTTTTGTGTAATAATTAATAGAATTATTACTACAATTAAAAAAAGTCCGGAGTAACAAATTTTCACAAACACAGAAGATGACTCGATTACTAATTGAGACAGTGCAGCTTGCTTTTCTTCTGCTGTTGAAATTAAATCTAAAACTCCTCTATTCCACTTTGCAACTAAATCAATAAACCATTGTTCACTTTGAAGATTAACTTCGTAAGGAACTGGTCTTTTTAGCCCAATTACATTTTTGACTCCTCTTGCTAACCAATCTTCATGTTTAATAACTGCTATTACAATTTCGGAAATTAATAGTGTGGCTATAGCCAAATAATCAGCTCTAAGTCCTAACGCAACTTTACCGATAATATATGCTAAACCTGCTGCAAAAAAAGCTCCCACAATCCACGAAAATATAATTGGTAATCCTAAACCTCCCAAAAAACCGGTTTTAGCAGGTTCAACTGCTTCAATAGAATGAATGGCTGGACCAGAAACTATTCTTAAAATAATTAAACCAGTAACAATTATTGCTGCTATGTAGATATTTTTTCTTTTTGATTTTTGAAAATTTTTTAGAACGTAACGAACACTAAAAACAATCAAGATAATCACAAAAAGACAAAACAGCATGCTAAGGCCACCTACTTGCCAAGCTTCTCTAACAGGTGGAACCGAAACTAAGACAGCTGCTAATCCACCTAGAGCCGTATAGCCCATAATTCCAAAATTAATTAAACCAGCATAACCCCACTGAATATTTGCACCCATGGTCATTACTGCAGAAATTAAGCATAAATTAAGTATAGAAAATGCAATGTTCCATGATTGAAAAATTCCCACCAATATGATTAGACCTATCATAATTGCGTAAGCAGTTATTACATTAGCATATTGCTTCATAAAATTTTTCCTTTGAAAATGCCTGAGGGTCTAAATAATAAAACGATTACTAAAATTGAAAAGGAGACTGCAAACTTATAATCAGTTGATAATAATTGAATTAAAGAATTGGGCTCCATGCTTTCAGGAAGCACATACATAAAAAACTTTTTATAAGCATAAGTTAAAAATATTTCTGAAAAAGCTATTACATACCCTCCTAAAAAAGCGCCAAAAGGATTTCCAATTCCTCCGACAATTGCTGCTGCAAATATTGGCAACATATTATTAAAATAGGTAAATGGTTTAAAACTTTTATCTAAACCATATAAAACGCCACCAATAGTTGCTAAAATTCCTGCAATCATCCAAGTAATCATTACTACTCTTTTGGGATCAATTCCGGATAATAAAGCCAAATCTTCATTATCTGAATATGCACGCATACTTTTTCCTGTTTTAGTTTTATTTAAAAACCAAAATAATATTGAAACAACCGCTATAGTTAAAAATATTGTTAACACTTGTGTTGATTTAATTGTTAATCCTTCGTTTAATCCTGTCATTTCTTTGAATTGATTAGCTTTTATTATAAATTTTTCACCATCAAAAAATCTTCTATCAAAAGGACCAATAATTATTCTAACTATTGCTTGTGTCACAAACATTACACCAATACTAACCATGGCCAGTTGAACTGGGGGACTTTTTTTTATGCGATAATAACTAAAAACAAATTTGTCAACAGTCAGCATATATAAAACCATAAAAACAACGGCAAGAGGAATGGCAAGTAGAGCTGTTGGTAATACTCCTAAGCTTATTCCAAGTGATTGAAAATACCAGGTAAACAAAATTGCAACCATTGTGCCGAAAGACATCATGTCTCCTGTTGCAAAATTTGCAAACCTTAAAATTCCATAAATTAAGGTTACAAAAATTGCTCCAAGTGCTAGCTGTGAACCATAAGCAAGAGCGGGAACAAATATATAATTTAGTAATAACACTATTGAATTGATAAAATCCATATTAAGCTCCTAAAAAAGATCTTCTCACTTCTGGGTCATTTAATAATTCTTTTCCTGTTCCAGAAAATTTGTTTTCTCCTGTAACTAATACATAGCCTCTATCTGATATGCTCAGTGCTTGTTTTGCATTTTGTTCAACCATTAAAATTGCAACATTTGTTTCTTTAACTTTTAGTATATGCTCAAATAATTCATCCATTACTATTGGTGATACTCCTGCTGTTGGTTCATCTAACATAAGCACAGAAGGTTTAATCATTAATGCTCTACCTAAAGCTACTTGTTGTCTTTGTCCTCCAGATAATTCTCCAACTAATTGTGTTTTTTTTTCACTTAATATTGGGAACAGCTCATAAATTTCTTTGACAACTTTATCTAAATCTTCATTTCTTAAAAATGCACCGATTTCTAAGTTTTCTCTAACAGTTAATCCTGTAAAAACATTTCTAGTTTGCGGCACAAAAGAAATGCCCTGTTTAACTCTGTCTTGAGGAGACAATTTTGAAATATCTTTTCCATCAATTTTAATTGTTCCAGATTTTAAATTGAGCAAACCAAGCATTGCCTTCATTGCTGTAGATTTGCCAGCACCATTAGGGCCTAAAATTGCAACAATCTCTCCTTTGTTAACATTGACTGAGCAAGAGTTAATTATATTAGGACCATTTCCGTAACCTCCGGTCATTTGATTTCCTTCAAAAAAAGCCACTAACTATCTCCTTCTTTTGATTTTGAACCACGACCTAAATAGCTTTCAATTACTTTTTCATTTTTTTTAACTTCATCTGGCGTTCCTTCAAATAAAACTGAACCTTCGGCCATTACAATAACTGGATCACATAATCGACTTATAAAATCCATGTCATGTTCAATCATACAGAAGGTATAACCTTGTTCTTTATTTAATCTTAAAATTGCAGTTCCTATATCTTTTAATAAAGTTCGATTAACTCCAGCTCCCACTTCATCTAATAAAACTAATTTTGCATCCACCATCATGGTTCTTCCAAGTTCAAGTAGTTTTTTTTGTCCTCCTGATAAATTGCCTGCAAGTTCATTGGCAAGATGTTTAAGATTTAAAAATTCTATTACTTCAAAAGCTTTTTGTTTTACTTGTTCTTCTTCTTTTTTAATTAATGTTGGTTTAAGTAAAGCATTTACAAGATTTTCTCCTGATTGATTTCCAGGAACCATCATTAAATTTTCAAGTACAGTTAAATTTGTAAATTCATGAGCAATTTGAAAAGTTCTAAGTAAACCTTTCGAAAATAATTCATAAGAAGGAATATCGGTAATATTTTCATTGTTAAATAAAACTGCTCCTTTAGAAGTTTTTAAATTTCCAGCAATTAAATTAAATAAAGTTGTTTTTCCTGAACCATTAGGACCAATTATTCCTGTAATAGATCCTCTTTTAATTCTTAAAGAACAATCTAATACAGCAGCTAAACCTCCAAAATATTTCGAAAGATTATCTATTTGCAGAATATTTGAATCTGACTGCATAGAAAAACTATACTTTGTTTAATCTTTTAAGAATACTATTTAATGTTTTTTCAGTTGATCTATAGAATCCAGCCTTTCTTAGTTCTTTAACTCCTTGTTCGTTAAGTCCTCTTGGAGTTTGGGATTCTTTTACTAAGTGTTTTAAATTTTTTTTAGAATTAACAACTGCATCTTCAGATAAAGCAACGAAAAGAGAAGTAATATACTTTTGAGCTTTATCTCTTTTAACACCACGTTTAACTAACCAATTAGAAGTTGTGCTTAATAATTCATAAAATGGTGCCATCATTCCTGAAGTAGACCAAAAATTTTTTGAAAGTTTTTCATTTGTAATTTCAACAGTTGTTCCGAGCTTATTAAAAAAGTTTTTAACTTTTTTATTTGGTGGAAAAATTGGCACTGGTCCTTTTCTTAAAGAAATTGGTGGTAATGGTATAGCTCTTACAATTTTTGCTTTTACTTTAATGGTTTTTTTAAGTTGAGGCAAAGTCATTGTCGAAATAAAACTAATGACAGTTTGATTTGATTTAAATTTTAAATATTTAATAATTTTGTCACCTACGGGTGGAGTAACTGCCAAAAAAATCCAGTTACAGGAATTAACTATTTCTTGATTATTTTTTGCAATTATTATTTTTTTAAATTTTCTTTTAAGTTTTTTTGCAATATTTCTATTCCTAGGGGACAAGAATATTTTGTTAAAAGGTATTTTTGATCCACATATACCAGCGACTACCGCTGATGTTATTTTTCCTGTTCCTATAAAACCTAATTTCATGGTTGAATAATATATTTAGAATTTTTTTATAAGAAAGGATAGTCCTAAAAAACCGAGAGCTAAAGATGGCTAGATAGGACTATCTAAGCTCTATAATATCAACAAGAGCAAAAAATGCATTAACCATTTTTTTAAAATTCAAGGAATTTTCGTGAAAAAAAGTCACAGTCAAAATTTTTTGATTTAAAAAATATAGAAAATAATGAAATTGGTCAAAATGGGTTTTTTTGAATATATTGAAATTTTGTTTAATTTTGAAATTACTAAATAAAAATAAATGAGATAATTTTAATAAAAGCAGCTATATATAAAAATATGAAAAACGTTACTGTCTACATGGGTCCTATGTGTGGTTATTGTGAAGCTGCTAAAAGATTGTTAACTAGAAACAATATTGTTTATAAAGAAATAAACATTGCGCTTGAAGAAGGCAAAATGGATGAGATGTTAAAAAAATCTAATGGTAAAAAAACTATTCCGCAAATATTTTTTGATGATTATCATGTAGGTGGTTATGAAGAATTAAGAGCTTTAGAAAAAGAAAAAAAACTAGAAAGTTTATTAAAATAAATTACTGAAAGGATATAGATACTTCAGGTTTTCCTGCGTTCATATGAGCATTAGTGCAAGTTGCATGATTTCCCTCAACTGCATCTGCAACACCAAATGCTATTTTTAAAGTTGGGATTTGTCCTTGTTTCAATATTACACCGTTATTAGCTATAACTCCTCTCCACCAAATATAATTATCATCATCTTCAACAGTTGCAGCTGCTGATGTTCTTCCATCAGAAGATCTATAACCATTAATATTATTATCCATTGTTGCTCCTTGTGTGTCTGTGCCTGGAACATATAGTGTAACTGAAGCAGGAGTATTACCTGAAGCCTTTCCAGCTGCAAAAGCTGTAAGTGAACCACTGCCAGATGTTACGCAATCTCCATCCGTACCAGTAATTGTCATTCCTCTATCCATCTCAACTTGAACGTAAGTATATTTTGTTCCAACGTTTGCTTTGCCCAAACTTCCCATGCTGGCTGCTGCAGCCCCAGCTGTAGTAGCTGCTATGTCTACAGTTTTCGTATTGCCGTCAGAAACTAATGTTTTATTTAAACAATTGCTTGTAGTGCTTCCATCTTCACAAAGCCAAACTCTGTATACAGTAACTTCGTACTGTGTTGCTGCCCCTGTACCATCTCTTGAAAATGATTCTGTTGTAAATGAACTAAAAATCAAAAAAAATATAGTTAATATTTTAAATTTACTTAGCATAATTTTATTTCTTAGTTAATATTACCGCTCCTTGTATCTCAACAACAAGATCATTGTTTCTTCTAACTTTTTCTTTTAACTTTTCTTCCATATTTGCTTTTACAAATGTTTCATTTGAAAGAAATCCATCGGCCATAGTTGGTTTTGTTTCTTTTGGTGGATATAAAAATGTAAGGTTAAACCACTGTTCGTCTTCTGAACCAGCGCTATTAGAATCGTCAAGACTATAATCTAATTGCAAAGAAGGATTTAACATCATTTCTAAAGAATAAACATTTCCTTTTGTGTCGTTTGAGGCTTTTTCATTTTTCCAATAATATCCTTGTAAATTAAATGTCATCCACGGCATATGTGGAACTTGTGAACTAAGATTATATTCCCTGCCACTTAATACTTGTTCCTTCACACCATCTGGAAGCCTTTGGTTTGTTAGTTTGAAATACTCATTGTATGTAAAGTCTAAAATTGATTTTTTTGCCTCAAAACCAATACTTGCCCTTCTATGATTTTCTCCAAGGTCTTGATCAAGAAATGAATTTGCACCAAACATTGTAGATTTATCCGAACTTAAAAATCTATAACCAAGTCCAATATTTCCAATCAATCGATTATTACTATCTACTTCGGTATTGTGAAGACTAAATTGTGTAAATAAATTTGAGTTAGTTTGAGGTGTAATATCTCTTACAGCTAAGATTGAAAACTCTGGATTACCTTCATCACGAAGATCAATTGAAGCTTCGCTATGTCCTTCACCAGGTATCCAACCTGCAACCTTTTCTGAAATTTTTTTGTTTACATCGCGTATTACGATAGCTTCTGGTTCGGCTGCATTTATGGGTGTAAATGGAATTACAAATAAAATGATTATTTTTAAGTAAAGTATTTTGTTAATTAATTTTTTCATAACCAAAAAAGTTATTAATTTTTTTAAATGAACTTATCTGGTGATTAAAAAAATTAATTATATATAAATTTATAAAATAATATATTTATTGTAAAATAAAAAAATTAATTTTTTTTCTTAAAAATCAAGCAAATACCATTATTGCAATATCTTTTTCCTGTAGGTTGTGGCCCATCATCAAATATATGGCCATGGTGGCCCCCACAGTTTTTGCAATGATATTCTGTTCTAGCATAACCTAAAAGGTGGTCTGTTTTTGTTTCAAAAACATCCGGTAAAGATTTAAAAAAAGATGGCCAACCTGATCCGCTTTCATATTTTGTTTTTGAATCAAACAACTTTACTCCACAATTTACACAGTGATAACTACCTTCTCGTTTTTCATTATTTAATTTGCTAGAATCTGGTGGCTCAGTTTTTTCTTCAAATAAAACTAATTTTTGTTCAGCAGTTAATTTTTTATTGTTAGTCATTATTATTTTTTTTAATAGTTTTTTTTGTTTGAAAGAGTTATGCCAGCAACAATAAATATTGCTCCAAGAAAATGATAAAACATAAATTTTTCGCCAAATATTATCATCGCCATTATTGCTCCAAAAATTGGCATCAAATGCAAAAAAACTCCAGCTCTATTTGCGCCGATTAAAGCAATACCTTTAATCCAAAAAAAGAATGAAGCAAGTCCTGGAAAAATTACTACGTAACTTAAAGTTAAATAAAATGGCTTGCCTAGTTTAATTACGTGCCCCATATTCATTTCTATGAAATAAATTGGAATTAAAAATATCAATCCACAAATTATGACAATTTGAAGTAACGTAATTTGAGATACTTCATATTTTTTTTTCTTTAAAAGAGATGAATAAATTGCCCAAGAAAACATCGCAACTATCATTGTTAAGTCACCTTTATTAAATTTTAAATTTTTTAATAAATCAATATCTGCTTTGCTAATTATAAATATAACGCCAATTAGAGACAAAATTACACCAAATATTTGAAAAATATTTGTTTTTTCAATATTTAATAACGATGAAATGAATATAATCCACACTGGAATTGTTGAAATCATTAAAACTCCGCTTATTACCTGCGTGTAATATAAAGAATAATAAACAATTGAATTAAATATTGTAATGCTGGTTATTCCCAAAATTATAAAAAAAGTAATATTAGTAAAGATATAATCTTTTTTCTTAATTAATTCTTTAATTGTAAAAGGCATTAAAATTAAGCAAGCAAAAAACCATCTATAAAAATTAAGAGAAAAAGGAGGAATTTCATAAATGCTTGCGGCTTTACCCACAATAAAATTTCCTGACCAAAAAAGTGTCGTTAAAATTAGCAACAAATATGCTAAATTATTATTATTTTTCACTATGTATTAAAATCTTTTAGAACTATAAGGTTCTAAATTTAAATTAGTTTTTTTGTCAGCAATCATATTGGAAATGATTTTTCCTGAAATTGCTGCCAATGTCCATCCAAGATGGTGATGACCAAATGAATAAAATAGATTTTTATAATTTTTTGAAGGGCCTATAACTGGTAAATAGTCTGGTAATGTTGGTCTAAAACCTAACCACTCATCTTCGTGCTCTGGTAATCCATCTAACAAATATTTAGCATTATTTATTAAATTTTTTATTCTACCTTTACTTAGTGGATTTTCTAAACCACCAAATTCTACGGTTCCTACAACTCTTAATCCTTGTTCCATAGGCGTCATGCCAAAACCTCTGTTCTGAAATACAACAGGACGAGAAATTAGATGATCACAACCCTTAAAATGAATATGATAACCTCGTTCTGTGTCTAATGGAATTTTTTCATCTAACTTATCAGTCAATTTTTTAGAAAAAGCACCACAAGCAATTACAATTTTATCAAAGATAAATTGTTGAGTTTCAGATTTTAAAGTTGGGTTTTCATTTTGAAATGTAATGTCTTGAATATTTAATTTTAAAAATTTTCCACCTTTTTTTAGAAAAAGATCAAATAATTTTAAAAGTATTTTTTTTGGATTTCTTGCATGTCTGGCTTTTTTATAAAAAACTCCTGCATGATAAATTTTTTTTATGTTTGGTTCTAGATCATGAATTTCTTTTTGGTTTAACAATTGTTGTTCTGCCCCTATTTCATTTCTAATATTGATTTCTAATTCTCTGCTTTTAAGATTTTGATCATTCCAAATATACATAATGCCTTTATTTTCTACTAATCCGGACAAATCAATCTCCTCAAATAGTTCATCATATGAAGGTAAAGCTAAATCTAGTATTTGGTGCATATATTTAGCAGTATGCATCATATTTTTTGTACTACAATTTTTTAAAAATTTTATAAACCAAGGAATCATTTTAGGAACATAATTCCATTTCAATGCAAGTGGTCCTGATGAACTTAACAACATTGCAGGAACATCTATTAAAATATCAGGTCTGTTTAAAGGAATAGAGGCATAAGGAGAAAAATGCCCAGCGTTTCCGTAAGATGCTGAAAGATTACCTGGTTCATCTTTATCAAATAGTGTTACATGATAACCATTTTTCTGTAGAAACAATGCATTACAAACACCTTGAATGCCAGCTCCAATAATCCCAATTTTTAAATTTTTGTCCATTTCTAGTTTTATAATAACTAAATCATCTAAGCTGATGTTTCTATCAACAAGTTCAGCACACTCAATTATAAATTGTATTTAAATATATTTTTTTAATGTTTATTTTATTGAAAAATACTAAATGGGTCTCGAAGACAATCAATCTCATCTAAAGTATCAAAAAAAATTTCATTTAAAGATGAAGAATGAATGATATCGCATTCTCTAACATCAACATTTTCATTTTTAACAAAAAGAGAATCAATATTTTTATTTTTTCTAACTAAAGATGTTACATGTTCGCCTGGAGATTGGCCTGTTGCTTTTTTAATTAAATATGATGAAGCATATGAAGTACCGCCTTGCATATAACTACCTGACTTAGCCAATGTGTAACTAGGACCAACCAGCGCGGTATATTCTGCGCACGCATTTAAAAATACTAAAGCAATTATTAATAAAATACTTTTTTTCATATCTCCCCAATATGACTATTAATATAATATTCATTAAAACAAAATAAATAATCCACTTAAAGCTATTTTATGACCATTTTAGGTCATTTTAATTAGCTGTCATTGAGGATTGTCAGGTTAAAAATGCTTTATTATTTTCCAATAGTCAAAATTGTCAAATCATCATCAAGTTTATCTTTACTTGAATTACTTATAACTTCTTTGGATATATTATCTAATTCATCTGCTAAACTAGAATTAAAATTTTTATTTATTATTTTTTTACTTCCTTCAATTCCTACCTCTTCATTATTTTTATCTAAACTTTCAGATAGACCATCTGTAAATGAATAAAATCGATTACCATTTAAACTTTTTTTAGTAACTTGGTAAACTGATTTATTTTTTTGAAAAATAACTCCTAAAGGTGGCGACTTAGATTCAAACTCTTCAAAATTACCTTTTGTGTGCCTAATTAATGCTGGCTGGTGGCCTGCATTTACCCATTTTATTTCCTCAGAAATTATATCGTAGTTTCCAATAATTCCAGTTACAAACATTCCACCAGTTTTAGTATTGAACAAATCGTTGTTCATATGAAAAGCCATTTCGTCTAAATCCACTTTGCCTTGAGACAAAACTTCAAATAAAGTAGAAGCTTTCGCCATTACCATTCCAGCGTGAATACCCTTACCAGCAACATCTGCAATTATAAAATAAATGTTTTCGTTATTGGGATAAAAGCTAAAAAAGTCTCCTGATACTTCTCTTGCTGGAATATTTATTCCTTTTACTGGATAATTTTCTAGATTTCTTTTAGGTATAAAATTTTCTTGGACTTTTACAGCTAACTCTATTTCTTTAGAAATTCTACTTCTCCATTTGTTTTTTTCAGCTTCACTCGATTCTAATTTATCCATCATTTTATTATAATAAAGTCCGATAACACCTCCTGCAGTAAATGGATCTTGTGGACCTCTAATTTTAAGATCTCCACTAGCCGATTGTTTGTCCAAAACAGTAATTAAATCATGTTCAACAGAAACAGCACCGTGCTCGGCTATATTAAGTCCTAACTCTTCGTGAAGAGGGCTGACCCTTAAAGGATAAAAATAATTTAAAATTTTTAATAATATAAATGAAATAATAAATGAAAATAAACCTATTGATATAATTCCAACTAATTGAATTTTAATTTGCTCAAACCTTGCTAAACCTGTTCCAAGTATTTCCAAGTCTGAAAAAATACCTACCGCAAGTGTTCCCCAAATCCCTGCTGCTAAATGTACAGGTATTGCGCCAACAACATCATCAATTTCAAACTTATTTAAAATTTCTGTTGTTATCATTGCGATAATACTTCCAATGACACCAATAATAATTGCCAATATTGAAGTTACAGAGTTGCACGCAGCTGTAATTGAAACTAAGCCAGCAAGTGGACCTAAAACAACATAAAAAGGATCTGGTTTTTTGTGAATTAAAAAAGAACCAACTAAACCTGTTAACAATCCAAAGGCTGCCGCTAAAAAAGTATTAATTAAAATAAGTGGAACTGCTTCATCCATTGCTCCGTTGCTTCCACCATTAAAACCAAACCATCCAAACCAAAGAATTAAAGTTCCAAGTACAGCTAAAGGAAAACTTGATCCAGTAAATTTTCCTTTGTTAGCTTCTGAAAATTTTCCGATTCTAGGTCCTAATATTATTACCGCAGCGAGTGCAATCCAGCCTCCTACAGAATGAACAATTGTACTGCCCGCAAAATCAACAAAGCCTTGGCTAGCTAGCCAACCCTTGTTCATTGCTTCTCCAAGATAACCTGATGACCAAGCCCAATGTCCTACTATTGGATAAATAAGTCCTGTAGAAAAAACAGTTATAACTAAATATCCAATAAATTTTAATCTTTCAGCTACAGCGCCAGATATAATTGTTGCAGCAGTAGCTACAAACATTGCCTGAAATACAAAATATGTTTGATATTGTGAAATATTAGTAGAAAAGAAAAATAAATCTGTTCCAATAAAACCATTAAAACTTTTTCCAAACATAAAACCAAAACCCAATATCCAAAACATCACCACAGAAACACCAAAATCAGCAGCATTTTTTAATGCAACGTTAATGCTATTCTTATGCCTTGAAAGGCCACTTTCCATACACATAAATCCTGCCTGCATGATAAAAACTAAGATTGCACAATCTATGACCCAAAGCGTGTCTACATTCTGAGTTATTTTTGATATAACTTCATCCATCGGTTTTATTTTCTTATTTTTTTTCCTTTTTTAATTGAACTAATTCGGTGTTTTTAAAATCTAAAGCTAAACAAGTTATATCATCTCTTAATTTTACTGTACCCCAATTAAGTTCCCTTTCAATAGAATCTATTATATTTTTTGGGGTAACATTTTCTAGTTCTGTTACTATTCTTTGAACTCCTTTTACGCCAAGTTCTTGTCCATTTTTTAAATAACCCTCAGTGACACCGTCGGTGTAAACTACAAAGGTTTTTTCCTTTAAATTCATAGTTTTTGATTTTACCATAGACTCAGAGAAATACTTTATAATGCCTATTGGTGGCATTTCAGATTTTATAAATTCAAAATTTTTTTTTCTATCAAAAACCATAATGCTTTCATGACCAGCATTTACAAAAGTAATATAATTAGTATCTATATTAAATTTACCAAATACTGCTGTAACAAACATTCCTTTAAATTTTGCTTCAACTAGTTCATTGTTTACACCAAAAACAACCTTTTCTAGTGGATATGATAAATTTGAAAGTGTTCTGAATATTGAAGATGCTTTAGCCATATACATTCCTGCTTTAATGCCTTTTCCAGATACATCGGCTAGTGTAAAAAAGTATTCACTTTTATTTACATTAACTACATCAAAATAATCTCCAGACACATCTCTTGCTGGAACATTTATTGCATAGATAAAATTTTCAAATTTTGATATGTCTGGAAATAAACTTTTTTGTACCTCACCTGCAAGTTCTCTCTCTTTTAGTAATTTTGCTTCTTTTTGTAAATTTTCTATTGCAATTCGATTTTCTTCTACAAATCTAAAATAAAGTCCAGTTAAAAAAGTAATTGTGAGCACAAATATAGGATAACTAATATCTACAAGTTCTGATCTAAATAAAAAAATACTAAAACCAATTACAATTACTGTAATTAAACTTCCAAAAAATATTGATAAACTATACTTTGGTTTTATATTTTGTGAGAAAATAAAAGTAGCACAAGCAACTATAATTGAAAATAATAATTCAAATATATAAGTGTTTGGATTTCGAATAAGATAAGATTGATCTAAAATATTTTCAATTACATTTCCATGCACCTCAACCCCAGGAATCGTAGACCCTCCTAAGGGGGTTTTAACTAAATCAAACAAACCTTGTGCTGATGCACCAATTAATACATATTTATTTTTAAATCTTTTTTCATCAAATTTTCCTTCATAAACTGAACTTGCTGAAATATATTGGCTTTTTAATGATTTTTTATATCTAATCCAAATAACTCCATTTGGATCCGAAAAAATCTTATGTGGTCTAGAATTTATTTTACTAATCCCAACTTCGTTTATTTCTATGAATAGATTTTTTTGATTTGAACCTACGCGTACCATCTCAAGTCCCATTGTAGGAAACAAATCATCTTGAAAACGAACAATTAATGGTAGCGATCTAATAATACCGTCAGTTTGGTCTAAAAAAGAAATAGAGCCTAATCCCTTTGCACTTTTTTCTAATTTTTCAAGTGATCCTATTGAGTAAGGATAATTATAAGTAAATTCTTTAGGGTCACCTCCTTTTGAAAGAAATCTTGCTTTTGCCTTTCTGTAATGACTTCCATGAGAAGGGACATGACTACCTAAAACTGCTAATACAGATTTGGATAAATCTAACTGTTCTCTAAATATTTCATCATGACTTTTAACCTTAAGTAAATCAATAACAGACTGGGGTATTATTTTATAAGATTTAATAATTTGATCAGGTGATTGTTTATCTTTTTCAGGGAAAAAAATATCAAGTCCAATTGCTTTCGGATCGGTTGCATTTACTTTTTCAATAATCTGTGCAAAAACAGATCTACTCCATGGAAATTGACCAAACTTAACTAAACTTTTTTCATCAATATCTATAATAATTACTTCAGATTCACTTTTTTGTAGGGGAAAGACTTTTTGATATAAATCAAAACTTAGAAAAGAGATTGATTTTATAAAACTTGGATTTATTGATTTTAAAACTATTAAAAAAAATAGTAATATTAAAAAAATTAAATAGTTCTTATATTTAATTAATAAAGATTTCACATATAGAATTTAACCAGAATATAATTAAAGTAAATAAAACTTGACTAAGTTTTTAAGGGCTATAGTCCTCCAGAGACTGGGACTTGGACCTTTTTAGCTTTCTTTTTCTTCTTTTGTCTTTTCTTTTTAGCTTTCTTTTTC
>CACJGR010000009.1 GCA_902592985.1 uncultured Pelagibacteraceae bacterium | reverse complement strand
ATGAAAAAAAAAATGTCATTATTATTAGCTCTGGCTCGATTGCACTTGGATGCAAAAAATTAAATTTAAATAAAAAAAAATTAAAACTTGATAAAAGCCAAGCTGTAGCATCTATTGGCCAAATAGAGTTAATGAATTTATATCAAAATCTATTTAAGAAATTAAATATAAAAATATCTCAAATTCTTTTAACTCTAGATGATACAGAACAAAGAAGACGATCAATAAATGCAAGAAGAACTATTGATAATTTACTAACAATGAACATTGTCCCAATAGTTAACGAAAACGACACTACTGCAACAACTGAAATAAAATATGGGGATAATGACAGGTTAGCAGCAAGAGTATCACAAATAATTAGTGCCGATTGTTTAATTTTATTATCTGATGTTGATGGACTTTACACTGATAATCCAAAAAAAAATAAAAAAACAAAGTTAATTAAAGTTGTTAAAAAAATAGATGAAAATATAAAAAGATACGCATCCAAAGCAGAAAATATTTATGGATCTGGAGGTATGAAAACAAAAATTGAGGCTGCAAAAATTTGTCAGCTATCTGGATGTTATATGGTTATAACAAGTGGATCTCATAAAAATCCAATAAAAAAAATAAATGAAAATCAAAAATGCACTTGGTTTTTACCAAAAATTTCTAAACTTGACGCAAGGAAGCAGTGGATAATCGGATCGGTTGCTCCTAAAGGCGAAATAATTATCGATCATGGAGCAATAAAAGCAATCAGTAATGGAAAAAGTTTATTGCCGGCAGGAGTTAAAAAAATCAACGGTATCTTTGAAAAGGGAGACCATATTCTAGTCAAAGATCAGAATAATGTTGAATGTGCTCGTGGCTTAACATCGTTCTCTTCGATTGAAATTGAAAAAATAAAAGGTTCTCATAGCAGCAAAATAAAAAATATATTAGGATATTCTAGTAGAGAAGAAATTATTCATAAAGATGACTTGGTAAAAGTTTAAAAAATGACAAAAAATTCATACATGCAAAAAATAGGTGAAAAAGCAAAAATTGCTTCTTTGAATTTATCTAACTTAAATATTAATAAGAAAAACTCTGTTTTAAAACAATTTAGCCATTACCTGAGAACGAACGAACAATTAATTTTAAATGCGAACAAAAAAGACATATCTAATGCAATGTCTAAAAAAATTAAAGATAGTATGATTGATAGGCTTAAATTAAATAGTAAAAAAATTACACAAATTAGAAGTGCAATAAAAAAAATCATAAAATTTAAAGATCCTGTAGGAAAAACTTTATCTCTTTGGAAAAGACCAAATGGTTTGGTTATTAAAAGAGTATCGATACCAATTGGCATAATTGGTATAATTTATGAAAGTAGACCAAATGTTACGTCTGATGTTTCTGCTTTATGTTTTAAAAGTGGAAATGTAGTAATTTTACGTGGAGGTTCAGAAGCATTTCATTCTAATAAAATTTTAGCTAAACTTTTTAAAAGAGCTCTAAAAAAGAAAAAATGTGATGAAAATTGTGTTCAATTTGTCGAAAGTAAAAATAGAAGCCATGTTGATTATCTTCTATCTGAAATGAAAAATTCTATAGATCTAATTATTCCTAGAGGAGGCAAAGGATTAGTCAAAAAAGTTTTAGAAAAATCTTCGGTTTCAATCATCGGACATTACGAAGGTTTATGTCATGTCTTCGTAGACAAAGATGCAGACCTAAGTACTGCAATTAAAGTTGTAAAAAATTCAAAAATGAGAAATGTTAGTATTTGTGGAGCAGCAGAAACTTTATTAATTGATAAAATGTGTCTAAAAACTCACTGCAAACCAATATTGGATCAACTAAGAAATTTAGGATGCAAAATTGTAGGAGATAAAACAATAAAAAAATTTATTTCTGAAAAAATAGAAATTGCAAGAGAAAAAGACTGGGTGACAGAATATCTTTCTCCAATAATTTCAGTAAAAAGTGTAAATGGTGTAAGTGAAGCTATTGATCACATAAATAAATACGGTTCTTCTCATACTGACTCGATAGTCACAAAAAATAAAAAAACTGCTAAAAAATTTCTTTTAAACATTAAAAGTTCTATAGCAATTCATAATGCATCGACACAATTTGCCGATGGTGGAGAATTTGGATTTGGTGCCGAGGTTGGCATATCAACAGGTAAACTTCATCCACGAGGGCCAATCGGTCTTGATCAACTTACTACTTATAAATATATTTTGGAAGGAAATGGACAAATAAGGAAATAATTTTTTGCAAAAGCTATTTAAAAAAAATAATAAAAAAATTGGAATATTAGGAGGAACTTTTGATCCACCTCATAAAGGTCATTTGGAAATTTCAAAACAAGCAAAACAAAAATATAAACTTAATTATATTATCTGGGCAATAACAGAAAAAAATCCTTTTAAAAAAAAAAGCAAAACAAAATTAAGTATTCGAATTAAATTTGCAAAGAAAATAATTGGTTTAAATAAATTTATAAAAATTAGATTTTACGAAAATAAAATTAAATCCAATAAAACAATTGATTTAATAAGTTACATAAAAAAAAAAAACAAGATTTTAGATCTTTATTTCATAATGGGAGCTGATAATCTTATTAATTTTCATAGGTGGCATAGGTGGAAATCAATTTCACAAAAATGTAATATTCTTGTTTTTGATAGGCAGGGTTATAAAACAAAGTCTTTAAAATCAATTACATTTAAACGATTAAATCAAAAGAATTTAGTGTTTATTAAATTTAAAAAAGTTAATATTTCATCTTCTAAATTGAGAAAAATTTGATAAGATTTTAATAATTAATGGATAAAATTTCTAATCTAAAAAGAATAATCTTAAATACCTTAGATTCAAATAAAGCACTAGATATAGTAAGCATTGATCTTGAAAATAAGAGCTCTATAGCTGATTATATGATAATTGCTAGCGGTACTTCATCAAGACACATTCAGGCTTTATCGGAACAAGTCTTAGAAAAGTTCAAAAGTAGTGGAATCAAAAATTGTAAAATAGAGGGAAAAGAAAGTAACGATTGGAAACTAATCGATGGTATGGACGTAATTGTTCATATATTTAACCCCAAAAAAAGAAAGTTTTATGAATTGGAAAAAATGTGGTCTGAACTTATTCCAAAAGAAAAAATATTAATATGATTAAATTTCAAAAAATTTTATTTATTTTTTTTTTTTCAATTTTATTCTTAAATAAAAGTTTTTCAAAAAACGAAGAAGATATCTACCAAAAAATTGATCTATTTAGCGAAGTTTTAGATAAAATTAATAAAGAATATGTTGATGAGGTTAATCAAAGTGAAGCAATAGATGCTGCTATAAATGGTGTGCTGCAATCTTTAGATCCTTACTCAGCTTATATGTCACCAAAAATGTTTGATAATATGCAAACTGAAACAAGTGGAAAATTTGGTGGATTAGGTATTGAAGTGGGAATGGAATCTGGAGTTGTTAAGGTTATTTCACCAATTGATAATTCGCCCGCATCTAGAATTGGAATAAAGGCAGGAGATTACATAGTAAAAATTAATGAGACACAAGTACAAGGTAAGTCTTTAGCCGAAGCGGTAGATCTGATGAGAGGACCAGTTGGAACTGATATTGAAATTACAGTTAGAAGGATGGGTGAAAAAAAAGCTATAGTTTTTAACATTACTAGAGAAATTATAGAAATTGAATCAGTTAAATCAAAAATAATAGATAATAAAATTGGTTACTTAAGACTAACTTCATTTAATGAAAATAGTAGCGAACAGATAAAAAATAAAATTAAAGAAATTAAAAAAGATAAAAAAATTAAAGGTTACATTTTAGATTTAAGGAATAACCCTGGAGGCTTGTTGTCACAAGCTGTTAGAGTTTCAGATTTTTTTTTAGATTATGGTGAAATTGTATCAACAAAAAGCAGAAATAGCTTAGAAAATAGAAAATGGTTTTCTAAAAAAGGTGACCTTATAGATGGCAAAACTTTAATAGTATTAATAAATTATGGATCTGCTTCTGCTTCTGAAATTGTAGCTGGGGCTTTAAAAGAACACAAAAGAGCTATTCTAATAGGCGAAAATAGTTATGGCAAAGGATCAGTACAATCAATAATTCCATTAAAAAATAATGGAGCAATTAGATTAACAATTTCAAAGTATTATTTACCTTCTGGTAAATCTATATCAGAAGTAGGTATAACTCCTGATATTGAGGTAGAAGAAAGTTCAGATGCTTTTGTAATTAACACTGATACTGATAATCAATTAAATTTTGCTCTTAAACTCCTTAACGGATAAGAATGAAAGAAAAATATAAAAAACTACCACTAAGGAGTGGTGTTGGAATTATTGTATTAAATGAAGAAAACAAAGTATTTGTTGCAAAACGAATAGATAATCCTAAGAATTTTTGGCAAATGCCCCAGGGCGGTATTAATAAAGGTGAAGATTTTTTTACTGCAGCATTAAGAGAGTTAAAAGAAGAAACTAGCATTGTTAGTGTGAAACTAATTAAAGAAATTGATGACAAATTTACATATATTTTGCCTGACCACTTAATTGGTATTATTTGGAAAGGAAAATTTAAGGGTCAAATACAAAAATGGTTTATTATGCGATTTGTTGGTAATGAAACAGAGATTAATATAAAAACAAAACATCCTGAATTTTTAGACTGGAAATGGGTAGATTTAGAAGATCTAACTAAAATAGCTGTAAATTTTAAACTTGGAGTTTATAAACAAGTTAAATCAGAGGTACTGAAAATATTAAATTAATTTAGAGTTAAAGATTTTAAAACTTCGATTTTATGGTTAACTAAATATTTTGCTTGGTCAGAAATGTTTGGATTTTGTCCTTCCTTCTCTGCTTTAACCAAAGTATCTCTTACCTTATTTTTATCTATTTTTTTAATATCAAAAATATTACTTGTTAATACTGATAAACAATTATTTTTAAATTCTATTATTCCATCTTCAACATAATAAGTTTCTTCGCTGGATTTTGCGTTAATAATCCTTAATAAACCAGGTCTTAAAAAGGATATTATAGATATGTGATCTTTTAAAATTCCCATATCACCTTCAAAAGCAGGAATGACTACCTCTGTTACATCTTCTTTTGATAAAAAATATTTTTCAGGATTTATTATTTCAACTTTAAAGACGTTGCTCATTATGCTGCAGCTTCTTTTGCCATTTTTTCAGCTTTTTCAACTGCTTCTTCAATTGTGCCAACCATATAAAATGCTGCTTCAGGTAAATGATCATATTCACCTTTGCATATAGAGTCAAAACCCTTAATAGTTGACTCTAAATCTACAAGTTTTCCGGGTGAACCAGTAAAAACCTCAGCTACAAAAAATGGCTGAGATAAAAATCTTTGAATTTTTCTAGCTCTAGCCACTGTTAGTTTATCTTCTTCAGACAATTCATCCATACCCAAAATTGCTATTATATCTTGAAGAGATTTGTATGTTTGTAGAATTTTTTGAACTTCTCTTGCAACTCTATAATGCTCATCCCCTACTATTCTAGGGTCTAATATTCTTGAAGTAGAATCCAATGGATCTACTGCTGGGTAAATTCCAAGTTCTGCAATTTGTCTTGATAAAACCGTTGTTGCATCTAAGTGTGCAAATGAGGTTGCGGGTGCTGGATCTGTCAGGTCATCAGCAGGAACATATATTGCCTGAACTGATGTAATAGATCCTTTGTTGGTAGTGGTAATTCTCTCTTGAAGATTACCCATATCTGTTGCAAGAGTGGGCTGATACCCAACTGCTGATGGAATTCGGCCCAAAAGAGCTGATACTTCTGATCCTGCTTGCGTAAATCTAAAAATATTATCAACAAAGAATAATACATCTTGTCCTTCTTGATCTCTAAAATATTCAGCCACTGTTAAACCTGTTAAACCTACTCTTGATCTTGCGCCTGGAGGTTCATTCATTTGACCATATACTAATGCTGCTTTAGAGCCTTTTCCGTCTGGTTTGATTACTCCAGATTCTATCATTTCATGATAAAGATCATTTCCTTCTCTAGTTCTTTCACCAACACCTGCAAAAACTGAAAATCCACCATGAGCTTTTGCAATATTATTAATTAATTCCATAATGATAACTGTTTTACCAACTCCAGCACCTCCAAATAATCCAATTTTTCCTCCTTTAGCATATGGTGCCAATAAATCTACTACTTTAATTCCAGTTACTAAAATTTCTGTTTCGGTTGATTGATCTGTAAAAACTGGCGCTGATCTATGAATTGGCCAACTATCTTTTGTTTTTACTGGACCCTTTTGATCTATCGCTTCACCAATTACATTTATTATTCTTCCTAACGTTTCTGGTCCTACTGGAACTTTAATTGGAGATCCAGTGTCAATTACTTGATCACCTCTTTTAAGGCCTTCAGTTCCATCCATTGCAATTGTTCGTACACTTGATTCTCCAAGGTGTTGTGCAACTTCTAAAACTAATCTGTTGTTTCCTATTTTGCATTCCAAAGCAGTTAATATCTCAGGCAATTTATTTTCAAATTTTACGTCTACAACTGCGCCGATAACTTGCGTTACATTTCCTATATTGCTCATAATTTACAAACTTTCTGCTCCAGATATTATTTCAATTAATTCTTTTGTAATGGCAGCTTGTCTACTTCTATTATAATTAACAGTTAATTTGTCAACCAGTTCACCAGCATTTCGAGTTGCACTATCCATCGCAGTCATTCTTGAGCCTTGTTCACTGGCAGAATTTTCTAACATTCCCTTAAATATTTGCGTTGAAATATTTTTTGGCAATAAATTCGACAAAATTTCATCTTCTTCTGGTTCAAATTCATAATTGTCTTCTACTAAATTTTTTTTATTTTCATTAGATTTAAGAGGAATTATTTGTTGTTCTTGAGGAATTTGTGTAATTACATTTTTAAATTGATTATAAAAAATTGTACAAATATCAAATTTATTTTTCTCAAATAGATCAATAATTTTTTTACCAACAACCTCAGCGTCTAAATAATTTGCGACTTTTGAATCTTTAAATGAAATTTTTTCAATTATTTGTTCTCCATAAACTCTTTTTAATTGGTCATATCCCTTAGAACCTACAGTAATAATTTTTAAGCTTTTTCCTTCTGATTTTATTTTTTCAAAAAAAGATTTTGTTTTTTTTACTATATTCGTATTAAATCCCCCACATAAACCCCTGTCTGCTGTTAACACAATACATAAATGAATTTTTTCATTGCCGGTGCCAACTAATAGCTTGGGTGCATTTTCTTTATCTGTAATGCTACTGGATAAATTTAATATTATATTATTCATCTTTTCAGAATATGGTCTTCCTTTTTCTGCATTTTCTTGTGCTTTTCTTAATTTTGCGGCTGCAACCATTTTCATCGCTTTTGTAATTTTTTGCGTTGATTTAACACTTTTAATTCTTTTTCTAAGATCGTCTAAACTTGGCATATTAAGATTTAAGGTTTTTTTTCAATTCTTCGATTACTTTGATAAGAGTTTTTTCAGTTTCTTCTTCTAGCTTTCCTGATTTATTAATTGTGTCAAAAATTTCAGGATTCTCCGAATTGCTCTTAGATAAAATTTTATTTTCAAATTCACTTATATCTTTTAAATCAACATCGTCTAAGTAGCCTTTAACTCCACAAAATACTGAGATTACTTGTTCAGCCACTGACATTGGTGAATATTGTTTTTGTTTTAATAATTCCGTTAACTTAGAACCCCTATTTAATAATCTTTGGGTAGAAGCATCTAAATCTGAGCCAAATTGGGCAAAAGCTGCCATTTCTCTATATTGTGCAAGCTCTAATTTGATTGATCCTGCAACTTTTTTCATTGCCTTCGTTTGTGCTGCAGAACCTACTCTTGAAACTGATAATCCAACGTTTACAGCAGGTCTAATACCTTGATTAAATAGTTCTGTCTCTAAAAATATTTGACCATCAGTAATAGAAATAACATTGGTTGGAATATAAGCAGATACATCTCCAGCTTGAGTTTCTATAATTGGTAATGCTGTTAAAGATCCACCTCCATTTTCCTCATTTAATTTTGCTGCTCTTTCAAGCAATCTACTATGTAAATAAAATACATCACCTGGGTAAGCTTCTCTTCCTGGAGGTCTTCTTAATAAAAGAGACATTTGTCTATAAGCTACAGCCTGTTTAGATAAGTCATCATAAATAATCAAAGCATGCATACCATTGTCTCTAAAATATTCGCCTATAGTACATCCGGTGTATGGTGCAAGAAATTGTAGTGGTGCAGGTTCTGAGGCTGTTGCTGAAACGATAGTTGTATACTCCATTGCTCCTGCGTCCTGTAAAGTTTTGACTATTTGTGCAACAGTAGATCTTTTTTGACCAATAGCAACATATATACAATACAATTTTTGCTTCTCATCTCCTGATTGATTAATTTCTTTTTGATTAATAATTGTATCAATAGCAACTGCTGTTTTTCCAGTTTGTCTATCTCCAATAATTAATTCACGTTGGCCTCTTCCAATTGGAATTAAACTATCGATTGCTTTTAATCCTGTTTGCACTGGTTCTGATACTGATCTTCTTGGAATAATACCTGGTGCTTTAACTTCAACTCTATTCCTTTTTAGTCCTTTATCTAATGTATCTTTTCCATCTATTGGATTACCTAAGCCATCAACAACTCTACCTAATAATTCCTTTCCAACAGGCACGTCAACAATTGATCCTGTTCTTTTAACAGTGTCTCCCTCTTTAATATTTTTATCATCTCCAAAAATTACAACACCAACATTGTCACTTTCTAAATTTAAAGCCATTCCTTTAGAGCCATCAGCAAATTCTACCATTTCTCCAGCTTGGACATTATCTAATCCATATATTCTAGCAATACCATCACCTACCGATAAAACCTGTCCAACCTCAGTTACTTCAGCTTTATCTCCAAATTTTTTTATTTGTTCTTTTAATATTTTTGTTACTTCTGAGGGATTTATTTCCATCTAAACCTCTATCATTCTATTCGTTATTTTTTGTAATTTATTTTTAATGGAAGTGTCTACCATTGTGCTTCCTACTTTTACAACCAGACCTCCAATTAAATTGGGTTCATACTTATAGTTTAATTTTATTTTCGAACTAAAATTTTTAGTTAACTCCTCTTTAATGCTATTAATTTCTTTTTCTGTAAGTTCTTTTGAAGCGGTTAGCTCTGCTTTTATTTCACCTCTTTTTTTTGAACAAGTTTCAATAAAATTTTTTAATATTTTTTCGACATAAAAGAATCTTCTTTTAGAAATTAAAAAACTTAAAAATTTAGTTAATAAACTATTTATTTTAAATTTTTCAGATATCTTTAATATTACATTAAGTTGATCTTCTTTTTTATTAGTTGGATTCTTTATGAGTGAATTAAAATCTTCACTATTAGATATTAATTGAATAATTGACAATGAATCTTTCTCTATTTCATTTGTCACATTACTTTCCTCCGATAACTCATAAAGTGCTAAAGAGTATCTGCCAACTGATGTATCCGAAAAACCTTTACTTTTGCTCAATTTATATCCCTTATTAATAATTGAAGATTTGTTAAAATTTGAATTTAATTAACATATGAGTGTAATGTCTTCAAGTGAGACATTATGTAAAAGCCCTTTTTTTACGGGGTTAATTGAAGTTAATTGGATCAACATCAACTGTTAGTTTTATTCCTCTTGGAAATTTATATTTTGAAATAATATTAGCCAATGAGTTTTGAACTTTAAGAGATTTTTTACCTCTTATAAGCAACCTTACTCTAAATTTTCCTTTTAGTCTAAAAATAGGTGCATTAACCGGACCTAGAACTTTACCCTCAACTGAGTTCTTAATAAAATTTTTAAATTTAATAGCTTCTTGCTCAAGAAAGTTTTCTTTTTTTCCAGTAATTATTAATGCAATAAATCTTTGAAATGGAGGTAAACCATTCAACTTTCTAAGTTCCAACTCTTTAGCCAAAAATATATCTGGATCTTTATTTGTAATATCGGAAATCATTTTAGTATTTAAGTTATATGTTTGAAAATAAACCGTTGCAGGCTTTCCTGTTCTGCCAGCTCTTCCCGAAAGTTGATGGTATAATTGTAAATTTTTTTCAGCACCTCTTAAATCATGGCCCTGAGAAGATAAATCAATATCAATAACAACAATACAATTTAAATTAGGAAAATGAAATCCTTTAGAAATAAGTTGAGTTCCAACTAAAATTTGAATTTCATTATTTAAAATTTTTTCTAAAATTTCTGAAGAACTTTTTTTATTCATTGTATCACTTGAAAAAATTATAGATTTCTTTGTTGGAAATTCTCTTTTTACTTCTTCTAAAATTCGTTCTACACCAGGTCCGCTAAAAACAAAATCACATGTACCTTCTTTATTACAAACTCTATTTAGTTTAGCTTTGTATCCACAATAATGACATAATAAATTTTGTTTATGTTTATGATATACTAAATTTATAGAACAATTTGGACATGAATAATTTTTTAGGCACTTTTTGCATAAAACATATGGTGAAAATCCTCTTCTGTTTAAAAAAAATAAAATTTGATTTTTTCTTTCAAGATGTAAATTAACTTTTTGGATTATTTCTTTTGATAACCATGATTGAGCTTTAAGGTTTTTATTGTTTAAATTTATAATTTCGTAATTTGGAAAAGATGCATCTTGATATCTCCTGTTTAACTTGGAAAAACTATATTTTCCTTTTTTAATATTATCATAAGTTTCAATTGATGGTACAGCTGTAATTAAATTTACTGGAATGTTTTCAAAAGATGCTCTTGAGATAGCCATATCTCTTGCATTATAAATTACTCCTTCATCTTGTTTATATGATTGATCGTATTCTTCATCTACAATAATTAAACCTAATTTTTTAAACGGTAAAAATAAAGCAGATCTAGCTCCTATAACTACCTTAATTTCTCCATTAGTAATGCCACTCCAAATTATTTCTTTATTTTTCTTTGAAATACCAGAATGCCAAACCGCAGGTTTAAATCTGAAAAATTCTAAAAATTTTTTTTCAAATTGCCCTGTTAAGCCAATCTCAGGTAGCATAATTAATCCTTGAAAACCTTTTTTGATTAACTGTTTTAAAGCCTCAAAATAGACCATTGTCTTTCCAGACCCTGTGGTTCCTTGTAATACATGCACTCTGAATTTTTCATTATAATTATTCATTTTTTTTAAACTTATTTTTTGCTCTTTTGAAAGCTTAAAAATGTTATCTTTTAGTTTTGGTTTAAAAAATTCATATTTTTTTTTTGGCAATCTCACAACAGCACTGCTACTTAATAAAAGTAATTTTAATGCCATTCCTTTTGGAGCCATATTATACTCTGAAAACCAGTTAAGAAATTCTATAGTAGTTTTTTTTAAAGATGGAATTTTAAGTTTTTCTATTACTTTTTTAATTACGTATTTTTTCTTTTTATCTTTTTCAAATTCATTCCAAACAACTCCTGTTATTTTTGCTTTACCAAAAGGGACAACTACATAATCTCCAATTTTTAAATTTAAATCAGATGATTCATATGTAAATGGATGGTTAAAAATATTTGGTAAAAGAATCGGAACCTTCATTCTTATATAATATGAAAATATACTATGAGTGTATTGGTCTTTTATCTACTGATAATGCTGCTTCTTTTATAGCCTCTGAAAAAGTTGGATGAGCATGGCAAGTTCTGGCAATATCCTCTGAACTTGCACCAAATTCCATAGCAATTGCTATTTCAGCAATCATTTCTCCTGCATTAGGGCCTATCATATGCGTACCTAAAACTTTGTCTGTTTTTTCATCTGCTATAATTTTTACAAATCCTTGTGGTTCATTTATTGCTTTGGCTCTTGAGTTTGCCATAAATGGAAATTTTCCAATTTTATACTTTATATTAAGATCTTTTAATTGCTCTTCAGTTTTTCCAATAGAAGCAACTTCAGGATAAGTATAAATAACTCCTGGAATAATATCATAATTAACGTGGCCAGATTGACCTGCTATTAATTCTGCTAGTGCTATTCCTTCTTCTTCAGCTTTGTGAGCTAGCATTGGTCCTTTTATAACATCGCCAATAGCGTAAATGTTATTTATATTTGTTTGAAAATTATTATTAACTTTAATTCTTTTTTTATTATCAAGTAAAACACCTACTTCTTCTAAATTTAAATTTTTAGTATTAGGTTTTCTTCCCACAGAAATTAAAACAATATCACAAGTAAAATTTATTTTTTTACCATCTTTATTTGTTGTTGAGACAGTTGTAATTTTATCCTTTCTTTGAATTGAATTTACTTTTGTTTCCAGATGAAAATGTATTCCTTGTTTTTGTAAAATTTTCATAAATTCTCTTGAAATTTCTTTATCCATACCTGGAGTAATATGATCTAAAAATTCAATCACATGAACTTCTGATCCTAATCTAGACCATACTGATCCCATTTCTAATCCTATATAACCTCCTCCTACTACAATCATTTTCTTCGGAACAGTGCTTAGAGATAACGCACCTGTTGAAGAAACGATTACTTTTTCATCAAATTTAATTCCTGGTAAAGACACTGGTTCTGATCCTGTACTAATTATTGTTTTGTCTGCTTCTATTACTATCTCTTTATTTTTATCATCAACAATAGAAATCTGATTATGAGATTTGAAACTTCCTGTTCCTTTGTAGTGAGCAACTTTATTTTTTTTAAATAAAAATTCTATTCCTTTAGTTAAAATATTGACAGATTCATCTTTATTTTTCATCATTTTTTTAAGATTTAGTTTGATCGTACCAACTTCTATTCCTAAATTTGAAAAATGTTTTGCTTTATAAAAATTTTCTGAAAGATTTAATAAACTTTTGGATGGTATGCATCCTATATTTAAACATGTTCCTCCTAAAGTTCCCCTAGATTCTATACATGCCGTTTTAATACCAAGCTGAGCAAGTCTAATCGCACAAACATACCCACCAGGTCCACCACCTATAATAGCTACTTGAAATTTTTCTGACATTTAAATATCTAAAAATAATCTTCTTGGATCTTCTAAATTTTCTTTTACATTTTTAAGAAACGATACTGCATCTTTTCCATCAATTATTTTATGATCATAAGACAAGGCAAGATACATAATTGATCTTATTGTAATTTGATTATCTATTACTACTGGTCTTTCAATAATATTATGCATTCCCAAAACTCCAGATTGAGGTGGATTTAATATTGGAGTAGATAACATTGATCCATAAACTCCTCCATTACTGATAGTAAAAGTTCCTCCTTGAAGATCTTCAATAGTCAACTTACCATTTCTTGCTTTTTCAGATATATTAAGAATATTTTTTTCAATATCGGCAAAAGAAAGTTCATCTGCATTTCTTAGGACCGGAACAACTAATCCTCTTTCTGTACCTACCGCAAAACTAATATTATAATAATTTTTATAGATAATTTCATTACCTTCAATTTCTGCATTTATTGCGGGAAAGTTTTTTAAACCAACTATGCATGCCTTAACAAAAAAAGACATAAAACCTAACTTAATTCCATATCTCCTTTGAAAATCTTCCTGATTTTCTCTTCTCATTTCTATAATATTTGTCATGTCAACCTCGTTAAATGTTGTTAACATTGCTGCATTTTCCTGAGCTTGTTTTAATCTTTTTGCAATTGTTTGTCTTAATCTAGTCATTTTTATTCTTTCTTCTTGACCATATTTAATTTTTCTCTCGGAAGGTTTGGGGCTTACGCCCATTATATCAATTAAATCTCCTTTAAGTATTCGGCCATCTTTTCCAGATCCTTTAACTTTTTCAATATCAATACTATTTTCTTCAACCATTTTTCTTACTGCAGGAGAAAGTTTTTCTTTTACATCTTTTACAACTAAATCTTGCTCTTTTTTAATCTCATTAGTCAAAATTAATGGTTCAGCTTCATTGGTTAAAGCAAGTAACTCTTCATCAGAATCAGTTGAATTATCTTCTTCATTAAAAATTTTTGGGGATTGTTTTTTTTTGTCAGCTTTTAAATTTACAATATTATTTTCTTGTTTTTTAGGTGATATTTTTTCTATTTCTTTTTCAGCTGATTCTGTTTCATTAATTAATCCAAGAACTGCACCCACCTTTACTACATCACCATCTTTTGCATTAATTTCAGTCAAAATACCATTTACTGCTGATGGAACCTCTAAATTTACTTTATCAGTTTCTAGTTCTACAATAGCCTCATCAATTTTAACGCTATCACCTTTATCTTTCAGCCATTTGGCAACTGTTGCTTCGGTAATGCTTTCTCCTAAAACTGGTACTAAAATTTTTTCACTCATTATTTATTTAAACACCTTTTCAATAATCTCTTTTTGTTGATTTAGATGCCTTTTAGCATAACCTGTAGCAGGTGATGCCGCTGGATTTCTTCCTATATATTCAATTTTATTATTATTAGCTCCTATATAATCTAATGTCCATTGTATATAATCTCTTACCAACAACCATGCACCCATATTTTTAGGTTCTTCCTGACACCAATAAAATTTAGCATTTTTTGCATAAACTTTAATCTCTTTTACTAAAGATTTAATAGGAAAAGGGTATAACTGTTCAATCCTATAAATAACAACATCATCTTTTTTAATTTTTTCGCGAGCTTCCAATAAATCAAAATACACTTTTCCTGAACATAAGATTACTTTGCCTATTTTATTACTTTTTTTAAGTTCTATAAAGTCATCTTCTTTTGGATCAATGGCATGATCCCAAAGAACCCTATGAAACGAGTTTTTTTTACCAAAATCTTCTAAATTAGATACGCAAAGTCTATTTCTTAATAATGATTTAGGTGTCATAATAACCAACGGTTTTCTAAAATCTCTATGTATTTGACGTCTTAAAGCGTGGAAATAATTTGCTGGAGTAGTACAGTTCATAACTTGCAAATTATCTTGTGCACATAGTTGAAGAAATCTTTCTAGTCTACCAGATGAGTGTTCTGGGCCTTGACCTTCATAACCATGTGGTAAAAGCATCACAAGTCCACTTGCTCTAGACCATTTTCTTTCACCCGATGCAATAAACTGATCAATTATTATTTGAGCTCCGTTTGCAAAATCACCAAATTGAGCTTCCCAAATAGTTAATGTGCCTGGTTCAACTAAGCTGTAACCATATTCAAATCCTAAAACAGCCAGTTCTGATAAAAAACTATCGACGGGTTCAAAATTTTTTTGTTTATTAGAGATATTATTTAAAGGAATATATCGAGAATTATCAACTTGGTTTCTTAAAACTGAATGTCTTTGACTAAAAGTTCCTCTACCAGAATCTTGTCCTACTAGTCTTACCGGATACCCTTCTTCTAAAAGTGATCCGAATGCTAAAGCTTCTGCTGTTCCCCAATCTATTCCCTTTTTTTTATGCACTGATTTTTTTCTTAAATCTAAGATTTTGAAAATCGTTTTATGCAAATTTATTTCAGATGGTACATTGTTGATTTTTTCAGAAATTTTTGTAAGTTTATTTAAATCTACTCCGCTTTTACCCCTTCTATCTTTGCCCTTTTCTGGCTTGTATCTACTCCAAGTTCCTTCGTACCATTCAATTTTAGGTTTATAATCTTTTGCAGTTTTAAATTGTTCATCAAGAAGATTTTTGAATTCTTTTTTCATTTTATCAAATTCTTCTTGAGTAATAATATTCTCTTTTACTAGTTTATTTCCATAAATATTTAAGGTGGTTGGATGCTGTCTAATTTTTTTGTACATTAAAGGCTGAGTAAAAGAAGGTTCATCCGCCTCATTGTGACCAAATCTACGATAACAAATCATATCTATAACAACGTCTTTATTGAACTTTTGTCTAAACTCAATTGCAATTTTCGCACAATGCACCACTGCTTCAGGGTCATCTCCATTACAATGTAAAATGGGAGACTCAATAACTTTTCCTAAGTCTGAAGGGTATGGACTTGATCTTGCAAATCTTGGACTTGTAGTAAAACCAATCTGATTGTTCACAATAATATGGATTGTTCCACCAGTATTATGACCTTTCAATCCTGACATTGCAAAACATTCTGCTACTATGCCTTGTCCAGCAAATGCTGCATCACCATGAATTAAAATTGGAATTACTTTATTTCTTTTCGTATCTTGATGAAAAAATTGTTTTGCTCTTGTTTGCCCAAGAACGACAGGATTAACCGCTTCTAAATGTGAAGGATTATCTGTTAAACTTATATGTACCGAATTACCATCAAATTCTCTATTTGATGAGGCCCCCAAATGATATTTAACATCTCCAGCGGATTCTTCTGGTGTACTGGCAAATTCCCCAACAAATTCGTTAAAAATTCTTTTATAAGACTTTTGCAACAGATTGGCTAAAACATTTACTCTCCCTCTATGTGACATTCCAATCTTTACTTCTTTAACATTTAACTGCCCACCTCTTTTAATAATTTGTTCAAGAGCTGGTATTAAAGACTCTGCACCATCTAAACCAAATCTCTTTGTAGCTACAAATTTAAGTGCTAAAAATTTTTCAAAACCTTCCGCTTGTATTAATTTGGTTAAAATACCTTTTTTACCTTTTTCCGTAAATTTTAATTGATTCTCTTCTTTTTCCATTCTTTCTCTAAGCCATATTTTTTCAACAGGATCTGAAATGTGCATAAATTCAATTCCAATTGAAGAACAATAAATTTTTTTTAAAAAAGGGATCAATTCATTAATTGATGCATAACCTTTGTCTAAATATGAATGTAAAAAAAATTTTTATTATAATCTTCTTTTTTAAAACCATGATCTGCAGGGTGTAGTTCATGAAGATATTTTCTTTCCATCATGCCAAGTGGATCAAGATTTGCAATTAGATGACCTCTAATTCTGTATGCCCTAATTAAAGCTATAGCTTTAATTGACTCAGCTTTAGATTTTTCAATACCTTCATTATTGACAATATTTGTTTCTAGACTTAATTTTTTTTTGTTAAAAGTTATTTTTTTTTTATTTTTTTTCCATACTGGTCCTTCTATTTCTTTGGTAATTAAGTCTAAATCTTCATCTAAAGTTTTAAAATAATTTTCCCAACTAGCTGGTAAAGAAGGATCTTTTTCAATATATTTTATATACATTTCCTCAATAAATGAACTGTTTGATTTAGTTAAAAAAGAGGTTTTTTTGTATTCTAAATTTTTTGGAGAAGGCATTAATTTATCTAAATTATTATATTATTTGTAATATATTTTTCAATTAGACAATTGATTAAATAGTGTTTTGCCTATTTCTGAAGGAGATTTAGCAATAGTAATACCACATTCTTCCATTTTTTTTATTTTTTCTTTAGCACCACCTTTCCCTCTTGAAATTATGGCTCCTGCATGTCCCATTCTTCTTCCTGGAGGTGCTGTAATTCCAGCTATAAAACCAATCACAGGTTTTTTAACTTTATGATTTTGTAAAAATTCAGATGCTTCTTCTTCGTCTGTTCCTCCAATTTCACCAATCATTAAAATTGATTCCGTTTCTCCGTCGTTTAAAAAAAGATCTAAACAATCGATAAAATTTGTTCCATTAATTGGATCTCCTCCAATTCCTATACAGGTTGATTGACCTAATCCAATCTCTGTAGTTTGAGCTACAGCTTCATAAGTTAATGTGCCTGATCTTGAAACAATTCCAACTGAGCCTTTTTTATGAATTTTTCCTGGCATTATTCCTATTTTACATTCTTCAGGCGTAATTATTCCTGGGCAATTTGGACCTATTAGTCTACTTTTTGATTCTGAAAGTTTTTTTTTTACTTTAAGCATATCCAGCACTGGAATACCTTCGGTAATACATACAATGAGTTCAATTTCTGAGTCTATTGCTTCAATGATTGCAGATGCAGCAAATTTTGCGGGCACATAAATCATAGACGCATTAGCATCAGTTTCTTTTTTTGCTTCTTTAACAGTATTAAAAACTGGTCTATCTAAATGTTTTTGGCCACCTTTTTTTGGAGTAACTCCACCTACCAAATTAGTTCCATATTTTATTGCCTGTTCAGAATGAAAAGTTCCATGCGATCCTGTAAATCCTTGGCAAATTAGTTTTGTATTTTTATTAATTAAAACTGACATACTATTTATTTTATTGCCTCAACTATTTTTTTTGCAGCATCACCCAGGTTGTCTGCAGAAATTATTTTTAATTCTGAATTATTTAAAATTTTTTTACCTTCTTGAAAATTCGTTCCAGCTAATCTAACTACCAATGGAACATTAATTTTTATTTCTTTTGCAGCATCCACAACGCCTTGGGCTAATACATCGCATCTCATAATGCCACCAAAAATGTTTATTAAAATCCCTTTAACATTTTTATCTGAAAGTATTATTTTAAAAGCTGCTGAAACTTTTTCTTTTGAAGCCCCACCTCCTACATCTAAAAAGTTTGCAGGTTCTTCTCCATAAATTTTTATTATATCCATGGTAGCCATAGCTAAACCAGCCCCATTAACCATACACCCAATACTCCCATCAAGTTTAACGTAAGCAAGATCATGCTTACTCGCTTCTGCCTCTATTGGATCTTCTTCGTTTAAATCTCTTAGTTTAGAAATATCTGGGTGTCTAAATAATGAATTATCGTCAAAATTAATTTTTGCATCTAAACAAACTATTTTTTGATCTTTAGTTAAAATGAGTGGATTTATTTCTACAAGACTTGCATCAGTACTTAAAAACATTTTATAAATTGATTGAATTAATGAAATAGCCTCTACTCTTAAATTATCTTTCAGATTAAATATTTTGATTATTTCTTCACAATCATTTTTGGAAATTTTTTCATTAAAATTGACTTTAGTTGTAGTTATTTTTTTTGGATTTTTTCTTGCCACTTCTTCAATATCCATTCCCCCTTGATCACTTGAAATAAAAGCAATTTTTGAGCTTGATCTATCTACTAAGCATGAAAGATAAAATTCTTTTTCAATATTAGTAGACTCTTCTACATATAGTCTTTTTACCTCTTTGCCTTCTGGACCCGTTTGCGGAGTTATAAGTTTTTTACCAAACAATTCCTTAGACGCTTTGATCAATTCTTCAATATTATTTAAAATTTTGACACCTCCAGCTTTACCTCTTCCACCTGCATGTATCTGAGCTTTTAAGACAAATTTTTCAGTTTTTAATGATTTAACTTTTTCAATTAATTCATCAACATTAAATGCAAAAACCCCTTTAGGTACAACTACACCATATTTTTTTAGAATTTGCTTTGCTTGGTGCTCATGGATATTCATTATATAGAAAGTTTTGGATCAATTGCAGATGCTTGTTTCCATAGTCTTTTCACTGCATCTATTGAATTTATAAATTCTTTTTTTTCTTTCTCATCGAGATTTACATTTTCTATTTTTTCTACACCTTTTTTACCAATGACAACTGGTACACCTGCATAAAGACCTTTAATCCCATATTCACCATCAAGATATGCTGCACATGGAAGAATTTTTTTTTCATCATTTAAGTAAGCAGAGGCCATTTCTACTCCAGATGCTGCTGGAGCATAAAATGCTGAGCCTTTTTCTAAATGTTTAACAATTTCTGCACCACCGTCTCTTGTTCTCTGATTAATGCTTTCTAATCTTTCTGAAGATATTTTTCCTTCTTTAATTAAATCTAATAGTGGTTTTCCTGAAACTTTTGTTAATCTTGGCAATGGAACCATTGAGTCTCCATGGCCTCCCATAACCATTGCTTCAATTTCTTTCACTGGTACATTTAATTCTAAAGATAAAAATAATTTAAATCTTGAACTATCTAAAATTCCAGCCATACCTACAACTTTATTTGTTGGTAAATTTGAGTATTTTTGAAAAGCCATGACAATCACATCAAGAGGATTTGTAATACATATAACAAAAGCATTTGGAGAATATTTTTTAATACCTTCTGCTACTTGTTTAATAATTTTTAAATTTATACCTAGTAAATCGTCTCTACTCATACCTGGCTTTCTTGGGACGCCAGCGGTAATAATTATTGCATCTGAGTCTTTTATATCTCCATAATCGTCTGTGCCAGAAAATTTCACATTAAAACCATCAATTGAAGAAGATTGAGCTATATCTAAAGCTTTTCCTTTTGCAGCACCAATTGCAACATCAAACAACACAACCTCATTCACTAATTCTTTTAAGCCAATTAAATGAGCTAATGTTCCACCAATTTGACCTGCTCCTATTAATGATATTTTTTTCATAGTTTATTTCATTGTTGGCATTATAAATTCTGGATTAGACCTTATTCCGGATGGCCATCTTGATGTTATTGTTTTAAGTTTTGTATAAAATCTTACACCTTCAGGTCCATGCATATGTTGATCTCCGAATAAAGATCTTTTCCAACCCCCAAAACTATGAAAAGCCACAGGCACAGGTATTGGTATATTTATACCAACCATTCCAACTTTTATTTTACTTGCAAATGTTCTGCCGGCATCACCATCTCTAGTATAAATACTTACTCCATTCCCATACTCATGATCATTTATCAATTGTACTGCTTCATTAAAATCTTTTGCTCTAACAACTGATAGTACGGGGCCAAAAATTTCCTTTTTATAAATTTGCATATCTTTTTTAACATGATCAAACAAACATCCTCCTATATAGAAACCTTTTTCATATCCTTGTAATTTTAAATTTCTCCCATCTACTAATAATTTTGCTCCTTCTTTTATTCCAAGATCTACATAACTTTTTACCTTTTCCAAATGCTCTTTTGTAACTAGTGGACCCATCTCTGATGTTTTGTCCATTCCTGGTCCAACCTTTAAAGCTTCTACTTTTTTAGTTAATTTACTTATTAAATGATCGCCTACATTTCCAACTGCAACTGCAACCGACTGAGCCATACATCTTTCACCAGCTGATCCATATGCTGCACCCATTAAACCATTTGCGGCTTGATCTAAATCGCAGTCTGGCATCACAACTAAATGATTTTTAGCGCCTCCTAAAGCTTGAACTCTCTTTTCATTTTTTGCTGCATTTTCATAAATATATTTTGCAATTGGCGTAGAGCCTACAAAACTTACAGCTTGAATATCTTTATTGATTAAAATCGCATCAACTACTTCTTTATCACCATTAATAACATTAAATACTCCGTCTGGAAGTCCAGCTTCCTGCAATAATTCTGCTAATCTAATTGAACAAGATGGATCTTTTTCTGATGGCTTTAATATAAAAGTGTTTCCACAAGCAATTGCCATTGGAAACATCCACATAGGAACCATTGCAGGAAAATTAAAAGGTGTTATGCCTGCACAAACACCAAGGGGTTGTCTTATAGACCAACTATCAATGTCAGTTCCAACATTTTCAGAAAATTCACCTTTTAAAACCTGAGGAATTCCACATGCAAACTCGACTATTTCTAAACCTCTTGTAAGTGATCCTTTTGCGTCTTCATAAACTTTTCCATGTTCGGAAACAATCATTTTAGTTATTTCATCAGAATTTTTTTCAATTAACTCCTTAAATTTAAACATTACTCTTGCTCTTTGAATTGGTGGTTTTAATGACCAAGTTTCGAAAGCTTTTTTTGCAATTTTTACTGCATCATCCAAATCTGATTTTGATCCTAATTTTACCTCAGATTCTTGTTCTCCTGTCGCAGGATTAAATATTTTTCCAGTTCTTTCAGACTTACCTGAAGTGATTTTGCCATTTACAAAATGTTGAATTAAATTCATTGGTAAAATTATTTAATCTAAGTAATTAACCTGTTGCAAGCATTTTCTTTATTTCTGCAATAGCCTTTGCTGGATTCAATCCTTTTGGACATGCATTTGTACAATTCATAATGGTATGACAACGATATAATTTAAGTTCATCCGCAATTTTTTTTAATCTCTCTTTTCTCTCATCATCTCGACTATCAATAATCCATCTATAAGCTTGGAGCAATACTGCAGGACCAAGATATTTGTCGCCGTTCCACCAATAACTTGGACATGCCGTTGAACAACAAGCACACATTATACATTCGTATGCGCCGTCCAATTTCGATCTATCTTTCCTTGATTGAAAAATTTCTTTACTTTCAATTTTTGTATTCGTTTTTAACCATGGTTCTATCGACTCATATTGTTTGTATAAAGTGCTTAAATCACCAATTAAATCTTTTTTTACTTTTAAGTGAGGTAATGGATAAATATTTATATCACCATTTATTTCTGCATGAGGTTTTGTGCATGCTAAACCATTTTTTCCATCCATATTCATAGCACACGATCCACATACACCATGTGAACAAGATCTACGATAAGCTAAAGATGGATCAATCTCATTTTTAATTTTGTTTAAAAGATCTAATACTTTAGAGGGACAGTTATTCATGTCTACTTCATATGTATCTATTCTTGGATTTTGTCCTGATGAAGGATCCCATCTATAAACATTTACTTTTCTGATATTTTTTGATCCAGTAGTATCTTTATAATACTTTCCCTTTTGAACTTTTGAACCTTCAGGTAAATTTATTTGAACCATTAGTATACCCTTTCTTGTGGTGGAAAATACTGCACATCAGAAGTTAATGTAGTTTTATGAACTGGTCTATATTCAATTTTAGTTTCTTTTCCATTACACCATAAAAGTGTGTGCTTCATAAATTTTTCATCATCTCTTTTTGGAAAATCATCTCTTGCATGCGCTCCTCTACTTTCTTTTCTTTGATATGCAGAATCCATTGTTGTAATTGCTTGTCTTATTAAATTATCAAATTCTAATGTTTCGACTAAATCCGTATTATAGATAAGAGATTTATCCTTAACAGATATTGATTCCATGCCATCAAATGGCTTCCTTATTTCATTTACACCTTCTTTAAGAGTTTTGTCTGTTCTAAAGACTGCACATTTTAATTGCATTGTTTTTTGCATTGATAATCTTAAATCTGAAGTTTTATTATCCCCATTAGCATTTCTAAGTTTATCAAATCTTTCTAAACATTTTTCTGTTTCAGTCTTTGAAATTTCTTCGTGTGAAGTTCTTGGTTTGATTAGTTCCGCTGCCCTTTTTGCTGCTGCTCTTCCAAATACTACTAAATCAATTAGTGAGTTAGACCCAAGTCTATTTGCTCCATGAACTGAAACACATGCTGCTTCGCCAATTGCCATCAAACCTGGAACAACTTTTTCTGAATCATTAACAGTCATAACTTCAGCTTTATAATTTGTTGGAATACCTCCCATGTTATAATGGACTGTTGGTACAACAGGGATTGGTTCTTTTGTTACATCAACATTGGCAAATAATCTTGATGACTCAGAAATTCCAGGTAATCTTTCTTCAATTACTTTTTGATCTAAATGACTTAAATGTAAATGCACATGATCCTGTTCTTTTCCAACACCTCTTCCTTCATTTATTTCAATTGCAATAGATCTACTTACTACATCTCTCGAAGCTAAATCTTTTGTTTTAGGTGCATATCGTTCCATAAATCTTTCACCTTTTGAATTAACTAAATAACCACCTTCACCCCTAACTCCTTCTGAAATTAATGTACCATGACCATAAATTCCTGTTGGGTGAAATTGAACAAACTCCATGTCTTGCAATGGCAATCCAGCTCTTAAAATCATTGCGTTTCCATCGCCAGTACAAGTATGTGCTGAAGTTGATGAATAATAAATTTTTCCATATCCCCCAGTTGCAACTATTGTGATATGAGATCTAAATCTATGAATAGTTCCATCATCTAGGTTCCATGCTATAACGCCTTTGCATTCACCACCTTTCATTAATAAATCTAATGCAAAATATTCTATAAAAAATTCAGTATTGTGTTTTAAGGCCTGTCCATAAAGAGTATGCAAAATTGCATGACCTGTTCTATCGGCTGCAGCACATGTTCTTTGAGCCGTCCCATTACCATAATTTTTAGTCATTCCACCAAAGGGCCTTTGATAAATTTTTCCATCTTCTGTTCTGCTAAATGGAACTCCATATCTTTCTAATTCAATAACTGCCCTAGGGGCCTCTTTGCATAAATATTCAATGCAATCTTGATCTCCAAGCCAATCTGCTCCTTTAACAGTATCATACATATGCCAACGCCAATCATCTTCGCCCATATTTCCTAAAGCTGCAGAAATGCCTCCTTGAGCTGCTGAAGTATGACTTCTAGTTGGAAAAACTTTAGAAATACAAGCAGTTTTTAATCCTGATTCACTTAAACCTACGGCCGCTCTTAAACCGGAACCACCAGCTCCTAGAACCACCACATCATACTCATGATCAATAATTTTATAAGAATTCATATATTTAAATTAAATAATACCATAATTGTAATTAAAGGCATGATTATAGAAAATATATATAGTGCTTTATTTGCTGCATTTTTTATTTTTTCATCATGAATATAGTCTTCAAAAATTTCACTAATACTTAAAGAAGAATAAAAGAAAGCCACAATCATTAAAAGAGATGTTAAAAATTTTGAAGGTTGTGCAGAAAAAAAACTTACAATATCAATATAATCTTTTTCATAAATTGACACTAAATTAATAATAAACCATAGCATTAACGGAATAAGAATTACTGAACTAACTTTAAGAAATATCCATTTTTTTGTTGCGTTAACCATGTTAAATAATTTGATTTCCAATTAAATAAGTTAGTATTGTTAAGACAAAAGACCCAAAAATAACAATCAGTCCTGTAATTTTTGAAGTAATTAGTTCAAAACCATATCCAAGATCCCAAAATAAGTGTCTAATTTCACTTAATATCTGAAAACTAAATGACCAAGTCAAAGATAAAATTAAAAACTTACCTAAAAATGATTGGAGAAAAAATTTTATATAATTATAATTTACTTCACCTAGTAACAATAAAGCTATCCATAAGCATACTAAAGTTAATGCTAATATGTTTATTACACCTGTAATTCTGTGAGAAATAGAAATTAAAGAAGAAATATTCCAACTATAAATTTGAATATGAGGAGATAAAGGATTTTTATTTTCCATTTATTTAATTTTAATTAATGCTTCAGCAATTTCTATAGCGTTCAAAGCCGCACCTTTAAGAAGATTATCTGAAACAATCCACAAATTAATTGTATTATCTTTAGAATTATCTTCTCTAATTCTAGAAATAAATGTTTCAAATTTATTTTCAGCTTCTGCAGGTGTAATATAACCTCCATCTTTATGTTTATCTACAACTTTACAACCTGGTGAAGTATTTAATACATCTCGAATTTCATTTAATTTATATTTTTTATTAAATTCAATATTAACACTCACTGCATGTGAAACTAAAACAGGTATTCTAACCGATGTAGATGTTACTTTAATTTTTGAATCTAAAATTTTTTTTACTTCATCATGCATCTTCTGTTCTTCTTTAGTGTATCCACTATCTAAAAAACTATCTATATGTGGTATTGCATTAAAGGCTATTTGTTTAGTAAAATAACTTGAACTTAAATTTTTATTATCAAAAAAATCTTTTGTCTGTGATAACAGTTCGTCCATTGGAGCTTTACCAGCTCCAGAGACAGATTGGTAAGTTGAAGCAACAATTCTTTTTATATTATATAAATCATGCAGAGGTTTTAAAGCTACAACCAAAGGTATAACTGAGCAATTAGCATTAGCTATAATATTTTTTTTTTTATGATTTTTCATATCGTGAAAATTAACTTCTGGCACAATAAGAGGAACATCTGGATCCATTCTAAAATAGCTTGAATTATCTATCACTGTTGAATGTTTTGCTGCTTTCGCTGCATATTTTTCTGATATTTTACTGCCTGCAGAAAAAAAAGTAATTTTACCTTTTGAAAAATCGAAAGTTTCTAAATTTTCAACTTCAATTTCTTTTTCTTTAAATCTTAATTTTAATCCCGCACTTTTAGAAGATGCAACTAAATATAGATTATCAACAGGAAAATTTTTTTTTTCTAAAACCTCTATAATTTTCCTTCCAACGTTACCAGTGGCGCCTACAATCGTAATATTCATGATATTTTATATTTTATACCTAGATGAACGGTAAATCACAAACTTTTCCATCAAAACTCTTGTTGTTTAATTCAATTTTAAAGAATTGTGAGTTATTCCAATAAGGTTTAAGCATCATAGCTATTCCAATAACCTTATTAAAATGAGGAGAAAAAACTCCAGATCTTAATTCTCCAATTTCGTTGTTTTTTTCATCAAAAATTTTTATTGATTCTGTAACATTAATTTGTTTGCTTTCTATTTTTACTCCCATCAGTCTTCTTGTAATTCCTTGTTTTTTAACTTCTTTTAATTTTTCTTTTCCAAGAAAATTAACTTCAGTATCTAAATTTACATACTTATCTAGGCCACACTCAAGTGGGTTATCAGTATTATCAATATCATTACCATAAGATAGTAAGGCACTTTCAATTCTTTCAATTAGATTTGGACATCCAGGTTTTACATCAAATTCTTTACCAAGTTCAAAAAGTTTATCATATAAAGCAAGTCCAGATTTTGTGTTTTCCACATAAATTTCATACCCACCTTGCTTTGACCAGCCTGATCTAGCAATTAAGTGTTTTGCTCCAGAAAATTCAAAATAATCAAAACCAAAAAATTTCATTTCAGTAATTTTTTTTCCAAATATTTTTTCCATAAGTTTAAAAGATTTTGGGCCTTGCACTGCTAATATATCTACATTTGGTTCAAATATTTTAACATCAAATTTATTTCCAATTGCTAAACCTTTTGCAAATAAAATCACATCTGAATCTGCTATAGAAATCCACCAACGTTGTTCATCAAGTTTTAATATAACTGGATCATTTATTAAGCCTGCTTTATCATCTATAATTGGACAATAATAACATCTTCCTGATTTAGATTTTGAAAGATCTCTACAAGTCATTAATTGAACCAATTTTGCAGAATCTTTTCCAGAAATTTCTACCTGTCTTTCACCTGCAACATCCCAAACTTGGACATTTGTTTTTAGATGATGATAAGAATCTTCTAGCGATCCAAATGCAGCAGGCAAAAGCATGTGGTTATAGGCCGTATAAGCAGTTACACCTTGGTTTTCAATTCTTGAAGTATAAGGCGTACTTCTAATTCGTCTTGATTTTGCAATAAAATAATTTTTCATTTTATTATTTAGTTAAAAATTCTTTTACAATTTTTCTCATTTCAAATGCTTTTTCAAAAATTATCATGTGTCCACAATTATTAATTATTTTTTTTTCAGAATTTTTTATCATCGATGCCATTTTATTTCCCACTTCTAAAGGAACCATTTTATCTAGGTCACCAAATATACATAATGTCGGACAATTAATTTTTTCTAAAGATTCTTTGCCGCCTTTGTAATTGTTGCAAGCATTTAAGTCTACAGCTAAAACTTCTCTAATTTCACGTGAGGAATTAATTATTTTTTTTACGGGATTACCACCTATAAATGCTTTTGATCCTTCATACCCCCATTTCATCATAAGTAAAATTGCCTTTTCATCACCTGCTTCTGCATAATCGATAAGATCTTGATTAACTGGCATTTTGTAGGATCCCGCAACCAAAACTAAGCAGTTAATTAAATTTGAATATCGAACTGCAAAATCAATGCCTACAAGACAGCCTTGAGAGTGTCCTATAATAATCAATTTTTCGATATCCAGAACATTCATTAGTGATTTTACCCAGTCAGAAATTTCTTCTATAGATTTTAGAGATGGACCTTCTGAATTGCCATGTCCTGGAAGATCTACAGATAAAACATTAAATCCTTGTGAAACATAAAATTGTTCATGAAGAGACCAAACTATATGAGTTAGTCCACTTCCATGGATTAATAATATTGATGATTTTTCTTTATCAAAATCTGTGCCGCCTGTAGAGACGAACACGTCTTTATCATTAACGTTTAAATTCAGTTTAGCTCCTTAACCTTCTTCCTTAGTTCAAATTTTTGGATTTTTCCTGTTGAAGTTTTTGGTAATGGAGAAAATACTATTTTTTTAGGTAATTTAAATCCTGCCAAAGTTTCTCTACAAAACTTTATTATTTCTTCTTCTGTAGCTTTTTTTCCATCAATCAACTCTACAAATGCGCATGGAGTTTCTCCCCATTTTTCATCGGGTTTAGCTACAACAGCTGCTAATGAAACTGCTGGATGTTTAGCTATTGTATTTTCAATTTCAATTGATGATATATTTTCTCCACCAGAAATAATAATATCTTTGGATCTGTCTTTAATTTTAATATATCCATTTGGATAAGTTACAGCTAAATCACCTGAATGAAACCATCCACCTTTCATTGATTTTTCTGTTGCCTCTTTATCTTTATAATATCCCTTCATTACAACATTTCCTCTTATCATAATTTCTCCCATAGTTTTTCCATCCTTTGGTACAGGTTTCATAGTTTCTGGATCCATAACTACTGCTCCTTCAAGATTTGGATATATAACGCCTTGTCTTGCTTTAATTTCATTTTGTTTTTCTTGTTCTAAATTTTCCCATTCATCGTTCCATGCACATTGTAAAATATGTCCATAAGTTTCAGTTAATCCATAAACGTGCATCACATCAAAGCCTAAATTTTGCATTTTCTCAAATATAATACTTGGAGGTGGAGCTCCTGCAGTTAATACGTGAACTTTTCTTTTTAATTTTTTTTGATGCTCTTTAGGAGCGTTAGCTATCATGTTTAAAACGATTGGTGCACCACCAAAATGAGTAACATCATACTTATCAATCAGCTCAAATATTTTTTTAACATCAATATTTCTTAAACAAATTACTCGTCCATGCAACATTGACATTGTCCATGTATAACACCACCCATTACAGTGAAACATTGGTACTGTATATAAAAAATTTAGTTTATTAGGCATGTTCCAAGCAGTTGCACTTCCAGTAGCCATCAGGTAAGAACCTCTATGATGGCAAACAACACCTTTGGGATTTCCAGTTGTTCCTGAAGTATATCCTAAAGAAATAGCTTGCCATTCATCCTTTGGTTTTTTCCAATTATAATTTTCATCCCCTGTATTTAGAAACTGTTCATATTCATGTTCCCCAATTTTTTTTAAATCTGGAAGGTTCGCATCTTTGTCATCTATATCAATTATAGTTATTTTAGATTTTACATTTGATAAAGCTTTAGTAATAACTTCATGAAATTGTCTATCAACTATCAAAACTTTTGCATCGCTGTGTTCTAAAATATAACTAATTGTTTTCGGATCTAATCTTGTATTGATTGCATTAATTACAGCGCCAGTCATAGGGATGGAGTAATGTGCTTCAAAAATCTCTGGGGTATTAAATGCCATAATTGAAACTGTATCACCAATTTTAATTCCTATTTTATCTAGTGCGCTCGCAAATTTAACACATCTTTTATACACCTCAGACCAAGTATACGATCTGCTTTCATAAACTATTGCTTCATAATTAGGATAAATATTTTTTGTTCTTTCTAAAAATGAAAGTGGAGATAGTGGAACATAATTTGCTTCATTCTTATCAAGGTTTGTATTGTAATCGCTCATATTAATTAAATTTAAAATTCATTATATAATCACTTCCAGTCGTAGCAGTTTTAAAGTAATTTTCTGCTCTTGGCAAAACTCTTTTAAAATAAAAGTTTGCAGTTTGTATTTTGTCTTCATAAAAATTTTTGTTACTATTATAATCTTTAAAGCTCACCTCTAAAACTTTTATCCATGCATGTGCTATAGATACAAAGCCTAATGCTTTTAAATAATCATTACATGCTGCGCTTGCATCGTCTTTTGAGTTTTGTATTTTTTCTTTAATCCAAATGGTAAAATTAGACAAAATTTCCAGGTTATCATTCAACTCTTTTGTAAAAGGTTTAATTTTAGCATTTTCAGTGTTGCAATCATTCTTGATCATATCCAAATATTTGTTAATTATATCGCCGTTTTTATTGACCAACTTTCTAAATACTAAATCAGCTGCCTGGACAGAATTTGTACCTTCATAAATTGGTGTAATTCTATTATCTCTATAAAGTTGTTCAATTCCTTGGTCTTTTGTGTAACCATAACCACCATAAACTTGCATAGCTTCGCTTGTTATTTCCATACCCATATCAGTAAACATTGTTTTAACTACTGGCGTCATCAAAGAAACAAGGTCAGATGCTTCTTGTCTCACTTTTTCATCTTGATGATTAAGGCTAACTTCTGTTTGCTGTGATAGCCAAAAACAAAGTGCTCTTTCTCCTTCAATGATAGACTTCATGTTAAGTAGAGATTTTCTTATATCAGCATGCTCAATTATAAAATCTGTACCATTAGATGATTTACTATTATTTGCTTTTCCTTGTTTTCTCTCTTTTGCATAACTTAATGAATTTTGATAAGCAATTTCAGAAATTCCTAACCCTTGTATTCCAACAACAATCCTCTCTAAATTCATCATTGTAAACATTGAATTAAGACCTTTGTTTTTTGGACCAATCATATAACCAACTGCATCATCAAAATTTAATACACATGTGGCAGAACCTTTAATTCCCATTTTACTTTCTATTGATCCTGTAGAAATTCCATTTTTTGATCCAATAGACCCATCCTCATTTACAATAAATTTAGGTACCAAAAATAAACTTATACCCTTTGTTCCGGCTGGTGAATCTGCTGCTCTTGCTATTACTAAATGTATAATATTCTCTGTAAGATCATGATCTCCTGAAGTAATAAATATTTTTTGTCCACTTAACTTATAAGTTCCATCTGATTGTTCTACTGCTTTGGTTTTTAACAATCCTAGATCTGTTCCACACACTGGTTCAGTTAAACACATAGTGCCACTCCATTTTCCTTGTACCATTTTAGGAAGAAATTTATTTTTTATTACATCTGATCCATGATGATTTATACAATTATATGCTCCTAAAGTTAGTTCACTGTATAACTTAAATGAAAGACTTGCAGAAGATATCATTTCATCAAAAAATGCACTTACTGTTCTTGGCATTCCTTGACCACCATATTTGGGATCACAAGATAAAGAGGTCCAGCCATCTTCAATAAATTTTGTATAAGCTTCTTTATAACCTGGAGGAGTTCTAACTACTCCATTTTCTAAAATAGTTGGATTTTCATCTCCTGATTTTGCTAATGGCAATATAATATTTTGGTTTATCTTGGCTGCTTCTTCTAAAATATCCTTTACTAATTCAGAATTAACTTCTTTATATTTCTCTATCTCATTATAATTTTTATTATTTCTTAACTTATTGAAAAGAAACATCATATCTTCAACTGGAGCAATATAAATTGGCATTCAAATACTCTAGAATAAATGGTTAATTATTTCAATTTTGAAATTATAGCATCACCCATTTCAGTGGTTGATACTTCTTTCATTCCCTTGGTTAGAATATCTTTTGTTCTAAGTCCATCATCTAATACACCTTGAACAGCTTTTTCTAAACCTTCCGCCTCTTTGTCCAAATCTAAAGAGTATTTTAATGCCATAGCAAAACTTAGAATTGTAGCAATTGGGTTGGCAATATCTTTGCCAGCAATATCAGGAGCAGCTCCATGTATAGGTTCATACATAGCTCTCATTTCACCATTTTTATTTTTTGCGCCAAGAGAAGCTGAGGGCAAAAGTCCTAATGAACCAGTTAACATAGAAGCCTGATCTGACAACATATCACCAAACAAATTATCAGTTACGATTACATCAAACTGTTTTGGATCTCTTAACAATTGCATTGCACAATTGTCTGCGAGCATATGATTTAATTTGACTTCTTTATATTCTTTATCGTGTAATGCTTGAACTTCTTCTTTCCAAAGCTGTCCTGCTTCCATTACATTTGACTTCTCACAAGATGTAACTTTATTTGCTCTTTTTTTGGCTAAATCAAAAGCAACTCTGGCTACTCTTACTATTTCACTAGTAGTATAAGTATGAGTGTTAATGCCTTTTCTCTCACCCTTATCTATTGGCTTAATTCCTCTCGGTTCACCAAAGTAAATTCCACCAGTAAGTTCTCTGACAATCATAATGTCTAATCCAGAAACTACTTCAGGCTTAAGACTTGATGCATTTACTAACTGTTTAAAACAAATCGCTGGTCTTAAATTAGCAAATAATTTCAGTTCTTTTCTTAATTTAAGTAATGCTCTTTCTGGTTTTTTTTCAAATTCAAGATTGTCCCATTTAGGTCCACCTACAGCTCCAAGCATAACTACTTCACTTTCTAAAGCTTTATAAAAAACTTCATCAGTAATAGGAGTACCATGTTTATCATAAGCAGCTCCACCAGCTAAATCTTCATCAATCTCAAAATCTAAAGATTTATTTACATTAAACCATTGAATGATTTTTCTTACTTCTCCAATTACCTCGGGCCCAATTCCATCTCCAGGTAAAAGTAATATTTTTCTTTTTTTTAATTTAATCATTAAATATCCATGGTTTTTGATTTTTCAAATTATTTTCAAAAGAAGAAATCTTTTCTACTTTTTCTAAAGAAAGAGCAATATCATCAAGACCTTCTAATAAACATTTTTTCTTAAATGAATCAATTTCAAATTTAATTTCTTTATTACCAAAAAAAATTTTTTCTTCTTTTAAATCAATTGATATTTCTTGTTTTCGTTTTGAGTATTCAGAAAGTTCCTTAATTTTTTCTTCTTTTAAGATAATTGGTAAAATTCCATTTTTAAAACAATTATTATAAAATATGTCTGCATAACTTGAACTTATTACACATGTAATTCCAAAATCTAATAATGCCCAAGGAGCATGCTCTCTTGAAGATCCGCACCCAAAATTTTTTCCTGTAATTAAAATTTTTGATTTATTATGAGGTTTTTGATTAAGAATAAAATCTTTAATTTCTTTTCCATTATTATCATACCTAATTTCAAAAAATAAATTTTTTCCTAATCCAGTTCTTTTAATTGTTTTTAAGAACTGTTTAGGAATTATCATATCGGTATCAATATTTACTATTGGTAAATATGTGGGAATACTTTTTACTGAATTAAATTTTTGCATATTAAGTTTGATATTTTCTTACATCGTCAAAATTTCCAGAAATTGCTGCTACTGCTGCCATAGCAGGGCTTACTAAATGTGTTCTTCCTCCTCTTCCCTGCCTTCCTTCAAAATTTCGATTTGATGTTGAAGCGCATCTTTCCTGGGGTTTCAACTTATCAGCATTCATTGCTAAACACATTGAACATCCTGGTTCACGCCATTCAAATCCAGATTCTATAAAAATCTTATCTAGTCCTTCTTGTTCCGCTTGTTCTTTAACTAGACCAGAACCTGGAACAACCATTGCATGTACATGTGATGCTTTTTTTTTATCTTTAAGTATTTTTGCTACTTCTCTCAAATCTTCAATTCTGCCATTTGTACAACTACCAATAAATACTTTATCTATTTTTATATCTTTTATAAAAGTATCTGGTTTTAAACCCATATATTTTAATGATCTTTCAATAGAATTTTTTTTATCTGGGTCCCTTTCATTTTGAGGATTTGGAACTTTTCCATCAATTGTAACAACGTCTTGAGGAGATGTTCCCCAAGTCACCATTGGTTTAATTTCTTCTGCATTCAAACTATCTTCTTTATCAAATTTTGCATCTAAATCGGTTTTTAAGCTTTTCCAATAATCAAAGGCTTTATCCCAATTTTCATTTTTTGGTGACATTGGTTTATCTTTTAAATAATCAAAAATTTTCTGGTCAGGTTCAATTAATCCTGCTCTGGCACCACCTTCAATACTCATATTACAAATTGTCATTCTTTGCTCTACAGATAGTGACGAAATTAAATTTCCTGCGTATTCAATAACGTAGCCAGTACCACCTGCAGTACCAATTTTTCCAATTATTTGTAAAATTACATCTTTTGAAGTCACCCCAAGTGGTAACTTTCCATTAACATTAATTCTAAAATTTTTTGCTTTTTTTTGAATTAATGTTTGAGTTGCAAGTACATGTTCAACTTCTGAGGTTCCAATGCCAAACGCCAGAGCTCCAAATGCACCATGTGTTGCTGTATGACTATCTCCACAAACAATAACTGTTCCAGGCTGAGTAAAGCCCTGTTCAGGTCCTATAATATGAACTATGCCCTGCCTTTTATCATTCATTCCAAAAAGTTGAATACCAAATTCTTTACAATTTTCAGCTAATGTGTCTACTTGAATTTTTGAATCTTGATCAGCTATACCTTTTGATCTATCTGTAGTAGGAACATTATGATCAGCAACAGCAAGTGTTAATTTTGGTTGTCTTACCTTTCTTTTTGAATTTCTTAAACCTTCAAATGCTTGTGGGCTAGTTACTTCATGAATTAAATGTCTATCAACAAATAATAAAGATGTTCCATCTTCTTCTTGGTTAACAAGATGCTCATTCCATATTTTATCGTAAAGTGTTAAAGGCATTAAGAAAAAAATTATTTTTTTTCTTCAGAACTTTCTTTTTTTGGTTCTGGTTGAACATCTGTTTTATTCTTCACTTGAATCTTTTCTGCAGTTTCAGTGTTCTTTTCTTGAGTTACTGGAGCTAAATTTTCTTCAGTAACTGACTCCGGTGTACTTTCTAAATCAATTCCAATTTTTTTTTTAATTTTTTCTGTAATTCTTGCTGATTTTCCTGTTCTATCTCTTAAATAATATAGCTTAGCTTTTCTAACTTTCCCAGATCTTACAACCTTAATTGAATTAATTATTGGACTATATAAAGCAAAAGTTCTTTCTACGCCCTCACCAAACGAAATTTTTCTAACAGTAAATGAAGAATTAATATCTCTATTTTTTTTTGCTATACAAACACCCTCGAAATACTGAACTCTTTCTCTTTTTCCTTCCGTAATTCTAACGCCTATTTTAATTATATCTCCTGGAAAAAATTCTGGTAATTTTTTCTCAGTTGTAATCTTCTTTACGTTTGATTGATTAATCTCATCAATATTTTTCATGTTAATGCTTATCAAGTTAATTCTTCTTATATTTTTGCCATAAATCTGGTCTTCGGTCGCGTGTTATAGCCTCAGATTGAGATAAACGCCAGTCTTTAATTTTGGCATGATCTCCTGATAATAGCACATCGGGAACCTCTTTTTCTTCCCATTTCTGAGGTTTTGTATATTGCGGACATTCTAATAGATTTCTTTCAAACGTTTCTTCAGGTAATGAATTAGAATTTCCAATTACACCTGGAATTAGTCTAACAATTGTATCAATTAATACAAAAGCTCCTATTTCTCCTCCTGATAAAATATAATCTCCTATACTAATTTCTTCTATATTTCTTGTTTCCAGTAATCTTTGATCCACACCTTTAAAATGACCACATATAATATTTATATTTTTATGCATTATTTTTTTTGCATAAGTTTGGTTAAATTTTTTTCCTTTAGGCGTCAAATAAATAATTGGCTCATTTTTATTAGCAATATTTTTATCTAAAGAATTGGCTACAACATCTGCTCTTATTAACATGCTACTTCCACCCCCGAAAGGACTATCATCTACAGTCTTATGCTTATCCGTAGCATAGTCCTTAATATTAATTACCTCCAGTGACCACAATTTTTTTTCACGTGCTTTTTTATAAAGTCCAATATCTAATGGTCCTGGAAACATC
>CACJGR010000008.1 GCA_902592985.1 uncultured Pelagibacteraceae bacterium | reverse complement strand
GGAGCAACTCCTTTTCAAAAATTAACAACTGTTCAAATACCCTTGTCTCTTCCAACTATTTTTGCTGGTGTTAACCAAACAATCATGATGGCTCTTGCAATGGTCGTAATTGCATCCATGATTGGAGTTAAGGGCTTAGGTGTGCCAATTTTAAGAGCAATCTCAAATCAATATCTAGCTTTAGGATTATTGAATGGTTTAGCCATAGTAGCTTTGGCGATAATATTTGATAGAATTACTCAAGAATATGGTCGTAGAATTCAAAAACACAGAGGACAAAAAAAATAGATCTCTGCTTCATTTCAACTTAACTTAAACACCGATTTTTCTAGACAGAATTTTCAAAATAAATAAAGATCCAAAAATGAATTTTTCTTTAGAAATTGGGCCTCATACTGATATTGATACTTTGCCTAAAGTTAAAGATGTTTACATTACATTGCTGCCAGGTGGAGACTATGTGGAAACAGCCAAAAAGGCTGGTGATTTGGCCAAGAAAGGGTTTAATCCTGTACCTCATTTTCCAGCTCGATCTATTACAGATGAAGCACAACTAAACGACTATGTAGCTCGTTGTAAAGAGTCCGGGGTAAAACAAGCTTTGGTAATCGGGGGTAGTCATGCCCAAGTTGGAATTTTTGAAAGTTCAATTCAAATATTGGAAACAGGATATTTCGAAGGGCTTAAGATAGGAATTGCTGGACATCCAGAGGGGAGTCCTGATATATCCGATTCAAATTTAGAAAAAGCTATGAAAGATAAAAAGCCTTATGCTGATTATATAGTAACTCAATGGTTATTAGATCCGCAGCCAATCATAGATTTTATTTCAAAACAAACAATACCAGTTCATGTTGGAATTACTGGGCCGCTAAAAATAACAAGCTTAATAAAATTTGCTAATATTGTTGGTGCAAAAAATTCCTTAAACTTTCTTAAGTCTAATTTTAGTAAGGCGTTAGATTTAATGAAACCTAAAGACCCAAATGATTTAATTGGGAAAGTTAAATCGCATACTGATTTTTTCCACATTTATACATTCGGCGGCTTGAAGGAAACAAACAAGTGGTTGATGGAGAACAAATATGTCTAATGAATTTGACTACACTAAACTAAAACATTTTACTTCAGTTGATCAATCTGATCGTGAAGTTCCATATAACTTAAGACAAAGTGGTCCAACAAAAGTTGAAATGTTAATTTCAACAAGAGTAAGAAAATCACCCTATTGGCATTTATCAATGCAAGCAGGCTGTTGGAGAGCAACAGTGTATAATCGTGTTTACCATCCTAGGGGTTATGTTAAACCAGAAGATGGTGGAGCAATGGTGGAGTATGATGCAATTGTTAATCACGTTACCATGTGGAACGTTGCTGTTGAAAGACAAATAAGAGTTAAAGGTCCAGATGCAGAAAAGTTTACAGACTACGTAATAACTAGAGATGCAACTAAAATCTCTCCAATGAGAGCTAGATATGTAATTTTATGTAATGCTTATGGGGGAGTTTTAAATGATCCAATTCTTCTTAGGATTTCAAAAGATGAGTTTTGGTTCTCACTATCGGACTCAGATATTGGCATGTATCTTCAAGGTGTTAATGCTGATGGGAGATTCAATTGTACAGTTGAAGAAATTGATGCTTGTCCTGTACAAATTCAAGGACCTAAATCAAAAGCGCTGATGAAAGATCTGCTTGGTGATCAAGTTGATTTAGATAACATGCCTTTCTATGGTTTAGCGGAAGTTAAAGTTGCTGGAAGAAGCTGTGTAATTTCGCAATCTGGTTTCTCGGGAGAAGCGGGATATGAAATATATTTAAGAAATGCAACTTTATATGCGGATGATATGTGGAATGCTGTTCTTGATGTAGGAAAAAAACATAACTTAATGGTTATTGCCCCTGCTCACCATAGAAGAATTCAAGCTGGAATCCTTTCTTGGGGACAAGATATGGATCAACAACATAATCCTTTTCAATGTAATTTAGGTTATCAGGTTTCTTTATCTGGTAAGGGTGAATGGAATAAAAAAACTGACTATGTTGGAAAAGCTGCACTAGAAAAAATGAAAGATGAAATCAAAGCAGGTAAAAAACCATACAAACTTCAGTTGGTGGGTCTTGAATTAGGTGGAAAGCCCATTGAAGAATACGCTCCTGACTTTTGGCTGATTTCAAATGAAGACGGTGGTGATCCAGTTGGATTTGTTACTTCTCCTTGGTACCACCCTGAGAAAAAACAAAATATTGCAATGGGATATGTTCCATTTGATGGAACATTAAATGCCAATGGCTTTCCAAAAGGCAAAGTTGGAGCTAAATATAAGATTCATTTACCAGCTAAATATTCTGATACACCAGGAAAACCTGTTGATGCAGTTATAGTGGATATTCCATTTAAAGAATCTTTCCATTCAAATACAAGAGAAGTAGTATCTGGTTAAATAATTTTTTTGGGGGGGTGTATTACATCCCCTCTCTTTGATAAATATAAATGTTTAATGAATTTTTAAGTATTATTGTTAGATCGTTAAAATTAGACAAAACTCTTTATAAAGATAATAGAAATTTTGGAGAAGCTGCAATTTATTTTGCTGGCTTAATAATTATATTAGGAGGCATTGGCGGAGCAATTGCGGCTAACACAATTATAAAAACTCCAATTGCAATGTCAGGATTAACTCAAATACTTAATTGGTTAGTATGGTCCATACTAATTTATGTTATTGGCGTAAAGATTTTTCCTGACAAAAGTACAAAGGTTCCATTTAAAAAAGTTTTAATTGGTGTTGGCTATGCTAATGCACCAGGATTATTAAGGTTTTTTGCAGTTACTCCGGATTTAATGATTCCAATTATTTTTTTAACTCAATTTTGGGTTTTTGCAGGATTAATTATATCCACAAAACAAATCTTAAATTTAAAATCAAACATAAAATCCTTTGGGATTATTTTTTTATCTTTTTTAATTCTTGTAATTGTATTTGCTACTTTTGTAATGAGCAGAATGAATGCTCTACCAATTAGCACTATTAGTTAAATCGGAAATACAGTTTTTGAGGTTCTGCAAGACTCACAGATTTTAAATCCTCTTAAAATTAAATTTTGTGAAACGCTTTCGTCTTCTTTTTTGCATTCTTCACAAAAATTATTAAAATCATCTAAATCATTTTTTTTTAAATTTTTATCTTCAAATTTTTTAGTCATTATCTGTTAACCCTGCGCCTGCTCCACTTTTTTTCAAACTATCTGTTTCTTCAACAAATGTATCTTCTGATAATTTATAAAGTTCATTCCACTCTTTTTCAAAAAATGAGTCCGTATTATTTAAAAATTGGATTGAAACAACATTTGCTACCTCAATAATATTATTTTTTATAAAATTTGAATAAATATAATTATTAAAGTTTAATAAAAATTCTCTATTATCTAACTTTAAAAACAATCTTTTTCCAATAACTTCTGATGCTCGACTCACAAATGGTAAAAAAAGTAAAGGATAGCCTATTTTTTCAAACTTTATCTCATTCAAATTTTCTAAAGATTTGATTTGGTCCAAAAAGCTTATGCCCGCAATTATTGGACAAAAATGAGATTTAACTGTTTTATTATTTAAGTTTATTAGATTTAAATTTTCAAATTGATATTCTTTTTTTTTTTTTAAAAAATCATTTAAATTTTTAATTCCTGGCAAACCAAACATTTCTAACATTCTAATGTTTTTTCCAACTTCTTCTGATATACCCCACGGATATCCAGCAGCTCTACTTGCTCTTTTAGATGTCGTATCAATTTCGCTTAGAGATCTCATTTAATTTATCGAGTTATAAACCCAGTGTGCATCATAATTTTTTAACTCATTTGGCAATGGTGCTCCTTGAAACATACATATTCTTAACCATTTATCTGATCTTGGGTCAAATTTTAATGCTCCAAAAAATGATAATTTTAATCTTAACATATCAATAGGAATAATAGATTGACCAATGGTATTATCTTGAATTTCTGAATATGGAAATTTTTCGACTATAAATGCTCTTCTAACAACATGTCTTAAATGGTTATTGTTTACTAAAAATTTATCAATTGTAGAGCTATTTTTTGATACTGATAAAGTTTCATATAATTTTTTAATATCTCTTGCAATTGCTAAAGGTTGTTCTAAATCTGATCCATTTTCTTTAAATCTATCAGCCATTCGAGGCTCTTCTTTATTTTTTGAAATAAACCAAAAGTTTTGATTATTTTCTTTTTTCGAAAAATCTATTTTTAATATTTCTACATATTTTTCTTCTAAAATCTTTTTTAAATCAAGAATGGTTCTTTCAGTTGGGATATTAAAAAATTTTTCTTCTTCTGAACTCATTTCATTAATCAATGGATTTACGATGTCATCATATGGTTCCATCATCATTGAAACAATATATTCGATACATTCCTCTTCTAGATTTTTTTCAACCCATAAATAAACTTCATTAAAAGGAAATTCTTTTGAAAAATCAAAATTATTTTCAATAAATTCAATAAATTTTTTTAAATCATTTAGTAAAGATCGAATTTTTTTTTGTTGATAATTGCTATCAGTGCTCCAAGAAGTAATATTTTTAATAGACTTTTTCAAACATAATTTAAATAGATCGCTATCTTCTGTTTTAACATTTTTAATTTCTCTTATATTTTTTAATGCAGTTTCTCTTGCAAAAATCCAGTTATTTAAAAGAGTTGGATGATTAACTATAAATGGTGCCATGCCCAAGCCAGTAGAATTACCAATTCCAAGGTTTCTACAAATTTCTAAATCTAAAGATGCTGCTTTTCTTGGATTTTTGTGTTTTGCCATATGATTAACTTGATCAAAAGTAAATTGTCTGACTAAATAAACTAACATCATCTCTAATCTGAAAGGTCCATATATTTCTTCTCGATGTTTAATTCTAAATCGATCAGCTAAACCAAATTTACCTGATCCATAAACTGCTGTTGTTCTATATAAATAACCAATTTTAGATAGCAATTCGATATCTGGTTGTTTGCCTTGGCTTAAACTTTCAACCACATGATTAAATGCTCGGACTGATTTATTAGCTCTAGATAAAGTTAATTCTTTATAAGATAATCTTCCCACTTCTTGTCTAGGAACTTCATTTCTCAATCTATTTATATCTTGTTTTGTAGGAACACCATCATGAAGAGCAAATGCCGCATCCCATTTAGTTGCAATAACTCTATCAGACCTTTCATTTTCATTAAGCTCATTAGCAAAACAAATTAAAGAATAAACTCTAGTATTTTTTTTAAATGAATAAACGGCTGTTCCATGACCAAATTCATCTAATTCAAATAAATCTCTTTTATATTCCCAGTCTCTAAATTCTTTTAAAAAGCTTCTTAAAAAGGATAGTTTTGATTGATGAAATGATCCTAATCTTGATAACTTCATAATAATATTTGGGTTTCTTAATTTTACTTTCATTAATTTATCCCTTTATAGAAGTGGTACCAATTATTTCCTAAAATTCCATTTACTTCATTTTCATTAAAGCCAACCTTTTTTAAACCCATATCTAAATTTTTAAAACCTCTTGCATCTAAAAACCAATCTGGTTGTTTTGGAAAACCTGGTTTATTTTTTGAACCCTCCCCATATTTTTTAACTTTTGTCCACGTTCCATTTCTCATCCACTCAACAACACTGTCTGGTTGATTTAGACATAGGTCAGATCCAATACCAATATTTTTAGTTCCAATAATTTCAGCAGTTTTAGCAGCCATTTCACAAAAACTTCGAAGAGTGCAATTTGTACTATCTTTTAAATGATGAGCATACAAGGAAAGACCGAGCATTCCACCGCTATTAGCTAGAGTTTTTAGTAAATCATTTGATTTATTTCTTTTAGCTGCATACCAAAAAGACGGATTTGCATGTGTGATTGCAATTGGTTTTTCACTTATTTCAATTGCATCTAGCGTGCTTTTTTCTGCTGAATGAGACATGTCTATTACTACCCCTACTCTATTCATCTCTTTAATTACCTCTCGTCCAAAATTAGTAACTCCACTATCATTTTTTTCATAACAACCAGTCGCTAATAATGATTGATTGTTATAAGTAAGTTGCATAAACCTACAACCTTGTTCATGAACTTTTTCTATTAAAGCAATATTGTCTTCAATAGGTGAACAATTTTGAAAACCAAAAAAAATTGCTGTTTTATTTTCTAATTTCGCTTTTTCAATATCTTTAAAATTATTTCCTAAAAAAATTAAATCTGAGTTTTCTTTAAAATGTTTATTCCATGAACTTATAACATTTTGGAGCTCATCAAAATCTTCATGATAAACAATAGTAACATGAACAGCATCTAATCCTGCTTCTCTATTAATTTTAAAGATTTCTCTTGACCAATTGCAGTACTGTAAATTATCAATTTTGAAGTTCATTAAATTTTATTTATACGCAGAATATCAATAAGCTAAATAAATTCTATTAATTAAATGATCTGGTCACTAATTAAACTTCATTAATTTTATTGAAATTTTTGCCTTAATTTGAAATAACTGTTTAGGTGATTAAAATAATAAACACCTAATGCCAGCAAAAAAAATAAACAAAGTTTCTATTATAATGGGAAGTCAATCTGACTTTAAAACCATGAAACTATGTCAAAAAATTCTTAAAATGTTAAAAATAAAGTTCGAAACCAAGATTGTTTCAGCTCATAGAACTCCAAATCGTATGTATGAATTTGCAAAAAATGCAGAAAAAAATAACGTTTCTGTCATCATTGCTGGCGCTGGTGGATCTGCTCATTTGCCTGGAATGATTGCTGCTTTAACTTCATTACCAGTTTTGGGCGTTCCGATAGAAAGTAAGAAACTTAAAGGTCTTGATAGTCTTTTATCTATAGCTCAAATGCCAAAAGGTATACCAGTTGGTACATTTGCCGTTGGAAATGATGGTGCAATTAATGCTGCATTATTAGCAGCTTCAATAATTGCTTTAAATGATAAAAGAATAAAAAAAAATTTAGATCATTGGCGTGCTAATCAAACGCGATCTGTAAAAAAAAAACCTAGATAAATTACTATATGTCTAAACCGATACTTGGAATTATTGGCGGTGGTCAATTAGGAAGCATGCTTGCTGCCGCTGCAAAAAAAATAAATGTTAAAACTGTAATTTTTTGTGATGACTTTGATGCCCCAGGACAAAAATTTTCTGATGAATTTATTTATGGGGAATATGACGACCAAAATGTAATAGATCAGTTTATAAATAATGTAGATATAATTACATTTGAATTTGAAAACATTCCTTATGAAACACTTAAACAAATAAACAATATTAAACCTGTCGTGCCTCACCCTTCAATTAACAAAATTGTCCAAAATCGTTTAACTGAAAAAGATTTTATAAATAAACTTAATATAAGAACAACTCAATATACATCAGTTAATAATATAAAAGATATATTTTCAAATGAAAATTTAATTCCTGGTTTACTAAAGACGTGTACACTTGGCTATGATGGCAGAGGTCAATATAAAATAAATTCTATTGAAGACCTCAAAGATAAAAATATTAATTTTAATAAAAGATATATTTTAGAAAAACTAATTAAATTAAAAAAAGAAATTTCTGTAATCATAACTAGATTTAAAGATGAAAAATATGAAATTTATGAACCATTTGAAAACATTCATGAAGATCAAATTTTAAAACATTCAAAAATTCCTGCAGACGTTAATGAAAAAGTTTTAGAACAATCAAAAAAATGGGCACAGATGATTGCTGAAAAATTAAATTATATAGGAACTCTATGTGTGGAATTTTTTATTGATAAGAATGATAATTTATATGTAAATGAAATAGCTCCTAGAGTTCATAATTCTGGTCATTTAACTATTAATGCATACAATATTAGTCAATTTGAAAATCATGTAAGAGCAGTATGTGATTTAGAACGAATAAAGCTAAACAAAATTTCAAATGCTGAAATGATTAATCTTATTGGAGACCAAATAGCAATTTATAGAAAAAAAAAATACTCTTCTAATGAATTTTTTTTTGATTATTTAAAAAAAGATATTAAGCGTAAGAGAAAAATGGGTCATTTAACCACATTAATTAAATAGCGATAAAATATACAGATTGGAAATATGTTAAGACTTCTCAGTTTCCTAATTATAATTTTTGTTTATAACTCTTTATCTATTGCTATGGAAAATAAACCTTTTCATCATTTACCAGACGGAACTTTTAGAAACCCAGAAGGCTCTCCTCGAATTGAAGATTTTGGCTTTAACTGGAGTTTTAAAGTATTTAATAAAGAAAAGAAGAAAATTAATATTGATGTTCCGGCAAACCATATAATAAAAAAAAAAGAAGTTTTAGAAAATCTTAAAAAAAATAAAAATGATGATTATGTAGCTTGGATAGGACATGCTACATTTTTAATTAAACTTGGTAGCACAACTATAATTACTGATCCAGTTTTTGAAAAAAATATGGGACCTTTAATCTTTGGTCCTAAAAGATATGTAGATCCAGCAATTAATCTTAAAGAAATACCAGAAGTAAATTTATTTTTATTAACGCATAATCATTACGATCATTTGAGCACTAGAACTATAAGGAGATTTCCTTACAAAAAGACCAAGGTTTTAGCACCTCTCAAACTTGGAAGATATTTTACAAGGAATGGTTTTAAAGATGTAAGCGAAATGGATTGGTATGATGAAATAAATGTAAATGATTTAAAAATTACTTTTTTACCTGCAGTTCATTGGTCTAAAAGAAGTTTATGGGACACAAATAAAACTTTGTGGGGAAATTTTTTAATTGAATATAATAATAAAAAAATATTTTTTGGTTGTGATACGGGTTATGGGAATATTTATAAGGAGCTTGGAAAAAAATATGGTCCTATTGACTTAACTTTTATTAATATAGGAGCCTATAATTTTTACCCTATGTCACCACGAAAAGATAAGTCTATTTATCATACAAATCCTGAAGAAGCTTTAAATATTGCTCAAGATTTAAAAAGCAAGAAGGTAATTGGAATGCATTGGGGAACAGTTGTTTTATCTCTAGAGCCAATAATGGAGCCCCCAGTAAGATTTAAAACAAATGCTGAAAAATATAATTTTAATAAAAAAGATGCTATAGTTTTTAAGATTGGGCAGGTTAGTAAATTAAGTGAAATACTATATTAGTTAATAGAATTTTTAATCTTCTTTTTTATATAGCTTTTTTACAGATGCAAAAAAATCATCTTCCTTATTCTTTATTTTTGATTTTGTTTCTTCTGTATGACTTATCAAAATTGATTTTAAATCTCCCTTATGTTCATTTTGAGGATCAAAAAATTTTACAGCATGTTCTACTGGTGTATTACCAGTTGCTTTTTTAACAACTTGATTAGCCCCATAAGACAAACTTGCTTGATAAACATTACCACTTGTGCTTGCAGTAATTGCAGGGCCTAAAAAAGCTGTTGCTTCAACGCACCCATTCAAAAATAATAGGCTCATGAATAATATTGCAATTCTTTTAAATATATCGATTAGCACAACTATTTTTAGATATATATTTTTAATAGTTACCTCAAGATGGAAATGAGAGTTATCAACATTAAAAAATTTAAATTATTTAAAGGGCTTTATAACCAAATTCTAAACAAGCATCTGTGACAGAGTGATGCAAGGACTCTCCAAAACTTCTAAGAGCAAACAATCTTATTTTATTAGGATTGTCTTCAATCATATCAATTGTAATTGTTATTCCATTAAATACAGAATTTACGCAATTATTTTTTTTCAATTCATTAAAGTTGAATGGACATCCTTTTTTTAATATTTCTTTTGAATTATCTCCTTCTAATTCAATTATAGCCCTTGAGTGAGACAGGTCTGTAATTGCAAAATCGCTATCTTTAAATGATGTGTAGATAGATTTTAATAATTCTTTTTTAGAGGAAACCAAAAGCCAATTTTTTGGTCCACACCATAAAACTCTAGTATCGTTATTGCAGCTTATGCTCAATGCTTCATCTTTTAAATTAAGTCCATCAATATTGATATCTTTTATCAAAATAGAAGAATTTTTATACTGTACTATTTGAAAAATTACTAAGTTTTTACACTCTGAAACTTTTATTAAACTGTCATCATTTTTATTTTCATGATCTCCAAAAAGTCCTTTTTCATGTACGTTCTGTAATGCCGATATTGACATCATGATCTTACTCTTTCTCCTTTTGGATCAACATAATGTGATGAAACGATTTCAACTGGTATTGATTGATTTTTTAACGGCGATAAAGCATATAATTTTTGTCCAATCATATTTTTTCCATCATGAAGAATAGCGAGCGAAAATGGGTTATTATATTCTACACTCCAACATGAGGCTGAAACATGACCTAATTTTGGATTTGGTAGCTTTGCTTTTGCATCTTTAACCAAATGAGATCCTTCAGGGATGCTTGTTTTTTTATCGAGTGGAACTACACCTACTACTTTCTGTCTATCCTCTGCAACAAATGCTAGTCTACTTAAAGATCTTTTTCCAATAAAATCTTTCTTTTTACTGACTAGTCCTTCTAATGAATTATCGTAGGGAATAGTTCTTCCATCTAATTCTGAACCCGCTACATGTCCCATTTCAATTCTTAATGTAGATAATGCTTCTGTTCCATATGGTTGAATTTCAAATTCTTTTCCAATTTCCATTATTTTTTCCCACATAAAATTTCCATTATTCGATTCAACATTAACTTCGTAGGCAAGCTCTCCAGAAAAAGAAATTCTGAAAATCCTTGCATAAACGCCAAATAAATTGCCCTCAACATATCCCATGAATGGCAAACCTTCGTTTGAAACATTTATGTCTGGAAATAATTTTTGCAATACATCTCTTGATTTTGGTCCTGCAATTGCTGCACCAGCCCATTGCTCTGTAGTGGAAACTACATTAACGTTTAGTTTTGGCCAAACTACTTGTAAATAATATTCTAGGTGAGATAAAACGTTTGCAGCCTGTGCAGTAGTTGTTGTCATATGATAATGATTTTCTGAAATTCTAGTTGTGGTGCCATCGTCCATTACAATTCCATCTTCTCTTAGCATTACTCCATATCTTGCTTTTCCAACTGGTAGTTTAAGCCAAGCATTTGTATAAATTCTATTTAAAAATTCGGCTACATCAGGTCCTTTAATATCTATTTTTCCTAAAGTGGTAACATCACAAACGCCAACATTTTTTCTAACATTAGTCGCTTCTCTTTTTGAAGCTTCAAACAATGTTTCATTGCCTTGTTTATAGTATCTTGGTCTTAACCAAACTCCTGCATCCACAAAAACAGCATTATTTTTTTCATGCCATAAATGCATTGATGATTTTCTTGTAGGCTTAGAATGTTTTCCAATTTCCCTTCCGACAATTGCTCCAATCGTAACTGGAGTGTAGGGTGGTCTAAAAGTTGTATGGCCTACTTCAGGAACTATTTTGTTTTCAATATTTGAAACAAGTTGCAACCCATTAAGATTACTTGTTTTACCTTGATCAGTTGCCATACCTAATGTTGTATATCTCTTTACATGCTCAATTGATCTATATCCTTCTCTTAGTGCAAGTTCTACATCAGTAACAGCAACATCATTTTGAAAATCTAAAAACCTTTTATATTTTTTTCCTTCAGGAAGAGGAACGCACCAAAATTTATCGTGTACTGTTGATTTTTTTTCAACAACAGTTGGAACAGAAACTTTATTATCATTTTTAGTTATTTTTTTCGATAATTGATGGCCAATTTCAAAAGATGTTTTTAAAGTTTCTTCTAAAGTAAATACTCCATTTGCTGACCCAACCGTTGTTTCTTCTTGTTTAGATTGACCAGGAACAAAAGCATCAATTTCTTTATTAAATTTTGTTTTATTTCCTGATTGAGAAGCCAAATGTATTGTTGGAGTCCAAAAACCAGAAACACATATACAGTCACAGTTAACGTTTTCAATTTTTCCTAAATCTTTTTTATCTTGAGATATTTTTGCAATTTCAGCTGATTTTACTTTTTTATATCCTTTTGCAGCTATAATTACATATGAAAATTTTATATTAATTCCCATTCTTTTAGCTTCATCAATAATTTCTGAATCAGGATTACTTCTTGTGTCTAAAACTATGGGCCAAATTCCATGTTTTTTAAACTCAATAGCAGTTTCGTAACCACTGTCATTATTTGTAAATATAAGTGGGTTTCTTCCAACCAAAACTCCATAAACTTTTAAATATTCTTTAGCTGCGGAAGATAACACTACTCCTGGCGTATCATTGTTCCCGAATACCAATGGTCTTTCTATTGAGCCTGAAGAAATCACAACTTCTTTGGCTCTAATGTACCAAAGTCTTTGTTTAGGACTATATTTTTTTGATTTTGGCAAATGATCGTTTACTCGTTCTGACATTACCAGCATATTGTGATCATAGTAACCGAAGACCTGTGATCTATTTTTTACTATAACATTGGGCATTTCTTTAAGCTCAGTTATAATTTTTTCTGCCCACTCTTTTCCGTTTTGATTTCCAATATTCACTTCACTGGTTAATAAACTTCCACCAAATCGTGGTTTGTCTTCTGCTAATATTACTCTCGCTCCATTTTTTGCTGCAGCATATGCACTTGCTAAACCTGATGGACCTGAACCTGTAATCAATAAATCACAATATTCGTATTTATGCTCATACCGTTCTTTATCATGTTTTATCGATGCTACTCCAAAACCTGCTGCTTTTCTAATAAAAGGCTCATAAACTTTGTACCAAAAACTTTTTGGCCACATAAAAGTTTTATAATAAAAACCTGCCGGAAAAAATTTATTTAAAAAATTATTTATTGCTCCTATATCAAAATTTACATTTGGCCAACAATTAACACTTTTAGCTTCTAATCCTTCAAAAAGTTCTTGTTCTGTAGCACGAACATTGGGGTCAGTTTCATTATTTCTATACAATTGAACTATAGCATATGGTTCATCTACACCAGCTCCAAAAAAACCTCTTGGTCGATGATATTTAAAACTTCTTCCAATAAGATGAACTCCATTTGCTATTAGCGCTGACGCAAGCGTATCACCTTTATAACCAAAATAACTCTTTCCATTAAATTTAAACGAAATTTTTTTATCTCTATTAATTAAACCAACATTATTTAATCTAAAATCTTGTGACATAATTAAATACTTTCACCAGGTTTTAATGTTTTAAATATTTCATGAGTTGAAGTATCCCTTTGAACTTTAAACCATTGTCTACAACCTGAAATATGATGCCAAAGTTCTAAATGTTTTCCTTTTAGACTTTTTCTTAGGTAAACAAAACTATCCCACTCGGAATCTAAAATTTCTTTATTTAACTCTGGTCTTGTGACGCTTGCATCACCTCCATATGCAAATTCATTTTGTGATCTCATTCCACAGTAAGGACATTTAATATGTAGCATTTATGAAATCCAAGTTTTTGTGCCAAGACCTTTTTCATCAATCAAATGACCAGTATGAAATCTATTTAAGCTGTATCCTGCATTTAATTTATGAACTTTATCTTGTGCTATTGTATGCGCAAAAGTCCATCCAGATGCTGGAGTTGCTTTAAAACCTCCATAGCACCAACCGCAATTTAAATATAAACCTTCAATATGTGTTTTATCGATAATTGGAGATCCGTCCATTGACATGTCCATAATTCCACCCCACGTTCTTAGCATTTTTAATTTGCTAAGAAATGGAAACATTGCAATTCCTTCAGTTAAAACATGTTGTAATGTAGGTAAATTTCCTCTTTGTGCATAACTATTATACCCATCTAAATCTCCGCCCATTACCATTTCTCCTTTATCGGATTGACTACAATAAAAATGTCCAGCACCGAAAGTAACCACATGATCTAATATAGGTTTAATTGGTTCTGATACACATGCTTGTAACAAATGAGTTTCAATGGGTAGTGTCATGTTTAACATTTCGGCAAGTATTGATGTGCTACCTGCTACGCATAAACCTATTTTTTTTGCTTTGATGTTGCCTCTTGATGTTTTTATTCCTTTTATCTTTCCATTAATTACATCAAAGCCTGTTACTTCGCAGTGTTGAATAATATCTACACCCATTGAGTCCGCTTGGCGTGCGTAACCCCAAGCAACAGCATCATGTCTAGCAGTTCCACCGCTCGGTTGCATTAAACCACCAAATATTGGAAATCTTACATTTTCAGAAAAATCTAACATTGGAACTATTTTTTTTACTTCTTCTCTTCCTAAGAGCACTGCATCAATTCCATTCAACCTCATAGAATTTCCTCTTCTAGAGTAGACATTCATTTGTGCATCAGAATGCGCGAGGTTGATTATTCCTCTTGGAGAATACATTACGTTAAAATTTAATTCTTGGCTCATATTTCTCCATAAATCCATTCCTAGTTCGTAAAATAATCCATTTTGATCATGCATGTAATTTGATCTAAGAATTGTTGTATTTCTTCCAACATTTCCTCCTCCTATCCATCCCTTTTCAACAATAGCAACATTTGTAATGTTATGCTCTTTAGCTAAATAGTAAGCAGTAGCTAAGCCATGACCTCCACCACCAATAATTATAACATCATATTCTGTTTTAGGAGTTGGATCTTTCCAGGCTACTTCCCAGTCTTTATGTCCTTTAAAGGCATTTTTAATTAGGCTAAATACTGAATACTTTTGCATGAATTAATTTTATAACAATAAATATAAATAGTTCTTATTTTTTTTATATATATTTTTTAGAACTTTAAAAAATTGATAAAAAAGGATATTAATCCAGCAGCTTCAAAGAAGTTTGAATATATAGAAAGTGTCAAAATGAGCGCAGTAAAGTCTGATATTGAAATAGCTAGAGCAGCAAAAATGAAACCCATCAAAGAAATTCTTGATGGCATAAATGTTCCTGACAAAGCTGATGTCTATAGCCCAATAAGTAGATATATTGCAAAAATTAAACTCGAATACTTAGAAAAATTAAAAGGTAAAAAAGATGGAAAACTAATTTTAGTTACTGCAATAACTCCAACTCCTGCTGGTGAAGGAAAAACTACAACATCTGTTGGCTTAACCGATGGTTTAAATAAAATAGGAAAAAAATCTATTGTTTGTCTTAGAGAACCAAGTTTAGGACCATCATTTGGAATGAAAGGTGGAGCGGCAGGTGGAGGATATGCTCAAGTAGTTCCTATGGAGCAAATTAATTTGCATTTTACTGGAGATTTTCATGCAATTACATCTGCTCACAATCTTTTATCTGCTTTAATTGATAATCACATTTATTGGGGAAACAAACTAAATATTGATGTAAGAAGAATTGTTTGGAAAAGAGTAATGGATATGAACGATCGTTCATTAAGATCAATTAATATTAACTTGGGTGGAATTGCTAATGGATTTCCTAGAGAAGATGGTTTTGATATCACAGTAGCTTCTGAAATCATGGCAATTTTTTGCTTATCAAACAATCTAAAAGATTTAGAGGAAAGAATTGGAAATATTACAATTGGTTATACTAGAGAGAGAAAACAAATTTTTGCGAAAGATCTAAAAGCTCAAGGACCTATGACGGTTCTTTTAAAAGATGCTATGAGACCTAACGTTACACAAACTTTAGAAAATAATCCTGCAATTATTCATGGCGGTCCTTTCGCAAATATTGCGCATGGCTGTAACTCGGTTATTGCCACAAAAACAGGATTAAAGTTAAGTGACTACGTTATAACTGAAGCAGGATTTGGAGCTGATCTTGGTGCTGAAAAATTTTTGGATATAAAATGCAGAAAGTCAGGATTAGAACCGAATTGTGTTGTAATAGTCGCAACAATTAGAGCATTAAAAATGCATGGCGGTGTAATAAAAGAAGAACTTAAAAAAGAAAATGTAGAAGCGCTTAAAAAAGGTTTAGTAAACTTAGAAAAACATGTTGCTAATATACGAAAATTTGGGTTGCCTGTAGCAGTAGCTGTAAATCATTTTATTACTGATACTGATCAAGAAGTGAAGACTTTAATTGATTACTGTAAAACACTTAATGTTAAAGCAACGCTTTGTACTCATTGGTCTAATGGAGGAGAAGGAACAAAAGAACTTGCTAAAGATGTAGTTGAATTATGTGAAAAAGGAGAAAATAAATTTAAATTTTTATACGAGGACAAAACTCCATTATTTAAAAAAATTGAAACAATTGCCAAGGAAATTTATAGTGCTAGTGAAGTTGTGGCAGATACAAAAGTACGAGATCAACTGAAAAATTTTCAAGAAAATGGGTATGGAGAACTTCCAATATGTATAGCAAAAACTCAATTTAGTTTTTCTACAGACCCAAGTTTAAAAGGTGCACCATCTGGGCATGTTTTGCCAATAAGAGAAGTTAGGCTTTCTTCAGGCGCTGAATTCATTGTGGTAGTCTGTGGTTCAATAATGACTATGCCAGGACTTCCAAAAATACCTGCTGCAGACTCTATAAAATTAAATTCTAAAGGCGAAACTGAAGGATTATTTTAATTTTTTGAGATTGAATTTAACCAATTCTTGATTTCAAGTAATCTAAAATCATCTTCTAAAAGATCTCTTTCTTTCTCTATAAACTGGATATGGTGATTAATTTCTTCATTATTCTTAAAACATTTTTTCTTAATTAATTTTTTTCTCCGATCATTAATTAATCTAATCATATAATCATAATGAATTTCGGGATGGTATTGCAATCCCCAAATATCACATTTGCCTGACTTAAATGCCAAACCTTGAATTTTATTTGTTTTGTTAAATGATAAATGAATAGAATTATCAGGAAGTTTAACTACTTCGTCAAAGTTAAAAGCGGGAGTTGTAAATTTTTTTAATTTAGATTTATATATAGGATGATTTAATCCATCAGATGTTAACTCAACATCAATTGCAATACCAACTTGTGTTCCTGTATTAGATTTTTCAACTTCTCCACCAGCTGCAGTTGCTATAAGCTGAAGTCCCCAACAAATAGCTAAAATTTTTTTTTCAAATTCAAAAAGTTTTTTTGCAAAATTAATTTGTCTTTTAATTTCGATAGTGTTGTCGTAAATGTTCATAGTACTGCCTCCCCAAATTATTCCATCATATTTATTTAGTTGTGGAATAAATTTCTCTACTTCATTTTCTGTAGATGGATTTACAATATCTATTAGTGAATTAGGATAGTACTTTTTTATATTATCTCTAAAATTAAAAGATTGTGGTTTATTTGATAATTTTTGGAATTTTAAATTTTCTTCATGTGTATTTCCTTCAACAACTAAAATTTTTAGTTGATTCATTTTAAAATAACTTCCCAGACATGCTATTTTCGTACATTATTTTCATATCTGATTTAGATAGTTTTTTTGGATTTGTTGCTGTAGAGGGATCGTTAAGTGCCATTTGAGAAAGTTTATCTAAATCAATTTTTTTTTCATCTAATACTTCAGATAATTTATGAGGAATCTTTAAATCTTTTCTAAGTTCTATAATCCAATCGATAAAACCATTAAAATCTTTTTTGATATTTAAGTAATTACAAATTAAAACAATTTTTTTTGCAATAACATCTTTATTAAATGTTAAAACATAAGGCATAAAAATTGCATTTGATAATCCATGATGAACGTTAAATTGTGCATTAACTGGATGACTTAAAGAATGTATTGCTCCCAGTCCCTTTTGAAATGCAGTAGATCCCATGCTTGCTGCTACCATCATATCTAATCGTGCAGTGATATCTTTGCCATTTTTGGCACAAATTAATAATGATTTTTTTACTAGTCTTATTCCTTCAAGAGCAATTCCATCTGCCATGGGGTGAAACCCTGATGCACAAAAAGCTTCCAAATTATGTGCCAAAGCATCCATTCCTGTTGCAGCAGTTAATCTTGGAGAAAGATCAATAGTTAAACAAGGATCAAGTATAACTATGGAAGGTAAAAGTTTTGGATGAAAAATAATTTTTTTTATACCTGTTTTATTATTAATTATTGCAGAAGCTCTTCCAGTTTCTGATCCTGTTCCAGCTGTAGTAGGAATTGCAATAATTGGAGCAATATTTTTTTCATCTGCTCTTTTCCAGTAATCTCCTATATCTTCAAAATCCCATATAGGTCTAGATTGTCCCGACATAAATGCAATAGCTTTACCAACATCTAGACCACTCCCTCCTCCAAAAGCTATAACTCCATCACATTTATTTTTTTTAAATTCCAAAACTCCTTCTTCTACATTTTCTCCAATTGGGTTTCCTGAAAAATTTGAAAAAATAGCTAAAGTACTAAATTTTTTTTTAAACTCTAAAATAATATTCTTAGTCATATCAAGATTTATAAGATCTTTATCTGTTACAAATAATGGGCTTGAAATTTTCAAATTTTTGCAGGCTTGTGATAAATCTTTAATTCTATTTTCTCCTACCCATATAGAAGTGGGGTAATTCCAATTAATTTTCATTATAAAATATTATTGCAATTTTTACTTTTTTGTTAGTAAAATACATTTATAAATTTGTTTTTAGGTGGAGAAAATTCAATGACAAAAGTAGCTATTATTGGAACAGGACCGTGTGGTCTTTCAATGTTAAGAGCCTTCGAGCAAGCTGAAAAAAAAGGTGAAAAAATACCTGAAATAGTTTGTTTTGAAAAACAAGAAGATTGGGGTGGATTGTGGAATTACAGTTGGAGAACTGGATCTGATCAATATGGTGACCCTGTTCCTAACAGTATGTATAGATATCTATGGTCCAATGGTCCCAAAGAATGTTTAGAATTTGCTGATTATTCATTTGATGAGCATTTTGGAAATCCTATTCCTTCATTTCCACCAAGAGAAGTTTTATATGATTATATAGTTGGTAGAGTAAAAAAAGGTAATCTAAAAGATAAAGTAAGATTTAACACTAGTGTTTCTAGTGTAGTTTATAAAGAAAATAATTTTGAAGTTACTTCTCACAATAAAAAAAATGATAAATTTACAAAAGATATTTTTGATTATGTAGTTGTGTCTACAGGACATTTTTCAGTTCCTTTTATTCCAGAATATCCAGGAATGAAATCTTTTCCGGGAAGAATATTACATTCACATGATTTTAGAGACGCTGAAGAGTTCAGAGGCAAAAATGTTATTGTTTTAGGAAGTAGTTATTCGGCTGAAGATGTTGCTCTTCAATGTCACAAGTATGGAGCTAAAAGTGTAACCATAGGTTACAGACATAACCCAATGGGATTTAAATGGCCTAGTGGAGTAAAAGAAGTACATTATTTAGACAGACTGGATGGAAATAAAGCAATATTCAAAGATGGCCATGAGCAAGAATCTGATGCAATAATTTTGTGTTCTGGTTATCTTCATCATTTTCCTTTTTTAACTGAGGATCTTAAACTAAAAACTAGAAATAGATTGTATCCACCAAAACTATATAAAGGTGTTGTATGGCAAGATAATCACAAATTACTTTACTTGGGTATGCAAGATCAATTTCATACTTTTAATATGTTTGACTGTCAGGCTTGGTATGCAAGAGATGTAACAATGAGTAAAATTAAACTTCCAAATAATTCAGAAATAGAAAAAGATATAAGTAAATGGGTTGCAATGGAGGAAAAACTAGAAAACCCTGATCAAATGATAGACTTTCAAACTGAATATACTAAAGAACTTCATAGTTTATCTAACTATCCCAAAATTGATTTTGAGTTAATTAGAAAACATTTTAAAGAATGGGAACATCATAAAGTAGATGATATCATGACTTATAGAAACAAATCTTTTTCATCCCCGGTTACTGGGTCTGTTGCACCAATTCATCATACCCCATGGGCTTCCGCAATGGATGATTCTTCAAAAACTTTTTTAAATCAATCAAAAAAATAAGGTATCAAAAAAACTACACAACCGGCTAAAAAGAAAAGACTTCCAAACATAGCCCAAAAATTTCCAAGGCTAGACATAATAAAACCAATTGCAGAGATCAAAAATAAAATCCATCCAGCAATATTTATAATTTTAGTATTCATTTACCAATTAATTTCTAGTTTTTTGTTTTCACATATAGACTTTAGAACACTAAACATTAAAGGAAATTTTTCCGCTTTAAGGTCTTTAAAGATTTTTGGACCTATTTCAAATGCAAGTTCAGCACCTTCTACAGTTATGTCCTTCATGTATAATTCTTTTGCATCTTTATATAAATGTCCTTGTCCAAGATACTTTCCCATCAAACTATTTCTTCCTCCAATAGCACTGACATAAAGATCTCCAAGCCCAGCTAATCCATAAACTGTTTCTGTAGTTCCTCCATAACAAGATACAAATTCTGACATTTCAGAAATTGATCTATGTATTAATGATGCAGAAGTGTTTAAATAATATTTAGATTGAATTTCGGTTGGAGCTGTTGAGTTGCTCAATCCTTCTGCAGCGCCTATTAACATTGAATAAATGTTTTTAATTGCGCCTGATAATTCGACGCCTTGAAGGTCAGTTGAAATTTCTGTCGAATAATAATTAGTTGAAACAATTTTTTTTAAAAATTGTGCTTCTTTTATATCTGGATTAGCTATTACAGTTCCTGTTCTCATTTTGTTTGCTAAACCAGTTGCCAAACAAGGTCCTTTAATTGCTGATATATTAATTTCATTATCATTATGTCCTTTTTCTTTTAATAATATTTTTATTTTTTCTGATAAAGTAATTAACTCATCATTTTTTACAGATAGTCCTTTTGTTAACAAAACTATAGGAAGTTCTTTTTTATAATATTTAGAAATTTCTTCAGCAAACCAATTTATTCCTACTGAACTTATTCCAGCAACTATTACATCTACACCTTTTTCTATTGTAGATTTTAAGTGGTCAAATCTTTCTATGTTAATTTTGGAAGGTAAACTAGTTTTTAATGATGGATGAAATTTATTGTTTTTTTTAATAGATGTTATTAGTTCATTCTCCAAATGTGTGCCAACTAATGTTACTTCATTATTATTGTCCGCACATGGAATAGTAAATGCAGAACCCATAGCTCCGGCTCCAATGATTAAAATTTTTTTCATAATTTAAATTATGCTAAAGTTTTTCTAATTGCTACTTTCCATCCTTGCAATAAGTTATTTCTCAATGATTTATTTATTTTTGGAGAAAAAACTCTATCTTTTTTCCATATATGCTTTATATCGTTTAAAGATTTAAATTCTCCAACTTGGTATCCTGCAAAAAGTGCAACTCCTAAAGCAGTTGTTTCTAAAACTCGTGGTCTAACTACATTAAGATTAATAATGTTAGATAAAAATTGAGAAAACCAGTTATTTGATACCATGCCTCCGTCAACTTTTACGATTCTAGGTTTTAAACCATCTTTTCTCATTGAGTTAAATAAATCATGGCTTTGATATGCAACAGACTCAACAACTGCTCTTACTAAACTTTTCCAATCACTATTTCTTGTTAAGCCCATTATTAATCCTCTAGCATCCGGTCTCCAATATGGAGCTCCCATACCGCTGAAAGCAGGTACTATGTAAACACCATCATTATTCTTTTTAGATTTAGCTATTTTCTCAGTTTCGTAGGCATTATTAATTAATTTTAATTTATCTCTAAGCCACTGTACGCCAGCACCAGCGATAAAGATTGAACCTTCTAAAGCGTAAGTGTTTTTTCCATTTAACCTGTAACAAATTGTTGTCAATAATTTATTATTTGAATAGATTTTTTTTGATCCAGTATTCATTATTACAAATGCACCAGTGCCGTAAGTGCTTTTTGTTGACCCTTTTTCAAAACATGCCTGACCAACTGCGGCCGCTTGTTGGTCTCCTAAAACAGCTGATATAGGAATTTCTTTTCCAATAACTTTTTTATTTGTGACTCCAAAATTATCAGCAGAATTTTTTACATCTGGTAAAATATTCTTTGGAATATTTAATTTTTTTAAAATTTCTTTATCCCATTGGTTTTTATTTATATTAAATAACATTGTTCTACTTGCATTAGTGGCTTCGGTTAAATGTTTTTTACCTTTAGTGAGTTTCCATATCAAAAAAGTATCTACAGTACCAAATAATAAATTATTTGATTTTAATAATTTTTTTGACTCTTTTACATTTTCCAAAATCCATTTTATTTTTGTTGCAGAAAAATATGGATCAATAAATAGTCCAGTTTTTTTTCTAAAACTTTTTTCATATTTTTTTTTTTTTAGTTTTTCACAATATGTTTGAGTTCTTCTATCTTGCCAAACAATAGCGTTATAAACTGGTTTGCCAGTTTTTTTATTCCAAAGAATAGTAGTTTCTCTTTGATTGGTTATTCCTAGGCTTATAATATTGCCTTTTAAGTTTGAGGCTTTTTTTATTACTTTTTTTAGTACTTTAAGAGTAGTTAACCAAATTTCATTTGGATTATGTTCTATCCAGCCATTTTTTGGAAAATATTGTTTAAACTCAAATTGTGATATAAATTTTACATTACCTTTGACATCAAATAAAATTGCTCTTGTTGATGTAGTGCCTTGGTCAATGGCGACTAAAAGTTTTTTCACAATTTTAATCTATGCCAAGATGCTTTTTTCTTTTTTCTACCCAAGTTCTAATTAAATTATCAAATATCAGAGCTATGAAAGCGACACAAATACCAAGTATTAATCCTTTACCTCCACCTTTTTTGTCAGATAACGCTTTTAGAATATATTGTCCTAAATCTTCAGTTCCAATAAATGCTCCTATAATTACCATAAACAAAGCAAAAACGATTGTTTGATTTACACCAAGCATCATGTGAGGAAACGCTATTGGAAATTCTATATTTATTAATCTTTGGAATTTCGTTACACCTGACATTGTGGCTGCGTCATGCAAACCAGCTGGAACACTTCTTAATCCCTCAATAGTGTACCTTGTAGCAGGTATAGTTGCATAAACAATTACTGCAATTAATACTGATGTATCAGTGATTCCAAAAAGCATCATTACTGGAATTAAATATACAAAAGAAGGAAATGTTTGAAAAATATCACAAACTGCCAACATAAATTTTGTGGTATATTTGTTTTGTTGACATAAAGTTCCAACAGTTAATCCAATTGTGCAAGATGCAATAACTCCAAAAGTTGCCATGTATGTTGTAACTAAAGCTCTATCCCACCATGGACTTAGCGCTATAAATAATGCTAATCCACCCACTGTAAAAGCTGAACGAATTCCACCAATTATATAACCTGCTCCAACCACTAATACTAAAGTAGCAACTGCTGGCATTCTTAGATACAAGGCTCTCATTGGTTGAAGAACTTCTGTTATTAGCCAAGTATTAAATATTTTTAAAGTTTGAAAGAATGTATCCCAAATCCAATCAACACCTTTATTCCAGAAATCTGCAAATGATATTCCTTTATTATGTGGAATCTCAGAAAAGTAATTAAAACTGTCTTTAAACAAAAAAGATCCAGCGTAGGCAAATATCACTCCTATTAATACTGCTCCAGCAAAAAATAATGTATTTTTATAACGCTGAAAAAATGTCAGGTTACCAAAATAATCTGTTTGTTTATTTGCCCAAGCCAAAGACATTTTATCTAACAGTATGGCAATCATACTAATACATAGGCCAGCTTCCAATGCTAATCCAATATTCAGTTGATTTAAAGCTAACAATAAATTCCACCCCAATCCTTTAGCACCTATAAAAGCTGCAATAACTGCCATAGAAAAACACACCATAATGACCTGATTGACTCCAATTAAAATGTCTCTTCTTGCAGTTGGAATTAATACTTTGGTCATAAGTTGCCAATTATTACATCCACTCATTTTGCCAGCTTCAATAACTTCAGGAGAAACTCCTCTAAGACCTAACAAAGTTAATAGGATCATTGGTGGAATAGCAACAACCATTGTTATAATAACTGCAGCATGGTCACCAATGCCAAACAGAACCATTGCAGGAACTAGAACTGCATATTGTGGCATGGTCTGCATCACTAGGAGTAATGGATATAAAGTTTTCTCAACACGTTTGCTTTTGTAAGCCATAATGCCTAAGCTCAAACCAAAAATAAAAGAAAGTGGTGCTGCCACCAATATAAAAGAAAGTGTTTGCATCGAAGGTTTCCATTGACCAAATACAGAAATATAAATCATGACTAAACCAGCGAATATAGCCAGACCCTTGCCACTCAGTTTGTAACATAATATTACTGCACCTGCTGTAACGATTGTCCAAGGTAACCCTGGCAGTTCTGCCCATGGATTTTTATCTATCCAATCCCAACTGGTAAATACGACAACTGTTTTAGCGCCACCTAATAAAATTTCTCTAATCAATTCAATAAGAAATGTCATAGATGCAGTTATATTTCTTGTTATTTGTAGTACTAAAGGTCTAGTTTTATATTCTTGAAGATCTTCATTCCAAAACTCCATTGGCATCCATTCATTCAATAAGAAAAACAAAGAGTCATTTACCCAAATAGGTAACCATCCAAGTAAAGGAGGTAGTCTCCATAAAGTATCAAATGCATAATACCTTACTTCTGCGCCAAATAGTGTGTAAGTGCTTTGATTTGGGTCTTTAATGAATTCAGCTTGAACTCTTATAAATTTGTAGGTTTCAGGAACATCAATTGCAAAGCATAAGGCAAAAAATACAACTAACAAAAATAACCATTGAAATAATTTTGGATATTTTTTTAATAATTCCATATTTTAATCGTTATTTTTTCTCCCCCCAAAAACAGTATGAATTATTTTTGAAGGATGAACAGTTCCAACAATTTTATTATTTTCGTCAGTTACACCTACAGATTTTTCTTGGGTTAAAATCTTTTCAGCTACGTTTTCAATTATTTCATTTTTTGAAACTTTTAAATCACTTAAATTTTCATTATTTAGTTTTTCCATTACATCTTCTATTTTTAAAACTTTTTCCCTAGGCACTTCTTCAGTAAATTTTTTTACATATTCTGTTGCTGGATTTAATACAATTGTGGCTGGTGTATCTAACTGTTCAATTATTCCATCCTTCATAATAGCTATACGGTCAGCAAGCTTTAAAGCTTCATCAAAATCATGTGTAATAAACATAATTGTTTTTTGCAATTTTGCTTGAAGTCTTAAAAATTCATCTTGCATTTCTTTTCTGATTAATGGATCAAGAGCAGAGAAAGGTTCGTCTAAAAACCAAATATCAGGTTCAACAGCTAATGAACGGGCAATACCTACTCTTTGTTGCTGTCCACCTGAAAGCTCTCTTGGAAAATAATTTTCTCTTCCATCAAGACCAACAAGTTTAACCATGTCCATAGCTTTATTAATACTATCTTTAGTTTTAATTCCTTTAATTTGAAGTGGAAAAGCAATATTTTCCAAAACTGTTTTATGTGGAAGTAAAGCAAAACTTTGAAAGACCATTCCCATTTTATTTCTTCTAAGTTCAATTAGTTCTTTGTTTTTTAATGAGAGTAAATCTTGACCTTCTATAAAAATTTTTCCATCTGTGGCATCTGTTAATCTAGAAATACATCTTAATAATGTAGATTTTCCTGAGCCTGATAAACCCATAACAACCAACATTTCTCCTTTTGAAACCTCAAAAGAAGCATTGTTCACACCTACTATGCATCCATTTTCTTGGAATGTTTTTGCATCTACATTTCCATTTGCTTCTCGAAGCATCTTTTTGGCATTTGCTCCAAAAATTTTATATACAGAATCGCACTTAATTACCCCATCAGCCATAATCTTTTAACAAGTTATACGAAATTTAGTAAAAATAAAATCTATATAATTGTTGTTTTACCTCCTTAAAAATTTTTAATAAAATAAACTCTTGTATCAATTCCGGTATTAAAAAAACTTAAAACCTCTCCACTAACAGTAATTGTTTCATTTACTCCAACATTACTTCCGCTTACAACAAAACCAGCAAAACATTTATTTTTCTCTTTGTCCCACTTAACATATGTTTCTTTAATATCATTGCCGTTAATAGTGTATATGTGTTTAGCTTTAAAATTTGTTAAATTAGCGCCCATAACAGAACGCTGAGATACAATTTTTGTTGCATTGCAAACTGCTCGGTGTTGTTCTTCGGACAATTTATGGCCTTCTGTTCCTTCATAAGGTACTAGAATACCTGATGGAAGGCCTGAAATCAGTTTACTTAGTTTTCTTTCTTGTTCAATTCTTTCTTCTTCTAATTTCATTTTTCTAACTAATTCATCACCTCCTCCCCAAAAAATATTTAAAATAGCAAAAGATAAAATTACGATAACTGTTATAGTAACAAGACCACCAAATTGCCTAACTGGTTCGGGTAACTCCTTTAATTTATTTAAATATCTGTCTTGTAGCATTATTTTAATTATTCTTGTAATTCACCGTTTTTCCAAATTCCTGTTTTTTCTTTTCCATCAGACCAAGTAAAGGTTCCTTCGCCATTCATGAAACCTTTAGCCCATTCTCCTTCATAAGTTGCACCATCTGGAAAAGTTAAAATTCCTTGACCGCTCCACTCACTATTTTTAAATTCACCTTCATAAACATATCCATTTGGCCAAATTTCAATTCCTTGTCCATTTTTTTTTGTTCCAACCCATTCTCCTTCATAAGTTGTTTTATCTGTATAAGTCCATTTACCATAACCATTTTCACAATTTCCTTCACAACCTGTCTTTCGAGCTGATACTGAAGTCGTAATTAAAAAACCTAAAATTATATAAAAGATATATTTTTTCATTGTCATATTTTACACGAAATTATATAAAAAAAAATCAGACATTTTTCTCTCTTTTTTTGCATAAATAAAAAGAAATATCTTTTTCTGAGTTTGCCTTTTGTACATTTTTTGTAATTTCATGAACTAATTCGCCTGATTTTCTATTTATAATGCCGGATTCTGAGTAATTCTTTTCTTGGTCGATTGCTTTAAATAAAACCACATCTTTATTTACTATTTTAACATTTAACTTTGTTATATCTGAAAGAAATAAAGATAATCCGTTAATCAAAAGTGTTTCTGGTTTTTTTGCTTCAATATCAAGTTTATCTAAATCCTTATCATCTAAATCTTTAGCTAAAAAAGTTTGATAATTGTATTCAGAATTCTTAAGTATTTTTTTTTCTAAATCACATACAAAGCTAAGATTAATATCCTCTTGAATATCTATATCATTTGCTAATGAAAAATTAAAAAATATTAAGCTAAGAGATATATAAAAAAAACATTTTATCATTAAAATAGTTTGAATTTTTAATTTACTTCCATTTTGAAGTTAAAATATAAAAAAAATCTCCCCCAACATTGTTGGGGGAGATCTCATATTTTATTAGCTTTAATCCTTATTTATTTAGTCCAAGCTTTCCAAACAGACTCGTTATCAGCTAACCATTTTTTACCCGCTTCTTCGTGGGTCAATCCATCAAGGTCAACTAAAGATGCCATTGCACCAATTTGTCCTGTAGAGAATGACAATTTCTTGAACATTGCAGCTGCCGCCGGATGAGTTTTTGTCCAGTCTGCATTTACAGCCTTTTTCAAATAACCATCTGGTGAACCACATTTTCCATCACCACCGTCTTCTGGTCTACAACCAGCAGTGTATGGAGGAAAGTCTATAAATGTAAAACCAGCACCATCAGTAAAGTTTGGCGTCCAGTTGAATATTATAGTTCCTCTATCTTCTTTTTTAGCCGCTTTAAGTTCTGCCCAAAGTGCATCTGCACTTCCAGCAAATTTAACTACCCAAAGATCTCCTAACCCTAAAGCATCAATTCTTTGAGGTATTAAATCTCCGTGCCAAGTTTGTGGACCTTCTAACATTCGTCCTTTTCCACCAGAGTCTGGTGTTACAAAGTTCTTAGCGCAATCAGGATTTTTTAAAGCAGTCCAATCTGGTAGACCTGGGCATTTTGAAGCAACCCAGTTTGGATATCCCATATCCTCAAGAGTTCTTGCTTCATGATCTCCCCAGTCAAGTAAACCACCTTTATCAAGTGCTGTTGTAAATGATTTACCAAAAGCAGATTCCCAAACTTCGTGAGATATATCTACATCACCTATTCGAATAGACTCATAAACAGCCTGAGTGTCAGCTGGTACATATTCCACATTGTTTCCCATACTTTCAAAAATTCCACCAATCACGTAAGCCATTACAACTTGACTTGACCAATTGTGTGTTGGAATTCTGATGGGTTTTTTACTGTCAGCTGCTTGAACCGTAGTAAAGCTCACTAACGAAATCAAAACAGCAGATATTAAAGACAATAGTCTTTTCATTACCCCTCCTTATTAATTGTATTAATAATTATTAATATTTCTAATTATGCCTCTATTTATAAAGCATAGTCAAGTATTTGACCAACTGAACCCAAAACGGACTTAAAAATTTAGGTATTTTACTTAATCAAAATGTCTTGATAGAATTAACTTAAGTTAAAAAAATGCAAACAAGTCTTGACATAAAAAATCCTGGTTTAAGAACTTTACCACCTGGAGTTGAAAGATACTATGTTAAAGGTGGTGGCTTGTCTGTAATAGAAGTTTTTCCTGATGATAAAGTAGAAATTATCAATGATGAAGGCAAACAGACATGTGAAATAGTTGTTTTTAATTTAAAAGGCCAAAGCGATTTATCTATATTAAATTTAAAAGAAAATTCTAACGCTAACTTTTCAAAAAAAACAATTTCGCAAGATGAAAAAATTTCTAAATTATTTAAACGCAAAAAATTTAACTTAGACAAAGCTAAATCATCAATAATATTTGATAAAGATTGTGTAATGGGTGAAAAAATAACTTTGCAATCAAAAGATAAATGTACAGTTATGATTGCAGCGCCGGGAGAACAAATGGATGTGCATAAGCAGAACCCTCCTACAGATTTAACAGTTTTTTTAAATAAATCTAAATTTGAAACATCAGAAGAACAATATGAATTACCAGAGCCACTTTATGATCCGCTAAATGAAAAATTTATTAAAAGAAGAACTGCAGAAACTTATGAAGTAAAAGCAGGTGAATACATTCAAATTATTGATACCTCTGGAAGACAATGTTCAGATTTTCTAGCTTTTGATTCACACAAGTTAAATGATGGAATTGAAAGTTTAATTGATCCTACTGCAACTCGCACTTTCATGGGTTCTGCCTACCCTACTCCAGGTTTATTTTCAAAATTTTTTGATGCAGAGCATGATCCAGTAATAGAAGTTATAAGAGATACTGTTGGTAGGCATGACACTTTTAATTATGCATGCACGGCAAAATATTACGAGGATATGGGATATATGGGTCATATTAATTGTTCAGAAAATTTTAATGGTGTTTTAAAAAAATATGATGTTAAATCAAGAAAAGGTTGGACAGCAATTAACCTTTTTTTTAACACTGCAATCGATGCTAATAATGTAGCTTCTTTTGATGAACCTTGGTCAAGACCTGGCGACTATGTATTGTTTAGAGCTTTAAAAGATTTAACTTGCGCTTCTTCAGCCTGTCCTTGTGATGTCGATCCAGCAAATGGATGGAATCCTACCGATATATTTGTTAGAACTTACCCTAAAGAAAAAAAAATTTCAAAAGGAGTAGCTTTTAGAGTGAGCACAGATTCAGAGCCAAAACTAACACAAGAAACCGGTTTTCATAAAAAAACATCTGGTCTTACAAAAAATTTTGTAAACTATAATGGATATTGGTTAGCTAACAATTATACAAAATATGGAGCAATTAAAGAGTACGCTGCATGTAGAGAAAGTGTGATCGTAACAGACCTTTCCCCTTTAAGAAAATTTGAAATTTTAGGCCCAGATGCTGAAAATTTAATGCAATATACCCTTACTCGTAATGTAAAAAAATTATCAGTTGGACAAATTTCTTATACAGCAATGTGCTACGAGAACGGATGTATGATTGATGACGGTACAATAATGAAATTAGGGCAAGATAATTTTAGATGGGTTGGCGGTCAAGAATACGGCGGCGAATGGTTAAAGGAACAAGCTAAAAAGAAAAACTTTAAAGTTTGGATAAAATCATCGACTGATCAAATTCACAATGTTGCTGTTCAAGGACCAAATAGTAGAAAAATTTTACAAAAGTTTGTATGGACGCCTGACACCCAACCATCTATCGAGAATCTTGAATGGTTCAGATTAACAATAGCAAGAATAGATAGTGTAACAGGCATTCCTATTGTTGTTTCAAGAACAGGTTATACAGGAGAATTAGGTTATGAAATTTGGTGTCATCCAAAGGATGCCAGCACTATTTGGGATAAAGTTTGGGAAGCTGGTAAAGAATTTAATATATCTCCTCTTGGTTTGGAGGCCTTAGATATGGTTCGTATTGAAGCAGGATTAATTTTTTATGGATACGAATTTGATGATAAAACAGATCCTTTTGAAGCAGGAATAGGATTTACCGTACCTCTTAAAACAAAAGAAGATGATTTTATAGGTAAAGCAGAATTAATAAAAAGAAAAGCAAACCCTCAGAAAAAGTTAGTTGGTTTAGAACTTATTGGTCATGAACCTGCTGCAAATGGTAATACAGTTCATGTTGGAAGAGGACAAGTTGGCGTTATAACTAGCGGAATGTTATCAAAGACTCTCAATAAAAATATAGCTCTTTGTAGAATAGATACAAAATATTCAGAAATAGGAACAGAAGTTGAAGTTGGAAAAATTGATGGTCATCAAAAAAGAATTGGAGCAAAAGTCATCGCTTTTCCATTTTACGATCCAACAAAATCAAAAGTTAGATCGTAAAAATGAAAGACACTAAAAACTTGTTGCAATTTTGGGAAGAGCAAATGAGACACTCTCATCGATCAAGTAATTATTTTTTTAGAAAGTCACCATCACATTATCATATGATGTTATTAGTTATGTCTGCACATAAACACAATACAAAATTATCTGTCGAAGAACTTAAAACAAAATTATTTAAAACTTCTCGACCAAAATCTGCTTTAATAATTAATGAAGCTTGTGAAAAAGGTTTTTTTTATTTAGAGAAAACATCAACTGATCAAAGAAAAAAAAATATTAAACCTAGCGATAGCTTTGTAAAAGAGTTTGATAATTATATAATTACTTTAAAAAGTTTGGTTCTTTGAAATTTAGCCAACGTTTTTCATTGCTGCTGCTATTCCAGCAATTGTAACTAACATTGAGTCTATTAGAAGTTTTTTATCTTTAACTTTTAATTTTTTTTTATAAAGTTTTTTCATAATGTCTGCTTGTAAGATGTTTAATACCTCTGCGTAAGTATTTCTTTTTCTAATAGAATCTCTGTATTCTTTTCGCTGTTCTAAAATGTAAGTTGGTATTATTTTTCTATTTAAATAAATTAGAGTTGACAATTGTTTTCTCAACTTTTCGCCTGTATTTTTTAGATTCTTGTCACCTAAACATTCTTCATAAAATTTAATTATTCTTTGATCAGTTTTTGCTAAAACCATGTCTAACATGTCCATCATCGCGTAAAAATAAGGCCATTCTTTCAACATCTCTTTCAAAATGTTTATATTTTTATTTTTAATAGCAAAATTTAATCCTTCATAAATTCCTAGCCACGCAGGTAAAATAAAACGAATTTGTGTCCAAGCAAAAACCCAAGGTATTGCTCTCAAACTTTTTACATCTTTTGATTTGTTTCTTTTTGCTGGCCTTGAACCTATAGAAAGTTGTTCTAACAATCTTTGAGGTGTGATGTTAAAATAATATCTTAAAAAATCTTTATTAAAAAAGTTATTTCTATAAGCATTAGTAGAAACTTTGCTCATAACATTCATTAATTCTCGCCAATTTTTTTTTGGTTTAACTGGTGGTGCTAACGTTGCTTCTAATACAGATCCAATATAAGTGCCAAGGCTGAACTCAGCTAATGATTCTGTTGCGTATTTTTGTTGTATAATTTCTCCTTGTTCAGTAACACGTGTTTTGCCATTAACTGTACCTGGAGGTTGAGATAATAATGCTTCATAAATTGGCCCTCCACCTCTTCCAACCGAACCACCTCGTCCATGAAACAATGTAAGATCAACTTTATACTTATTTGATAATTCTTGTAATTTTTCTTGAGTGCAATATTGAGCCCAACTTGCAGCTAGTTTTCCTGCGTCTTTACTTGAGTCAGAATATCCAATCATTACCTCTTGTGTTTTTTTAAAATATTTTAAATACCAAGATATTTTATAAATATCTTGCATAACATAATGAGCATTTTCAAGGTCACTTAAAGTTTCAAACAAAGGAACTGTTCTTAAACACGATTTCATTCCAGCTTCTTTTTGTAAAACCATTACAGTTAAAATATCAGACGCTTTAGATGCCATCGAAATAATATAAGCTCCTAGACATTCTCTAGGTATTTTTGAAATCATTTTAAATGTGGACCAAGTTTCTTTGTCTTCTTTATCAAAAGAAATATTTTTTGATATCAAGGGTCTTTTTGATTTAAATTCTCTGGACAAAAAAGAAATTTTTTCATTTTCAGACCATTTTTCAAAATCACCAAGGCCTAAATGCTTACAAATACTTTTCATTAGTTTTAAATGTCTTTTAGATTCTTGACGAATATCAAGACGTGCTAAGTTAAGACCAAAAGAGTAGGCTCTTCTAAGCAAATCTAATATTGACCCGTCTGCAATCGCTTTGCATTTAACTTCACATAAAGAATTATAAACAACTTTTAAAGGGTTAACTATTTCACTAACAGATTGTACCAATAGCGACTCTTTTAAAGGTTTTTTTTCATTTAAAAATAATTCAATTTCTTTTTGAGTATTTTTTAGTTTGTTTCTTATTGGTCTTAAATAAGCTCTATAAGGTTCTTGACTAGCTCCAATTTTTTTTTTTAATTCTTTTGAAGACTCGTGCATAGATAATTTTTGAATTATTTTAGTAAATTCTTTTTCATATAAATTTGCTGCTTCCCATCTTGATAAAAGAACAACTTCTTCTGTTATTTTAGCTGTAACGTTGGGGTTTCCGTCTCGATCACCTCCCATCCAAGATCCAAATACTAACGGAGAAAAGTCTATTGGTAATTTTTTTCCTGTATGAACTTCGACAGCTTCATTAAATCTTGAACATATTTTTGGAACAGCATTCCATAAACTGTCTTCAATTACTGCTAATCCCCATTGAGCTTCTTCAGTTGGTTTCGGTTTTGATCTTTTTAATTCATCTGTTTTCCATATTGATGTGATTTCTTCATGAAGACTTCTTTCCATGGCCAACGTCTCTGGTTTGATATTTTTTAGTTTAAATATTCTGGATTTGTTAAATTTTTCTAAAATATTATTCACATTAGTATATTTCTGTATAAGTGTTCTTCTTTTTACTTCAGTTGGATGCGCTGTTAAAACTAGATCAACTTTAAGTGATTTAGCTACTTGATAAAACTTGTCTTTAGAAATAGATTTTTGTTTTAGCAATTTATCAATAGCATCTTCTAAAATTGTAAATGCATTTGTTCCCTGGGCTTTTTGAACTTTACCTTCATCAATTTTATGAACACTATCAAGAGACTCGGCTAAATTTGAAAAATTTAAAAATTTACTAAAAGATCGAGCTATAACCAAAGACTCTTTTGGTCTTAATTTATTTATTGTGGATATTAGTTGGCGAAACTTTCTTGTTTCGTTTAATTTTATTTTTTTTTTGTTCTTTGTGCCTCTGCTTGCTTTTGATAGAGATCTTATTTCTTCTATCTTATTATAAAGAACAGATCCTTCTTGCTCTTTAACAACAATACCAAGAATTTTTCCTAGTAAACTAACAATTTTAGAAAGTTGAATATTTGCAATTTTATAATTAATTTTTTTTTCCATTTAAAGCTAATTTTACAGTTTCACCCATAACTGATGGGTTTTTTGAAATCATGACTCCACATTCTTTTAGAAGTTCAACTTTTTCAACTGCACTTTCCCCATATGCAGACACAATTGCTCCTGCATGACCCATAACTCTTCCCTTGGGTGCAGTCAATCCTGCTATGTAAGCTATTACTGGTTTTTTCATATTTTCTTTAACAAATTTTCCGGCAGCTACTTCTTGTGGCCCTCCTATTTCACCAATCATTAATACTGCTTCAGTTTCTTTATCTTGTTCAAATTTTTCTATAATATCTTTAAATGAACTTCCATTTATAGGATCTCCACCAATACCTACGCTTGTTGAAACACCTATATTTAAGTTTTTTAATTGTTGTGCTGCCTCATATCCAAGTGTACCAGACCTTCCAATGATTCCAACTTTACCATCTTTATATATATGTCCAGGCATAATGCCTAACAAAGCTTTTCCTGGACTAATAACTCCAGCACAATTAGGTCCTATTAAAGTCATTTTTTCTAATTTAGAATATCTTCTCATGTAACGTTTAATTTTAATCATATCGTGTGAAGGAATTCCGTCCGTAATTGCAACACAAGTTTTAATTCCTGCATCTGCAGCTTCCATAGCTGAATCTGCAGCAAATGCTGGAGGTACAAATAAAATTGATGCTGTAGCCTCTGTTTTTTCAACTGCTTCTTTAACTGTGTTAAAAACCGGAAGGCCTAAATGAGTTTGCCCTCCTTTTCCAGGGGTGACTCCACCAACAACATTGGTGCCATATTTAATCATCTCCTCAGCATGGAAAGAGCCAAACTTACCAGTAAAACCTTGAATTAATATTTTTGTTTTTTTATCAATTAATATCGACATTAATTTTTTTCCAGTTCTTTAAGTGCATTAACAGCTTTGTCTGCTGCATCTTCTAAAGTTGAGGCTTCAATGTAATTGATTTTGCTTTCTTTTAAAATTTTATTACCTTTTTCTACATTTGTACCTGCCAAACGTATTACAAGAGGCATGTTAATTTTTATTTTTTTTAAAGCTTGAACTATTCCTTCGGCAACCCAGTCACATCTATTTATACCGGCAAAAATATTCACCAAAATGACTTTCACTTTTTCATCTTGAGAAATTAATTTAAACGCTTTAACCATTTTTTCTGGAGTAGCACCTCCACCAACATCGAGAAAATTTGCTGGTTCACCTCCGGCTAGTTTAATCATATCCATTGAAGCCATAGCTAAACCAGCCCCATTAATAATATTGCCTATATTACCTTCGAGGCTAACATAATTAAGGCCTCTATCTGATGCATAAACCTCATTTGAATTTTCTTGCGCCTTATCTCTTAACTCAGAAACCTGGTTTCTGCGAAATAGAGCATTATTATCAAAACTCATTTTACAATCGAGAGCTAAAATATGATCATTCTTTGATATTATTAATGGATTAATTTCTACCATAGTCGCGTCTAATTCACTAAATGCACGGTAACACCCTATAATTACTTCTGCCGTTCTAGAAATAAGTTTAGGATCAATGCCTAAGCCAAAAGCAATCTCTCTAGCTTGAAATTTTTGCATTCCAACCGCAACTTCTATTTTTGATCTAATTATACTTTCGGGTTTTTCTTTAGAAATTTCTTCTACACTCATACCACCTTCTGTTGAAGCAACAACCATTATACACTCCGAACTTCTGTCAAAAACTAAACCTAAGTATAATTCTTTTTTAATATCCGTAGCTTCTTCAATATAAACTCTATGAACAATTTTACCTTGTGAGCCTGTTTGTTTTGTAACTAATTTTTTACCGAGAAGCTTGTCAGCTGCTTGAGCAACTTCTAAAGCACTGTTGCAAATTATAATTCCTCCCGCTTTACCTCTTGCTCCAGAATGAACTTGTGCTTTAACCACCCACTTTGATCCACCAATTTCACGAGCTTTATTTTCAGCATTTTCTGGACTGTAAGCAATTCCTCCTCTTGGAATTTCTATTCCAAAACCTGAAAGTATTTTTTTTGCTTGATACTCGTGTATGTCCATTTTATTTACTTGTTATTAATTTGTTTATATTTACTATGTTTTCAGCCATACGTGCCGAAGCAGCATCAATCATTCTGCCATCTAACTGTGCGGCACCTTTTCCTTCTTTTGCTGCCTTCTCCAGTTCTTCAAGAATTCTTTTTGCTTTATTTACTTCTGCTTCTGGTGGGGAAAAAACTTTATTAGCAAGATCAATTTGAGAAGGATGTATTGCCCATTTACCTTCAATGCCAATTGCTGCTGCTCTTTTTGCAGATGCAATATATGAATCTGGATCATTTAAATCTCCAAAAGGACCATCAATTGCTCTTAATCCATAAGCTCTACAAGTCATAACTAATTGAGATAATCCATGATGCCATTGATCTCCAGGGTAATCAGGATTTAATCCGCCTATTACAACTGTTCGCGCTCTTAAACTTGCAGCATAATCAGCAACTCCAAAATGCAGTGCTTCTAATCTATTGCTCGACTTAGCAATTTCTTTAATGTTAGACATTCCTAGAGCAGT
>CACJGR010000007.1 GCA_902592985.1 uncultured Pelagibacteraceae bacterium | reverse complement strand
ATTTTGGAATTATACAATTGTATTCTTCTAACAATCCAACTCCTTCTAATTTTAGTTTTTTTGCAAAAGTGATCTTAGAGCATTTTAGTCGATTGTGATCTACAATTATCGGAAAGAAAAAAGGTGAAAATCCATTATTGAATTCTGAAGGTTTGCAAGTCTTAGTTTTTTTTAATTCTAAGATTAATTTTCTTAAAATTGTTTTTCTTTTTTCTATATTCATTTTTAATCTTTCTAAAGACGAAATTGCAATTGCACACGAAAACTCGTTTGTGTTATGATTTAAGGCTGGTTTTGATGCCAAACTAGGATCATTTAAGTTAATATTTTTCCATATTTTTTTTCCTCGATCAGAATATTCTAATATATTTCTATATATTTTTTTATTCTTTGTAAAAACAATCCCCCCACTTCCTCCACTGCTAATATTCTTTCTGTACATTGTAGAAAATGCAGAAACATTTCCAAATTCACCCGCATATTTATTTTTGCAAATATTACATCTTGGTTGACATTGAAAACATTTGGCTCCTGGAGCTTGACTGCAATCTTCAATTATTTTTATTTTTCTTTTTTTTAAATAATTATATATTTTTCCTATTTCTACCGTATTGCCAGCAACGTGGGACAATAAAATTGCTTTAGTTTTTTGGGTAATTTTTTTTTTTATTTGATTTAAATCTGTATTATAGCTCATTTTTTTTGAATCAATTAAGATTGGCTTTAAATTTAGTGCAATTAAACAATTAATCGGACCACTATCATTTACTGGTGAAACTAATACTTCAGAATTAATTTTTAAATTTAAAGATTGAATTGCAACGTAAACAGCCGATGTTCCAGTCGAGACAGGCTTTGAGTAGCCGCCATGCATGTATTTTGAAAATTTTTTTGATAATTTTTTCTCAAAGATGCCCTGATAACCTGGATCAACATTTTTTTTTTTATAATGAGAAATTACTTTTTTTAGATAGTTAATTTCTTTATTACCAAAAGCTTTTCTAAAAGGAGTTAAATTATTTTGTGACATATTTTTTGATTAATAATTTATTATTTTTTTTAAATTTAATTATATCTTTTATTTTTGTATTCCATTTTTTTTTAAAATTTAACATTAAATTTTCACTTTCCTCTCTATTACGATATTTATTAAACCTAATAAATTTGTTTTGAGAATATGTAGAAAATTTTTTATTAAATAAACTGTCATGATTTTTTAAGAAAAAATTTTCAAGTTCTTTAAGAAGTATATCATGTGTTTTTTTTAATGTAAGTTCAGTGACTCTTTTGAATTTTATTTTTTTTTGTATGATTATATCTCCAGTATCAAATTTTCCGCTTAACTTATGTATAGTTATACCTGGTGGGTAGTTTTCTATAAAAGACCAAACATTTGGCATTATACCTCTTCCATATGGTAGATAAGAATTATGCAAATTAATTGCCAAATCAACTTTTTTTATCAACTTTGGTTTAACTAAATAAGGGTAGCCTGAACAAATTATAATATTTATTTTTTTTTTAATAATACTAAAGTTGATTTTTTTATTTGTTAAATAAACATGATTTTTTTTTTTTAATATTTTTTTAATTTTTTTATTTCTCCATTCTGGCCCTAATAATAAAATTTTTTTTTTCACAATTACAAGTTTTTTTTAAATTCTAATCCTTGCATTATAATATCATCAATATCTACATATCTATATGTTCCCATTCTGCCAACAGATAGAATTTTTTCAGGTAGTGACTGCAAATATTTATTTGCTAAATTAACTTGAGATTTAATCATTGTTGGATACAGTTTATTTTTCATTGAGGGAACCTCAAGAGTAATGAGGGTATTATTACTCTTATGTAAAGTAAATTTCTTAAATTCAGTAACTCTTGTTTGTTGCTCGTTTTCATTAGGATAATAAATAAAATAAACATCATCAGGCAAAGCTTGTTTAATAGGCAAAACAATTTTGTAAAAATCTCTTCCTACATATGCAAGCTCGCCCCAACAGTAATCAAATAAAAAATCTGGAGATATAGTTGATATTATTAAGTCGGCTTTTAATTGTTCATTATCAAAGTGTACTGTTAATTTATCTTGATCAACTGATTTAATTTCTTTACCTAATAAAATATTACATCCCTCTAACGCTACATCAAAAAATTTGTTATACCCATCTTTATTTGTGGGATAGGCATTAATATATCCTGTGGGAAATTCATTTCGTGGACCAGTTTCCAAAGGTTTACGTTTTACTGTTGCCTCAAATCCATAGTCCATTTCGGTATTTGATTTTATTTGCCAGGCTCTAAGATTATAATACTTATTAAATCTTTCATATAAAGTTTTTCCAACTCTACCTATCCAAAATTCTTCAAAATTTTTAGATTTAGTTTCTTTGGGTAAATTATCCAATTCACTAAAAATTTTTTTTGAATCACTTAGCTTTTTAATATCGTCAATGTGTATTGGATAATTAGCAAAAAAATCATCTTTTTCTTGATAGCTTAAATTAATTTTTTTTATATGTCTCATTGGTACAATTTTGTTCAAAAATTCAAAAGCAGGCATATTTTTTTCAGGGCCTATAAAATGTCTTGGCCCATATGTATAAGGATGCCCGCCATGAAAAAAAGTTCTCACACCACCACCAAAAATTTTAGACTTTTCAACTATTGTTACATTCCATTTTTTTTGCCTCAACATCATGGCAAACATGCATCCACTAAATCCAGATCCAATGATTATCGCTTGTTTCACAAAATTATTTTCTTTAAATTACTCATTAAGGCAGTTGTATATACTAATTTTAAAGCAGTTGTATATACTAATTAATATTGTACATCTATTTATTTATAAAAAGTTAATGTTAATTTTAGAAAAAAAAAATTTTCCTATAAGTACTGATTTTAAAAAAAAAATAAATTCATTTACTAGAAAATTAAATTTGAAGTTAAAACTTAATTTAAAATCTGGCTTATTATATCTTGATAGCTATTGGAGTTTTAAAAAAATTGTACCGAAATATGATTGGATAAAATATTCAGAACCAGAAGATCATCTTGCTAAGATGCAAAAACTAATAAAAAAATATTGGTATAAAAATAAAACTAAAAAAAATGTCTATAAAACCTTATGTTGCTCTTATAAAGATGTCTCATTTTCAAGATATTTTAAAAAATATACCGATGTTACTATCGTAGGTAAAAACTTGAAATATGCCGGCGTAGAAGTGTGTCAAGATATAATTTCAAATCACAAAATAAATGATAAATATGACTTGGTTCTAGCCAGACACATTGTTGAACATACATTTAATCTTAACAAATTTTTTAATTCTTTGAAAAAAATTTCAAATCAAAATTCAATTTTTTATTTTGAAGTTCCAGATGTCGAAAAACTTCTTTTAAGTAAAGATTATAATCTGATATGGGAAGATCATACAAATTATTTTACTCTAGATACTTTTAAAAATTTATTAAAAAAAAAAAACTTTAAAATATTATCACAAAGAAAAATTCGCCAACCCTTCGAAGATCTTATTTGTATAATTGCAAAAAAAAATAATCAAAAAAAAGAGCTGATAAATAATAAAAATATTTTTAAAATTACTATATATAGTAAAGATTTTAAAAAAAAATATTATGAGAATAAAAAAAAAATAAGAGATTTTTTTTTAGATAGGGCTGATAAAAAAATCTTTATATTTGGAGCAGGTCATTTAACTAATACTTTTGTTCATTTAAATAGTATATCGCAATTTATTGATTTTATAATTGATGATAATATTAAAAAAAGAGGTATGTTTTTTCCGAATACAAAAATTAAAATTATAAGCGTGAATGATTACAAAAAAATTAGAGGAGACAAAATTTGTTTAATCGGCGCAAATCCGTCTAACGAAAATAAAATTATTAAAAAATTAAATGTTGAAAATTGTAAATTTTATTCTATCTTTTTAAACTCAAAAAGATACATACTTAAATATGATTAAAAAAATAAATAATGAGATTTTTTATTCAAATCAAAAATTACCAATTATAAAAAAAAAACAAATAGATTTTTTAATAAAAAAAGCATTAAAAAATAAATCTCAAAAAAGTAGGTTATGCACTCACAAAAATGAAAAAGATAAACTCCATGAAATGTTTGTAGTGCATACGAAAGACTATTCTGTTCGCCCGCACTATCATTTAAATAAAAGTGAGTCGCTTTATGTATTACATGGATCTGCAAATTTATTAATTTTTAATAATTCAGGTAAAATAATTAAAAAAATACAATTAGGTACGTTAAATTCTGGTAAAACTTTTTACTATCGAATTCATCAAAAAGTAATTCATAGTTTAGAAATAAAAAGTAGGTATTTAGTATTTCATGAGGTTACAACAGGTCCATTTAAAAAGAAATACACTGTTTACAAAAATCTCAAAGCTAAATTTTGAAAAAAAAAATTCTTATAATTGGTGGTGACAGTAGATTAGGTAAAGTTTTAAAATTTGAATTAAAAAAAGAGAAAATTAAGTTTGTAGCCACATCTAGAAAAAAAAATTCAAAAAATTATTTAGATTTAAATGATATAAATGATTTTAATATAAATCAAAATTTTTCAGCCTGTGTAATCTTAGCTGGCATCACTAACTATAACGATTGTGAAAAAAAAAAAAATAAGTCAAGGTTAATTAATTGTAAAAATATTATTCAAATTTCAAAAAAAATATTAAATAAAAACATCTTTTTGTGTTACGTATCTACAAATACAGTTTTTAAATCTAAATCTAAATCAAATGAGAAATCAATACCCAGACCTAACTTTGAATATGCGAGACAAAAATATTTTGTAGAAAAAAAACTTTCTAATTATATAAAAAATAAGAATAAATCTGACTTATTTTCTATTCTAAGATTAACAAAAAATGTTTCAAAAGATACTGAACCGTTTAAGAGTTGGATCTTAAATATACAAAAAGGAAATAAGATAAAAGCCTTTGATGATCTTTATTTTTCCCCAATACTCTTTGAGAATAGTGCAAATATGATTAAAAGAATATTAAACAAAAAAGTAGCCGGTACTTTTCATATCAGCAATAGATATAATCTTAATTATTATCAATTTGCTTTAAAATTATTTTCATATTTAAATTTGGATAAGAAAAAACTTATAAAAATAAACGCAAAAAAACAAAAAATAAATTTAATTTTTAAAAATAAACAGGCAGCTTTATCAATGATGTATACCAAGCCAGTATTAAAAACAAATTATGTAAATTTGATACAAATTTTAAGCTATATAAAAAAACAAATAAATGAAAAAAATTAAAGTTATAGGTCTAGGAAAACTTTTTCAGGTTATTCATTTGCCTAATTTGCTCAAATTTTTTTCAATAACATCTTGTTGTGATCCACGAATAGAATTATTAAATAAATTTAGAAGTAAATTAAAAATCAATTTATATACAACTAATATCAAAGAATTCTTTAAAACAAATAAAGTCTCTTTTATTTTCATATGTTCATCTCGTGCAGCTAGTTATAAAATTTTAAATCAGGCTATCAATTCAAAAAAAACTATATTTTGTGAAAAACCTGCAATTTTTAATTTAGAAGATGCAAACAAAATTAATTTAAAAATGAAATCTAATAAGCAAGTTAAATTTGGCTATATGACACGGTATGATCCTTCAGTTATATTTTTAAAAAAATATTTAATTAAAAATAAAAAAAAATTAGATATAAATAAGATAATCTTTACACTTTCTAATAATTCATTTTATGATCATAACCAAAAATTAAATTATATTAGGACTGATGAAAAAAATGATTTTAAATTTTCGAAAGTCAAATATCCAAAATTTATTAAAAATAAGACTAAAATAATGTATCATGTTTTTTTAAATCGCTATTCTCACGTAATAAATATGGTAAATTTTTTTTTCAACAAAATTCAGCCAGTGTCAATGAATTTTGATGATATTTACAATTATCGTCTAGAGGCAAAATATAAAAAAACTAAAATTTTTATGAATTGTAATAATAAAACTAAATATTTATTTAAAATTCATATTTTCTTGTCTGATAATTTTGAAATTATTTGTAATTTAAATAAACCAACAAAAGCATATTCTTCTGAAATAATTTTTGTAAGAAATAAGAAAGAAAAGAAAAATAGATTCAAAAAAAAAAACATTTTTTATGAAGAGGTAAAAAACATTACTAACAAAAATGATTTTTCTGCGACATATATAAAAGATGTTATCAAAGATTTATCGTTAGTTAGAGATTTTTGGCATTTAATTAATTGATTTAAATTTTTTATCAACTCATATTTTTCTTTAGATATTATATTGAAATAATATTATAAATTAGTAAGTTCGTTATGTGAATAAATTAATACCAAACAGAACAGAGCTAATCAAAATAGTCTCAAGTCTCAAAAGAAAAAGAAAAAAAATTGTCTTAGTTCATGGTGTTTTTGATATTTTGCATCTAGGTCACTTATATTATTTTGAAGAAGCAAAAAATTATGGCGATATACTGATTGTCTCAGTTACATCTGACCGATTTGTTAATAAAGGTTTGAATAAGCCATATTTTAATGAACAAGATAGAAATTCATTTTTAAGTTATTTTAATATAGTTGATTTTGTTTATTGTAATGATGAAAAAGATTCATGTTCATTAATTAGCAATATTAAACCTGACTTTTATGTAAAAGGCTCAGATTATTCAACAGAAAAAGGTGATGAAGCTGGTAATTTAAAAAAAGAAAAAGCAGCTTTAAAAAAGATTGGAGGAAAATTTATTATAACTTCCGGAAGACAGTTTTCTTCAACAAAAATTATAAATGAAAAAATAAATTTTACCAATTTAACGGATAATAAATGGCTACGAAAAATACAATCTGAATCTATTAAAAAGAATTTTCTACAGAATTTTAATGATGTCATTAAAAAAATAAAAAATCAAAAAATACTAGTTATTGGGGAAATTATTTTTGATGAATACAATTATGTTGATCCATTAGGAAAACCTTCTAAGGAAAATATTTTATCAGTTAATTTTAATAAAAAAGAAGACTTTTTGGGGGGAGCACTTCCGACTTTAAAAAATATCTCAGAAGTATGTAATAATTTAACTTTTTTGAGCATTTATAATAATGAAAATATTGCAAAAAAGATAAATAGATATTTCAAAAGTTCAAAAATTAATTTCAAACTATTTAAGAAGAAGAAATTCAAAGATATAGTCAAAAAAAGATATTTAAATAACATAAGTCTTTCAAAAATATTTGAAGTATATGAATTTAATAATAATGATTTTTATGATGAAGAAATTTACAGTTATTTAAATAAAAATCTAAAAAAATTCGACCAAGTCATAGTTTGTGATTTTGGACATGGATTAATTAATAAAAAAACTGCAAACCTTTTATCAAAAAAATCGAAATTTATTTCTGCTAATATACAAACTAATTCTGGCAATAGAGGGTATAATTTGTTTACAAAATATCCAAATTTGGATTTTTTAAGTTTAGACGAACCAGAGATTAGACTAGGTGTGCATGATAGAGATTCTCACTTAAATCAAATTATTAGTAAATTATCAAAACAAAAATATAAAAAGATAATGGTTACAAGAGGATTGGAAGGTTTAAATTATAAGGGACAAGGAAAAATTATTTATATACCTGCTTTAACTAAAATTCCAAGAGACACTATAGGGGCTGGCGATGCAGCATTTAGCTTTGCATCATGCTTTGTTAAAAACACAAAAAATGAAACTTTAATATCATTAGTTGCCGCAATAGGTGGAGCTTTAAAAGTAAAAATTATCGGGCATAGATTTAATGTTTCTATAAATGAAGTTTATAAAACATTAAGATCTCTATTAAAGTAAGTTTTTTGAATCTCTATTAAAATTAACTGTTTTATTTTCCAAATAATCTGAATATTTTTTTGTTTTTTTGAAAAAATTACTACATATGATTGGATGATCTGGATAACGTGTAGTGCCAAAATAAAAAGAGTCTGGACAATTTTTTTTTATATAAAATTTTTTTATATCAAAAATTTCATTTTGCTCTTCTTTTATTTGATTAATTTTGTTTTTATCAAAGTTATGATTTAATACTAAATTATAAATTTCATCTTCATTATTTTTAACAAGCTTATAGTCTTCATGGTTAAAAAAAAATTTAAAGTTATTTTTTAACAAAGGAAAAATTTTTTCAAGATTCTTAAACTGTTCTTCAATTGAAAGAAATCTTTTTTGCAATTTTGAATATACATTGCAAAAAATTACATGATCTAAAACAGTTGAATAATTAAAATTATGTAAAACATTATATTCATGATCAACTCTTAATATTGGTTTTTTAAATAATCTTGACAACTCTGATTTTCCACCACCAGTGCTTAGAAAAAATTTACAGTTTTCTGATAAAAAATAATTAAATATTTCTGATTTTATTTTTAACTCGCTTAAGTCAAAATAGTTATTCAAATTTATTTCCGAATTGTCAATTGTGGTACCAATATTAAAAATATTTATATTTTTTAGCTGCAGAAAAGTTAAAGATTTTAGAAAATCTTTTTCAGAATACCAAATTTTTTTAACATTTTTTTCCAAAAAAGAATAATTTTTGTCATATTTATTTTCTCTTATGTAAAAACAAATAAATTTATTTTTTAAATTATCACTTAATAAATTTTTTATTTTTTCAATACTTTTTTTTGGTTCTTTTTTTAAGAAAAAAATATCTCTATTTATAAAAATTTTTTGAAGTGATGTTTTATTAAAATCAATATTTTGCTTTTTTAAATACAGAAAGTTTTTTTCATTCCAATCTTCGCCATCATAATAATTTTGAGTATTAAAATATTCTCTGAATTTTATCTTAGCTTTTTTAATATTTAAGTATTTTAAAACAAAAATGAGCTTTACTAGTAAAGAAAATATTAGGTATTTATTTATTAATGCTTTGATTAAAAAATCAATCTTTTTAAATAAGATATCAATTCCATTAAAATACAGTTTTTCATTACCATAGCCTAGGTTCTTATAGCTGGATATATTAGCAACATGTTTAATAAACAAAGGAGATTTTTTTTTGTTGTTGATGCGCACATCAACTACTTTAATTTTTTTATTTAAATACTTTGCAATAGGAAAAGCATTAACTATTGCATGCATAATTCCACCATATGTTTGATTTCTTGGAACTACATAAAAGTATTTTTGTCCATTTTTATTTGTCATGAAAAAAAAATATAATATAAGTTATTAATATAGTTTGCAAAAATTATTTAAATAAATTAGTTTGATTTCGATTTTTACAAATAATAGCAAAAGATTATATTCAAATATGAAAGTAATAGTTACAGGTGGCGCCGGTTTTATTGGAAGTCATTTAGTAGATACTTTAAATAAAAATAAAAAAGTAAAAAAAATTATTATAATTGATCATTTAAATGGTGGATCTAAAAAAAATTTAGCAGAGGCATTAAAAAGCAAAAAAACTAAACTCGTTAAAGAAAATATTTGTAATTTAAATAAAATTCAAAATCATTTTCATGGTGTCAAAATAGTTTTTCATCTTGCAGCAATTGCTGATATCGTGCCTTCAATTAATAAACCATTAGAATATATAAATAACAACTTTAATGGCACATTAAATATCCTAGAAGCTATGAAAATTCATAAAGTAAAAAAAATTATATTTGCAGCTTCAGCTTCTTGCTATGGCAAACCAAAACAAATTCCAACCAAAGAAACTAATCAAATTGAAACACATTATCCATATTCATTCTCTAAATATATAGCTGAACAAGCAGTTATACATTGGTCTAAAATTTATAGATTAGAATTCATATCTTTAAGATTATTTAATGTATATGGATTAAGATCTAGAACTACAGGCGCTTATGGTGCTGTTATGGGAGTGTTTTTAAAGCAAAAACTGATGAAAAAACCATTTACAGTTGTAGGTGATGGAAAGCAAACTAGAGATTTTATTAATGTTAGAGATGTTGTCCAAGCATTTGAGGCTGCAGCATTTTCAAAAAAGAAAAACAAAATATATAATGTAGGAACGGGCAATCCTACATCCATAAATTACTTAGTAAAACTTTTAGACGGAAAAAGTATTAAGCTTCCCAAAAGACCAGGAGAACCTGATAGATCGCAAGCGAATATTAAAAAAATTAAAAAAGATCTTAAATGGAAACCCAAAATTTCCTTTGAAGAAGGTGTAAAAGAACTTTTAAAAAATATTTATTTTTGGAAAACAGCTCCATTGTGGGATAAAACAAAAATCAAAAAAGCAACAAGTGAATGGTTTAAATATTTAAATTGAAAAAGAAAGTTTTAATTACCGGTGGAGGTGGATACATTGGTTCTACACTATCTGACTATCTTATAGATAATGACTATGATGTTACAAGTCTTGATTTATATATTTATGGACAAAACGTGTTTTTAAATGATAAAAAAATTAATAAAGTTATTGGAGATATAAGAGACGAAAAATTATTACAAAAAATAATTCCAGGCCATGAATACATTATTCATTTAGCATGTATTTCAAATGATCCAAGTTTTGAGCTTAATCCTATTTTAGGAAAATCTATAAACCTAGATGCATTTGAACCTCTTATAAATATTTCAAAAGATAATGGAATAAAAAGATTCATCTACGCTTCTTCATCAAGTGTATATGGAATTAAAAAAGAAGAAAATGTAACTGAAAATATGAACCTTGAGCCTTTGACAGATTATTCAAAGTTTAAAGCTAAATGTGAAGATATTTGTTTAAAATATGTTTCAAACGATTTTGAAGTAGTAATAATAAGACCATCTACTGTTTGTGGAGTTTCATTAAGGCAAAGATTTGATTTAGTAGTAAATATTTTAACAAATTTAGGATATCATAAAAGGAAAATATCAGTTTTCGGTGGAAAACAATTAAGACCTAATATTCATATTAAAGATATGGTCAAATCATACCTAGAAGTTTTAAAAAAAGATGAGTTAAAGGGAACAGATAATATTTTCAATGTTGGTACTCAAAATTTATCAGTTCAAAAGATTGCAAACTTAGTAAAGAAAAATCTAGGAGATGATATTGAGCTGATTACGTCTTATACAGATGACAACAGGTCTTATCATGTTTCTTCAAAAAAATTTTCTGAGTTTTTTAATTTTAAATATGATTTTAATATTTCTGATGCTATAAATGACTTAAAAATTGCTTTTGATCAAAAAAAATTTTCGAATTCATTAACAAATAAATTTTACTTTAATATAAAAATGATGAATTCAATTAATTTAAAATAAGAAAATTAAAATAATAGTTCATGAATTATAAAAAACTAATTATTAAAGCAAAAAAGTTGAGACAAGATACTTTTTTAACCTTCATAAAAAAAGGAGAAGCACATCTAGGTGGTAGTTTTTCAATGATAGAGATGCTTCTGACACTCTATGAAGTTGTTATGAATAAAAATGACAAATTTATATTAAGTAAATCACACGCATCATTTCCATTAAGTATTTTACTCAGACAAAAAGGGCTGAAAACAAAAGTAACTACACATTTAGAACTGGATCGTAAAAATGGCATTAACTGTACTACGGGGAGTTTAGGACATGGTTTACCAATTGCCACAGGAACTGCATTTGCGAGAAAAATAAAAAAAAAGAAAGGAAAAATTTATGTAATGATTAGCGATGGTGAATGCCAAGAAGGCACAACTTGGGAGTCTTTATTAATAGCAACAAAACATAAGCTTGATAATTTAGTTATAATAGTTGATTACAACAAAATTCAAGCTCTTTCAAAACTAAAAGATGCTCTTCCATTAGAAAGTTTAATTTATAAATTTAAATCGTTTAACTGTAATTGTATCAATGTAAAAGATGGCCACTCATTTAATCAAATAATTACTTCATTTAAAAAAATAAATAAAAAAGGTAAACCATCAGTGATTATTTTAAATACTATTAAAGGCAAAGGTATAAAAGAATTTGAAAATGATCCAATATGGCACGCTAGGAAATTACAAGATAAAGAAATTATTATTGGTAAAAAAAGACTGGGAATAAAATGAGAAGAAGATTTGGAAAGTTAATAAATGATTTAGCAAAGAAGGATAAAAAGATTGTATTAATAGTTGGAGACATAGGCTACGGAATTTTTAATGATTTTAGACGTGACAATCCCAAAAGATTTTTTAATTTAGGTATTTGTGAACAAAGTATAATTGGAGTTGCTTCTGGAATGGCTTTAGAAGGACTTAAGCCTTGGGTTTATACTATAACACCTTTTTTAATTGAAAGACCTTTTGAACAAATTAAATTAGATATCAATCAACAAAAAGCAAATGTAAAATTAGTTGGATTTGCTGATTACCCAACTCTTGGGCCAAGCCATTCAGAGTTAAATGGGAAAAAACTTATGAAATTATTTAAGAATATAAAGTCATATTTTCCCAAAGATACCCAACAAACACAAAAAGCAGTATTGGAGTGCTACAAAAAGAAAGGGCCAACTTTTATTAGTCTTAAAAGTGATAAAAATATTGGCAAGAATTGGTAACTAATGGGGCCAAGGAAAATTAAATTAATTACTTCTAATCATAAAAAAGCAAAAAGAAATTATCTAGGTAGGATGAATGACAATAAACCCACAATTATGAAAATTTCAAAAAAATATAATTTTCATTACTGGGATGGAGATAGAAAGTATGGTTATGGAGGTTACAAATATGATGGCAGATGGAAGTTGATAGCAAAGAAATTAATTAAAAAATACAAGCTTAATAGTAAATCAAAAATTCTCGATGTAGGATGTGGTAAAGGTTTTTTGGTATATGAATTATCTAAATTATTAAACTCAAATAATATTTCTGGAATTGACATATCACAGTATGCAATAAAAAATAGCAAGAAAGAAATTAAAGATAAACTAAAAGTATTTGATGTAAGAAAAAATTTTAATTTTAAAAAAAAACAATTTGATTTAATTATTTCAATAAATTTAATTCACAATTTTGCCATAAATGAGATATTTAAATTTTTAAAAAAAATATGTTATTTTTCTAAATCTTCATATATAACGACCGAAAGTTATAGAAATGAAAAAGAACTTTTTAATTTACAATGTTGGGCTTTAACATGTAATAGTTTTTTTTCTGCCGATGAATGGCACTGGATCTTTAAAAGTAATGGATATTTTAGAGATTATGAGCTGATATATTTTGAATAAAAAAATGATATCAAAATTTAATAATCTATTTCAAAACTATAAATATTTATTTAAAACAAATTTTTATATTAAAAAAGGACAATATTTATCATTATTTTTTTTAAGTATATTATCTCTCATAGCTGCTTTTAGTGTAATTTATACATCAATTCCATTCTTAGATGTTTTGCTTGAAGAAAATTCTGAAAATTTTCAAGAAATTACAAAATTATTATCTTTGCAATTTGAAAAATTAAATTTAAATCCTTCATTTGGTTCATTTGCTATTCTTTTTTTAATTTCGATATTATTTAAGTCAATCACAGATGTTGTTTATGAATATCACTGTATAAAATTACAATATATTTTTATGGAAGAAGAAGGATCTAATTTAAATAAGAAGATATTTAACATGGATCAGATGTTTTTCCTAAAATTTAGTTCTTCAAAAATTTTAAATTTATTTACCAGAGAATTGGAACGTTCTGCAAATGTTTTTTCATCATTACTTCTGTCTATTAATGCCTTTTTACAATTATTAATCTATTTAGCTATTCCTCTATATTTAAGTACAAAATTAACTTTATTTTTTTTTTTAATTTTAATTATTTTATTAATTCCTTTAATTTTTATAAATTATTTTTCAATAAAACTTGGATTTAAAGCTACAAAAATAGCAAATAATTTATTTAAATCCTTAGGTAATAATTTGTCATATTCAAAGTTTATTTCAATTCATGGTTTGTTTTTAAAAGCCAATAATCTTTTTAAACAGTCATTTAGACCCTTTGCACTTAATAAACAGCAAATAAGAATTCTATCAGGAATTACTAGAAGTTATTTACAACCAGTCGGAATATTATCAGTAATTATTCCAATATCATTTCTATTTAACAAGGTTGAAAGTATTCCCATTTTAGGTGCAACAATTTGGAGTTTAACAAGAACTTTAGGACCGATCACTGTGTTACTTGGATGTTTAAATAAAATTAATAGTGAAATTTCAGCTTTTAAAAACCTGTATGATTCAAAATATAGCTTTAATGAATTTCAGATCACTAGCGGCAAAACAATAATTGATGAAATAAAAGAAATATCATTATCAAAAACATATTTTAGTTATGAAAAAAAAATAATTTTTAACAATTTAAATTTTAAAATTTATAAAGGAGAGAAAATTGGAATAATCGGTGATACTGGTGCAGGTAAATCTACTTTATTAGATATTATAACTAATGTTATTAGAGTGGGTTCTGGTTCTAGGTTAGTAAATAATATTAAATATGAAGATATTGATTTTTATAATTTAAGAAAAAAAATTTCATATGTTCCACAATCTCTCCCTGTTTTGGATGCAACTATAAAAGAATATTTTCATTTTTATAACGAAAATATAGATGATGAGAAAATTAATTATTATCTTAATTTAATGAATTGTAACAATTTTTTAGGAGATAAATTGGAAAAAATAAACACCTATTTGGGGGATAAAGGCATGAAAATATCAGGGGGCCAAAAGCAAAAAGTTATTTTGGCAGCCGCATTATCTAGAAATCCTGAAATTTTAATTCTAGATGAATCCACCAATGCTTTGGATAGAGTAGAGGAACAAAATATCATTGCAAATTTGATTAGTACAAAGGATAAAACTTTAATTTTTATATCACATAAATTATCAAATACTGAATTATTTGATAAAATATATAAAGTTGAGAAAAATAATATTACTTTACTTTCAAAAAAATAATTATGAAATTTATTAACATAACCTCTGCTTTAATTGATCCTTATAAGCTAAGAAAAAAAAATTTTTTTAAAAAAATTTTTGAAGATAGAAAAAAAAACTTTTTTAAGTTTAAAAAACTTATTACAAAACAAAAAAAAAAGTGCCCTATTTGTTATTCAAAAAAAGTTGACTATAAGTATCTAAAAATACACAACAATTATAAACTTCAAAAATGCCATAATTGTAATTTAATTTACCCAAATACAAAGTTTCAAATTGATAAAAACTATGTTTCAAAAATTTACTCAAATTATTCAAAGCAAAACCACAGAAAAATATTATATAGTACTAAAAAATATAGAAATACAACTTTTATTAAACAGAGATACAGATATTGCATCGAAAGAATTTTTAAAAATAAAAAAAATATTAAAGTTTTAGAATATGGTTGTGGAACTGGTGATTTTTTATCAATTTTAAAAAAAAAAAATATTTATCATAAAGGACTTGAAGTAGATTCTTACCAAACATCAATTGCAAAAAAAAATGGTTTAAATGTTTCCAATAATAATTTGAATTTAGAATTAAATAATACTTATGATTTATGTGTGATGTTCGACACTCTAGAACATTTAGTTGATCCAATTAAAGAATTAAAAATATTAAATAAGAAAATTAAAAAAGGAGGCTATTTAATATGCTATTCTCCTTATATATATTCACTTGCATTTGAATTAATGGGCAACAATTCAAATCAAGTTTATCCATTTGAACATTTGTATTTTTTTGGAAAAAAATCTTTAAATATTCTTGCAAAAAAAACTGGGTTTAAAGTTAAAAATTTTGAAACATATGGCTTGGATTTAATGGATTACTTTCTCTTTAGAGAATTTAAAGACAAAAAAAGATATATCCCAAAATTTAAAGACTTTATAAATTTAATACAACCAATTATTGATAAAAATAAACTAGGAAATCATTTTAGAATAACACTTAAAAAAAATAATTAATTAAAAATATTTATGCAAAAAAATAAAATAGTATGTTTAATACCTGCAAGGGGCGGAAGTACAAGAATTTATAATAAAAATATTATTAAAATAAACAATAAATCTTTAATATCTTATGCACTAAATTCAGCTATAAAAACAAAATTAGTTGAAAAAGTTTATGTATCAACAAATTCTAAAAAAATTATAAATGTTGTAAGAAAATTTAGTAGTAAAAAGATAATAATTACAAGCAGATCTAAAAAAAGTGAAACACAACATGCTAAAACTGAATTATTATTAAATGAATTTTGCAATAGGTTTGAGTTTGATATTTTAGTTTTGTTACAATTAACAAATATATTTATATCATCAAAAATTTTAAATATGGCCATAAATAAATTTACTAAATCGAAAGCTGATACCTTAATATCTGTTATAAAGTTTCCAAATTTTATTTGGAAGAATAAAAATAAATTTATAGAGCCATTTAATTATAATCCTTTAAAAAGACCCAGGACCCAAGATTTCAAAAATTTTTTTTTAGAGAATGGATCATTTTATATTTTTACAAGAAAGGGATACTTTAATTATAAAAATAGAATTCATGGAAAAACAGCTTATTTTGAAATGCCAAAGAAATCTTATTTTGATATAGATACTTTGGAAGATTTAAAGATTGTTAGAAAATTGGTCAAGTAGATGATATTATTAGTTTGTGATCATGTGAAGAGAGAACTTTATGGTCTAAGGTTTCTTCAAGAAGAATTAGATAATTTAGGAATACCATCTAAAATAATTAATAAACATAGTGTTATAAGAGCATTTAACCATTACAAGCCTAAAATAATTGTTTTTCCACAGACAAGATTGTTTGCAGATGTAATTAGTAAGGTTGAAAAAAGAGTAATTACCATTTTAGTTCCTTCTGAACATTGTGCTTTAAATAAAGATTTTATTAAAATGCACTATTGTGGTTATTTTAAAAATTATAAAGTAAAAAGCTCACATTCTAAAATTGATCATGTGTTTGTACAGGGTAAATTTATTAAAAATTTTTTAGTTAATAATAAATACTTCAATAAAAAAAAAATTATCGTATCAGGTCATCTTCACTATGATTTTTGGAAAAATGCAAAAAAAAAGGAAAAAACTAATAAAATTTCTAACATTGGAATTGCTTTAACCAATGAATTTGCTTTTAGGAGATACCAAAATAAAAATTTTCTTCAAACATTATACTTTTTGAATAATGAAGCAGATTTTTATAGTAATTATTGGAGACTATTTCAAATAAACTATAATTTTTATTATATATGCTTAATATATGACGTAATTAAGAAATTAATTAATCAATTTAAAATTAATTTGAGAACTCACGTTGTAGATGTCGAGTCAAATTTTGATTTTATTAAATCAAAAAACTTTAACCACAACAGCAAGATTAGTGCTTACGAATGGATTCAAGAACAAGATATTATTATTTCTAGTGTTAGTTTTATGAATATTGATAGTTATATTTTTAAGAAACCACATATTTCTTTGATAAACTTAATACCAAAAGAATTTTTTTTTGAAGCTTATAAATCGTACACATATAAAAATTTTGATGAGCCAAATTCATTTAAACCAACCACTAAAAAAGAGTTTTTTAAAATTATAAGTAAAGTCAAATTTAAAAAAAATAAAATTTTAGATAAAAAACTGAAAAGTTATTACAATTACCCTTACGCAGAAACACCAACAAAAATCATTGGTTCAAATCTAAAAAAAATTTATTTAAAAAATAATAAAATATTTAAGTTTATTCATCTTAAAAAAGATCAGTTGTTTGTAAAATTATTTGGAAAAACTTTGGGATATTTTATAGTTTATCAGTTATCACAGATTAAAAGTATTATAAAATATAGAAGAGAATCGAAAAATTGGTATTTTGATTTTTTTTTTAAAAGATAGGATATAATTTGTAATTATAATTTTTTTATTGTAAATGTCCTTATGAATATTCTTATCATTGGATGTTCCGGTTCAATTGGAACGCATCTCTTAAAATTTTGTTTAGAACAAAATAAAATTAAAAAAGTTTATGGCATTGATGTAAAAGATAGTAAAATTAAATCAAAAAAATTTATATTTAAAAAAAAAGACTTAGAATTTTTAAAATCCGATTTTAAAATTAACACAAGAATTGATTGTGCAATAATGTTAGGTGCAATCATGGATTTTAAGAACATTCCTCCCCTAGAGTTCTATTTTAGAAATATGTTAATATTTTTTAACTCTTTAAAAATTTGTAAACACAATTCAATAAAAAAAATAATTTATCTTTCGAGTGCTGCAGTTTATGGAAATCTAGAAAGTAGTTGTATTTCAGAAAATGATAAAATCCACATAAATAATATATATTCTGATATGAAAGTATCACAAGAGAATGAAATTAAAAAATTATCTAAAGTAGGAAATTTTAATTATTGTATTTTAAGATTATTTCAAATTTATGGCAAAAATATTTCTACAAATATAATTTATAGATTTATAAAAATGAAAAAAAATAATTTAGAAGTAACAATCAACGGAGATGGCAAGCAAATAAGAGATCAGTTGCATGTTCAAGACCTAGTTCGCGCTATTTATAAAATAAGCATTAAACTAAAAAAACAAAATTATGTTTTAAATGTATGCTCAGGAAAAGGTATTCAAATAATCAATATAGTTAAAAAAATTGGTGCCAAATTTAAATTAAATTATAAAGATAATGGAGAACCCAAATTAGTTATTGGTTCTAATAAAAAGTTAACCAAACTAATTAATTGGAAACCTAAAACTTCAATTAATGAAGGTATAAAATCTTTATTATAGAATTATTTATTTTTATAAGAATTCCAATTATTTGATAAATATTTGAATGAAAATATAAATTTTTCGAGTATTAAATCAATTTGATTATCATTTAAGATAAAAGGTGGCACAAAAGAAGTTCTATGCCATTTAGAGTTTATAATAATTTTATAATCTTCTTTCATTTTTTTGTGAAGTTGCAAACCAAACAAATGATTATTTGAACATTTATGTTCAAGTGAAAATATATAACCTCTTCCTCTAATATTTTTGTAAAAAGGATTTACATCTAACTCTGTTTTTAAAATTTTTCTCATATACTCTCCCTTAATATTGATTCTTTTAAGTAAGTTTTCTTCCTCTATTATATTCATTAAAGCTGTGCACGCAGCTATGCCCAAAGAATGACCTTGAAAAGTATGTCCTATTTGAATTCTACCAGATCCATTTGCAATTATATCTTGAAATTTTGATTTGGTGACAATTGCACTAAGTGGAACATGGCCACTCGTCATATTTTTTGCAATACAAACAAAATCTGGACTAAAATTATCCCAAGAATAGCTAAATAGTTTTCCACTTCTTCCCATTCCACAGTAGACTTCATCCAAAATAATATGAAAGTTATATTTTTTTGCTAATTGTCCAATTTTTTCCCAATATCCTTTTGCAGCAGGAATGTCTCCTATCAAAGACCCTAATTGTGTTTCTCCCACAAAAGCACATAGATTGTCTGGTCCGATATTTAATATTGCTTCTTCTATTTCTTTAATATTTCTATCAATATATTCTTCTATGGACTCATTTTTTAAAAGGCCCATACATTTTGTGGAATCCTTTCCACACTCGCATGATCGAGTTTTACTGTTGTACAGACAATCCGTATACGGATTGTGTTGAGAAACTCTAACAACATTTGATGGCATTAGTGGATCAAAAATTTTTAAAGGTGGAAGATCAGAAACGGACATTCCTTGTAAGGTTGCCCCAGAAAAAGACTCTATTCTAGCAATATAATTTTTTTTATTTTTTTTGCCACTATCATGATGAATTTGATAACTTAATTTCATCGCAGCTTCTACAGAATCACTTCCGCTGGTTCCACCAAAATATATTTGATCTAAACCATTAGTTGAATAATTAATTATTTTGTTAGCCAAATCTTCTATCATTGGATTATTCCAAATATTGTAATCAACATGGGTGAATTTTGACATTTGTTTTTTTATAGCTTCAATTATTTTGGGATGAGAAAATCCTAATGTTGCATAGGAAGTCCACCCAGATGTTGCATCTAAATATTTGGTTCCATCTTTAAGATAAATATATGGACCGTCAGCTTTTGCTACGGTTGGGGGCAAAGGGTCATTAGGGAATTTTTTTAATATATTTGTCATATTTTATTTTTTTCTTACGGATAAACTTAATTCATAATTTTTACCCTTAAAAGCAAAATGAGCACCACCTTTTTTAAATCCAGATCTTGATAATATTAAATTTATTAAATTTTTAGCTTTATATTTTTTATTTAAGTAAATTGTTGTGTTTTTATCTAAATCTTGTCTAAAATTTTGTTTAAATTTTATATTTACTTTTGGTAGTTTTTTTTTATTAAAATTTAATTTATATATTTTTTTAAATTGTTTTTTATAAAATTTAAGCTTTTCTTTTGTAAGTTTGATTTCCAATTCTCTTCCTGTAATAAAGTCTTTGGTTTTTATTTTTTTTTGTTTAAAAATTTTTCCTGCATCTACTTTTTTATCCATGAAATGAATTGTAATTCCTTTGGGATGGTTTTTTAATATTGAATAAACATATGAATGTACTCCTCTTTCATATGGCAAATAGGATGAGTGGGTATTTATAATTCCAAACTTACAAAGCTTAATATAATTGTTATTTATTATGTATGGCCACTCAAAAGAAAGAATAATAGATATATTGTTCTTTATGTATAAGATTAATTTTTTAGAAAAATTTTTATCTGCAAAATATATTTTTTTACTAACTTTAAGCTTTTTAATTGTAGATATATATAAATTACTACTTTTTTTATCAACTATAATTATATCTGACTTTAGTCCTTGTTTTTTAAAAGATTTAAGTAAATTTAATCCAATAGATCCACTAATCAATAAAGCAATTTTTTTCATTTTTTTGAAGCAATTATATAATTAAAAATGGAAACTTTATAATTTTTTCATTTACGTAAACCATTATTTGGTCTTGCCATTAGTACCTTATAACATATTTGTCAATTTATATTTATTCATTATATTTTTTATAAGGAACCTAACAAGATTTATAGAAGCAACTTATTAGAAAGACTTATTTAAAATAACAAAATTATTGTTATTGTCATTATAAAAACTACAATAAAAAAATTGGGTTGGATTTTAAAATATAATCATTATTATAGAGATTATGAGCTTATTTATTTTGGATAAATCTAAAAATTAGATGTTTACACAGACTATTAAATCGTTTTTATACTTAACCTATAGATCAATAACAGAGTCTTTAGACATAATTTTTTTGATGTTAATGGCAGGGATATGCGGTTTATTGATTTATTTGAGTCTTAAATTTGTAAAACAAAATTGGGTAAATACTTATCATCACTTAACAACTTATATTCTTCTTCCTATTATTGCTTTAATAATTACGAGATTGATTGCAAATAATATAGCTTTATCACTTGGAATGATTGGCGCTTTATCTATTATAAGATTTCGTAATCCAGTCAAAAGTCCGCTTGAATTAATTATTTTTTTCGCATTACTTACAATTGGTATTGGTTTATCTGTAAAACCAGTTCTAGGTATATATTTAACACTTGGCACTTGCTTAGTATTAATAATACTTGATAAGTGCGATGTATTTTTAAAAACAAAGGGTCACAATTTATATTCTCTTTCATTTGATGATGGTATTTCAAATAATTTAATTGATATTTCATCAAAAAATCAATTAGTTGAGCTAGATAAACATAAGTTTTTAATAAGCTATTATTTTAACAAAAATGAAGAACTATATAATTACAGATTGTCATCAAAAAAAAGAGAAGATATAGATGAACTAAAAAGTAAATTTGCAAGCAATACATCAATAATTTCAATTGATGTTACATATGTTTAAAAAAATATTTTTTTTTTTTTTATCATATTTTTTATTTGTAACACCATTATTTTGTGTTCAAAATTTTGATCCGATAGAACCTTATTGTGAAGGGCAAATAAATTTTATTAAAAAAAATGACCTAAAAGTTAAGTTTTTAGAAATCAAAACAAAAAATTCAAGAAAATGGTCAAAAAATCTTTTAAGATTAAATACAAATAATAATAAACTCATATTAAAGAAGTATAAAAAAAATTATAAAGCAATAGTTTATGTAGAATTTTCAGAAAATATTTTGTGCAAATTTGATGCAAAAATAAAAATTAATGGTGATTTTAAGGATCATATTTCATGGGTTAAAGGCAATCCGATGCCAAGCTTATCTGTAGAGTTATTAAATGGCAATGTATTAAATATAACTGAATTTAAATTATTTTTACCAAAAACACGAAAAGAAGATAATGAAGTATTTGTAGCAAATTTTTTAAGGCATTTAGGATATTTATCTCCAAGGACATTTTATATAAATGCTAGTTTAAATGGATTAAATCAAAAATATATTTTTCAAGAAAATATAACAAAAGAGTTTTTGGAAAATTCTCATAGAAAACAAGGATTTATATTTGAAGGAGATGAAAAATTTGTTTTTGGAAAAAATGGAAAAATTTCAAGCGAATTCCAGGTAGCCAGAATTGCAAATTCTAAAAGTTTGATAAGAAAAAATAAAAGAAATGCTATTTTTGCTGCGCAATTGCTAAATGATATGAATTATATTTATTTAAAAGATCACAATTTTAAAAAAAATTTTAATAAACTATTAGATCCCTCAGGTGACAATTATTTATATATTGATACAGATTATTTGTTTAACAATAAATTCAATTATTATGAAAAATTAAATGATTATATAAAAATCATTAATTCACTAAGAGCAAATCATTCTCTTTCAACAGATGATTTTAGATTTTATTACAATAGTTTATATGGGGAACTTGAACCTATTTATTATGATGGCGATGTATCAATATTAATAGATTGGTTTTATAAAGAAATAGATAAGCAAAAATTTATACCATCAGAAAAAAATGATTTAGCAAGCAAACTATCAAAAGCCATAGATAAAGATAATTTATTAAAAGAATTAAAAAAATCTGGATTAGATATAACAAAGTTAAAATTAGATCAGATATTAAACCGTTTTTTTATTTCTTTGAGAAATTATGATAAAAAAAAAGAAGAAAAATTTTCTGATTTTTCAAGGAACCATTTTGAGAATTTTTATTTGTCTAGTGATTTAGATCTTAAAAAATTTGATTTTGCAAATTTAAAAAAACATTTTGACAGTGAAGATAGATATTTTAACTCAAAAAAAGATTTAAATAAAAAATTATTATTTTTTGAAAAATATTATCATGATGATAAAGAATGGCCCATTTCATACTACTTAATTCGTATTTGTGATTTGCAGTTAAATTCATGTACATTTGAAAAATTTAATAATGAAAAGTTTGTTGATGTCTTAAGTCAAAGATCTAAAGAAAATATTAATTGGATTTATATAGGAAATAACTTTGAAGACTATAAAAATAATAAGCTTATAAATAGCAGAAAAATGACTGATCAATTTAATTTAATATCAGTGGACAATCAATTTAAAATTTTACAAAGTAAAAATGCTAAATTTAAAATTGATAAAAAAAATAGAACAATATCTATAGTACATGACTATAGCACTGATAAAACTGTTTTTTTTGGAAAGCAAATTGATAATTGGAAAATTGAATTTAATTTCGATTATTTATTGAACAATTCTTTAGAAGAAAATAATTTAATTTATGAATATACAGGATGTGTAAATTTCGTTGATGTTAAAATAATTAACCTTGAATTGAATTTGAAAAATTCATTTTGCGAAGATGCAGTAAACTTTATAAATGTTAATGGTAATATTAAAAGTTTAATTATTAATAATTCAATATCAGATGCTATGGATGCAGATTTTTCAAATCTTAAAATTGAAAAAATTAAAGTTAGCAATGCTAAAAATGATTGTTTAGATTTTTCTTTTGGAAACTATGAAATTTATGAAGGAAATGTTTCTTTGTGTGAAGATAAATCCATTTCAGTTGGTGAGAAATCTAAATTAAAAATAAAAAAAATTTCAATTAATAATTCAAGAACTGGTATAGTTTCAAAAGACTCTTCTAAAATTGAAATAATTCAAGCCGATATAAATAAAACTGATTTTTGTCTTGCCGCTTATAGAAAAAAGCAAGAATTTATGGGGGGTAGCATTAAATATAAAAACATTAATTGTGTCCAAAGTTCTTCTAAAAAAGGAGCAATATTTTCGCAAGAAGGTTCTAATATAGAGTTGGTTAATGAGTTTTAGGATAGAAGAAAAATATAGACTCAATGAGAAAAAAGTTTTTTTCTTTAAAAAATGGCTAGACGAGAATAATGCACAGAAACTTTTTCCAAGAAGAAAGATTACATCAATTTACTTTGATAATAAAAAAAAACAAATGTATCATGAATCCATACAAGGACTAGTTCCGCGTTATAAATTAAGATTAAGATATTATAATGATAAAGAATCTGATGTTAGATTTGAAAAAAAAATAAATTCAGCTGAAGGAAAATTTAAAACTTCTGTTTTAAATTTAAATTTAAAAAACTATTTAAAGTTTGGATATCATGATAAAATTTATGGTACTTGCAAACCAATATTAAAAATTTCATATTTTAGGGAATATTATTTTATTTTTGGAAAAAGAGTCACATTGGACCAAGAAATATTATATCAAAAAATATTACCATCTGGTATTGATGTTAAAAAAGAGATAAAAGATAATAAAATTATTGTTGAATTTAAGGACAAATTAATTTCATATGATTCCAATATTTCTAAAAAAATTTATTTTGAAAAAATTAGATTTAGTAAATATTGTAGGGCAGTTGAAAAGATATTTAAAGAAGTAAATTAATTTTAGGTTTTATGTAATGAAAAAAAATTTTTACAATCAATATTTTTATAAAATCAATAGAGCATTTTTAAGTATTGATATTCATATGCTTGAAAAATTGTATAATTTGATATTAAAAACTTCAAAATCGAAAGGTACCATTTTTTTGTTTGGGAATGGTGCCAATATTTCTACCGCATCACATGCAGCAACAGACTTTACTAAAAATGCTAAAATTAAAACAATATCTTTGAATGATTCAAATTTAATTACTTGTTTTTCGAATGATTATGGATTTAAAAATTGGATTGTAAAAACTTTAGAGTATTATACATCCAAGAAAGATTTAGTTATTTTACTTAGCGCAAGTGGGCAATCCAAAAATTTAATAAAAGCAGCAGAATATTGCAGAAAGAAAAAAATTACAGTTGTAACTATAACTGGTTTTAAAAAGAAGAACTCTCTATCAAAAAAAGGTAATCTTAATTTATGGATAGATTCCAAAGCATATAATATTGTTGAAATAGCTCAAATGGGCATACTTCTATCTATGATAGATAAAAAAATAGGCTCAGAAGTCTATTCATCAAAATTGTAATCAAGTGAAAAAAAAAACAATTTGCTTTGATCTAGATGGAGTTATTTGCAAAACACAAAAAAAAAATTATTTTAAAGCAAAACCAATAAAGAAAAATATTGAAAAAATTAATGAATTATTTAATCGCGGATATACAATAATAATATTTACGGCTAGATTTATGGGAAGAAGCAATGAAAATAGAAATTTAGCTAAAAAAAAGGGATATTTAAAGACTTTAAAACAATTAGATAATTGGAAAATAAAATTTCACAAATTGTATTTTGGAAAACCCTCTTATGATTTGTTTATAGATGATAGAAATTTGTATTTTAAAAAAAGTTGGCCAAAAGATATTGAGAAAAAGCTTTAAAAAAAATAATTAAAAACTTATTACAAACAGATTGGTTTAATAAAAATAGATTTATCTTTTTTAATCAGTTCATTCAAAATTTCATAAATTCTATCATAAGAATAAATATCAATGCTTTCAAAGTTATTTTTGCTATAATAACTTTTAACAAATTTTTTTTTAACGATTTCTTTATAAGCTTTTTTAAAATAAAAATGATTGTTTTGCATCTTTAAATTTCTTAAATATGCAGAGTAATTTCCGCCTAGGTATTTTTTTTTTACAAAAACTTTGGTAGGAAATTTTTTTTCAAATCTGTATTTTACTTTATATTTTTTTTCAAAGAAATGAACCATTGTATTTCCTTGTTTTAAGGGTCTTCCTATATGAAGATAGCATGCTCTTTTCTTATATAGTTTTTTATGAAGTCCTTTATTTCCAAAAGCACTTTTTCCTAAATTTTTCAAAATATTTTTCTTTGGACCTATTGCTGTGAATGAGAATAGTGGATGATCTGACCTTAAAGATTTTTTACTATTTAAAATAAAATTACTAAAATAACCCAGCGCAGATTTGGTTTTATCCTTAAAAAATTTTCCTGAAGTTGTGTAAGAAAAAGTAGGAACTATTATTGTTTTCTTTTTTTTTAAAAAAAGTTTTAATAAGTCCACAGCAAAATTGTTTCCATATTTTATTAGATAAAATCTTAAATCCGAATATATATAAATGTAATCATATTTAAAAATTTCAGAATTAAAAAAAATTTTTTTAACATCACTTAGATTTTTTTTCATATCATATTTCGTTGAATAAAATTTTTTTTTTATTTTTTAAATCTTTTTAACTTTTCTCTCTGGGCAACTTCACAATTTAAAATTTCTTTAGGTTTTAATTTATAGCTTTCTTCCAGAAGATTTAAATCTCTTCTTAGTTTTTTTAAACCTTCAGGTTCTAAAGATGCAGCATGATCGGTTCCTTTCATGGTTCTATCTAGGGTAAAATGTCTTTCAATCCATCTAGCACCTAGTGCAGCAGCAGCTATATCTGCTGATATTCCATAATGATGTCCTGAAAAACCAATACCTTTAATTATTTTTCCATACATTTTTTTTAACCGAACAATTTCAAGAAGGCATATGTCTCGAGCTTTCACAGGATAATCACTTGTGCAAGCATATAAAATTACATCTTTGTTTCTTTTAAAATTCTTAGCTAAATTAATTATTTCTTCTTCTTCTTTTTTATTTGTCATTCCAATAGAAATGTGAATTTCTCCATTGTAATTTTTAAAAATATAACTCAAAAGAGAATAATCAGTATTACACGCAGAAGGGATTTTAATATATTTAGGTTTTAATTTTATAATTTGTTTAGCTGAGTCAACATCCCAAACAGATGTTGAATAGATGACTTTATTTTTGTTACAATAATTTTTTAGTTTTTTATGTGATCCTATTGAGAATTCTAATTTCTCTCTATGTAGACCATATGTTTTACCAAAGGAATTATGTGAGTTTGGATGAGGAGAATTATACTCATTTTTTGTTAATAGTTTTTTTGGATTTCTTTTTTGAAATTTTACATGATCGACATTGCAGTATTTTTTTATAACTTTAATCATTTCTACCGCTTGAGCATAATTACCCTGGTGATTGCAACCTATTTCAGCGATTAATTTAATTTTCATTTTTAATAAACATTTATAAAAAATTTAAATTATTATATATAATAAAAAACTATATAAAAACTTAATTTAATAAAATTTTTTTATGATGCAAGGATTTGCTGAATCCAACAATGTTAAAAAAGTTTTTTTTGGAGAAAACTCCCTTAAAAAATTTGGTAAAATTGATATTTTGCAAAAAACACAAAAAAGAATCTTTATATTAGATAAATTTTTTAAAAATAAAAAAAATTATATTAAAACAAAAATAATAAAAAAATCAGACTTAGTTATATATATAAATAGTGATATTGAACCAACAGATATCCTAATAGATAATTTAATTTTAAAAATAAAAAAAAAAAGTTTTTCCAATTCAAAATTAGTTGTTGCTTTTGGTGGAGGCTCAACTTTAGATGTAGGCAAAGCGATTTCAAATTTATTGAAAAATAAAGGTAAAGCATCAGATTATCAAGGTTGGGATTTGGTAAAAAAACCTGGTGTATTTAAAATTGGAATTCCTACTTTGTCAGGCACAGGAGCAGAATCTTCTAGAACTTGTGTTTTAACTAATTATAAAACAGGAAAAAAATTAGGAATGAATAGTGATTTTAGTGTTTATGATATAATTATAATGGATCCATTTTTAACTAAAACGGTGAATAAAAATCAATATTTTTATTCAGGTATGGACTCATTTATTCATAGCTTTGAATCGATAAATGGAAATTATAAAAATAATATAAGTGATAAATATGCAAATATATCAAAAAATATTTGTGAGAAAATTTTTCTTTCTAAAAATATGAAATCAAATCAAAATAGATCTAACCTAATGATTGCTTCTTATTTTGGCGGTTTAGCAATAGGTATGAGCATGGTGGGACTGGTACATCCTTTTTCAGCAGCATTAAGTGTTATCTTTGGAACCAAACATTGTATATCAAATTGTATTGTGATGAGAGGAATGAAAAAATTTTATCCCAAGGAATATAATTTGTTTTGGAAAATGGTAGCTAAACAAAAAATAAAAATACCAAAATTAAATTTAAAATTAGACAGTAATATATTAAATAATACATCAAAAAATTTAATAAAATCTACAGTAGTACACTACAAACCTCTTACAAATGCTTTAGGAAAAAATTTTAGAAGAATTTTGACAAATAAGAAAATAATAGAAATTTTTAACAAATTTTAAAAAAATTTCATAAAATGAAACTACAAAAAATAAATTTAAATCTTAATTTAGTATTTTTTTTATTAATTTTTATTTTAATTTTTTTTATTTTTGAAAGCGGATTAATACATAAAATTAATGATTTTGCTTTACATCCGGCCAAAGATTCTATTGAGAACAAGCTAATATTTGAAGATTGGAGTTTTATTTTTGATACATTAAGATGTAAAAAACTGGGTTACGATATTACCGTTATTAATCCATGCGATCCTATTGGAGGCAGGGTTTGGTGGTCAGATAATATTCAATTTTATATACCATTTTATCCTAAAATTGATTTTTTTTATTATACTGTTTTACCATGGTTACAAATATTGTTTTTTTTTGTAATTATTTCAAAATTATTAAATCAAAAAAATCTTAAATCTAAAATATTAATTTTTTTAATTTTTTTTAGCCCCCAAATTTTACTATTATTATCAAGAATGAATAATGATTTAATTATTTTTATTCTTATTTATTTTATTTTGTTAATTAACAATAATTATCTAAGTTCTTTAATTATTTCTTATATTTCTCTAGCTAAATTTTATCCTATAATTTCAGTAATTATTCTTATTTTAAATAAAGAAAGTTTAATTAAAAATTTATTTTTTTTAGTGCTAACTTTTTTGTTAGTTGGATCATTTTTAATTTATAGTTTTGACTTAGAAGCATTTAAAAATTTATTTGAAATTAGAGGTCAATTATATGGAAAATCATACAGAAATTTTTCATTCATTTCTTTGATTAAATATTATTCAATAGCTTTTGATAAAATAGAAATTTATAAAAATTACATCGTGATTACATGTTTTGTATCACTTTTTCTATTTATTTCATTATTGACAGTTTATTTTATAAATAAAAAAAATGAACTAATAATTGATATAGAAAATTTTAAATTTAAAATTTTCATAGTAGGAACAAATTTACTAGTTTTTTGTTATATAGTATTTCAAAATTCATTCTATAGAGAAGTATTTTTAATTTTTTCTTTACCTTTTATAATAGAATATGCTAATAAAAATTTATTAATTAAATTCCTATTCCAATTAATTTATCTAAAATATTTAATTGGCTTTTTATTAACCTTAAGTTTGCCAACTTTTGGAATTTTAAATGAATTAATTTTAGCTAAATTATTTTTTGATTATATAATTATCTCAATTTTATTTGGTGTCTTGATTAAATTTAATTTAAAGATTTGCCAAGAAAAATTTGGTTTAGTTAAATTTTAAATCCAGCTTTAAGTGCATCGTTATAAAAAGTTTTTACAGTTTCCAAAGAATATTTATTTAAATTTTTTCCCAATAGGTTCATTTTATTTAAAATATTATTTGGTACAGTAATAATATCGCAGCCAACTTCTTGAGCTTCAAAAATGCTATACATTTCTCTACAACTTGCCCATAACAATTTGACTTTTTTTTTATTATTTATTCTCTTTTTTATTCTTCTCATTATTTTTTTAGGATCAATTCCAGTGTCAGCTATTCTTCCTGCAAAAACAGATAAAATACATTCAGATTTGAAATTTAACGACATTAAATTGTTTACCTGCTTTTCTGTTAAGATGGCAGTTATATTTAATTTTATTTTTTTGGCTAAAAGTTTTTTTATTAAATTTTTTGAACTTTTACCCTTACTATTAGTAATGGGAATTTTAACAAAAACATTCTTCCCCCAACTATTTATTTCATATGCCTGTTTTTCCATTTCTTGAAACTCATCTGCAAAAACCTCAAATGAAATTGGTTTTTTTTTAATTTTTTTTAAAATTTTTAGAGCAAAATTTTTATAATTTTTTATACCCGAATTTTTCATCAATGTAGGATTTGTAGTCATTCCTGATATATTTTTATTTCGATTCATTAAACACATTTCATCTTCATTAGCTCCATCAGCATAAATATTAATTTTTATTTTTTTCATCTATTTTATAGATTCCCATTTATTTTTATTTGGATTTAAAGTTGGATGAGTTACAATTAAATGCCAGATTAGCGCTTGAAAAGCCTCTGCATGAGGTGTTATAGCATTTTTATTTACAACAGGTATTAAAACACTTGCGTTTGAATTTTTATATGCGTACCCACCATTTCTACTTACTATACTTAATATTTTAGATTTTCTATTTTTTGCATATTTAACTGACTCGATTAAATTTGTACTTATTTTTTTTTTCAAATTTCCTCCTCCAACCGAAAATATAAATATACAATCTTTTTTATTTAAATTACTGACTTTTAGCCAATTTTTATAGCTTGTATCCCATCCATCATCATTTATTCTTGCAGTAAGTTCAGCTATATTTTCAGAAGCTGAATATGCTTCAATATTAAGAATTTTTCTAAAATCATTGACAGCATGTGAGCAATTCGCTGCACTTCCACCAACTCCTAGAAAAAAAATTCTTCCTTTTTTTTTTTTTATTAATTTTATTATTTTGATAATATGTTCAATTTTCTGAATATTGAGTCTTTTTATAATTTCAATTGATTCTTTAAGATGATTGTAAGTATAAGTTTTGCTATTTCTCATTTTTTTTGAAAAATTTTTTTGTATCATTTATGCCACGTAAAGTACCTATTTCATAGAATCTTTTATATACTTTATGACCATAAATCAAATTTTTTAAAGATAAATCAGATAATAATGCTGAAAGAGGAAAATTTTTTTTTCTTAAATTTTTAAAGATGTTTTTATTCATTATTAATAAACCATAATCAATATACTCCATATTTTTTGAAGGAAATTTTTTATTATAGATTATTTTTTTTTTATAATAATGGACGTTACTTTTATCATAATTATTTTTATTCTTTAAAATTGTCATCAGAACAGGCTTTGTTTGATTTAAAAATGCATTTTGTATTTTAATAAAACTAATAGGAAGAAAAGTATCTCCATACATTAAAAAAAAGTTTTTATTTATATATTTTATAGCTTTCTTTACAGCACCTCCTGTTCCCAATAGCTTTTTACCATCATGAGAAACAATTATTTTTGCTTTAAATTTTTTTTTTTTAATAAAATTATCAATTTTATGCCCTAGGTAACCAGCACATATAATAATTTTTTTAAAACCTTTTTTTATTAAATTGTTTAAAATTATTTCTAGAAAAGGTTTTTTATTTATTTTTAGAAGTGGTTTAGGGGTACTTTTAACTTTATTTCCTAGTCTTTTTCCAAGACCGCCAACTAGTATCATAATTGGTAATCTCATGAAATTATTGTCTGAGTTCCATTAAAATCAAAATTAAATCTTACTTCTTCAAATCCTTTTTTTTTCATTTCAAAGCGTAACTTTTCTTTGTCATTTGAATAAAACATTAAAAAGCCTCCGCCTCCTGCTCCAACTAACTTACCACCTATGGCGCCATTTTTTAATGCCAATTTATAAGTTTTATTAATTTTGGAATTTGACATATTTTTTGATCGAGATTGTTTATATTCCCAATGAATATTCATTAGTTCAGCAAATTTATTAAAGTCACCTTTTTCTAAACTTTTTTTACTTTTAATTCCTAATTTTTTTATAAAATTTAGGTTTTCAATCATTTCATTATTGTTTTTTTTTGTTTCGTCATTTTGTTTTTTTAAAATACTATTTGCATTTCTTGAAAACCCTGTAAAAAAAAGCAATAAATTTTCTTCTAAAATTGACAAATTATCTCGCGAAATTTTTAAATTATTAGATACTACTTTGCCATTTTGTAAAAATTTAAATTCTCTAACTCCTCCAAATGCTGAAATATATTGATCTTGTTTACCTATTGGATTTTTTAATTTATTGATTTCAATTTCACATGCAAGTTCAGCCAATTTATCAGAAATAATATTTTTTTTATGAAATTCAAATAATGCTTTTAAAAGTGCAACTGTAAAGCTACCCGAAGAACCCAAGCCAGTTCCAGCAGGAATATCTGTAAGTGTGGTAATTTCGATTTGTGGTTTTTTTGTTTTAAATAATTTTAAACATTCTTTTAAAATTTGGTGGTTTATTTGATAAATTTTTTTTACCTTTTCAATTTTTGAATATTTTAAATAAATGCCTGGTTTAAATGGTTTCATAATAGTGACATAGACATATTTATTTATTGCTGCAGATATTAAGAAACCTTCATGAACATTATAATAAGATGGTAGATCAGTTCCCCCACCTCCTAGGCTGACTCTTAACGGACTTTTAACTATGATCATTTTTTTTATAAATTTGATTAATTATTTTAAAATTTTCGTATACATTTTTAAGATTCTTTTTAGAACTATTTTTTTTGCTCCTAATTTCTTTATAGAATTCTTCTAATTCACTTTTCCAGGATCTCAAGCTGTCCCTAAAGACCTTAACTTTTTTTAAGGGTTTTTCTCTATTCTTAATCATTTTATATAGCGTTAATGTTTCAGTTCCATAACTTCCTCCCTTACCATAAATTTCAATTTTTCCTTTTTTTCCAAAGATTTCAATTAATAATTTATTTTTCCATTCTGTCCATGATGCATGTAAAAATGCTATTTTTTTTTTGCTTTTAAGCATTAAAAATACATTGTCTTCAACTTTCGTATTTCTAAGAAAAGTATTAAGATTAAATTTTATTGAGTTAAATTCTCCTAAAAAAAATCTCGATAAATCAATTAAATGAATTCCTTGATCTACCAATTCTCCACCACCAGAATATTCTTTTCTTCCTCTCCATTCTTTTTTATAGTCTTTATTTCCTCCATGACCATAAACACCTCTTAAATACATAAGTTTTCCAATCTGGTTGTTTTGTATAAGTTGCTTAGCCAATATTATTGACTCATGGTATCTATGATTAAATCCAAATTTTATTTTAATTTTGGTTTTTACATGATTATAAATTTTTAAAATTTTTTTAATTTCACTAAAATTTTTAACACCAGGTTTTTCAACAAATAAATTAATTTTGTTTTTTTTAATACCAAATTTAATTATTCTTGCGAGCAAGTTGTGAGGAGTTGAAATAATTAAAATATCTAAATTTTTAACCGAAAAAATATTTTTCCAATTTTTAAATTCTATAATTTTATTATTTTTTTTTTTTACTTCTTGAATTCTTTTTTGGCTAACATCACAAACTGCAACTAGCTTTCCTTTTTTTCCTAGGCACAAAGATCTTTTTTTTCCAATTAACCCACAACCAATTATACCTATATTTAATAATCTTTTTTTTTTATTCATTTATCAAAAAACTTTATTTTTCTATCTTTTCCAGTTATTCTTCTTAGAGTTCCAACGTCTGAATAATTTAAAATTTTCTTTTTTTTATGAAAGATTTTCCAATTATCCCATAAGACACTAATTAATTTTCCTGAAATATGATCACTTTTTTTGTGAGCTAAAAATTCAACGAGTTCAATTATTTTTTTAATACTTGTTCCTCCATCTTTTTTTTGTTTTTTAGATTTTTCAAAAAAAAATTTTCCAACTTTATTAGGACCTGATTTCAAAACTTCTTCAAGCATTCTTGTATTAATTGGGCCCGGAGCAATTGAGTTTACAAAAATTTTATAATTTTTTAACTCTATAGATAAATTTTCAATGAATCTTACTATTCCAATTTTACTAACAGAGTATGGAGAAAAAAAAGGAAATGTTGATGCAGCGCCACCTCCAGATATTTGGATAATTTTTCCGTACCTATTTTTTTTAAAATGAGGAATAATTTTATTTATAACATAAATTGAACCGAGAAGATTTATATCTATAGTTTTTTTCCATTCGGTCCAAGAAAGTTTTTCTGACTTACCTTTAGGTCCATAAATTCCAGCGTTATTAATAAGAATATCTACTTTCTTAAATTTTTTAAAAATTTTTTTAAAAAATTTATCCACTTGACTTTTTTTTGAAATGTCAAGTTTTGTAAATAAAATATTTTTCTTATATTTCGAAAAATATTTTTTTGATTGCATAAATTTTTTTTTATTTCTCGCACAAAGAATTAAATTTGAATTTTTTAATGCAAAAAATTTTGCAATTTCTAGACCTAAGCCTTGATTTGATCCTGTAATAATAATTGTTTTTTTTGAAAAAAAATTTTTATCCATTTTCTAGAGATATATATGAAAATTTATTTGAAAAAACGCATTTTTTATTACTTCCTTCAACATCAATAATAGCTGCATTTTTTTGAATAAATTTTTTAAATTTACTTAAATTATTAATTTTTGAAAATATCAGAACAATATTAAACTTTTCTTTTTGAGACATTTTTAAGAAAAACTTCTTTAAATGATTAACTTCACTTGATTTGTTTTCTAAATATTTGTCATAAACTTTAATAAAATACTTTTTTTTAAGATTGATGAAATTTTTGTAAGGTAAAGATCTTCTTACTGTAGATGTATTTTTTGTGTAACTTAACCCTATTTGCAAAATTTTATTTTTTTTTGATTTAAACTTAGAATTTAAAATATTTTCTAGCCATTTGCCATGTATGATATTACTTTGATAAATAGATTTTATTAATTTATAATTAGTTTTATGATATTTCGCTTTTTTTATTAAGTAGTTTAAGTCTCTAGCTAAAGTTCCTCCGGAAAAAGCGTTTCCAGGCCTCAAATAAGAAAATTTTCCAATTCTTTTATCTGTTTTTACACATTCCTCAAGATCGTCTAGCAAAATATTATAATTTTTTGATAATTGTCCGATTTCATTTATAAATGAAACTGAACATGCCAAAAAACTATTAATTACATGCTTAGACATCTCGGCTGTTTCAGAATTCACAACTATTTTTTTGCAGTAAATTTTTTTAAAAAGTTTTAAAACTGTTTTTTTAGAATTTGAAGAAGGTCTCATTCCTATAACTATCCGATCTGGTTTCAAAAATAGTTTGATTGATTTTCCTAGTCTTAGATTTTCAGGTATGTATATAAATGTAATCTTTTTTTTTATATTAATTCTTTCATAAGTTTCAATTTTTTTTATTGAACCCAACGGAAGCTGTGTAGAAATTAAAATAATAGAATTTTTCCTTACATATTTAAGTACATTTTTTATTTTAGTAAATGTGTTATTAAAATCACTTTTGTCATTTTCATTTATTTGAGCATCATAAGTTATCCATATTATTTTAAATTTTTTCAACTTTGTAAAATCATTATCAAAATACAATTTTTTATTTATGTTTTTTTTTAATAAATTTTCTACTCCGTTTTCATTTATAGGTGGTTTTTTTTTGTTAAAATGGTTGATTATTTTTTTATTATCAAATGCATAAACTGTATTATTTAATTTTGACATGCAAAGCGAAATGATTGTTCCGAGATGCCATAATCCAACAACTGCAATTTTCATTTTTAAATCATTTTTTTGTTAAATAATTAAGAGTACTTAAAATACTATCTTTAATTGAAAAAGAAGGTTTCCAACCTAATTTTTTTATTTTTTTTATATCTAATAAAATAAATGGCACATCTCCTATCCATCCACTTTTTCCTCCAGTATATTCTAACTTTGGTTGTAATTTTAAATATTTAGTAATTATTTTTATTGATTGATTAACTGAAATAAATTCTTCAGTTCCAAGATTAAAAGTATTAACTATTTTAGTCGTTTTACAATTAATAACTTTTAAAATTGCATCTACACAATCATAAACATGAAGATATGATTTTTTTTGTAGGCCGTTTCCAAGAACTTTTAATCTTTTTTTATTTTTTTTTAGTTTATTATAAAAATCAACAATGTGACCGTGAGTGTATCTTGGACCCAATATTGAAACAAATCTAAAAATATAACTTTTAATATTATATGCTTCTGAGTATGCTTGAATTAGTCCTTCGCAGGATAGTTTGGATGCACCATACATAGAAGTTTGAATAGGAAAACTTGCATTTTCAGGAGTAGGTATTTCATTAGTCTCTCCATATACAGATCCTGTTGAACAAAAAACTATTTTTTTAATTTTGTTTATTCTCATTGCCTCTAAAACATTTGAAGTGACAATAATATTATAATTTAAATCGTTTAAAGGTCTTAAATATCCATACCTGACATCAGCATTTGCTGCAAAATGAAATATAATGTCAATATTTTTATTAAATATTTTTATTAACTTATTTTTATTTAATAGGTTTTCTTTTATAAAAAGAAAATTTTTATTTTTAAATGAGTCATTTAAAAAACTTCTTTTTCCTGTCCTGAAGTTATCTATGCCATAAACAAAATACTTTTCTTTTAAAAGACGATCTACCAAATTGCTTCCAATAAATCCTGCACAACCAGTAACAAGAACTTTTTTTTTCATATAGATTTAGTTTTTCCTATAGATTATTCCAATACATAAGTTACAGAATAAAAAAGGGACAAAGGTTGGAAAAAAAGTTCTTTTTTTTTTAACAAATTTTTTTGAAATTATTTCTATAATTTCATTAGGCATATTTATATGTTCTGACTTAACAAACCAATCATAACTCATTTTATATTTTTTTTTAAAAATTCTTTCTGCCGATATCTTTCTAGCTATTGTGTAAGCAATACTTCCCTCACAGGGTATTACAATTAAAAATTCTCCTTTTTTTTTTAAGACTCTATAAACTTCATTAATTGTTTTTGGTAAGTTAGGCAAATGTTCCAAAACATGTATTGCTATAACTCTGTCAAAAAAATTTGACTTAAATTTTAGTTTTTTTTCACAGTCTCCTTGAATAGCATTAATTTTAGGATGTTCTTTTTTTAATACATCAATAATATTTTTTCTCTTATCCATTGCATAATAATTTTTAAGTTGTTTTTCATTAAGTTTTTCATAATTTAAATGTTCACCAATTCCAGATCCAATTTCTAATGTATTAACAAAATTTCTAGAAGAATTATTAACAACAAACCCGTGGTTAAACTTATCAACTATTCCATAATTATTTCTTAATATTTTTAACCAGTTAAGCATAAACTCATTTTTAATCTTTATTTGTTTCTTGCTGAGCTTCGGAAGTTGTTTTGGAAATGTTGTAATCATTATTTATTCTTCTTCAGATTTTTGAAAATTAATTTTTTTATCCATAATGTACTTCGGTCTTTGTTTTACTTCTTCATATATCCTTCCAATATATTCACCTAAAAGTCCAAGACCCAATAATTGTATACCTGAATAGAAAGATAATAAAATTACTGTAGTTGTTAATCCTGGAGTGATATCTATTCCAGTAATTTTTTGAAACAGATACCAAATACCTAATAGAAAACTTAATACTGCTAATATGAAACCGGACAATGACATAATAAAAAGTGGTTTAGAGCTAAAACTAACTAGTCCATTAATTCCTATTTTTAATGAACCAAAAAATTTATTATATTTACTTTCACCAGAAAATCTTTCATCTCTATCAAATAAAATGTAACCTTGTTTAAAACCAACAAAAGAAACAAGTCCTCTCAGGAAACCATGAGATTCTTTTAATTTTTTTAATTCATCAATTATTCTTCTAGAAATAATTCTAAAATCACCAACATTTTTTGGAATTTTTACATCACTTAATTTATGAATTGTTTCATAGCCAATTTTAGAAAAGAATTTTTTAAATGGAGTTTCTCCTTTTCTTGATCTGCGTTTTGCATAAACGACATCTAACTTTTCACTTGTTATTTTTGTGTACATTTCCCCAATAAGGTTTGGAGGATCTTGTAAATCTACGTCTATTATTACACAGTAATTACCATTACAATTTTCAATACCCGCAACTGTTGCAGCAGGCTGACCAAACTTTCTCGACAAAACTATTAATTTTATATTTTTATTTTTTTTTATTTCTTCTAATATAGCATTTTCAGTGTCATCTTTAGAAGGATCTAAAACAAATATTAATTCATAGTTCTTATTTATTGTCTCCATCACTTTTTCAATTTGTTCAACAAAAGGACGGATATTTTTTTCCTCATTGTAAACTGGAACAACAATAGATAATTCAACCATTTTTTTTATTATATTTTTAATAATTTAATAAATAAATATAACCTAATTAAAAGAAAAATTTCATTCTTACATGCAATAATCTGTAATTTTATGATTTTTAATTTTAAAATTTTCAGCTTCCGCTATATAGTTAGATATTTCATCCTTTTTTATCTGTTTTGGATCAATATTTTTAACTAGTGCTCTTTTTTTTATCAGACTTAAAATCTTATTATTTAACTTTCTTATGGGTATATGAAGATATAGGATTTTTAAATTCGTTTTAGCAACCTCAAAAAAGGATTGGGATATAGAATCAAAAATATAAACTTTATAAATTTTTTTAAAATTGAGATACCCCCTTATATATTTTTTTGCTTTAAATATTTTATAGTTGAATCTTTGTTTCGGATGGAGCTTAAAATAAATATTTTTCTTTGAGTTTATAATTTTTTTTTGGAGATCAATATATTGATAATCATCTATACTTCTAAAATATCCAAATCTTCTAAACTTGTTATAAGAATCAGGTATATAGATACAGTTTTTTAAGTTCTTTTTGTGCAAATTCTCAATTTTAATTTTTTTTAAATTTTTTTTTATTTTTGGTATTGGAAAAAACTTTCTTAAATACTTTCTGTTGTATTTAATATTTCCACTTTCAATGTATTGGTCACAAAAAAAATATTCACCAATGTCGTTAATAGGGTCTTCATAAATCGACGTAGAATATTTAGCATGAGC